>NZ_JBIRJA010000019.1:0-223014 GCF_044329325.1 Streptomyces sp. NPDC017676 | reverse complement strand
CTGGAACACGCGCTGCGGCCGCTGTTCGCCTACCTGCGGGCCGTCGTCGTCCCCACCGGGGTCTACGCCGCCTCCGAGGACTGGGGCGCCGAAGGGCTCGCCGAACGGATCGACCGGGCCGCGGGAGAACTCGTCGCGCTGATGACCGGACCGCCCGTCATCGCCCGACCCGCCCAGCCGGCCTTCGAGTTCCGCCCTCCCGCGCCCGCGGCACCGACCACGAGGGGCCGGTGACCAGGTCCGGCAGCGCGCCCGCACCGGCCCGCCTGTCAGGTGTCCGAGGCCGATGGACCGGCGTCATGTGACGGGGCTCACCGTCGGTCAGGACCCTGCCGAGCGCGCCCTTCTTCACCTCACCGCACCTCAAGTACCGCTTGTCCACCTCACAGAGTAGGAACGACATGACCAGCCCTATGACGACGCGGACGCGCACCGGTCTCCTGGCCACGACGGTGGTCGCGGCCCTCGCTGTCACGGCGACCGGTCCGGCCACGGCCGTCCCGGCATCCACCACCCCGGTCGGCCCGGCCTCCCACACGCGCTTCTTCGCGCACCTTGACGTCAGCGAAGGGCAGCGCCCGGAGAACATCACTCTGGAGCCCGGCGGCAGCGCGGTCGTCACCTTCGCCTACGGCCGCCAGGTCGCCCGTGTCACCCCCGACGGCCGGGTGCACGTCCTCGCGACGCTGCCCGAGCCGCCCGCGGGCTCCGTCACCCCGGCCCTCACCTCGCCGTTCCTCGGCGGGATCGTCCGTACGCACGACGGGACGCTGTACTTCCTGTACGCCACCGGCAGCAGCGACCTGACCGGCCTGTGGCGCCTGCGGCCGGGCGGGACCCCGCACCGCATCGCCGCCCTCCCGGCCGACGGTCTGCCCAACGGCCTGGCGCTGGACGAGCACGCCGGTCTGCTGTACGCGGCGGACTCGGTCCTGGGCACGGTCTGGCGCGTGCCGCTGACCGGCGGGGCCGCCACCGCGTGGTCCACGGCACCCGAGCTGGCCGCCGACGGGTTCCTGGGCGCCAACGGCATCAAGGTGCACCGCGGCGCGGTCTGGGTGTCGAACCTGGACCGGGGCACCGTGCTGCGCATACCGGTCACGGCCCACGGCGCGGCCGGCCCCGTCTCGACGCGGGCCACCGGCCTGGTGGACATCGACGACTTCGCGTTCACCGGCCGCGGAGACACCCTGCTGGCCGCGATCAACAAGGACAACGAGGTGGCCCGGGTCGAACCCGGCGGCCGGCACACCGTCGTGCTCACCGCCGCCGACGGACTTGAGGGTCCGACCTCCCTCGCCGTACGCGGCCGCACGGCGTACGTCGCCAGCGCGGCCTACTTCACCGACGAGGACCCCAACCTCCTGGCCGCCCGGATCGCTCCCGCCCCCGTCCCCGCCCCCGGCGAGTAGGTACGGACGTGACGCGCACGACGAGAGACGAGCGAGAGGACAGCACGATGGACACACAGGACACGCCGGCGCCGGCGACCGGGTTCGACCCGGACGCGTTCCTCGTCGTCCCGCCCAGGACCTTCGGGGACCTGCGCGTCGGCGAGGTGTTCCGGGCCCCCAGCCGCACCCTGACCGACGCCCACGCGGCGGCCTTCCAGACGGTCTCCGCGGACAACCACCCGGTGCACTACGACGCCGAGTGGGCGCGCCGGCACGGGCACTCCGCGCCGGTGGTGCACGGCCTGCAGGTACTGGCGTTCACCGCGCCGGGCGCCACGCTGTTCCCCCACTTCATCGGTGAGGTGTTCATCAGCTTCCTGGAGCTGTCCTGCACGTTCCTGGCCGAGGTGCACTCCGGGGACACCCTGTACCCGGCGCTCACCGTCACCGGACTGGAACCGCGCGGCGAGGAGGGTGTCGTGGTGACGGAGGCCACCATCCACAACCAGCGCGGCGAGCTGGTGCTGTCCGGACAGCACAAGTACCTGCTCCGGCGCGGATAGACACCGGGCAGGGGGCTCCCTGGCTCCCGGTACCGAGGACAGCCCTGGTCGGCGAGGTCGCCGGCCAGGGCTGAGCCATGAGCGGTGTGCGATCTTTCGGTGATCTCGGGCATCCGGAGAGGACCGGCCCTTGTCGTCGCCGTCCGGGAGGGAACCCGCGTGTCCGTACCTCTGCGCCCCGTTCGACGTGTGCGGAACGACCGACGTTTCGATCTGCGCACGACCGCCCTGTTCTTCCTGCTCCTCGCGGTGCTGCTGTGCCTTCTCGCGCTGGTGGTGCGGACGGCCGCGGGCATGGTCGAGCGGCGCCCGCTGTGGGCCGGGGTCCTGGCGGTGCTCGGCATCGCGGCCGCTGTGCTGTGCCGGTCCAGGTGGCGCCGCTTCTCCGCCGCGGCGTACGCGCGCCGGACCGCCCGGGCACTGGAGGAAGCGGCCGCGGAGGCAGTCGTTCCGCTACGGCCGGCCGAAGAGGCGGCCGTTCCGCCGCTGCCGGCCGCGGAGGCGTCCGTTCCGCCGCTGCCGGCCGACGAGGAGACGACCGCGTTCCCCGGCGGCGTGGTGGACTGCGCCGAGCTTGAGCCCGATGGTTTCGAGGAGGCCATAGCCGACCTGTGCGCCCGTGACGGCTGTCAGGAGGTGGAGGTGGTGGGAGGCGCCGGCGACTTGGGGGCGGATGTCACCGCGGTCACCCCGGACGGACGGCGCGTGGTGATCCAGTGCAAGCAGTACGGTGCGGCCAACAAGGTCGGCTCGCAGGACCTCCAGCGGTTCGGGGGAACCTGCTTCACCATCCACGAGGCCGATGTCGCCGCGGTCGTGACGACGAGCGACTTCACCGCGCCCGCCCTTGAGTACGCGCGCCAGTGCGGCATCGTGTGCGTGGACGGCCGCGCTCTGGACGCCTGGTGCCACGGTACGGGGCCGAGTCCGTGGGACGGAACGGGCATCGAGTGCTGACCGTGCGCGGGCACTTCCCCATCCACAATGCGCCGACGCTCCGATAACATGATCGAACTCACGACAAGCACGCCCTCATTGCCCGACCTCGTCGGAAAACCAAACAACACCCAACACATCGGCCAAACAATTGATACCTAGAGCAACGCGGGTCATTCCGCCGTCAAAGAGCAGAAATTCGTTCGCCGCATGGCGCCGACCCCGGACGGCGCTGTGGGCCGCGGCCGGTGTGGTGACCCTCGCATTCCTCGTCGCGCTGGAGATCGCCGCGCGTCATTACGGTCTGCCGGGGCCGGTCACCTATCAGGTACGAGAGCTGGTATTTCCACCTAAATCAGGGTTTCTGCTGTACGCCAGCATGGCGTTGACGATGGTGGTCCTCACCTGGCGGGAACGGTTCGTCGCGATCGGCGTCGCGATCGGCATCGACATCGTCTTCCTGCTGGCGCGGTGGGCGGCCGGCGCCGACCTGACCGAAGAAGGCCATCCCTTCGGCAACGGCGCGTTGTGGGTCATCGTGGGCTGTGCGGTCATCGCGGTCACGCGCCGCACCGGCCGGGAACGCCTCCTGCTGCTCAAAGGCGTCGGACTGGGCCTGCTGTTGGTGGCCGGCCGCAAGACGGGCGACACCTGGCTCCTCATCACGTCGAAGACCCGCCCGACGGTGCTCGACCCGTACGTGGCGACCGCCGATCACGCGCTGGGCAACCCGTCGTGGGTGGTGGGCCGGATCGTCCGTGCCACCGGCACGATCGGCGCCCACGCGCTCGACTACGTCTACGCCCAGCTCGCGGTGGCCGCGGTCGTCGTCGCGATGTACCAGCTGCGCCATGTGGCGACCGAGCGCCGTTTCCCGCGCCATCATCTGGTGCGCACGTTCCTGGTCATCGGCCTCCTCGGGCCGGCCATCTACATGATCTTCCCGGTGGTCGGGCCGGTCTTCGCCTACGGCGCCGACGGCGGGCACTGGGCGGTCGCCGACCTGTGGCCGGACACGCCCACGCCGATCGGCAGCCCGCACCACATACCGTTCGACGAGATCACCCCGCGCAACTGCATGCCCAGCCTGCACACGGCGTGGGCCACCGCGATTTTCGTCCACTCCCGCAAGGGACCGCGGTTCCTGCGCTACGCGGGCACGTTCTGGCTGATCGCCACACTCACCGCCACACTCGGATTCGGCTACCACTACGGCGCCGATCTCGTCGCCGGTGTGGTGTTCACGCTCACGATCGAGGCAGCGCTCCGCGCGTTCGACCGGGGCTGGGACCGGTCCGGAATCCAATTGGTCGCCCACGGCGCCGCCGTATTCACGGCGCTCCTGCTGTCCTACCGTTTTCTGCCGGTGCAGATGGCCGCGCATCCGTGGCTGTTCGGCCCCCTTCTCCTCCTGGCGATGCTCTCCGTGGTCCACGGCTTCGTACGGACCACCGCGCTGTGGGAACCGAAGGCCCCGCCGGTACCGCACCCGGAACCCCAGCCGGAACTGGGAGTCGTCCCTTAGCAGCGCCCCGGGCGTGGGACACACGAAGTTAACTCCCGCGACTCGGGGGTGAGACCGGTGCGGCCGACGATCGCCATACCTGTCAAGTGACAGGTATTCGCGACCGATCGGAGGTGCGGCGATGAGCCGACCCGAACCCGTCTTCGGGCAGAGCCCTGACGGTGGTGTCACGGCCGGTCCCCCCGGCGCCGGCTACCAGCAGGAGCTTCGCCGCGGGGTGGGCGGCTTCGCGTCGTTCGCCGCCGGCTTCTCCTTCGTGTCCGTCCTCACCACCGTCTTCCAGCTCTTCGGCCTCGGCTTCGGCCTCGGCGGGGCGTCGTTCTTCTGGACCTGGCCCCTGGTCTTCGCGGGCCAGCTGCTGGTCGCCCTCTGCTTCGCCGAACTGGCGGCCCGCTGGCCGATCTCCGGGGCGATCTACCAGTGGTCGAGCCGGCTGGCCGGCACCACGACGGGCTGGTTCGCCGGCTGGATCATGATCCTCGGGCAGATCCTCACCGTGGCGGCGGCCGCCATCGCGGCGCAGGCCGTGCTGCCGGGCATCTGGTCCGGCTTCCAGATCGTCGGCGGTCCGGGCGCCGATCCGTCGGTGGGTTCGCCGACCGGCGCGCGGAACGCGGTTCTGCTGGGCTGCCTGCTGCTGGTCGTCACCACGGTGGTCAACGTCCTGGGCGTCCGCCAGATGGCCGCCGCCACCAGCGTCGGCGTCGCGGTCGAGATCATCGGCGTGATCGCGCTGGTGCTGGTGCTCTTCTTCCTGCCCGAGCGCGGCCCGCAGGTGGTGGACCGGCACACCGGCTGGGCGGGCCACGGCGGCTACGCCGGTGCCTTCCTCGCGTCCTCGCTGATGGCGGCGTACGTCATGGTCGGCTTCGACTCCGCGGGTGAACTGGCGGAGGAGACCCACAGCCCGCGCCGGACCACGCCCCGGACGATCCTGCGGGCGCTGGTCACCTCCGGGCTCGGCGGCGCGCTGCTGATCCTCGCGGGGCTGACGGCCGCGAGCAGCCTGACGGACGGCGAGCTGGCCGCCGGCGGTCTGTCCTGGGTGCTCACCGACCGGCTCGGTGGGGTCCTGGGACGCCTGCTGCTGTGCTGCGTCGCGGTGGCGGTGTTCGCCTGCACCCTGGCCGTCCAGACCTCCGGCGCCCGGATGATGTACTCGATGGCGCGCGAGGGCGCCCTGCCGTTCCACCGGCACCTGCGCAGGGTCTCGGCCCGCACCGGCACCCCGGTCGTCACGTCGGTCGTGGTGGGCGTGGGCGCCGCGGTCGCGCTGCTGCTGAACCTCGGCCAGTCGGCGGTCTTCACCGCCCTGTCCAGCCTCTGCATCGCGCTGCTGTACCTGGCCTATCTGGGCGTGACGGTGCCACTGCTGGCCGTCCGCATCCGGCACCGGGACACCGGCGGACTCCCCGGCGGCGTCGACGAGACGGGCCGGCCGTTGTTCTCGCTGGGCCGGTGGGGGGTGGCGGTCAACGCGCTCGCCGTGCTCTTCCAGACCGGCATGACGGTCAACCTGGTCTGGCCTCGCGCGGAGATCTACGACCTCACCGGCGGCACGTGGTGGCTGCGGTGGAGCGCGCTGCTCTTCATCGGGCTGAGCCTGGCGGCCGGCGCCGGCTACTTCCTCGCGCGCCGGCTGCACCGCCGTATCGCGCTGCGGCCCGTGCCCCACACCCACGTCGAGCCGTCCGCCCCGGCCCGGACCGTCGGCGAACCCGCCTGACGGGTCCGGCGGTTCCCGCGGCGCCCTCCCCCGGCGCCCGACCGCGCACCCACCACGTACCGACACAGCGACGAGAGGACGGCGGGACATCATGACCAGGACCGAAGGATCGACGGCCCGCGCGCCGCACGACCGGCACTCCGGCGAACAGGCCGGTGCCCGGGTGCGGGACCAGCACCTGACCGACAGTGTCCGCAGTGCCCGGGACGACGCCCGCGCCCAGGCCGGGCGGGCCGGGGCGTGGATGCCGTACCTCCCGGCGTCCGGCAGCCCGTACCGCCCGCCGGGGGTGGACCCGGCCGCCCTGGTGTGGGCGGAGACGGTGGCCCCCGGCGGATACACCCACAAGGTCCTCGCCCGCGGCACCCGGCTGCGCTTCGACGACCCGACCGGTGACGCCTGCGCCCACCTGCTGCTCTTCAACGCGCTGGAACCGGTCGAGCGGCTCAACGTCGCCGACACCCAGAAGGTCCCGTGGCAGGCCTACCTGGGCGAGAACCATCCGTTGCTGTCCGGTGACGGCCGGGTCCTGGCCGTGATCAGCGCCGACTCCTCCGGCCGGCACGACGCCTTCTGCGGTACCACCACCGACGCCTGGAACGAGCGCAAGTACGGTGACGCCCGCCCCGAGGGACCGTCCCCCTCCGGGCGCGGGCTCTTCCTGAAGGCGGCCGCCAAGCACGGCCTGGGCCGCCGCGATCTGCCGCCCGGCGTGTCCTTCTTCCAGGGCGTACGTGTCGAGGCGGACGGCGCGCTCGCCTGGCGGGGCGGCGCCGGTCCCGGCACGCATGTCGAACTCGTCGCGGAGATGCCGCTGTTGGTGCTGGTCGCGAACGTCGCCCATCCGCTGGACCCGCGCCCCGGTTACGTCGTCGGGCCGCTGCGGGTGCACGCCTGGCGAGGGCTGCCGACCGGCCCGGACGAGCCGCGCTTCACCGCCACGCCGGAACTGCACCGGGCGTACCTGAACACCGCCGACTACTGCGAAGCCAGGGGGCTGTGACATGGCGACCACGCGGACCGAGAGCACACCGACCATCCGGCCGACCGTCGCGGGTGGCACCGTCGCCTCCACCGTCCCCGTCGGCGCCGTGTACGCGGAGGGTTCCGTCCTGGACCGGGGAGCGAGCCTCGCCGAAGGCGCCGTCGTGCTGGACGAGGAGGTGGCCCCCAACGCGCCCTGGTCGGCGGTGGTGGCGAAGGGACACGTCCTGACGATCGTCGACGTCGGCGGCAACCAGTCGGCCGACTGCCTGCTCTACAACGCCCGCGATCCCGAGGAGCGCTACAGCGTCCCCGACACCCTGGCCTGGCAGGGCAACGCCTATGTGCGCACCGGCACCGTGCTGCGCAGCGGGGAGGGCCGCCCGCTGATGACCGTCGTCGCCGACGAACTCGGCCGGCAGGACACCATCGGCGGCGCCTGCGGCAAGGAGTCCAACACCCTGCGCTACGGCCACCATGTGATGTTCCAGCACGGCTGCCGCGAGAACTTCCTCGCCGAGGCCGGCCGGCACGGCCTGGGCGTGCGGGACATCGTCTCCAACCTCAACTGGTTCATGAACGTGCCCGTCGAGGCGGACGGCGCGCTGGGGATCGTGGACGGCATGTCGGCGCCCGGCCGCCGGGTCGCGGTGCGCGCCGAGATGGACGTCCTGGTCGTGGTGTCCAACTGCCCGCAGATGAACAACCCGTGCAACGACTTCAACCCGACGCCCCTGCGCATGATCGTCGTGGACCCGGGGCGGGGGCGGGCCGCCGCAGGCCCGGACGCCCGCGCCACGCACAGCCCCGGCGCGGACGCCGCACGGTCCGCGCAGCCCGCCCGCACCCCGGAGGACGCCGCGTGACCCGCCCCACCGCCGTACTCGTCGCCAACCGCGGTGAGATAGCCCGCCGCGTCATCCGTACCGCCAGGAAGCTGGGCCTGGGCACCGTCGCCGTCTTCTCCGACGCCGACCGGGCCGCCCCGCACGTGCGCGAGGCCGATCACGCGGTCCGCCTGGGCCCGGCGCCCGCCCGGGACTCGTACCTGCGCGGCGACGCGATCATCGAGGCCGCGCTCGCGCACGGCACCGGAATCATCCACCCGGGCTACGGCTTCCTCTCCGAGAACTCCGCCTTCGCGCGTGCCGTGGAGGAGGCCGGTCTGCGGTTCGCCGGACCGACCGCCGACCAGATCACCGCCTTCGGCGAGAAGCACACCGCCCGCGCCCTGGCCAAGGCGGCCGGGGTCCCCCTGCTGGCCGGGACGGAACTGCTCGCGAGCGCCGGGGAAGCCGTCACCGCCGCCGAGTCGATCGGGCTGCCCGTGATGGTCAAGGCCACCGGCGGTGGCGGCGGCATCGGCATGCGGGCCTGCGCCACCGCGGGCGAGGTGCGCGAGGCCTTCGCCGGCGTCGCGGCCCTCGCCGAGTCCCACTTCGGGTCGGCCGGCGTCTTCCTGGAACGCCTGGTGCGCCCCGCCCGCCATGTCGAGGTGCAGGTCTTCGGTGACGGCACCGGCCGGATCGCCGTCATCGGCGACCGGGACTGCTCGCTGCAGCGCCGCAACCAGAAGGTGATCGAGGAGGCCCCGGCCCCGGCCCTGCCCGCCGCCGTCCGCGCGCTGCTGCACGACTCGTCGCGGCGGCTGCTGGCGTCGGTCGGCTACCGGGGCGCGGGGACGGTGGAGTTCGTCTACGACCCGGTGCGCGAGGAGGCCGCCTTCCTGGAGGTCAACACCCGGCTCCAGGTCGAACACCCGGTGACCGAGGAGGCGTACGGGGTCGACCTCGTCGCCCTCATGCTCACCCTGGCCCGGGACGGCGCGGTCGACGACGTGGTGTTCGAGCGGGAGTGGACGCCCACCGGGCACGCCGTGGAGGCACGCGTCTACGCCGAGGACCCCGGCCGGGACTCACAGCCGTCCCCGGGCCTGATCACCCGGGCGGTGTTCCCCGGCCAGGGCGCCGAGGAGATGCCCGGCGTCCGCGTCGACGGCTTCGCCGAGACCGGCCTGGAGGTCTCCCCCCACTACGACCCCATGCTGGCCAAGGTGATCGCCCACGGCCCCGGCCGGGACGCCGCCTTCGACGTGCTGGGCCGGGCGCTGGCCGCCTGCAAGGTCGACGGTGTCGTCACCAACCTGGGCCTGCTGCGCTCGCTGACCGTGCGGGAGGAGGTGCGCGCGGCCGTGCACAGCACCGGCACCCTCGACACCGCGACCGATCCCGAGCCGCGCATCGACGTGCTGGTGCCGGGCGCGATGACGACCGTCCAGGACCTGCCCGGCCGGCTCGGCCACTGGCACGTGGGCGTTCCCCCGAGCGGCCCCTTCGACGCCGTCTCCTTCGCCGAGGCCAACCTGGCCGTCGGCAACGCGGCCGGGGCGCCCGCGCTGGAGGTCACCGCGGGCGGGCTGACCCTGCGCTTCTCCGACGCCACCGTGATCGCCGTCACCGGCGCCCCCGTCCCGGTCACCGTGGACGGCGCCACGGCGGCCCTGTGGGAGCCGGTGCCGGTCCCGGCCGGCGCCACGCTGGTCCTCGGCGCCTGCCAGGGGCCCGGCCTGCGCAGTTACCTGGCCGTCCGGGGCGGCATCGACGTACCCGCGTATCTGGGCAGCGCCTCCACCTTCACCCTCGGCGGCATCGGCGGCCACGGCGGCCGGGCCCTCGTCGCCGGAGACGTCCTGCGGCCGAAGGCCGACACCCCGACCGCCGACGCCGGCACCGGCACGATCCCCACCGGCGGCGGCCCCACCCCGCCCGAGCGCCGCCCCGCCCTCACCTCGCACTGGCGGATCGCTGTCACCGAAGGCCCGCACGCGGCACCCGAGTTCTTCACCCGCGAGGACATCGACACCCTCT
This sequence comes from Streptomyces sp. NPDC017676, assembly GCF_044329325.1. NCBI lineage: Bacteria > Bacillati > Actinomycetota > Actinomycetes > Kitasatosporales > Streptomycetaceae > Streptomyces > Streptomyces sp. NPDC017676. Next base: position 213,019 of record NZ_JBIRJA010000019.1, on the reverse strand, counting down.
ACGCCACCGACTACACGGTCCACCACAACTCGGCCCGCACCGGCATCCGCCTGCTCGGGCCCCGGCCCCGGTGGGCCCGTCAGGACGGCGGCGAGGCCGGGCTGCACCCGTCCAACATCCACGACACGCCGTACGCGGTGGGAGCCCTCGACTTCACCGGTGACACCCCGATCATCCTGGGCCCGGACGGGCCGTCGCTGGGCGGGTTCGTCTGCCCCGCCGTGGTCGCGGGCGGCGAGCTGTGGAAGCTGGGCCAGCTCCGCCCCGGCGACACCGTCCGCTTCGTACCGGTCCGGGAGGCCGAGACGGCCGGCCTGGAAGCCCGCCGCGCCTTCCCCACGCCGATCAGCGGCGGCGGCGACGGTGACGACGGCGTGCTCGGCCGCCTGGCCGCCACCGACACCCGCCCCGGCGTCACCTACCGCCGGGACGGCGACGCCAACCTCCTGGTCGAGTACGGTCCCATGACGCTCGACCTCGGTCTGCGGATGCGGGTGCACGCGCTCCAGGAGACCCTCGCCGCGCACGCGCCCGCCGGCATCCTCGACGTCACCCCGGGCATCCGCTCCCTGCAGATCCACACCGACGCCCGCCGGCTGAAACCCCGTGACCTCGCCGTTCTGCTGCGCGAGCTGGAGGACGAGGTGCCGCCCACCGACGAGCTGGTGGTGCCCTCCCGCACCGTGCGCCTGCCGCTCAGCTGGGACGATCCGGCGACCCGTCTGGCGATCGAGCGGTACATGGCCGGGGTGCGCGACGACGCCCCGTGGTGCCCCTGGAACATCGAGTTCATCCGCCGGGTCAACGGCCTGGAGACCGCCGACGACGTCTACCGCACCGTCTTCGACGCCTCCTACCTGGTGCTCGGCCTCGGCGACGTCTACCTCGGCGCGCCCGTCGCCACCCCCCTCGACCCGCGCCACCGCCTGGTGACCACCAAGTACAACCCGGCCCGCACCTGGACCGCGGAGAACTCCGTCGGCATCGGCGGCGCCTACCTGTGCGTCTACGGCATGGAGGGCCCCGGCGGCTACCAGTTCGTCGGCCGCACCGTGCAGATCTGGAACCGCTTCCGCACCGGCGGTCTGTTCCGGGACTCGCCCTGGGCGCTGCGCTTCTTCGACCGCATCGAGTGGTACCCCGTCACGGCGGAGGAACTGCTCGAACTGCGCGCCGAGACGGACGCCGGCCGTGGTGACTTCGCGACCGAGGAGGGCACCTTCTCGATCGCCGAGCACCAGGCCTTCCTGGCCGCCAACGCCGACTCGATCGCCGCCTTCCGCGATCGGCAGAACGCCGCGTTCGAAGCGGAGAAGCAACGCTGGCGGGCGGCGGGCGAGTTCGACCGGGACGACGCTGCCCAGGCGGCGGTCACCGGCGCCGGTCCGGGTGGCGTCACCGTCCCGGACGGTGCGGTGCCGGTCACCGCGCCGTTCACCGCGACCGTCTGGCAGACCGTCGCCGAGCCCGGCGCCGCCGTCGCCGAGGGCGACCCGATCCTCTCCCTGGAGGCGATGAAGATGGAGTCCAAGGTGAGCGCCCCCACCGCCGGGACCCTGCTGGAGATCTACGTCAAGCCCGGTGAGCAGGTCGCCCCCGGCCAGGTGCTCGCGGCGGTACGGGCATGAGCGCCGGCCCGCGGGTCGCCCGCGTCGAGGCCGCCTACGACCGTCTGCGCGGCGCCGACCGGCCCGAGATCTGGATCCACCTGCGCCCCCGTGACGAGGTGCTCGCCGAGGCCGCCGGCATCGATCCGGCGCTGCCCCTGGCCGGACTGGTCGTGGCCGTCAAGGACAACATCGACGTGGCCGGCCTGCCCACGACCGCGGGCGCCCCGTCGTACGCCTACCGGCCGCGCGCCGACGCGCCCGCGGTGGCGCGGCTGCGCGCGGCCGGCGCGGTGGTGCTCGGGAAGACGAACCTGGACCAGTTCGCCACCGGCCTGGTCGGCACCCGCAGCCCCTACGGCGCGGTGCGCAACGCCTGGGACCCGGCCCGCATCTCGGGTGGGTCGTCCTCCGGTTCGGCCGTCGCGGTCGCCCTCGGCATCGCCGACATCGCGCTCGGCACCGACACGGCCGGCTCCGGGCGGGTGCCCGCCGCCCTCAACGGCATCGTCGGGGTCAAGCCCACCAAGGGCCTGGTGCCCGTGACCGGGGTGGTCCCCGCCTGCTACACCCTCGACTGCGTCACCGTCTTCGCCCGCGACCTGTGGCTCGCCCGTACCGCGGCGGAGATCGTCGAGGGCCCCGACCCGGCCGACCCGCTCTCCCGCACCGGCACCCAGCTCCCGCCGCCGCCCGCGCGCCCCCGGATCGCCGTACCGGCCCCGGAGCACCTGGACGGCATGGCCGACGGCTGGCGCGCGGCCTTCGACGCCGTGGTCGCCCGCCTGGCCGGCACCGGCGCGGAGATCGTCCGGGCCGACGTCACCCCGCTGCTGGAGGCCGCGGACCTGCTGTACGGCGGGGCCTTCGTCGCCGAGCGGTACGCCGCCGTGGGCCGGCACGTGGAAGAACACCGCGACCTGATCGGTACGGGACTGGACGCCACCGTGGCCTCCATCGTGCTGGCCGGCCGGGACAAGACCGCCGCCGACTGGGCCGCGGACACCGCCCGGCTCGCCGCGCTGGCCGCTGCCGGACGCGCCGCGCTCGACGGCTGCGCGGCGCTCCTGACCCCGACCACCACCTGGCACCCCACCCTCGCGGAAGTGGCGGCCGACCCCGTCGGTGCCAACGCCCGGATGGGCCGCTTCACCAACTTCGCCAACCTGCTGGACTGCGCCTCGCTCGCCGTCCCGGCCGGGTTCGTGGACGGCCTGCCCTTCGGTGTGATGCTCACCGGTCCGGCCTTCTCCGACCGCGCCCTGGCCGCCCTGGCCGAACGGCTGGCCGCCCCGCCCCTCGACCTGTTCGTGGTCGGCGCCCACCTCACCGGGCAACCGCTCAACGCCCAGCTCGTCCAGGCGGGCGGCACCCTACTGGGCCCGGCACGCACCACCCCCGACTACCGCCTGTACGCCCTGAACACCACCCCACCCAAACCGGGCCTGCTCCGAACCACCGGGAGCGGACCGGGCCTACGCCGGACCACCGGGAGCGGACCGGGTGGTGACGCGGGGACGGACCGGGGTGCGGGGGCGGGCGGTGCCGCGGGAGCGAGGGGTCCTTCGGGAGTGGGCGGTTCGGGAGCGAGCCAACCTGCGGGGGTGGGCGGGGACTCGGGAGCGGGCGGCCTTGCGGGAGTGGCCGGTTCGGGAGCGAGCCAGCCTGCGGGGGTGGGCGACTTCGCGGCGGCAACCAACCCCGCGCGAGCGAGCAACCGTGCCGAAGCCGACGACCCTGCCGACGCCAACGTCCCCGTCGAAGCCGGCGCCCCTGCCAAACCGGTCAGCCCAACCGAAGCCGGCGCCCTCGCCGAAGCCCCCGCCCTCGCCGAAGTCGGCGCCCCCGCCGGAGCCGGCAACCCTGCCGGAGTGGGCAACCCCGCCGGATCCGGTGTCGAAGGTGAGGTCTGGCGGCTGTCGGCCGGCGGGTTCGGGGTGTTCGTCGCGGGCGTTCCCGCGCCGATGGCCGTCGGCACCGTCGAACTCGCCGACGGGCGGCGGGTCAGCGGTTTCCTGGTGGAGCCGTACGCCGTCGAGGGCGCGCCCGACATCACACGCTTCGGCGGCTGGCGGGCGTACCTGGCGTCCGGGTGAGGGCGGGCGAGGGGACGAGGGGACGAGGGGTGGCAGCATGGGACCCATGAGCATGACGCGTCCCCGCCAAGGCAGGCCCCGGCACACACCGCCGTCCGACCCGGGCACGTCCGCCCGGGACCAGATCCTGGACGCCGCCGGGGCCCTCTTCGTCGAACGGGGGATCGCCGGCACCAGCACCCGGATGATCGCCGAGCGGGTGGGCATCAGGCAGGCCTCGCTGTACTACCACTTCCCCACCAAGGAGGAGATCCTCGCCGAGCTGCTGGCCACCTCGGTGCGGCCCAGCCTCCACATGGTGGACCGCGTCCGGGAGCTGGTGCCCGAGCGGGCTCGTCCGGCCGCCGCGCTCTACGCGGTGGCCGCCATGGACGTACACACCCTCTCCCGCACCCCGTACAACATCGGCACGCTCTACCTGCTGCCGGAGGTGCGGGCCGAGCGGTTCGACGCCTTCCGCGCCGAGCGGGGCCGCTTGCAGGCGAGTTACGGCGCCCTCGGCGCGCTGGCCGCGAGCGGGGGCGTCGCCCGCGGCCTGACCGCCGAGCAGCTCGGCGAACTGCTGATCCAGCTGGTCGAGGTCGTCATCCAGATACGCCGCTCCCGTGAGCCGGAGGCGGCCGACACGGAGGCCATCGCGTCCTCGTGCCTACGGCTGTGCGGGCTGAACGAGTCGGCGGTGACCGCCGCCCGCGATGAAGCCCGGAGCCTGATGAGCCTCCTGGCGTGACCGCCGGAGCTCGGCCGGCCCGCGTCACCGGCGCTTGCCGGACACTTGCCGGACATCCGGCTCCGGGACGTCAACGCCTGGGAGACACAGCTCAGTTGAGCGTGCGGAGCGAGAGGCCCCCGCAGTACGCCTGACCGGTCGACGCCCCTCCCCTGACGCACCGCGCGAGCCGTGACCGGCTCGGATCTTTGTCCTCTCAGTGGAAGAAGTTCACAGGAATCCATGCACAACTTCTTCCCAGGCTCGGCGGCCACTGCTACGTTCCCTGTCGAAAGCCCGACACTGGTGGCCGAAAATGGCGGGGAGGGGCACGTGAGACGCATGACGGCTCGACCGGCTAACGCGCACCAGGCCCGCCTGCTGAAGCTCCTGCGTGACGGGGGTCCCAACTCCCGGGCCCAGCTCGGCGACCAGGTCGACCTGTCCCGGTCCAAGCTGGCCGTGGAGGTGGACCGGCTCCTGGAGACGGGCCTGGTGGTGGCCGACGGACTCGCCGCCTCGCGCGGCGGCCGGCGCTCCCACAACGTCCGGCTCAATCCGGACCTCAGGTTCCTCGGTGTCGACATCGGCGCGACTTCGGTCGATGTCGCCGTCACCACCCCGGAACTGGAGATCCTCGGCCATCTCAACCAGCCCATGGACGTGCGCGAGGGACCGGTCGCGGTCTTCGAGCAAGTCCTGGACCTGGCCGGGAAGTTGAAGGCCGCAGGACTCGCCGAGGGCTTCGACGGCGCCGGCATCGGCGTCCCCGGACCGGTCCGCTTCCCCGAGGGCGTACCGGTCGCTCCGCCGATCATGCCCGGCTGGGACGGCTTCCCCGTCCGGGAGGCGCTCAGCCAGGAACTCGGCTGCCCGGTCATGGTCGACAACGACGTGAACCTCATGGCGATGGGAGAGCAGCACGCGGGAGTCGCCCGTACCACGGCCGACTTCCTCTGCGTCAAGATCGGCACCGGGATCGGCTGCGGCATCGTCGCGGGCGGCCGGGTGCACCGGGGCACCACCGGGAGCGCCGGCGACATCGGCCACATCCAGGCGGTGCCCGACGGCCGGCCCTGTGCCTGCGGCAACCGGGGCTGCCTGGAGGCCCACTTCAGCGGCGCGGCCCTGGCCCGGGACGCGATGCAGGCGGCCGGGCAGGGCCTGTCCGCCGAACTCGCGGCCCGGCTGGAGGCGAACGGCACCCTGACCGCCGTGGACGTCGCCGCCGCTGCCGCCGCGGGTGACGCCACCGCGCTCGAACTGATCCGTGAGGGCGGCACCCGGGTCGGCCAGGTCATCGCCGGACTCGTGTCCTTCTTCAACCCGGGCCTGGTGGTGATCGGCGGCGGGGTGACCGGCCTCGGCCACACCCTGCTCGCCGCGATCCGCACCCAGGTCTACCGCCAGTCACTGCCGCTGGCCACCGGCAACCTGCCCATCGTCCTCGGGGAGTTGGGACCGAGCGCCGGTGTCATCGGCGCCGCCCGGCTGATCAGCGACCACCTCTTCTCACCCGCGTAGACGCACCGCCCGCACAGCGAACCCGTTCCACCCGCACAAGCGAACCGCCCGCCCCGCCCGCGCAAGCGAACCCCCGTCCGCCGGCGCAAGCCCACACCCGTCCCACCCGCGCAAGCGACCACCGCCCCGTCGCGCAAGCGGCGACCACCGTTCCACCCGCGCAAGCCCACACCCGTTGCACCCGCGCAAGCGACCACCGCCCTGCCGTGGAAGCCGTCACCGTTCCGCCCGCGCAAGCGACCACCGTTCCGTCCGCCCACGCGCCCCCGTCCGCATCAGCGACCTTTCCCGCACCACCCCGCTTACTCGTGTAACGCCGCTCCCTGGCCGCAGGGCGCTCGCCCCGCTACGCCCTGACACCGGTCCGCACGTCCGCCGAGGGGACTCACATGGCTCCAGAACCACCGCTGCTCAGCATGTCCGGAATCACCAAGTCGTTCCCCGGAGTCCGCGCTCTGGACGGCGTCGACCTCGACGTCCAGGCCGGGGAGGTGCACTGTCTGCTCGGCCAGAACGGCGCCGGGAAGTCCACGCTCATCAAGGTGCTGGCCGGTGCCCACCAGCCGGACGGCGGCAGCATCCGCTGGCGCGGGGAGCCGGTCACCCTGCGCTCCCCGATCGCCGCCATGCGCCTGGGCATCGCCACCATCTACCAGGAACTCGACCTGGTGGAGCACCTGTCGGTGGCGGAGAACGTCCACCTCGGCCACGAGCCGACGGCCGCCGGGTTCGTCGTCCGCGGGAAGGCCGCCCGTGCCGCGACGGCGGCGCTGCTGAAGCGGCTCGGGCATCCAGAGATCGATCCCGCCCGCCCGGTCGGGGAGTTGTCGGCGGCGCAGCAGCAGATCGTGTCGATGGCGCGGGCCCTCTCCCACGACGTACGGCTCATCGTGATGGACGAGCCGTCCGCCGCGCTCGACCCCGACGAGGTCGACAACCTCTTCCGGATCGTCGGCGATCTCACCGCCGACGGGGTCGCCGTCGTCTACATCTCGCACCGGCTGGAGGAGATCCGGCGCATCGGAGACCGGGTGACCGTGCTCAAGGACGGCCGGGCCGTCGCCGGCGGGCTGCCCGCGAAGACCACCCCGACCCGGGACGTCGTCGCCCTGATGACGGGCCGCAACGTGGAGTACGTCTTCCCCGAGCGGCCCGCCCGGACGCCTCGGGCCGAGCCCGTCCTCCAGGTGCGGGGCCTCGCCCGGGACGGTGAGTTCGCGCCGCTCGACCTCGATCTGCGCCCGGGTGAGATCGTCGGGCTCGCCGGACTGGTCGGCTCCGGGCGCTCGGAGATCCTGGAGACCGTCTACGGGGCGCGCCGGCCCACCGCGGGCCATGTCGTCGTCGACGGCCGCCGGTTGCGCACCGGGAGCGTCCGTGCCGCCGTACGCGCCGGGATAGGGCTCGCGCCCGAGGAGCGCAAGGCGCAGGCCCTGCTGATGCTGGAGTCCGTCACGCGGAACGTGTCGGTGTCGTCCCTGTCCCGCTTCTCCCGGGGCGGCTGGATCGACCGGCGCGGCGAGCGCGGCGCCGCCCGGGCCGCGACCCGGGAGCTGTCGCTGCGCCCCGACAACCCGGACGTGCCCGTGCGCACCCTGTCCGGCGGCAACCAGCAGAAGGCCGTGCTCGCCCGCTGGCTGCTGCGCGGCTGCCGGGTGCTGCTGCTGGACGAGCCCACCCGCGGCGTCGACGTCGGCGCCCGCGCCGAACTGTACGCGGTGGTGCGCCGGCTGGCGGACGAGGGCCTCGCCGTCCTGCTGGTCTCCAGCGAGGTGCCCGAGGTGCTGGGCCTCGCCGACCGCGTACTGGTGCTCCGCGAGGGCCGTGTCGTGCACACGGCGCCCGCCCAGGAGCTGGATGAACACCGAGTCCTCGACCTCGTCATGGAAGGAAGCCCGGCGTCATGACGCAGCACGTCTCCCCGCCCCGGGACACCGCCGGCCCGACACCGCCGGCCCGGCTCCCCGTCTGGCGCGGCCTGCCGGCCCGCGCCGACCTCCGTACCCTCTCCCTGCTCGGGGTGCTCGCCGCGCTGGTCGTCATCGGCGGCGTCACCAAGCCCGACGAGTTCCTCGATACCCGCAACCTCCAACTGGTGCTGACCCAGGCGTCGGTGATCGGCGTGGTCACCGTCGGCATGACCTTCGTCATCACCTCGGGCGGCATCGACCTGTCGGTCGGCGCCATCGTCGCCCTCGCCTCCGTGTGGGCGACCACGGTGGCCACGCAGGAGTACGGCTTCGCGGGGATCCTCTTCACGGCGGTGGTCGTCGGCCTCGGCTGCGGGCTCGTCAACGGCCTGCTCATCGCGTACGGCGGGATGGTCCCGTTCATCGCCACCCTCGCCATGCTGGCGTCGGCGCGCGGACTCGCCCTGCAGCTCACCGACGGCAAGACGCAGATCGTGACCGTCGACGGCATCCTGAACCTCGGTGAGCGCGACTCCTATGTGCTCGGCGTCCCGCCGTTGGTCCTGGTGTTCGCGATCGTGACGATTCTCGGCTGGCTGCTGCTCAACCGCACCACCTTCGGCAGGCGCACGGTCGCCGTCGGCGGCAACGCCGAGGCCGCCCGGCTCGCCGGCATCGACGTCCGCCGCCAGCGGCTCTACCTGTACCTGCTGTCCGGGCTGTGCTGCGGCATCGCCGCCTTCCTGCTGATCGTGCTCTCGGGCTCCGGCCAGAACACCAACGGCAACCTGTACGAACTCGACGCCATCGCGGCCGCCATCATCGGCGGCACCCTGCTCAGCGGGGGTCGCGGCACCGTCACCGGCTCCGTGCTCGGCGTGCTGATCTTCACGACGATCACGAACATCTTCGCCCTGAACAACCTCCAGAGCGACGTCCAGCAGATCGCCAAGGGCGCGATCATCGTCGCCGCCGTCCTGGTCCAGCGCCGTACCGCGAGCACGACCTGAGGAAAGGGTTCACCACCATGTCACAGCTGACGAGCCGCAGAGGACTGCTCTTCGGGACCGCCGCCGTCTCCGCCGGTGCCTTCCTCGCAGGTTGCACGAGCAATGAGACGAAGGAAGAGAAGACGGCCGCGAACGAGCAGCCGGCCGCCGACGACAAGCCCGGCAAGCACGTCACCATCGGCTTCGCCGGACCGCAGGCCGACCACGGCTGGCTGAACGCCATCAACGACAACGCCAAGAACCGGGCGAAGAAGTACTCCGACGTCACCCTGGAGATCACCGAGGGCTCCAACGACACCGCCCAGCAGATCGGCCAGATCGAGACCCTGATCAACAAGAAGGTCGACGTCCTGGTCGTGCTGCCCGCCGACGGCAAGGCCCTCACCCAGGTCGGCCTCAAGGCGATGCGCGCCGGCATCCCGGTCGTCAACCTGGACCGCATCTTCGACTCGGCGCAGGCCTACCGCTGCTGGATCGGCGGCGACAACTACGGCATGGGCCTCAACGCCGGGCACTACATCGGCGAGAAGCTCAAGGACAAGCCGGACGCCCGGGTCGTCGAACTCGCCGGCCTGGACAACCTGGAGCTGACCAAGCAGCGCACCCAGGGCTTCGACGACGCCTTGAAGAACTACCCGAACATCAAGAAGGTGGCCCGGCAGGCGGCCGAGTTCACCGTCGAGTCCGGCCAGGCCAAGATGGCCCAACTGCTCCAGGCGCAGCGGAAGTTCGACGCCCTGTGGAACCACGACGACGACCAGGGCGTGGGCGCGCTGCGCGCCATCCAGCAGGCCGGGCGGGACGACTTCCTGATGGTCGGCGGCGCGGGCGCCCTCTCCGCGTTCCAGGCCATCAAGCAGGACGACGGCGTGCTCAAGGCGACCGTCCTGTACCCGCCCACCATGGCGGCCTCCGCCATCGACCTGGCCCGCGCCCTGGGCCAGGGCAAGGGCATCGGCGGTCTCGCCGAGTTCGAGATCCCGGCGTCCCTCACCCTCTACTCGGCCGTGGTCGACAAGACCAACGTCGACCGGTACATGCCCACCGGCTTCCGCTGAGCCGGCCCGCCCGCACCCCCCACCGCGCCACGACGAACGCGCCCCGACGACGAGGAGGACGAGCGCATGGAACAGCCGCAGCAGTCAGCCGGCCCCGAGGCCGCACCGGAGACGGCACCCGGGGCCGCACCGGACGCGGCACCCGGAGCCGGGAGACCACCGCTGCGCGTCGGCATGGTCGGTTACGCCTTCATGGGCGCCGCCCACTCCCAGGGCTGGCGTACCGTGGGCCACGTCTTCGAGCTGCCCCGCAGGCCGGTGCTGGCCGTGCTCTGCGGACGGGACGGCGCCGCCGCCCGGGCGGCGGCCGAGCGGCACGGCTGGGCCGCCGTGGAGACCGACTGGCGCGCGCTGATCGCCCGGGACGACATCGACCTCGTGGACATCTGCACCCCCGGTGACAGCCACGCCGAGATCGCCGTCGCCGCGCTCGCCGCCGGCAAGCACGTGCTGTGCGAGAAGCCCCTCGCGAACACCGTCGCCGAGGCGGAGGCCATGACGCGCGCCGCCGAAGAGGCGTACGGGCGCGGGCAGGTGGCGATGGTCGGCTTCAACTACCGCCGGGTGCCCGCGACCGCGCTCGCGCGCCGGATGATCGCCGACGGCCGGCTCGGCACCCTGCGGCACGTCCGGGTCACGTACCTCCAGGACTGGCTGGCCGACCCCGCCTTCCCGCTGACCTGGCGGCTGCGCAGGGAGCACGCCGGTTCCGGTGCGCTCGGGGACCTGGGCGCGCACATCGTGGACCTCGCCCAGTACCTGGCGGGCGAGCCGCTGGCCGGGGTGTCGGCGCTCACGGAGACCTTCGTCCGGGAGCGCCCGCTGCCCGGCGGCCCGAGCCGCGGTCTGGCGGCGGGGTCCGCGACGGGCGCCCCCGGCGTGAGCACCGGCACGGTGACCGTGGACGACGCCGCCGTGTTCACCGGCCGGTTCGCCTCCGGTGCCCTCGCCGCCTTCGAGGCCACCCGGTACGCCACCGGCCGCAAGAACGCCCTGCGCATCGAGCTCAACGGGGAGCGCGGTTCGCTCGCCTTCGACCTGGAGCGGCTGAACGAGCTGTGGTTCCACGACGCCACCGGACCCGGCGCGGAGGCGGGCTTCCGCCGCGTCCTCGTCACCGAGCCCGAGCACCCCTACCTGGACGCCTGGTGGCCGCCGGGCCACGGCCTCGGCTATGAGCACACCTTCGTCCACCAGGCCCGCGACCTGGTCCACGCCATCGCCGCGGGCACCCGCCCCGACCCCTCCTTCGCCGACGGACTCCAGGTGCAGCGCGTCCTGGCCGCGGTGGAGGAGAGCGCCGAGAAGAACTCCGTCTACACGCCCGTCGCGGGCTGAAGGAGGCCGCCCCCATGCCGCGCCCGTTTACGCTGTTCACCGGCCAGTGGGCCGACCTGCCCCTGGAGGAGGTCTGCCGGCTCGCCCGGGACTTCGGCTACGACGGCCTCGAACTCGCCTGCTGGGGCGACCACTTCGAGGTCGACAAGGCCCTCGCCGACCCCGGGTACGTGAAGTCCCGGCACCAGCTCCTCGACTCCTACGGCCTGAAGTGCTGGGCGATCTCCAACCACCTCGTCGGCCAGGCGGTCTGCGACGCCATCATCGACGAGCGGCACCGGGCCATCCTGCCGGACGCGGTCTGGGCCGACGGCGACCCGGAGGGCGTACGGCGGCGCGCAGCCGACCGGATGAAGGACACCGCCCGTGCCGCGGCGGCCTTCGGCGTCGACACCGTCATCGGCTTCACCGGGTCGGCGATCTGGCACCTGGTCGCCATGTTCCCGCCCGCGCCCGAGTCGATGATCGAGCGCGGCTACGAGGACTTCGCCGACCGCTGGAACCCGATCCTCGACGTCTTCGACGCGGAGGGCGTACGGTTCGCGCACGAGGTCCACCCCAGCGAGATCGCCTACGACTACTGGACCACCCACCGCGCCCTGGAGGCGGTCGGCCACCGCCCCGCCTTCGGGCTGAACTTCGACCCCTCCCACTTCGTGTGGCAGGACCTCGACCCGGTCGGCTTCCTGTGGGACTTCCGCGACCGGATCTACCACGTGGACTGCAAGGAGGCCCGCAAGCGGCTCGACGGCCGCAACGGGCGCCTCGGCTCCCACCTGCCCTGGGGGGACCCCCGCCGCGGCTGGGACTTCGTCTCCGCCGGACACGGTGACGTGCCCTGGGAGGACGTCTTCCGGATGCTGCGCTTCATCGACTACGGCGGACCCGTCTCCGTGGAGTGGGAGGACGCCGGCATGGACCGGCTCCAGGGCGCACCCGAGGCGCTGGCCCGCCTGAAGACCTACGACTTCGAGCCGCCGTCGGCCTCGTTCGACGCGGCGTTCTCCAACTGACCGTTCACTCCGGTCGGTTCACCACTCCGGGACGACGGCGCGTCCCGGCGTACCCACCCGCCCCGTACAACCAGCCCCACTCTGGAGGCCTTTCGTGCACGGGAACGACCGCACCACCCGCATCGGAACCCGCAGACCACGCCTGCGCAAGGCGCTCGCCCTGTTCGGCGGCGCCCTCCTCGCGGGCGCCACCCTCACCCTCACCTCTCCCCAGGCCGGCGCAGCCGTCGCCGACCAGGACCCGGCCGCGGCGGCCGAGGACTTCCAGCAGGTCACCCTCGCCAAGGGCGAGGCGGAGACCGGGGAGCCGATGTCGCTCGCCGTCCTCCCGGACCGCTCGGTCCTGCACACCTCCCGCGACGGCGAGCTGCGTCTGACGGACGCGGCCGGCAACACCAAGATCGCCGGCAAGCTCACCGTGTACTCCCACGACGAGGAGGGCCTGCAAGGCGTCGGCGTCGACCCCGGCTTCGCGACGAACCGGTTCATCTACCTCTACTACGCGCCCCCGCTGAACACCCCGGCGGGTGACGCGCCCGAGACCGGCACGGCCGCCGACTTCGCCCCCTTCGACGGCGTCAACCGTCTCTCCCGCTTCGTGCTCAACACCGACGGCACCCTGGACACGGCCAGCGAGAAGAAGATCCTGGACGTGCCCACCACTCGCGGCCTGTGCTGCCACGTCGGCGGTGACATCGACTTCGACGCGGCCGGCAACCTCTACCTGTCGACGGGCGACGACACCAACCCGTTCCAGTCGGACGGCTACACCCCGATCGACGAGCGCGCGGACCGCAACCCCGGCTTCGACGCCCAGCGCACCGCCGGCAACACCAACGACCTGCGCGGCAAGATCCTGCGCATCAAGGTCAACGCCGACGGCTCCTACTCCATCCCCGACGGCAACCTCTTCCCGCCCGGTACGGACAAGACCCGGCCCGAGATCTACGCGATGGGCTTCCGCAACCCGTTCCGGTTCAGCGTCGACAAGGAGACCGGCATCCTCTACGTCGGCGACTACGGCCCCGACGCCGGCGCGGCCGACCCCAAGCGCGGCCCGGCCGGACAGGTCGAGTTCGCCCGGGTGACCAAGCCGGGCAACTTCGGCTGGCCGTACTGCACCGGCGCCAACGACGCCTACGTCGACTACGATTTCGCGACCAAGACCTCCGGCGCCTCCTTCGACTGCTCGGCCCCGAAGAACACCTCCCCGCACAACACCGGCCTGACCGACCTGCCGCCGGCCCAGCCCGCCTGGATCCCGTACAACGGACCCTCCGTGCCCGAGTTCGGCGACGGCTCCGAGTCCCCGATGGGCGGCCCGGTGTACCACTACGACCCCACGCTCGACTCGCCGGTCAAGTTCCCCGAGGCCTACGACGGCGACTTCTTCGCCGGTGAGTTCGGCCGCCGCTGGATCAAGCGCATCAGCAGCGACGCGGACGGCACCGTGCAGTCCATCAACGACGTGCCCTGGACCGGCACCCAGGTGATGGACATGGCGTTCGGGCCCGACGGCGCGCTGTACGTCCTCGACTACGGCGTCTCCTGGTTCGGCGGCGACGAGAACTCGGCGCTGTACCGCATCGAGAACGCCACCGACGGCCACTCGCCCGTCGCCCGGGCCGCGGCGAGCCGCACCTCCGGCCAGGCACCGCTGAAGGTCCAGTTCTCCTCGGCGGGCACGAGCGACCAGGACGGCGACGCGCTCACCTACAGCTGGGACTTCGGCGACGGGACGCGGTCGACCGACGCGAACCCCGCGCACACGTACCGCAAGAACGGCACCTACACGGCGACCGTGACCGCGAAGGACCCCTCGGGCCGCACCGGCGGCGCCAGCGTGCAGATCGTCGTCGGCAACACCGCGCCCACCGTGGTGCTCCAGACCCCGAAGGACGGGCAGCTGTTCAGCTTCGGTGACGCCGTCCCCTTCACGGTGAAGGTCACCGACCCCGAGGACGGCCGCCGGATCGACTGCTCCAAGGTCAAGGTCACCTTCGTCCTCGGCCACGACACCCACGGCCATCCGCTCACCTCCGCCACCGGCTGCTCCGGCACCATCCAGACCAGCGCCGACGGCGGCCACGACGAGGACGCCAACATCTTCGGTGTCCTGAACGCCGAGTACACCGACAACGGCGGCGGTGGCCAGGCCGCGCTCACCTCGCACGACCAGAGCGTGCTGCAGCCCCGCCACCGCCAGGCCGAGCACTTCGGCAACAGCTCCGGCGTCTCGGTGATCGCCAAGGACACGGCGCACGGCGGCAAGACCGTCGGTGACATCGACAACGGCGACTGGATCTCCTTCACGCCGTACGTCCTGGAGAACGCCAAGAAGATCACCGCGCGCGTCTCCTCCGGCGGCGCGGGCGGCACCCTGGAGGTCCGGGCCGGCTCGGCGAGCGGCACCCTGCTCGGCAAGGCGACCGTGCCGGTGACCGGCGGCTGGGAGACCTTCCAGGACGTCCAGGCCGACCTGTCGCGCGCCCCGCGCGGCACCACCACCCTCTACCTGGTGTTCAAGGGCGGCAGCGGAGCCCTGTTCGACGTCGACGACTTCACCTTCACCACCGGCTGAGAGGAGCGGCACATGCGCACAGTGACCGCCGTCGCGACGGCCGCGCTGCTCCTCGGCTGCGCCGCGGCACCGGCCGCGTCGCACGGCACGGACGGCACGGCCGGCACCAAGCGAGTGCTGGTCTTCTCCAAGACGGCCGGCTTCCGGCACGACTCGATCCCCGAGGGCGTCGCCGCGGTACGGCAGCTCGGCGAGAGCGGCGGCTTCACGGTCGACGCCACCGAGGACGCGGGCGCGTTCACCCCGTCCACCCTGCGGCGCTACGACGCCGTGGTGTTCCTGTCGACCACCGGGGACGTCCTCGACGGCGCCCAGCAGGCGGCGTTCGAGGACTACGTCCACCGCGGCGGCGGCTACGTCGGCGTCCACGCGGCGGCCGACACCGAGTACGACTGGGCGTTCTACGGCGGCCTCGTCGGCGCGTACTTCCAGTCGCACCCGGCGATCCAGCCGGCCACCGTGCGGGTCGAGGACCGCGCCCACCCGGCGACCTCGGGGCTGGCGCGGACCTGGAACCGGACCGACGAGTGGTACAACTACCGCTCCAACCCCCGGGACCGGGCCCACGTCCTCGCCTCGCTCGACGAGTCGTCGTACACCGGCGGTACCATGAACGGCGACCATCCGATCGCCTGGTGCCAGGAGTACCAGGGCGGCCGGGCCTTCTACACCGGCGGCGGCCACACCAAGGAGTCGTACGCCGACCCGGAGTTCCGCCGGCACCTGCTGGGCGGGATCCGGTACGCGATCGGCGCCGTCCAGGCCGACTGCCGGCCGGAGAGCGGATACACCAGCCTGTTCGACGGTGACTCGCTGGACGGGTGGCGACAGGCGGGCCCCGGCTCCTTCACCCTGTCCGACGACGGCACGCTCACCTCGTCCGGCGGGATGGGCCTGCTCTGGTACGCCGGCCGGAGCTTCGGGTCGTACTCCCTGAAGCTCGACTGGAAGATGTCCGGCGACGACAACTCGGGCGTGTTCGTGGGCTTCCCGCCCTCGGACGACCCGTGGTCGGCCGTGGACAACGGCTACGAGATCCAGATCGACGCCACCGACGTCCCGGAGAAGACCACCGGGTCCGTCTACGGCTTCCGCTCCGCCGACCTGAAGAAGCGCGACCGTGCGCTGAACCCGCCGGGGGAGTGGAACACGTACGAGATCCGGGTCGAGGGCGAACGCCTCCGCATCTGGCTCAACGGCGTGAAGATCAACGATTTCACCAACACCGATCCGGCCCGGAGCCTCACCGACGGACACATCGGCATCCAGAACCACGGAGCCGGTGACGAGGTGTCCTTCCGCGACATCCGGATCAGGGAACTGCCCGCCAAGGGCCACTGAACGGCGGCGGGCGGGAGACGCCGGACTCCCGCCCGCCGTCACCACCTCCGCACGCCCCAACCCCCCCACGTACGGCGTCATCCCCCACCGCTCCCGGTGTCCGCGCTCGACAAGGAGGCTGCCCATGTCCGCGCCCCCCGCCCGTTCCCCGCGTGTCGGCGTCTGGCTGATCGGGGCCCGCGGCTCCGTCGCCACCAGCGTGGTCGCGGGCTGCGCCGCGCTGGCGGCGGGCCTGCACCGGCCGACGGGCCTGGTCACCGAGGGCCCGGCGTTCGCCGGCAGCGGCCTGCCCGCGTTGTCGTCCCTGGTCTTCGGCGGCCATGACACCACGGACTGCCCGCTGCCCAAGCGCGCCGAGCAACTCGCCGCCGGCGGGGTCCTGCCGCCCGGCCTGCCCACCGCCGTCGCCGCCGAACTGGCCGCCGCGGACCGGGAGATCAGGACCGGCGGACCCCTCCCCGGCGACACCCGCACCGCCGAGGAACTGATCGCCGCCTTCACCGGGGACCTGCGCGGCTTCGTCCGACGGCACGGTCTGGCCCGCGCGGTCGTGGTGAACGTCGCCTCCACGGAACCGGCCGCGACCGGTACGGACCTCCCGCCCAGCTCCCTCTACGCGGCGGCCGCCCTGCGCGCCGGCTGCCCGTACGTCAACTTCACCCCCTCGACCGGGCTGCACCACCCCGCGCTCGCCGGCCCCGCGGCCTCCAGCGGGCTGCCGTACGCCGGCCGCGACGGCAAGACCGGGCAGACGCTGCTGCGTTCCGCCCTCGGACCGATGTTCGCCCAGCGGGCGCTGGACGTACGGGCCTGGTCCGGGACCAATCTCCTCGGCGGCGGGGACGGCGCCGCCCTCGCCGACCCGGCCGCCGCGGCGGCCAAGAACGCCGGCAAGGAGCGCGTCCTCGCCGACACCCTCGGCACGGTCCCCGAGGGCGAGGTCCACATCGACGACGTACCGGCGCTCGGCGACTGGAAGACCGCGTGGGACCACATCGCCTTCGACGGCTTCCTCGGCACCCGCATGGTCCTGCAGACCATCTGGCAGGGCTGCGACTCGGCCCTGGCGGCACCCCTCGTCCTGGACCTGGCCCGGCTGACGGCCCGCGCCCACGAGACCGGCCGCACCGGCCCGCTCACCGCCCTGTCCTTCTACTTCAAGGACCCGATGGGCACCGCCCCGGCGGCCCTGGCCGACCAGTACACCGCGCTCCTGCGCTTCGCCCACGAACTGGGAGACGCCGAGTGAGCACGACACCGAGCGACACCTGCAGCCACGCCCCGCACGAGCCCGGCCGACCCGCACCGAGCACGCCCCACGGCCACACGCCCCACGGACCCGGCGAACCGGCGCCGAGCAGGTCGCGCAGCCGGGTGCCGTACTCCTCCGGTCGCTCGCGGGCCGGCGGTCGGGTGCGGGCGTGGGCCGAACTGCTGCGGCTGCCGGCCCTGTTCACCGTTCCCGGGGACGCGCTCGCGGGAGCGGCGGCCGTGGGCGCCCGGCCGGGTCGCGGAAGCCTGCTCGCCATCGGTGCGTCGGTGTGCCTGTACGAGGCCGGGATGGCGTTGAACGACTGGGCCGACCGCGCCGAGGACGCCGTGGAGCGCCCGCACCGGCCCCTGCCGTCCGGCAGGATCCGGCCCGCCGCCGCCCTCACCGCGGCCTGTGCCCTGACGGCCGCCGGGCTCGCCCTGGCCGCCCGCGCGGGGCGCCCGGCGCTGGCGGTGGCCACCCCGCTCGCGGCCACGGTGTGGTCGTACGACCTCCTGCTCAAGCGGACCCCGGCCGGCCCCGCCGCGATGGCCGCCGCCCGCGCCCTGGACCTGCTGCTCGGCGCCGCCGCCGGTGCCGGGCGCGTCCGGCCGGCCCTGTCGTCGGCGGCCCTGCTCGGCACCCACACGCTCGCGGTCACGGCCGTCTCCCGCCAGGAGACCCGCGGCGGCTCTCCGCTCGCCCCGCTCGCCGCGCTGGCCGCCACCGGTGCCGTGACCCGGCTGCTCCCCGACCGCCCGCTCACCACCGCGCTCGCCCTCGGCTACGCCCGGACCACGGCCCGCCCCTACCTCCACGCGTCCCTCAACCCGTCGCCCTCGCTCACCCAGCGCGCGGTCGGCGCCGGCATCCGCGCCACCATCCCCCTCCAGGCCGCCCTCGCCGCGCGCGCCGGATCCGGTGCGACCGCCCTGATCACAGCGGCCCTCGGCCCACTGGCCGCCCGTGCGGCGAGAAGGGTGAGCGTGACATGAACCTCCCCCGCACCCGCCAGTACGACGACGCCGTCACCACCCCGGCCACGGCGACTCCCGGCCCGCCCACCCGCGCGGTCGCCGACGCCCGCAACCGAACCGACGCCGCCGCCCCAACCCCGGCATCCGCCGGCCCACCAGCCACCCGCTCGACCGGCAACACGCCCACCACCCACGCCCGAGCCCACACCACCGCCCCGGTGACGGCACCCCTCAGCCCACCGGCCGTCCCCTCGACCCGCGACACGCCCGCAGCCGGAACCACCGCCGTCCCCACCGCCACCCCCGGCCCGCTCGGTCAGGAAGGGGCGTGTCGCGTGGAGGCGCCCGTCAGGGAAGGGAGCCCCGCGTGAACCCTCCGCGCTTCGGCTACGGCACCAACGGTCTCGCCGATCTCCGGCTGGACGACGCCCTCGCCCTGCTCGCCGACCTCGGGTACGACGGTGTCGGGCTGACGCTCGACCACATGCACCTCGACCCGCTCGCCCCCGGTCTCGCCGGCCGTACCCGGCGGGTGGCCCGGCGCCTGGCCGGGCTGGGGCTCGACGTGGCCGTGGAGACCGGCGCGCGGTATGTCCTCGATCCGCGGCGCAAACACGGTCCCTCGCTGCTCGACCCCGAACCCGAGGCCCGCGCCCGCCGCGTGGACCTGCTGCTGCGGGCGGTGCGGGTGGCCGCCGACCTCGGTGCCACGGCCGTGCACTGCTTCAGCGGAATCGTTCCGCCGACCGATCCCGGCCCGGCCCCGGCGTGGGACCGGCTCGCCGCCTCCCTCTCCCCCGTCCTCGACGCCGCCGAGTCCGCCGGCGTTCCCGTCGCCGTCGAGCCCGAACCCGGCCACCTCCTCGCGACCCTCGCCGACTTCCACCACCTGCGCCGCCTCCTCGGCGATCCGCCCGCGCTCGGCCTCACCCTCGACATCGGCCACTGCCAGTGCCTGGAGCCGCTGCCGCCCGCCGACTGCGTACGCGCCGCCGCGCCCTGGCTGCGGCACGTGCAGATCGAGGACATGCGGCGGGGCGTGCACGACCACCTCCCGTTCGGCGAGGGCGAGATCGACTTCCCACCCGTCCTCGCGGCGCTCGCGGCCACCGGTTACCGGGGCCTGACGGTCGTGGAGCTGCCCCGCCACTCCCACGCCGGCCCCCACCACGCCGCCACCTCCCTGCCGTTCCTCCGCCGAGCCACCGCCCGTACCCCGGCCGCCGTACCCGGAGGCAGCGGCACCGTGCCCGAAGGGAGTACTCCGTGACCCGTTCGACCGCCGCCGCGGCGCCCTCGCCCGACGCGCTGCGCGAGCATCTCGACGCGCACCTCGACCCGCCCGCGCGCGCCTGGCTGCGAGGAGCACTGGCCGAGGCCGCCGACCACCCGGGCGGGCACGGCCCGATCTCCGCCTGGGAGCTGCGGCTGGCCGAGGCCGGCCGGCGCTGCGGCAGCCGGCACGCCGACGCCGCCCGTGTCCTGATCCTGCACACGGCCCGCGCCGACCTCGCCGCCCTCACCCGCGTCTACCGGCAGGGCACCGCCGCCGAACGCCGGGCCGTGCTGCTCGCCCTTCCCCACCTCGTCCCCGGCCCCGACGCGGTCCCCCTCGTCGAGGACGCCCTGCGCACGAACGACACCCGGCTGCTCGCCGCCGCCGTGGGCCCCTACGCCGCCCGGCACCTCGACGCCCACGGCTGGCGGCAGGCCGTACTGAAGTGCCTGTTCACCGGCGTCCCCGTCGAAGCGGTGGCCGGTCTCGCCGAGCGGGCCCGCGACGACGCCGAACTCGCCCGGATGCTCACCGACTTCGCGGCCGAGCGCACCGCCGCCGGCCGCCCCGTCCCCGACGGCCTGTACCGCGTGCTCGCCCTCGCCCGCGCGGAGTCCGGCAAGGAGGCCTCCTGATGCGTCTGTTCGACCCGCACATCCACATGACGTCCCGGACCACCGACGACTACGAGGCCATGCGCGACGCGGGCGTCCGCGCGGTGGTCGAGCCGTCGTTCTGGCTGGGCCAGCCCCGCACCTCCCCCGCCTCGTTCCTGGACTACTTCGACTCGCTGCTGGGCTGGGAGCCGTTCCGGGCCGCCCAGTACGGCATCGCCCACCACTGCACGCTCGCCCTGAACCCGAAGGAGGCCAACGACCCGCGCTGCGCCCCCGTCCTGGACGAGCTGCCGCGCTACCTGGTCAAGGACCAGGTCGTGGCGGTGGGCGAGATCGGGTACGACGCGATGACCCCGGCCGAGGACAAGGCCCTCGCCGCCCAGCTCCAGCTCGCCGCGGACCACGGCCTGCCCGCTCTGGTGCACACCCCGCACCGCGACAAGCTCGCCGGTCTGCGCCGCACGCTCGACGTCGTCCGCGACTCCGCGCTGCCCGCCGACCGGGTCCTGGTCGACCACCTCAACGAGACGACCGTGCGGGACGCCAAGGACAGCGGCTGCTGGCTCGGTTTCTCCGTCTACCCCGACACCAAGATGGACGAGCGCCGGATGGTGGCCATCCTGCGCGCCTACGGCCCCGAGAAGGTGCTGGTGAACTCGGCCGCCGACTGGGGCCGCAGCGACCCGCTGAAGACCCGCCGGGTGGCCGACCTGATGCTGGCCGAGGGCTTCACCGAGGACGACGTCGACCGGGTGCTGTGGCGCAACCCGGTCGCGTTCTACGGCATGAGCGGCCGGCTGGAGCTGGAGTTCGTCCCACCCGAGGCCACCCACGAGGGCAACTCCCTGCTGCGCGGCGGGGAGTGAGCGATGCGCTTCCGCCACCCGGACGGTACGACCGTCCACCTCGCCTACTGCACCAACGTCCACCCCGCCGAGACCCTCGACGGTGTCCTCGCCCAGCTGCGCGACCACTGCGAGCCCGTCCGGCGCCGGCTCGGCCGCGACCGGCTCGGCATCGGTCTGTGGCTCGCCCATGACGCGGCCCGCGCGGTGGACACCGACCCGGCCGCGCTGCGCGCCCTGCGGCGGGAACTCGACCGGCGCGGTCTGGAGGTCGTCACCCTCAACGGGTTCCCGTACGAGGGCTTCGGCGCGGACGAGGTCAAGTACCGGGTGTACAAGCCCGACTGGGCGGACCGGGAGCGCCTGGAGTACACCACGGCGCTCGCCCGGATCCTGGCCGCGCTGCTGCCCGACGACGTCACCGAGGGCAGCGTCTCCACCCTGCCGCTCGGCTGGCGCACCACCTGGACCGCCGACCGAGCCGAAGCGGGCCGGGCGGCACTGCGCACCCTCGGGCAGCGCCTGGACTCGCTGGCGGAGCTGACCGGCCGCTCGGTCCGCGTCGGCCTGGAACCGGAGCCCGGCTGCATCGTGGAGACCACGGCGGACGCCCTGGCACCGCTCGGTTCCGTCGGCCATCCCCGCGTCGGCGTCTGCGTCGACACCTGCCATCTCGCGACCTCGTTCGAGGACCCGACGACCGCCCTGGACGCCCTGGCCGCGTCCCCGGTGCCGGTGGTGAAGGCGCAGCTGTCGGCCGCGCTGCACGCCGATCACCCCGGCCGGCCCGAGGTGCGTACCGCCCTCGCCGGCTTCGCGGAGCCGCGCTTCCTGCACCAGACCCGCGCGCTCACCCACACCGGAGTGCGCGGCACCGACGACCTGCCCGAGGCCCTGGCCGGCGGCCCGCTGCCGGCGGACGCACCCTGGCGCGCCCACTTCCACGTCCCGCTGCACGCGTCCCCCACCGCACCGCTGACCAGCACGCTGCCCGTGCTCCGCACGGCCCTCGCCCGGCTCGTCGGCGGGCCGCGCCCGCTCACCCGGCACCTGGAGGTCGAGACGTACACCTGGCAGGCGCTCCCGCCCGGCCTGCGCCCGCGCGGCCGGGACCGGCTCGCCGACGGCATCGCCGCGGAACTCGCCCTCGCCCGAGACCTGTTGACCGACCTGGGCCTGAAGGAGCTGCCATGACCGAGCGGACCCCCACCCCGCTGCTCGTCCTCGACGTGGTCGGTCTCACCCCCCGTCTCCTCGCCCACATGCCCCACCTGGAGGCCCTCGCCGCCGCGGGCTCCCGGGCGCACCTCGGCACCGTGCTGCCCGCGGTCACCTGTGCCGCCCAGTCCACCTTCCTCACCGGCACGCTCCCCGCCGAGCACGGCATCGTCGGCAACGGCTGGTACTTCCGGGAGCTCGGCGAGGTCCTGCTGTGGCGCCAGCACAACGGCCTGGTCGCCGGGGACAAGCTGTGGGACGCCGCCCGCCGCGCCCACCCCGGCTACACGGTCGCCAACATCTGCTGGTGGTACGCCATGGGCGCCGACACCGACATCACCGTCACCCCGCGCCCCGTCTACTACGCCGACGGCCGCAAGGAACCCGACTGCTACACCCGGCCGGCCGCCCTGCACGACGAACTCACCGACAGGTTCGGCACGTTCCCGCTGTTCCGCTTCTGGGGTCCGGGCGCGGACCTGGTCTCCAGCCAGTGGATCATCGACGCCACCCGGCACGTCCTGCGCACCCGCCGACCCGACCTGACACTCTGTTACCTGCCGCACCTCGACTACGACCTGCAGCGCCACGGCCCGGACGACCCGCGCTCCCTGAAGGCCGCCGCCGACCTCGACGCGGCCCTGGCCCCGCTGCTGGACGACGCCCGCGCGGAGGGCCGTACCGTGGTGGTGCTGTCCGAGTACGGCATCACCCCGGTGAGCCGGCCCGTCGACATCAACCGCGCCCTGCGCCGCGCCGGCCTGCTGGAGGTCCACACCCAGGACGGCATGGAGTATCTGGATCCGATGGCGTCCCGCGCCTTCGCGGTGGCCGACCACCAGATCGCCCATGTGTACGTCCACCGCCCCGAGGACCTGGCGGCCACCCGCGCCGCCCTCGACGGCCTGCCCGGGATCGAGCGACTCCTGGACGACCAGGGCAAGAAGGCCCACGACCTGGACCATCCGCGCTCCGGCGAGCTCGTCGCCGTCGCGGAGCCGGACGCCTGGTTCACGTACTACTACTGGCTGGACGACGCCCGCGCCCCCGACTTCGCGCGCCTCGTGGAGATCCACCGCAAGCCCGGCTACGACCCGGTCGAGCTGTTCATGGACCCCGAGGACCCCTATGTGAAGGTCAGGGCGGCGACGGCGCTGGCCCGCAAGAAGCTCGGGCTGCGCTACCGCATGGCGGTCGTCCCCCTCGACCCCTCACCCATCCGGGGCAGCCACGGCCGCCTCCCCGCGAGCGACGACGACGGTCCGCTCCTGTTGTGCTCCACCCCCCGCGCCGTCGGCGACCGCATCGCGGCCACCGACGTGAAACCGCTCCTGCTGCACCTCGCCGGTCTCAGCACCGACGACCCGTCCAGAGAGAGGCACCCGTGAACATCAGCCAGCACACCGACGAAGACCTGCGCCGCAGCCTCGGCATCGGCCGCCGCCGCTTCCTGAGCACCTGCACCGCCGTCGCGGCCGGCGCCGTCGCCGCACCCGTCCTCGGTGCCGCCCCCGTCCAGGCGGCCCCCCAGGCCGCTCCCCGGGCCGCGGCCGGCGGCGAGGGCCATGCCCTGGTGCCCGCGGACAAGCGTGGCATCATCCTCTACACCGTTCGTGACGCCATCGGCCGGGACCCGCTGTCCACCTCGCTGCCGTCCGGTTTCCGCGCCGTGTTCGAGCAGCTCGCCCGCTTCGGCTACCGTCAGGTCGAGTTCGCCGGTTACGGCCAGCACGCGAACGCGCCCGGCGGGGCGAGCCTGGAGTCCGTTCAGGGCGCGAGGCTGCTGCGCCGCTGGCTGGACGACAACGGCCTGCGCGCCCAGGGCAACCACGGCTTCATCCCTGGTTCCTGGCCGCTGACCAGCGGCGATCTGGACACCTTCAAGAAGCACCTGGAGATCGCGAACATCCTCGGCATGGCGCACATGGGCACCGGCGCCGATCCCACCAACAGCCGGTACAAGGCGGACTGGGACATGGCCGCCGACAAGTGGAACGCCCTCGGGGAGATCGCCCGCCGCGCCGGCCTGAAGCTGTACACCCACAACCACGACGCGGCCTACGACTTCCTGCTGGACGGCGGCCCGCTGGACGCCCAGGGCAGGCCGACCCGCAGCTCCGGCATCCGCAAGCTGGAGTACTTCCTGTCCGTCACCGACCCGAAGCTGGTCTGGCTGGAGATGGACGTCTTCTGGGCGCACGTCGCCCAGTACAAGTTCCGCACCTACACCGCCCACGACGGCTCCACGCGCACGGACGTCTTCGACCCGGCGGGCCTGGTCACCTGCCACGACAAGCGGTACCCGCTCTTCCACGCCAAGGACGGCGTCGTGAACACCACGAACGGCATGGGGTACGACATGGTCCCGTTCGGCACCGGGGTCATCGACTACACGACGTTCTTCTCCCGCGTGGGCCACCGCAATTACCACAACCCGATGGTCGAGCAGGACAACGCCCCGAGCGCGGCCAACCCGGCCCAGTCCCTGGAGCACGCGGCCATCGGCTACCGCAACCTGGCGGCACTGCGCCGCTGACGCCCGTCCTCCCGCACCGGCCGGGGCCCGCCGCGGTGCCCCGGCCGGCGCCGCCGGCGGCCGGCTAGGGTCTTTCGTTCGGATCAGGCCGGATCAGGGAGCGGGGTCTGGTGCCGTGCATCGCAAGGCGGAGGAGGGCGCCATGGCGGAGCCATGGCAACCGACGACAACGCGGCGAGGCGCGGTGCCAGACCCCGCGAGCCCGGCATGATCCGAACGGGAGGCCCTAGTCCTGCCAGGTGCCGTGGAGGGCCGAGACGGAGAATCCCGGGCCGTAGGCGACCACCAGCGCGCTCTCGCCGTCGGCCGGGGGCTCGTCGTGGGTGCGTTCGAGGACCCGGAGAACCGATACGCCACCGAGGTTGCCCTCTTCGGAGAGGGTGTCGAGGGAGTGGCGGGCGTCGGTCGCGGTGAGGCCGAGGGCGTCGGCCGTGTCGAGGATGATGGGCTTCGACCCGGGGTGGATGACGGGCACGTCGACCGAGCGGCCGGCGAGCCAGTCGGTGACGGCGGGCATGACGTGTCTCGCGCCGCCGGTCGCCTGTTTGGTGCTGTCGAAGTGCAGACCCGTGCTGTCGATGCGGCCCGCGTACAGGGCGAGGCTGTCCGGGAGGACGTACTCGAACAGCCCGTCGGCGTCGACGGCGAGACCGGGGCCGAGGGGGTCGCTGGAGACGACGGTGGCGGCTGCGCTGTCGCCGAACAGCGCTTTGTAGATCATGTGCTCGATCTTGGTGTCGGCGTGGTTGTAGGCGGTGGACAGCACTTCGGCGGCGACGACGAGGACGCGGGATCCGGGGTGCAGCAGGGCCTGTTCCACGGCCCGGACCAGGGCGTGGGCTCCGCCGGCGCAGGCGGTGGTCGTCAGGGCGGTGCGGCGGATGGTGGGCCGCAGCCCGAGCCGTTCCACCAGGTGGACGTCGAGGTTCGGGACGGCCCAGCCGGTGGCGTGGGTGGTGATGAGGCCGGTGACGTCGCCGGGCTGGAGCCGGTACCGGTCGAGGGTGGCGCGGGCGGCCTGTTCGGCCATGGTGAGGCCGTCCGCGAAGGCGCGGGCGGCGCGGTCGCCCACCTCCGCCGTGCCGTTGATGGTGGGCGAGTCCAGGGGCTGGGTGAAATAGCGGGTCTCGACGCCGCAGTTGCCGAGGACGCGGAGGATCGCGCCCAGCCGGGGATGGTGCGGATGGTGGGCGCGAATGTCGTCGGCTATCTCGGTTGTGGTGATTTTGTGTGCGGCGAGGACGGTGGTGGGGCGGGCGATATGAGCGGGCATGGGTTCCCCCCTGAAGGCGCTGCGACCTGATTAAGTCAAGGTACGGCAAAATTGGCTGGTTTGTTTCCTCAGCCGTCCTCGAAATACTGCCTGGCCGCGCACCAAAGGCGGGCAAATTCAGGCGTTCATGCCGTTCTCCTGGGCTTTCAACATACGCGGTCGGCTGACGGTCCGTCGCGGGCCCGGCCGGAAAACGAGGATCATGCACCGGGACCCGGGCGCCGCGAGCGGCTGCGCCACACACATCGTCACCCACCCCGGCCCCTCGACCGCGTGACGGATCGGACGCTCGTCGCCGTCGGGGTGGATGGAGGCCCCGCCCTTCTCGTACAGGGGCTGGGCGAGCGGGTCGGCGAGGATGTCCGCCTCGATCTGCCTCAGGACCTTGTCGTCGGAGCGCTGGGCGAGCGCGGCCTGCAACTGGGGCATCACCAGCGGCGCCCAGGCCGTGACCCAGTCGATGAGTTGGTCACGCCCGTCCAGGAGCATCCACCGCATGGTGTTGGCCGGCGCCCGGCCGCTGTCGAACAGGGCGTGGAAGCGGTCGTTGCAGGTGACGAGGTTCCAGGAGGCGTCGGTGACGTACGCGGGGTGGTTGATGCCGGCCACGGCGTCGGCCCAGGCCGCGGGCAGGGCGTGGCCGGAGGTGTCGTACAGCGGGCCGGGCGGGTCCTCGCCGCGGGCGTACCGGCAGAGGCTGATCCATTCCTGCTCGTTCATGCCGTACAGGCGCGCGACGTCGCGGAGGAGGTCGACCGGGGGGTGGTGGTAGTTGCCGGATTCCAGACGCTGATAGGTGCGCTCGGAGTAGCCGAGGAGTTCGTCGACCTGCCCCTGTGACAGACCGGGGGCGCGGCGCCCGCGGCCGGTGGGGCGGGTCAGTCCGTGCGTTTCGGGGGATATGAGCGCGCGGCGGTCTTTGAGGAGTTTCTTCAATGCTTGGCGGTTCACTGGTGGCTTGTCCCCCGGGGCTGGCGTTGACTGCCGCTCAGTTTAATTAGTGTCACGCGGTATTGATGTAAAAGATTCACCGTAGATATCGACTGGTTGCGTGCTGCATGCTCAGTGGCGCGGGGTCGCTGGCCTGCGGATGCGGTGATCAGTGACCGCGTGGTGACACCCTCGCGGGTACCGATCGGCATCGCTCGCGTCGCCGGCCGGTGTCCGTGAGCGGGGACCGGGACGGACCGGGAGGGCGACCGGTTTTCGGGTGCCGTTTCCCGTCGGCGGGAAGACGTGCGGCGCCCGAGACGCGGCACTCCACGGTACGGCGCCCGGCTGCCAGGCCACGGCCGGTGCCCCCTCGCCCCACCCCAGGGGCCTCGGCACCGGCCGTCCGGCCAGCGGCCGCGGAAGCCCTCGACCGGCCCCTGGACTCCTGGCGGTTCACCCGTTCGGCTCCGCATACGCACACCGGCGCGGGGCATTCGTGCCGTGCGCGGGAGTGCCCTGGATGGCTGGTGCCGCGGTCGATCCCCGAGTACGGCCGCGGCACCAGTCGTAAGGACGGCTGCCTCCCCTCGGTGCCGCCGTGCGCCGGGGTGCTCGACGGCCGGCGCCGTCCCGTGTCTAAGGTCGCGTCCATGCCGAGGACCACGCCGCCGCGCCCGCTCGATGTCGAGACGCTCTTCCCCGAACTGGCCGCACACCGGGGGACGACGACACGGCTGCATCCCCGGCCGGGCAACCCCGGCCCTGCGGACAGTTCCGTCGGCGGCCCCCTGCTGTGGCCGGCGGACGAGCCCTGGCCGGTGTGCGGCGAGGCCCATGCCCGCGGGCGCGGCCGGCGTCCGGCGGACATCCACCGCCGGCGTCGGGTGCTGGCTGCCGCTTGGGCCCGGGAACACACCCCGGGCCCCACGGACGAGGAACGGGAGCTGCTCGCCGAGCTGCACCGCGAGCACCGGCTGCCCGGGGTCGCGGAGACGGACCCGCTGCCCATGATCGGTCTGGCGCAGCTCTACCGGCGCGATGTCCCCGATCTCCCGGCGGGGCCGGACGACTGCGACCTGCTCCAGGTGTTCTGGTGCCCCTTCACCGCACACGGCCCCACCGGCTACGGCCTGGAGCTGCACCTGCGCTGGCGTCGGTCGCGGGAGGTCGGCCGGGTGCTGACCGCGCCGCCGCAGCCGCCGGTCATCGGGTCCGACGGGTTCCTGCCCGAACCCTGTGTGCTGCACCCGGAGCAGGTGCTCACCTACCCGTACGCCGACCTCCTCCCCGAGGAGCTGTGCGCCCGGATCGACGCCTGGGAGGACGCCGTCGAGGCCGAGGCCGAGCGGGCGGGAGGCGAGCAGGCGGGAACATGGCAGGCAGGGGAGACCGGGGACGGGCACACGGTGGAGCCACCGCGCTACCAGTACGATCTGTCCATCCCGCCCGGCTGGCGTGTCGGCGGCTTCGCCTCCTGGCACGCCACCGACCCGTACCCCATGGACTGCCCGGCGTGCGGTACTCCGATGCACCTGCTCCTGACCGTCGACAGCTCCGAGTGGGACGGCGGCAGCGGGAGCTGGCGCCCGCTGGAGGACCGGTCCGGCCGCCGCTCCGCCACTCCCACCGAGGTCGTCGTGGGCCGCTGGGGTGAACTCAACGTCTTCGCCTGCCCCGAGCATCCGGAGCATCCGCACCGCTGGAACATCCAGTAGCGCCCCACCGGCCCCGGGGCGGGACGCAGGCTGGGGCGCGGCCCCTCAGCGGCACAGGCGGGTGTTGAGGCGGGCGGCCTGGCGCGTGAGGTGGTCGCGTTCGGCGAGGTTGAGGGCCTGGTGGGCCGCTTCGGCGTACAGCCGCGCCGCCGCCGCCAGGTCGCCGTCGCGTTCGTGCAGGTAGGCCGCTACGGCGGTGTGGCGGGGCAGTGAGTCGTCCAGCTCGGCGAGTGCCGCGAGGCCGGCGCGCGGGCCGTCGGCCTCGCCGACGGCCACGGCGCGGTTGAGCCGCACGACCGGATTGTCGGTCAGGTGCAGGAGTTCGTCGTACCACTCCACGATCTGCACCCAGTCGGTCCCCTCGGCGGTGGGCGCGTCGGCGTGGAGGGCGGCGATGGCGGCCTGCGCCTGGAACTCGCCGAGCCGGTCCCGGGCGAGGGCGGCCTGGAGGATCGCGACGCCCTCGGCGATCAGGCGCGTGTCCCAGCGGGCGCGGTCCTGCTCGGCGAGCGGCACCAGGCTGCCGTCGGGCGCGGTCCGGCCGGCGCGCCGGGCGTGGTGGAGCAGCATCAGCGCGAGCAGCCCCGCCACCTCGGGATGGTCGATCCCGGCCGCGAGCTGCCGGGTGAGCCGGATGGCCTCGGCGGCGAGGTCGACATCGCCGGAGTAGCCCTCGTTGAAGACCAGGTAGAGGACGCGCAGCACGGTGGCGACGTCGCCGGGCTGGTCGAACCGCACCTGGGAGACGGTGCGCTTGGCCCGGCTGATCCGCTGCGCCATCGTCGCCTCGGGCACCAGGTACGCCTGGGCGATCTGCCGGGTGGTGAGCCCGCCGACGGCGCGCAGCGTGAGCGCGACCGCCGACGAGGGCGTCAGCGACGGGTGGGCGCACAGGAAGTAGAGCTGGAGCGTGTCGTCCACCGCGGGCGTCGGTCCGGGGGCCGGTTCCTCGTCGAGACGGTCCTCGCGCCGGCGGCGCGCGGTGTCCGCCCGGGTCTGGTCGAGGAACCTGCGCCAGGCCACGGTGACCAGCCAGCCCTTCGGGTCCCGCGGCGGGTCGGCCGGCCAGACGCGGACCGCCTCGACCAGCGCGTCCTGGACGGCGTCCTCGGCCGCCGCGAAGTCCGCTCCGCGGCGGACGAGGAGGGCGAGCGCGCTCGGCGTGAGGCTCCTCAGCAGGGCCTCGTCCATCAATGGCACTCGGTGACGTCGGGCGTCGCGGTCAGGAACGGGCGCAGCTCCAGCCACTCGTGGATCGGCCCGCCGCCCGCGCCCGGGGCGGCCGACAGCTCCCCGGCCAGCTCGACGGCGCGCTCGTAGGTGTCGACGTCGATCACCATCCAGCCGGCGATGAGGTCCTTGGTCTCGGCGAAGGGGCCGTCGGTGACCGGCGGGCGCCCCTCACCGTCGTACCGGACCCACGTCCCCTCGGGGGCGAGCGCCTGGCCGTCGACGAACTCGCCGGTCTCCTCCAGCCGGGCCGCGAAGTCCCGCATGTACTGGATGTGCGCCGAGATCTCCTCCGGCGTCCACTGGTCCATGGGGATGTCGTTGACCGCTGCCGGAGCGCCGCGGTAGTGCTTGAGCAGCAGGTACTTGGCCATCGTGGTTCTCCTCGGTGCTGGTGCGACCCATTGTGGCCGCGTTCACCCCTGGGACGGAGCCGGTCGCGGGTTCTCGACATCGCCGCCCGAAATTTCTTTCCACGTTCTCGTGGAGGAGCCTGAGCGAGCCCGCGAGGAGACGGCGGGGCCTGCGGGGCCCTGCCGCGTCGGGTGGCTCCTGGGCACACGGTGTCCGCGTCGGACGCATGGCGTGGGTGCGCGCGGACCGGGGTCATGGCGGGAGACGGGACCGCTCGGGACGACTACGACCGGGCCTGTGCGGTGGCGGCCGTCCCGGCTCCGGAGGCGGGTGGATCGGCTGAACGCCCGAACACCCGGGCCGCCGGTGTGTGACGACATGCGGTTCGCTGGAAGACAGCCTTCGCCGCACGACCCGTTGACAACCCGTACGAGGGAGGCGCGGTTCATGGACTACTACGACCTCGGCAGCCACCGCCGGCGCGTGACCACGTCGTCCGACGAGGCGCAGACCTGGTTCGACCGCGGGCTGAACTGGACGTACGCCTTCAACCACGAGGAGGCCGTCCGCTGCTTCGAGGCCGCCGCCGCGGCGGACCCGGACTGTGCCATGGCCGACTGGGGCCTGGCCTACGCGCTCGGCCCGAACTACAACAAGCCCTGGGAGTTCTTCGACGAACAGGACCTGGAGCGGACCGTGGAGCGGGCCCACGCCGCCGTGCGGCGCGCACACGCGAAGGCGGCCGGCGCCACCCCGGTCGAACAGGCCCTCGTCGGCGCGCTGGGTGCCCGCTATCCACGGTCCCGGGCCCCGGACGCCGAGGACTGTTCCGTGTGGAACGCCGCCTACGCCGACAGCATGCGGGCCGCCCACCGACTGGCCGAGGACGACCTCGACGTGGCCACCCTGCACGCCGACGCCCTGATGAACCTCACGCCCTGGCGGCTCTGGGACATCCGCTCGGGCCGGCCGGCCCCCGGCGCGCGCACCACCGAGGCCAAGGCGGTCCTGGAGAAGGCCCTCGCCACCCGGGCCGGGGCACGGCACCCGGGGCTGCTCCACCTGTACATCCACCTGATGGAGATGTCCCCGACGCCCGAGGCCGCCCTGCCGGCCGGTGACCGGCTGCGCGGCCTGGTGCCGGACGCGGGCCATCTCCAGCACATGCCGTCCCACCTGGAAGTGCTCTGCGGTGACTACCGCCGGGTGGTCTCCGACAACACCGGGGCGATCGCGGCCGACGAGAAGTTCCGTGCCAGGGCGGGCGAGATGAACTTCTACACCCTGTACCGGTGCCACAACCTCCACTTCAAGATCTACGGTGCGATGTTCCTCGGCCGCTTCCAGGACGCGATCGAGACGGCGGACCGGCTGGAGGCCGCCGTACCCGAGGAGCTGCTGCGCGTGGAGAGCCCGCCCATGGCGGACTGGCTGGAGGGCTTCCTCGCGATGCGGGTGCACGTGCTCATCCGCTTCGGCCGCTGGGACGACATCCTGCGTCTGCCGCTGCCCGCCGACGCCCACCTCTACTGCGTCACGACCGCGATGCTGCGCTACGCGCGCGGGGTCGCCCTCTCGGCCACGGGCCGGACCGACGAGGCCGACACGGAACGGGCGCTGTTCCACGAGGCGGTCGCCCGGGTACCGGAGACTCGGATGTTGTTCAACAACACCTGTACGGACATCCTGGCCATCGCCGCACAGATGCTGGACGGCGAGCTGGACTACCGCAAGGGGAGGTACGAGGCGGCGTTCGCGGCGCTGCGCCGGTCGATCGAGCTGGACGACGGTCTGCCGTACGACGAGCCGTGGGGCTGGATGCAGCCCACCCGCCACGCCTACGGCGCCCTGCTCCTCGAACAGGGCCTGGTCGCGGAGGCCGAGGCCGTCTACCGTGCCGACCTCGGACTCGACGACACGCTCCCCCGCCCGCTGCAACACCCCGGAAACGTCTGGGCGTTGCACGGTCTGCACGAGTGCCTGGTGCGGCTCGGCAAGGAGGGGGAGGCACGGATCGTGGCCCAGCAGCTCAAGATCGCCGCCGCGCTGGCGGACGTACCGGTCGAGGCGTCCTGCTTCTGCCGCCTCCCGACCGTCGCCGCAGACTCCGCGCCCCGGCACGGCTGCTGCGGGTGATCACTTGGCCTCGGCGAGCCGGACCGCGTCGGGACCGGCCGGGAAGCGCAGCCGGCCGGTCGTGTCGTGCACGGCCTGCCACACCGTCCCGGCGACGTCGCTCTCCTCGGTGTACACGTCCTGGCCCATGAAGTCCTCCATGACCTTCTTGGCGAACGCCGCGTACGGCGCCGGGACCAGCTCGTCCACCGACCCCCCGCCGGTCGCCCTGCCCGCGAAGCCGGTCGTCAGGCAGGCACCCGGCTCGACCGTCTTCGCCCGCACGCCGAACGGCGCGAGTTCCAGGGCGAGGGAGGCGGTGAACCCCTCGACGGCCGTCTTGCTCGCCTTGTAGACGGCCGAGAGGGGCATGTGGCCCAGCACCACGCTGGAGGTCACGTTGACCACCACGCCGGAGCCGCGCTCGCGGAACTGGGGCAGCACCGCCTGTGTCGTCGCCATCACGCCGAAGGTGTTGGTCTCGAAGACCTCCCGCACCCGGGCCATGGGGGTGCCCTCGAACACGCCGATCGAGGGGATGCCCGCGTTGTTGACCAGGACGTCGAGGGGTCCGGCCGCCTCGAACGCGGCGGCGATGCTGTCGGGGCTGGTCACGTCGAGCGCGATGACGCGGAGCCGGTCCGACTCGGGAAGGAGGCCGGGACGCGGGGTGCGCATCGTGGCGATGACGTTCCATCCCCGTGCGTGGAAGTGGCGGGCGGTCTCCCGGCCGTATCCGGAGGAGGCGCCGGTGATCAGGACTGTCTTCATGCTGTGACCCTTGCGGTGAGGTGGGGCCCGCGAAGCGACAGGCATGTTCCTGCCGTGCGGAGGAATCGATGCGTCCAGTGAACCCCCGTGAGTGGCGGAAACAGTAGAAACATCCTCGCTGGCCCTTGCACGATCCTCTCCTTCTGTCCAGCGGCCGAAGAGGAGGATCGTGCAAGAAGCAGCGAGCATCGGTCTGACGTCCCGGCGGGCCGGACGCGTTGACTGGAGTCACTCTCCCGACCGTCCGCACCACTGCACGAGAGGAACGCCCATGACCACGGCCCGGCCCGCCCTGGATCCGGAACTGAGTGAGCTGCTGGCGGACACGCCCCTCATGTCCCGGCTCAGCCCGGAGGTCGTCGCGCACCTGCGCCGGCTCCCCTCGACGCCCGTCGAGTCGCTCCTCGCGCACCGGCAGGTCGACCGGCGCGATATCACCGTGCCGGCCGAGGACGGCGCCCCGATCCCCCTGTCGGTGTTCAGCCCCGCGCACACCGCCGACGCCACCGCCGCACCCTGCGTCTACTGGATCCACGGTGGCGGGATGGTCATGGGTGACCGCTTCTCCCAGATCGACATCCCGTTGGAGTGGCTGGACGCCCTCGGCGCGGTCGTGGTCTCCGTGGACCACCGGCTCGCGCCCGAGGCCAGCGGCACCACCCTCGTCGGCGACTGCTACCAGGGACTGCTCTGGGTCGCCGCACACGCCGGCGAACTGGGCGTCGACCCCGCCCGGATCGTCGTCGCGGGCGCCAGCGCGGGCGGCGGCCTCGCCGCCGGTGTGACCCTGCTGGCCCGCGACCTCGGCACTCCGGCGATCGCCGCGCAGATGCTGATCTGTCCCATGCTCGACCACCGCAACACCAGCGTCTCCAGCCGCCAGTACTCCGGCGGGCCCGGCGTCTGGACCCGCGAGATGAACGAGTTCGGATGGCGGGCCGTCCTCGGCGACCTGAGCGACGACGAGGTACCCGCGTACGTCTCACCCGCGCGGGCCGACGACCTGTCGGGCCTGCCGACCACGTACATCGACACCGGCTCCGCCGAGGTCTTCCGCGACGAGGACACCGACTACGCCTCCCGCATCTGGGCGGCCGGCGGGCAGGCCGAACTCCACGTCTGGGCGGGCGGCTTCCACGGCTTCGACGCGCTGTACCCGACCGCACAGCTCTCCACCACGGCCCGCCGGACCCGCACGGCCTGGCTCAGCCGGCTCCTGTCCACGGGCGCCACCGCGTAGGGCGATGGGCGCCGGACGCGGTGCGGATGCGGGTGAGTGCCGATGCGGGTGCGGACGTGTGTGCGTGCCGATGCGGCAGTGGATGCGGGTGCGTGTACGGGTGCGTGGATGCGGGTGCGGCGGTCGGGGGCGGTTCCCTTACCGGCCGAAGCCCCAGCACGGCTCCGACGCCGGACAGCACAGCCCCACCGCCAGGCACCCAGGCCCCGACACGACGCAGCGCGGCTCGGTCGCGGTGACCGCCGGGGTCGTCCGTCAGGGGCGGCTCGGTGTCGGTTCCGGTTCGGGGAGAGGTGTCGCCGCGCGGTGCGGGAGCAGCAGCGGGGTCGCCAGCAGGAGCGCGCCGGCCAGACCGATGGCCGTGCGCGGGCCGAGCAGGCTGCCCAGGACGCCCCAGACGGCCGTCAGGAGCGCGGTCGCGGCCTTGGTCGTCACCGTCCAGGCGGTCAGCGTGCGGGCGACCCGGTCGGTCGCGGTGCGCTCCAGGCGGTAGGTGGCGTAGACGGGGCCGAACACCGCGCAGCAGAAGATGAGGCCGAGCTCGACGCCCATCACCACCAGCAGCCCGCCGGTGCCCGGCCCGGTGAAGGCCAGGCCGACCGGCCAGAGGGCGCGCAGCGTCCCGGACACGACCAGGACGCGGTGCTGCCCGAACCGGGTGGCGAGCGGGCGGGCCAGCCGGGAGCCGAGGAGCCCTCCGATGGAGGGCGCGGCGAAGGCGAGGCCGTACTGCCACGGCGCGAAACCGAGCCGGCCGAGCATCAGGACGGCCAGCAGCGGCTCGGCGGCCATCAGCAGGCCGTTGAACAAGGCGGTGTTGAGGAACAGCGGACGCAGCGTCGCGTCGGCGAGGATGTACCGCCAGCCGTCGAGCAGGTCCCCGGCCCGCATGCGCGCGGTCCGCCGGCGCTCGGGCGGCGGCTCCTGCCCGCCCATCGCGCGAAGGCCCAGGGCCGAGAGCAGGTAGCTGGCCGCGTCGGCCACCACCGTCGCCACCGGACCGAGGAGCCCGGTCGCCGCGCCGCCCAGCGGCGGTCCGATGATCGTGGTCGTCCAGGTCGTGGACTCGAACCGCGCATTGGCGACGAGCAGGTCCTCGGCCGGCAGCAGTGTCTTCAGGTACGCGCCGGAGGCGGCGCGGAACGTGATGTCGGCCGCCGCGACGACGACCGAGACCAGCAGGAGCTGGAGGAAGGTGAGCGCGCCGAGCGCGAACGCGACGGGGACCGTCAGCAGGGCCGCGCACCGCACCAGGTCCGTCGCGATCAGCACGGGCCGCTTGCGGCGGAACTCCACCCACGGGCCGAGCGGCACCGCCACGGCCGCCCCCACCGCTGCGCCCACGGAGGAGAGTGCCGCGACCTCGGCCGGTCCGGCGTGCAGCACGCGGACGGCGATCAGCGGGAAGGCGCCGAAGGCGAGCCAGGTGCCGAGCGCGCTGGTCCCGTACGCTCCCCAGAGCCAGCCGAACCGCCGCCCCAGCCGGTGCCCGAGCAGACGGTCCGGCCAGTGGGAGTTCCTCATGCCCGACGTCCCCTCGACCTCATCCGCACAACCGATCCGCGACCGGGAGCATCAAAGCGAGTACGGCGAGCAGGGATCAAACAACCATGGTGCCGTCCGCCACAACCGTTGGTTGTGTCCCTAGGGTGTCGGCATGGACCTCGACACCGTCCGGACCTTCGTCGCCGCCGCCGACGCGGGGCAGTTCCAGGAGGCCGCCGCCGAACTGGCGGTCACACAGCAGGCCGTCTCCAAGCGCATCGCCGCGCTGGAGCGCACCCTCGGGGTACGGCTGTTCACGCGTACTCCGCGCGGCGTGGGGCTCACCATCGACGGGCAGGCGTTCCTGCCCCACGCGCGCGAACTGCTGCGCGTCGCCGAGCGCGCGGTCGCGTCCGTACGCACCGGCCACCGCCCGCTGCGCGTCGACGTGATCGCCTCACGCGTCGCACCGTCGGGCCTGATGCGCGGCTTCCACCGCGCGCACCCCGGGATCGACCTGGACGTGGTGATGCTCTTCGACGTCGAGACGGCCGTCGCCGCCCTCCGCTCCGGCACGATCGACGCGTCCTTCCGTGCCGTCGCCGCGCCGAGCCGGCCTCTCCCCGAGGACATCGAGTCCGTCCGGGTGCTCGACGAACCGCTCCAGCTCCTCACCGGCCCCGGCCACGCGCTGGCGGGCGCCCGGTCGGTACCCCTCGCCCAGCTCGCCGGGCACCGGATCTGGATGCCCGGCATCGTCGCCGGTACCGAGTGGGCCGCCTACTACGACGACCTCGCCGCCGAGTTCGGCCTCACCATCGAGGCGACCGGCCCCAACTTCGGCTCCGACGCGCTCCTCGACACCGTCGCCGACTCTCCGGCCCTGGCCACCTTCATCGGCGAGCACACTCGGCTCGTCTGGCCCGCCGGCCTCGGCCTGCGCCGCATCCCGGTGACCGACCCAACGCCCGTCTACCCGCACTCACTGCTCTGGCACCGCGACAACCCCCACCCGGCACTGGCCACCCTCCGCGACCACCTCGCCACGACGACGGCCGGCCACGACACGGCCGGGACGTGGACGCCGGGTTGGGTGATCCCACGCTGACACGCCGGCCACGACACGGCGGAGAGCCCGTTACGACGAGGCCGCCCGCACCCTTTGCGACGCGGCCGGTACACCGGTTGCGAGGCGGCCTGCACAACACCGGTTGCGAGGCAGCCGGTACACCGGTTACGACGCGGCCGGCACACCCACCTCGACAGGGCCGGCGCATCAGCTACGACGAGAGGCCACCACTCCCGCCTCACCGCGCCACGGCCCCGTTCAGCTCACCTCGTCAACCTCCCCCGAGGACTCCTTCCCGTCCCCCTCCGCCTCCCGCACCTTCCGCACGACGGTGTCCTCCGGCCCCACCAGCCGTCCGTCCGCCGCCCGGATCTGCAAGGGGCGCAGCGGGCGGCCGGTCCGGCGGTCCAGCAGCCGGGAGTGGTCCTCACCGGAGGTGAAGCACTGGTCCTCGCCCCACTGGCGCAGGGCGACGATCACCGGGAACAGGGCGCGGCCCTTCTCGGTCAGGACGTACTCGCGGCGGGACCCGCCCTCCGGCGCGGGCTCGCCGCGCAGCACCCCCGCCTGCTCCAGCGCGCGCAGCCGGGTCGCGAGGATGTTCTTGGCGATGCCGAGGCTGCGCTGGAACTCGCCGAAGCGGCGGCTGCCGTCGAAGGCGTCCCGCACGATCAGCAGCGACCACCAGTCGCCGATGGCGTTCACCGACCGGGCGACGGGACAGGGGTCGGCGTCGAAACGGGTGCGGGCGACCATCCGTGGCTCCTCTCCTCCACCCCGGGCCGGCGTGGTTGCAACATGCTACCGCGCACGGCTACGGTCACGTCGGTAGCAAGATGCAACCGATCGGGAGGGGTCGGACATGGCGATCCAGTGCTCCGGTACGGCCGGCGGGTGCGGCGGGGCCGGGGAAACCACGGCAACCGGCGGCCACGGAGCGCACACCGCGGGGGCGGTGCCGGGCGCGGCACCGCCCACGGCTCCGGCGACCGAGACCGCGCCACCCACCCGGCTCATCCCCCTGCTCGCCCTGGCCTGCGGCAGCTCCGTCGCCACCGTCTACTTCGCCCAGCCCCTGCTGGTGACCCTGGGCGAGCGGTTCGCGCTCGGCGCGGGGCTGCTCGGCGCGATCGTCACCGTGACCCAGCTCGGATACGCGGTCGGCCTGTTGACGCTCGTACCGCTCGGCGACCTGCTCGGCCATCGGCGGCTGGTCACCGGCCAGCTCGGCCTGCTGGCACTCGCCCTGCTGGCCGCCGGGCTGGCGCCGGACGTGGCGGCGCTCCTCGGTGCGCTCGCCGCGGTCGGGCTGCTCGCCGTAGTCGCCCAGACGATGGTCGCGGCGGCCGCCGCCCTGACCCCGCCCGCCCGGCGCGGCCGCGCCGTCGGCACCGTCACGGGCGGCATCGTCACCGGCATTCTGCTGGCCCGCGCCGCCGCCGGTCTCCTCGCCGACCTCGCCGGCTGGCGGGCGGTGTACCTGGCGTCCGCGGGTGCCACCGCCGTCCTCGCCCTGCTGCTGCGCCGGGTACTGCCCCCGGGCGCGCCGTCCCCGAGGGTGCGCCCGGTGTCGTACGGGCGGCTGGTGGCCTCGACCGTCACCCTGTTCGTCCGCGATCCGCTGCTGCGGGTCCGGGGCGGGCTCGCCCTGCTGGTGTTCGCCGCCTTCAGCACCCTGTGGAGCGGTGTGACGCAGCCCCTGAGCGGTCCGCCGTGGTCGCTGTCGCACACCGCGATCGGCGCGTTCGGGCTGGCCGGGGCTGCCGGGGCCGTCGCCGCGCAGGCGGCCGGGCGCTGGAACGACCGGGGGTTCGCCCAGCGCACGACCGGGGCCGGCCTGGCCCTGCTGACGCTCTCCTGGCTCCCGATCGCGCTGACCCCGCGGTCGCTGTGGGCGCTGGCGATCGGCGCCGTGGTGCTGGACTTCGCCGTGCAGGCCGTCCACGTCACCAACCAGACCCTGATCCACGCCGTCCGGCCCGACGCGGGCAGCAGGATCATCGGCGGCTACATGGTCTTCTACTCGGCGGGGAGCAGCCTCGGCGCCCTCGGCTCCTCCCTCGCCTACGCGACGGCGGGCTGGCCGGCCGTGACGGCCCTCGGCGCGTCGTTCAGCCTCGCCGCCCTGCTCCTGTGGGCGACGACCCGGCACACGGGGACGCCTCCGCGTGACGCGGAGAGCCTGCGCGGCTGAAGCCCGTGAACGACGCCCTCGCGGCCGCCGTGGGGCCGGCGGCGGGGGACGCGCCGGATGCCCTCCGCGTTCGGGCGGCCGGGCCGGAGGACACCGGCCTGGACCGGACCGTTCCAGGTCCCCCTGCCAGGGTGCGGCGGCGGGTGCCGCCGCTGACCGATCTGCCGGACCTCGCGGACCGCCTTCCGGCCGGCCCCGGCTGCCCGGCGCGGCCGGTTGCCGGGCCGTGCCCCGGTCAGTGAGCCGTCGGCAGGACCTGGACGGTGTCCCCGACCGGGCGTTCGCCGGAGGCGTCGGACGGGGTGTTGACCAGCGTGCCGTCCACGGCCATCGCGGTGGAGCCGCCGCCGTCGAGGTTCATCGCCTGGACGGCGCCGAGCGACTTCATGAAGGCGGCGGCCTCGTAGAGGGTGAAGCCCTCGCTGCCGTTCGTCAGCCGCCCGTCCACCGTGGCGAGGATCAGCCGGCCCCGCTTGTCGACGCCCGCGAGGGTGCGGGGCTGACGGACGTCGGCCCACGCGTATCCGAAGGAGGTGTACGCGGGGTCGACCACGCCCTCGGCGGCGGCGTCGATGTCGATACGACCGTCCTTCACCAGCGTCGGAGCGGCGCTGACGATGGAATCGCCGGGCCCGAGCGTGACGCGCCGGCCGTCGGTCGTGCGGACGGCCTCGTCGACCCTG
This sequence comes from Streptomyces sp. NPDC017676, assembly GCF_044329325.1. Lineage (NCBI taxonomy): Bacteria > Bacillati > Actinomycetota > Actinomycetes > Kitasatosporales > Streptomycetaceae > Streptomyces > Streptomyces sp. NPDC017676. The sequence continues at coordinate 173,049 of NZ_JBIRJA010000019.1, read as the reverse complement.
ACACGGCCGGACGGCCCGGCGTGCGCCGTCAGCCAGTCGGCGGCTCTGCCGATGCCCTGCAGCACGTGCCCGCCCACCGGGACGCGACCGCCCCGCGCACCGACGGAGACGACCCGCCCGGTGGCGTCCAGTACGGCCTGCGCGCCGGGCCCGGTCGGCAGGTCGGCCTGGAAGGCGTCGGTGAACTGGACCATGTCATCGGCGAGTCGGCAGGTGACGTCCTGCCAGGGCAGCTCACTGGGCGTGCTGCCGGGCCGGCCGCAGTCCCGGACGGTACCGGGCACCCGGTTGACGCCCTGGATCCGGTACGCGGCCTTGCCCGCCCGGGCGGTGACGGTGCTCGTCAGGTCCGCGATCCGGACCCGGTGACCGCCGTCCTCGATGACCAGCGCGGAGCGGGAGCCGGCCGCCATCGACTCCAACTCGCCGTCGTAGGCGCCGATCCCGGACATGGTGCCCGGTACGCCGTCGCCCGGTGACAGCACGAAGAAGCCGCCGTTGACCCCGACGAGCGAGTTCAGCTTGCGCGCCACCGCCGAGGTGGTCTCCCGCTGTGCCACATTGCCGTCGTGCGTGGCTTCGACCGTTCCGTCGAAGGTCTTCGGGTCGATCACCGCGACGTGGATGTTCTCCCGGTCCGCCGGCTCCTGGATGTCGTACCCGGTCCAGGACAGGGCCGTACGGAAGCCGGCCGCGGTGACCGCCGACGCGGCCGTCCGCGCCTCCGCCTGGGTGGCGAAACGGCCGACACGGACCCGGTACCCCATGAGCCCGTGCGGTGTGTCGGCGTAGAGGGGCCAGCGGACGCTCTCCACCCGTGGCCGCAGGCCCGCGTCGGTCAGCTTCCGCGCCGTGTCGTCGGCCCAGGCGCGGGTGGAGACCTCGGCCCAGGTGACGGGCGCGTCCGGGTCGTCCGCGGTCCACCGGGTCTTCGCCGGCGCCTGCACGGTCACCGTCCAGGCGTGTTCCGCACCGGGGTGCTGGACGACACCCGTGCGGACCGTGACCCCGGGAGCGAGGATCCGCGTCGTCCACTGCTCGGTCGCCGCGGTGTGCGCGGAACCGTCCGCCCGCGCCGTACCCGACAGCAGGGCCGGGGCCGTCAGGGCGAGCACCACGGCGGTCGCGAGTCTCGCCCGGACACGGGCGGAGCGCCGCTCGGCACCCCGGACACGGATCTGACGCATGTGCCTGCACCTCACGAATCGTCCGACAGCTTGCGGCGGCCCACTTCACCTGCCGTAGGTGACAACCACCGCCTCGCGGACCGACGTCGTCACAACGGCCGCGTGAAAAAAGTCGCGGGCCGCTGTCGATCCGGCCGCGTCCCGTTCGACGTCATGATGTGCGGCGCCTCGCCGCACGATGACGCGACAGGACCTGACGAGGACAGACGTGGATCAGCTGCTGAGAGTCATGAACTTCAATGTGTCGAGTGACGGAATCGGTGCCGGTGAGCACCAGAGTCTCGCGCGGCCGTTCGGCTTCGACCATCCGGAGAGGCTGTTCGCCTGGGCCGGAGCCACGGCGAGCTGGCCCATGCGCACGGATCCCGGCGGGAGCCGTGGCCTCGACGACTACTTCACGCGGGACTTCGCACGCGGCATCGGTGCCGAGATCATGGGCCGCAACAAGTTCGGCCCCCAGCGCGGGCCCTGGCAGGATCATGAGTGGCGGGGCTGGTGGGGGGAGGAGCCCCCGTTCCGCACTCCGGTGTTCGTCATGACTCACCACGAACGTCCGTCGTTCACGCTTTCCGACACCACGTTCCACTTCGTCGACGGCGACCCGGCCACGGTGCTCGAACGTGCGCGGGAAGCGGCGCAAGGCCAGGACGTCCGACTCGGCGGCGGGGTCACCACCATCCGGCAGTTCCTCGACGCCGGCCTCGTCGACACCATGCATGTGGCCGTCTCGCCGGTGAGGCTCGGGTCCGGACTGCGTCTCTGGGAGTCTCCCGATGAGCTGCTCGACCGGTTCCACCTGGAAGTCGTGCCCAGCCCGAGCGGCGTGACGCACCACCTGTTCTGGCGCAGGTGAGGCGAGGGCCACGCTGTCCTGGGCGCCGAGGTGGTGGCGCCCTCCGAGCCGCGGGCACGGAGGGCGCGGACGGTTGCGGCCCCGGCCGACGTCCACCGCCGTCCGCCGCCTCGGTGTGACAGCGGCGGGTGATCACCTGTCACACGGGGCCGGGGCCGGTTCGCGCACCATGAAGACGTCCACGGGGTCCTCGGTTTCGAGGGTGAATCCGTGCCGTTCGTACAGGCGCCGGGCCGGGCTGCCCCGCAGCACGTTCAGCCGGACCGGGATGCCGTCGCGGTCGCACCGCTCCAGCAGCCCGCGCAGTACGGCCGCGCCGATGCCGTTGCCCTGGAGGTGCGGGGCCAGGTAGAAGTGCTCCAGCCAGTGGGCGTCCTCGGCCGGCCGCAGCGCCACGCAGCCGGCGAAGGCGCCGCCCACCTCGATCACCCAGGTGTGCGCCGGGACGAACCCGTCCCGCAGTCGCTGCCGCACCCGCCGCTCGTCGTAGCGCCCGAGCCGCTCCAGGTCCGCCCGCAGCACCACGGCCCGCAACTCCGCCACCGCCTCGGCGTCCGTCCCCGACGCCGGCCGGATCCTCCACTCCCCCATGATCGCCAGATTACCGCCGCCGGGCCCTCCTCACGGCGCCGGGAACGGGAACGGCCCGGCACCGCGTGTGCGGTGCCGGGCCGTGGGATGCTCGGCGTTGCGGGGCGTCAGCCCTGGCGGGCCTTGAAGCGGGGGTCCTTCTTGTTGATCACGAAGGTCTTGCCCCGCCGGCGCACCACCTGGGCGCCCGGCTTGGCCTTCAACGAGCGCAGGGACTTGCGTACCTTCATCGCGGTCTCCTCCCGGGAGGTCGAACAGGTTGTGCCGTCACACGGGCCGTGCCGTCAGTGGCGGTCGGGGGCGCTCAGTGGCGGTCGGCGGTGGTGCGGCCGTAGCGCCGCTGGAAGCGTTCCACCCGGCCGGCGGTGTCCACGACGCGCGAGGTGCCGGTGTAGAACGGGTGGCTCGCCGACGAGATCTCGACGTCGACGACCGGGTACGTGGTGCCGTCCTCCCACTCGACCGTGCGCTGGGACTCGATGGTGGAGCGGGTGAGCAGCTGGAAGCCTGCCGCGCGGTCGCGGAAGACGACGGGGCGGGAGACGGGGTGGATGCCGTTCCTCATGGGGTGTTCCTCCTCGGGGGAAGTGCGTTCTTCAGGAGGGCCGGGGTGCGCGGGGGTCAGCGCTCCTCGCGGGGGTCAGCGCTCCCCGCGGGGGCTCAGTGCTCCCCGCGGGGGTCAGCGCTCCTCGCGGAACAGGACGTGCGCGCCGGCCACCGGGTCGTACTTGCGCAGGACGAGCCGGTCGGGGTCGTTCAGACGGTTCTTGCGGGTCACGTAGGTGACTCCGGTGCCGGCCGTCGACTTCAGCTTGACGACCGGGCGTGTGGTGCTGCGTGCCATGAGGGACTCCTTCCGCCGACCGCCCGAGCCCGTTGACTCGAACATGTCAGACAGTCCTCTCAACACCACCACCCCGCGATGCATTCCCGGCCCTCACCGCCCCCCGCGGGCCCCGATCGCCGCCCGCTCCCGGGCCGCCCGCACCGCCGCCGACAGGCTGCCGATGTCGTACGCCCCGTGGTGCCGGCGCCCGTTCACGAAGAACGTCGGTGTGCCCGCCACCTGGCTCAGGTCCGCCGACTCCACGTCCTCGGCGATCCGTGCCGCGCCCCGGTGGGACCGCAGATCCCGGTCGAAACGCTCGGCGTCCAGGCCGAGGGCGTCGGCGTACGTGCGCAGATGCCCGAGGCGCAGCTCGCCCTGGTGGCTGAGCAGCAGATCGTGCATCTCCCAGTAGCGGCCCTGCGCGGCCGCGGCCTCCGCGGCCTCGGCCGCCAGCTGGGCGTGCACGTGCACGTCCGTCAGGGGCAGGTGCCGCCACACGTACCGCACGTCGCCGAAGTCACCGAGCAGCTCACGGACGACCGGTTCGGCCTGTCCGCAGTACGGGCATTCGTAGTCGCCGTACTCCACGACGGTCACCGGCGCGTGCCGCGGCCCCCGCACGTGGTCGCGGTCGGGATCGACCGGCACCGCGAGGTCGACGAGCGTCTCGGCGTCACCGAGCAGCGCCCGCTGCCGCAGCCGGCCCGGCAGCACCGCGAGGACCGCGGTGAGGAGCCGGCTGATCAGGAAGGAGCCGACCAGCGCGCTGAGGATGCCGATCTTGGCGTCCGCCAGCTGTGTCCCCCGGAAGGCGAGGGTCGCGATGAGCAGCGAGACGGTGAAGCCCGTTCCTGCCAGGGCGCCGCCCGCCGCGACGGCTCCCCAGCCGACCGGCGGCCGGACCCGCCCCCGGCTGACCCCGTACGCCAGCGCGGACGCCCCGACGATGCCCAGCGGCTTGCCGACGACGAACGCGAGCAGGATGCCGAGTGTGACCGGCGAGGTGAACGCCCGCGCGAGCTGGTCGGCGTCCAGCGGGATACCGACGTTGGCCAGGGCGAACAGCGGGACGACGAGATAGCTGGTCCACGGGTGGTACAGGCCCTGCAGCCGGTCGTTGGGCGAGATGGCGGACGCGAGGCCGGCCTGCGCCGAGCGTGCCAGCTCGGGCGTCGGCTGCTCGCGGAACATCCGGAACAGGCCCGTGGCGTGTTCCAGGTCGGCGCGTGCCGCCGGGTACGCGTAGGTGATCAGGCCCATGGCGAGGCCGATGACCACGGGATCGACACCCGACTCCAGCAGCGCGACCCAGGCGACGAGCGCCGGCAGCGCGTAGACCAGCCCCCGGCGCACCCCGAGCGCGCGGACGAGCAGGACGACGCCGAACACCGCCACCGCGACCAGCAGCGCCGGTACGTCGACGTGCTCGCTGTAGGCGACGGTGATGACGCCCAGGGCGACGAAGTCGTCGACCACCGTGATCGACAGGAGGAAGATCCGCAGTCCGCTCGGCAACCGGTGCCCGACGACGGCGAGCATGCCGAGGGCGAAGGCGGTGTCGGTGGACATCGCCGCACCCCAGCCGTGCGCGGAGGAATGCCCCGCGTTGACCGCGAGGAAGAGGGCGACCGGTACGGCCATGCCGCTGATCCCGGCGGCGAGCGGCAGGGCCAGACGCCGGCGGTCGCGCAGCTCGCCCATGTCGAACTCGCGGCGCGCCTCCAGTCCGACGACGAAGAAGAAGAGCGCCATCAGTCCGCTGTTGATCCACTCCCGCAGTGAGAGGGACAGACCGTGGGTGCCGATCCCGACGGACAGGTGCGTCTCCCAGAACGACGCGTAGCCCGCGGGAGCCGCGTTGGCCCACAGCAACGCGGCGAGCGCCGCCGTCACCAGGACGGCGGCGCTACCGGTCTCGGTCCGCAGGAAGTGGCGCAGCGGTGAGCGGGATCCGGAACAGGCGGTCTGGCCCGAGAGGTCGTCGGGTGCGAACGCCATGCTCATCCGTGCTCATCTCCACCTCGCGCAGGGTTTCGTGCCGTGCCGGCACTGCCGGGGCAACAGCGGCGGGTGGGGCGTTCATTCCAGGGGTGAGGCATGGGGCGGACGAGCACACGCCGGTCGTCAGGACAGGTACCGCTCCACCTGCGACGCCGGGCGCACCTGGGCCTCCTCGGGGTCCTGACCGGCGGCGACGCGGGCCCGGCGCTGCCGGAGGAGGTCCCAGCACTGGTCGAGCTCGGTCTCCAGCCGCGCCAGGCGTTCCTGCTCGGTCGGCTGGTCGATGTCGTGGTCCGCCAGACGGTCCCGCAGGTCCTTCTCCTGGTTGATCATCTCCGTGATGCGTCCGAGGATCTGCTTCTCGGCCTCGGCGCCGGGTCCCGTCGTCATGTCTCTCTCCCCAAGCCGTGATGCGACCTCAATCGGTCGGTTCATGTATTGAACAGCAGGTTCGAGCCATCCGCCACGGCGGGGAGAGCGGTGATCGTTTCTTGCCGGGGCCGGCCTCAGGACGTGAGAACGACCCGGCCGCCGCTGTCGGTGAGGCACTCCCGGTAGGGGTTCGGGTCGCCCTGACGCTCCTGGCACGTCCAGGTGGTCTCTCCGACACTGATCGTGGCGGGCGCGCCCGACTTGCTGGACGCGGCCTTGGTGTAGGCGCTCGCGACCTCCAGGGCGGCGGCGCAGGACCCGGCGGATTCGGCCCAGACCGCCAGCCCGGTGGCCTTGTCCGCGCCGCAGTACGTGACCGACGACCGGGCGGCGCCGTCGGTACCGGCGAACGAGGGGGCCGGGGCTCCGAGGCACAACGCGGCGGCGCCCAGCAGGCCCGCCGCCGTCCCCGTCATGATCGAGCGCATCACAGGTGTCTCCCTTGCGGTGACGAACGAGGCCGGGACACGCCGGGCACATACGCCCTGTGAGGCATGTCGGTGTCCGGCCTCCTCTCCGTACGATCATCCACGGGGGCGGGGCGATCGGCACGCCGCGGCCCGCCGGAAGGTGCCGGCCGAACGACGAGCGCGGTGGCCGAGCAGGGCGGACGCGGCCCGACGGCTCATCGCTCGGCGCTGCCGCGCAGTCGGGCGAGCGCGGCGTCCAGGTCGGCTCGGCGGCGTCGGTTGTGGGGCAGCTTGCCGAGCACGGCCGCCATGCCGCAGGTGTTGGTCAGAGCGGAGAAGACCAGGCCGCCCGCGATGCCTGCGGACAGCAGCTGGAAGGCCGGGTGGACGGACAGACCGAGCAGGAGGCCGAGCAGCACGACCGTACCGGCCGTGAACCGGACCTGCCGTTCCATGCTCCAGGTCGCCTTCGTGGTCGCCTCCGGCCGGTGCGTGTCATAGCCCCCGGACGTCCAGGCGGCGGTTCCCCCGGCGAGGGTGGCGCTGGCGATGCCGCTCCCGGCGAGGACGCGGCAGGCGTTCTCCGAGCGGGCGCCGGAGGCGCAGACGACGAGGATGTCACCGCGCCCGGCGGCGGTGCGGATCTCGGGCAGGGCCCGGTCGAGCTGGTCGAGCGGGATGTTGAGGGCACCGGGCACGTGGCCACCGGCGTACTCGCCGGGGGTGCGGACGTCGATGACGGTCAGCTCGTGCAGGCGGGCGTGGGCCTGGCGGGGGTCCAGGGTGGTGGGTGTGGTCATGGCGGATGTCTCCCTCGTGCGGTTTCTGTGTGGTGTGGGGACAGGGCGCGTTGGTGTGTGGTGGTGGGGCGGGGTGGTCTGCGCGGTCCTGGGGCGGGGTGTTCATGGCCGCTCCGGATTCCCCGGCCCGGCGGCCCTCATCGGCTCACTCGGCAGGCCCTCGCTCGCTCATCCGAGGACGTCGACGAGCATGAACGCGGCCACCGCGAGCAGGACGCAGGCGAAGAGCTTCCGCAGCGTCTCGCCGTCGGTCTTCCTCGCCAGGCGTTTGCCGTCCCAGGCGCCCAGGATCGCCGCCCCGGTGAAGGGCGCCGTCACCGCCCAGTCCAGGTGGGTCCCGGTGCCGCCGCGGGCGACGAGCGCGGCCAGTGAGTTGATCGTGATGACCAGCAGGCTGGTGCCCACGGCGGCGCGCATGGCCAGGCCGAGGACGCCGACCAGGGCCGGTACGGCGAGGAAGCCGCCCCCCACGCCCAGGAAACCGGTCACCGCGCCCAGCCCGGCTCCGGCGGCGCCGGCCCTTCCGGGGTGGACGTGGCCGGACGGCTCCCTCCGCGCGGGGCGCAGCATGCGCAGGGCCGCCGTCGCCGCGATGACGGCGAAGGCCGCGGTGAGCACGGGCGGCGGCAGGCGCCCGGCGGCCGCCCCGGCGAGCGCCGCGGGCCCGACGCCCGCGGCGGCGAACAGCAGTCCGGTACGCCAGGCCACGTTGCCGTCCCTGGCGTGCCCGGTCAGGGCCGTGACCGAGGTGAGCGTGACGATGACCAGGCTCGCCGTGGCCGCTTCCGCCGGGGTGAAGCCCAGGAGGTAGACCAGGGCGGGCACGGCCAGGACGCTGCCGCCACCGCCGAGGCCGCCGAGGGCGAGTCCTACGACGGCACCCGCGAGGAGCGCGAGAACCAGGCCGGTCATATGGTCCGTCCGCTGTTCCCGCGAACGTCGACGCCGCTGTTCCCGTGTACGCGACTGTTCCGGCGTGCGCCGCTGTTCCGGCGTGCGCCGCTGTTCCGGCGTGCTCCGCTGTTCCCGCATATCCCGGGGTGCCGGCGAGACCGCGGGCGTGGACCGCGGCTGGGCACCCGGTGGTCGACGCCCGCGCCCTCCCCCACGTCCAGCGGGACGCCCCCGGCGTCCTCACCCCCCGTACGTCGGAGGGCTCCGCCGACGGTGACACGGGCGCGGCCTTCCCCGCGCCGGGACATGGACATCACTCAACCTCTCAAGAGCCAGAAGAACGAACGTGGCGGGGTCAGCCGGTGACCACGGTCAGACCGGCCTCGGCGGCGGCGAAGCCGTCGTCCACGGCCACCACGTCACGGCCCGCGGCGTCGAGCAGCGAGGCGGCGATCCCCGCGCGCAGTCCGCCGGCGCAGTGCACCCACACGGTGCCCGCCGGCACCTCGCCGATCCGCCGGTGCAGTTGGTGGACCGGGATGTGGACGGACCCCTCGATGTGTCCGGCGGCCCGTTCGGAGGCCCGTCGGACGTCGAGGACGACGACGCCGTCCGTGCCCCGCTCGGCCAGACCGGCGAACGTGGACCGTGGGAAGGAGGCCGGTCGTCCGCCCTCCGGCACCCACCGGTCCGGCGTGCCGGTGGCGGCGGCAGCGGGGCGGTCGATGCCGACCCGGACCAGCTCGCGCTGGGCGGTGGCCAGTTGCTCCGGGGTCTCGGCCAGCAGGGTGACCGGCTTGCCCCACGGGATCATCCAGGCCAGGTACGTGGCGATCTTGCCGTCCGCCTCGAAGTTGAAGGAGCCGGCGACATGGCCGGCCGCGAACGCGACGCGGCCGCGCAGATCGACCACCCACTCGCCGGCGGCGAGCCGGGCGGCGATCTCCTCGGCGTCGGCGACGGTCGGCGGGGTCAGGTCCACCGGTGCGGGCCCGGCGGCGTTGGCCGGTCCCATGTGCGTGTAGTAGGCGGGGATGTCGTCGAGCCCGGCCAGCAGGCGGGTGACGAAGGAGTCCACGTCGCTGGTGAGTGCCGTGTTGACGGCCTTCTCCTCGCCGATCGTCGTGGCGTCGCCCGCGGCCTGCGCCGAGGAGCAGAAGCTGCCGAAGCCGTGTGTGGGCAGTACGGGCGTCTCGTCCGGCAGTTCGGCCGCCAGGCGGTGTGCCGAGGCGTGCTGGGCGCGTGCCAGTCGCTCGGTGAGCCGGGGTTCGACCAGGTCCGGCCGGCCCACGGTGCCGATCAGCAGGGAACCGCCGGTGAACGCGGCTACCGGCAGGCCGCCGTCCTCCAGTACGTAGGAGGTGTGATGCGGGGTGTGGCCCGGGGTGGCGACCGCCCGTAGCGCGAGCCCGGCGTCGACCTCGGCCACGTCTCCGTCGGCCACCGGCACCCGGGCGTACGACACGTGTGCTCCGGCCGGTACCAGGTAGGCGGCACCCGTCAGCCGGGCGAGCTCCGGTCCGCCGGTGACGTAGTCGTTGTGGAGGTGGGTCTCCACCACGTGCGATATCCGCACCCCGCGCCGGGCGGCCGCGGCCAGGACCCGGTCGATGTCCCGCGGCGGGTCGACGGCCACGGCCGTGTCTGTGCCGCCGGCCAGATAGCTGCGGTTGCCCAGCCCCTCCAGTTCGATGGTGTCGACGGAGAACATCGGGCGCTCCTTTCCTCAAAATTACCCCGGGGGGTATATGGACGACCGTATCATCGGTACCCAGGGGGGTATGCCGGTGCCGTACCAGGAATACCCCCGGGGGTATTGCGGGAGCGTAAGGTACCCGCAGGGGTATGACGGAGGAGTGGATCGTGGAACTGGAGATGGCGGCGGACGAGCTGAAGGCCGTGGTCAACCGGCTGCGCCGGGCGCAGGGGCAGATCGCCGGCGTGATCAGGATGATCGAGGAGGGGCGGGACTGCGAGGAGGTGGTCACGCAGCTCGCCGCGGCTTCCCGTGCCCTGGACAAGGCGGGCTTCGCGGTCATCGCCACCGGTCTCCAGCGCTGCCTCAGCGACTCCGAGCTCGCCAACGCCGGAGACCGGGAGCAGATGAGAGCCCGGCTGGAGAAGCTCTTCCTGTCCCTCGCCTGAGGGGCGGCGGACGGCGGGGGTGGCGAAGGCGGGCGCCCGGGCGATCAGGGTGATCCCGAAGACGGCCTGCGTCGGTTCCTCCCTGCTGAACGTCCCGTCGACAGCCGGCTCACGGGCACGGCGCCCCTGCTCCCCGGACGGCGCGGTGGCCAGTGCGGGACCGGGCGCCGCGCATCGCGGCAACCGACCGCTGCCGGCGCGCCGTACGGCCTCCGCGCCGACCGCGTCCGCACACCCCCGACCTCGGCCCCGGTGTCAACCCCGGCGACGGCCTGCCCACCCGCACCCCTGGCATCTCCCGCCCGGCACGCACGGCGTCCAGCGCGGTCGAGGATGTCCGGAAATCGTGCCGTTCACGTGAATCCGGGGCTCGTACGGGCGGACGAGGGCGTCCTGTGGCCGCCGTCCGGCGCCGGGCCGGCCGGTCCGGACAGCCCGCCGGCTCGGGGAACCGGGCGTCCGAGGGCCGACTCGTCGCTCTCGCCGAGGAAGCCACCCGACTGGTGCTGCCACAGCCTGGCGTAGGCGCCGTCCGCGGCGAGCAGTTCCTCGTGGGTGCCCTGCTCGACGACGCTTCCGCGGTCGAGGACGACGAGACGGTCCATGCCGGCGACGGTGCTCAGGCGGTGGGCCACCACGAGGGCCGTACGTCCGTCCATCAACCGCCACAGGGCGTCCTGGACGAGGAGTTCGCTCTCCGAGTCCAGCGCGCTGGTCGCCTCGTCGAGCAGCAGGACCGGGGCGTCGCGCAGGATGGCCCTGGCCAGGGCGACGCGCTGGCGCTGGCCGCCCGAGAGCTTGACCCCCCGCTCCCCCACCAGGGTGGCGAAGCCGTCGGGGAGCTGATCGGCGAACTCCGTGACGTGCGCGGCCACGGCCGCCGCGCGGATCTCCTCGTCCGTGGCGCCGGGCCGGGCGAACGCGATGTTGTCCCGTAGGCTGCGGTGGAACATGGCGGGTTCCTGCGGGACGTAGGCGATCAGTGACCGCAGGTCGGTCTGGCGCAGCCGGCTGATGTCCTGACCGCCGATCAGGATGCGTCCGCCGTCGATGTCCGACATCCGCAGCAGGAGCCGGGTGAGGGTGGTCTTGCCGCCGCCGGACCTGCCGACCAGACCGATCCGCGCGCCCGCGGGCACGTCCAGGTCGAGTCCCTGGAAGATCGGCTTCGCACCCGCGTGGGCAAAGGTCACCGCCTCGAAGCGGATGCCCGTGTCCCGAGGTGCGAGCGTTTCGGGTTCCACCGGGTCGAGGACGGTGGGCGGATCCAGCAGCAGCTCCGTGAACTGCGCGGCCTCGGTCATCGAGCTCTCCAGACGCCGGTAGATCTGGTTGAACTCGAACATGATCTGGGTGGCGTTGGAGTAGTAGGTGAAGCTGACGACGATCTGCTCGACACCCTGGCCCGAGCCGCCGAAGGCGACCGCCACCAGCAGACCCAGCACGTTGGTCAGCACGGACATGGGGGCGACCAGGGTGTCGACGCGCAGATTGCCGTAGTCCCACGACCTCAGCGTCAGGCGCCGGGACTCCGCGACACGGCTGCGGTGTTCGTCGGCCTCCCGCCGCTCCGCCGCGAACGCCCGGATGGTCTCCATGTTCACGAGGCTGTCGGCGACGTGGCCGGAGACCCGGGCGATCGCCGCCTCACGGTCGTTGACGAGCCTCTGCCGGCGGCGGATCAGGGGCGTCGCGGCCACCACGGTCAGCGCGATCATCACCAGGAGGCCGACGACGAGCCTCGGTTCGTAGCTCCACAGCACCACGGAACCGAACACCAGCGGGACGAGACTGCCGACGATCCGGTACGTCACCGTGTCGACGAAGTCCTCGAAGCGCTTGCCGTAGCTGAGCACCCGTTTGGTCAGGGAGCCGGCGAAGTTGTCGTGGAAGAACGCCGCGTCCTTCGCCAGGAGTTCGTCCATGCCGGTCACGTACAGGTGTTCCATGCCGAGGGCGTCCACGCGGTTCAGGCAGTGCTGCCCGACCCGCCACACGGCCTCGGCGAACAGCAGCGTCACGCCGAAGCCGAGCACGTACGGCAGTGCCGAGCCGAGGGTGAGTCCGCCGGCACCGGCGGCCTGTCCCGCCAGTTTCGCGATCAGCAGGGGGGCGACGTAGCGGATGCCGATGTTGCCCACCGCCGGCAGCAGCAGCGCGGGCAGGGTCAGCAGTCGTAGTCGCAGCAGTTCCCGGCCGTAGCGGCGCAGCGCCAGAACTACCGCGCTCCTGCCCGGCGTCGGCCCTCGATTGTCTGTGGTGCCCATCACACTCCCGGAGGTTCGGAAGTGGGAAGTCTCCCGTCCACGGAGTTTCTCAGTCCAGGCATTCAACGCGGAACGGCGAGAACCGGACACGCCCACCGCGTCCCCGTCCCCACACCCTGAGCCGCGCCGCCGGCGCCCGCTGCACCCGCTGCTCCGCGCGACAGCGTCCGCCGTCAGGGGATCGCGGAGAACGGATACCGGGCAGCAGATCGCAGAGAGCAGATGGCGGACAGCAGACGGCGGACAGCGGACCGCTGACAGCACATCGCCGACAGCCCATCGCGGGCAGCACATCGCGGACAGCAATCTCCGTCAGCCGTATCAGGCTGATACCGCCGACCCGATACTCTGAAAGCGGCGGTGACATTTTCTCCTTCGGAGGCCGGGATGAGCGAGCAGCCGTGGACGATCGAGTCCATCCGTCACGCCCTCGGCAACCCTGCTCTCGCCCAGCGTTTCCTCGGTGAGATCAACCGGGCGCCCGCCCATGAGCTGCTGCGGGTCTTCGCCCGCTGGGAGCGCATCGCCAAGGACACCGTCGCCGCGGTTCAGCGGGGACGTGAGATCGCCGCGGCCGAAGCCCGCGGTGAGGAGCCGGCCGGCGAGTGGGTCGACGCGACCGACCGGGTCCTCGCCGAGGCCGAGCGCATCCGTGCGCGCGGCGCCGCCTGATCCGCCGTCCGGTGCCACGCCCGGTCCTCGGCTCGCTACGCTGGGTCGGGCAGAATCACTGTCGCCGTCCAGTGGTTTGTGCGACCACGATCTGGTGCTCGAACCCTGAGAGGCCATGTGACCTATCGGCTCAAGTACGACCAGACGGCAGAAGCCGTCCACGAGGCGATGCCGACGGCGGCCAGCGAGGAACTCACCCTCGCCCTCGCCGACGCCTGCCACGATCCGATCGGCGCCACCGAGCCGTTCGGCGAGGATGACGGTGTCGTCCGCGCGCTCGTGACCCGGCAGTCGTTCGCCCTCCTCCTCATCGGGGAGGCACTCAGAACGATCACCGTGCTACAGGTGACCCACCTCGGCTGAACGCCCTCAGCCCCGGCCTGGTGTCCCGTGCCACGACAGAGGACGTGGCACGGGACAGGGTCCTCAGCGGAGGGCGTCGGCCGCGTAGGCCCAGAGCCGGTCCGCCGCCCGCGGGTCGAGGGCGTGAGCGGCCACGCCACCGGACCCTTCCTCGTCACCGTGGACGACCCTGGCCTCCTGGTTGTCCTCGAAGTACCGGCCGGTCACACCCTTCAGCAGCGGTGACGCGGCCAACAGCACGGAGGTCGCGGCTCCCTGGGCGGGAGTCTTGTAGTGCGGGAGCGGGGTGAGGTTTCCCTCGGCGTCCATCACCCCGAACGCGCGCATGGTGTCGTCGTCGAGATGACGCTGGAGGGCGGTGAGGATGTAGCCCGGGTTGAGCGCGTTGGCCGTGATGCCGTCGTCCGCCCAGCGGCGGGCGGCCACCGTGAACAGGACCTCGGCGGACTTGGACTGCCCGTAGGCCGTCCAGGGGTCGTACGGGCGCCGCGCGAAGTGGGGGTCGTCGAAGTCGAAGGGCGCGTCGCGGTGAGCGCCGGAACTGACGACCACGATGCGGGCGGAGCCGGCTTCGCGCAGGCGGGCGTGGAGTGCGGTGGCCAGGGCGAAGTGCCCCAGGAAGTTGGTGGCGAGCTGCATCTCCCAGCCGCGGGCGGAGAGGGTCCGTGTGGGCAGGGCCATGATCCCGGCGTTGGCGACGAGGATGTCGAGCGGCCCCCGCCAGGTCCGCGCGAAGGAGTCGACCGAGGCCGGGTCCGACAGGTCGAGTGCCCCGGCCCGCACCGGGCCGGCACCGGGAACGGCGGAGAGTTCGCGGACGAGCGGCTCCGCGACCGCCGGCCGACGGGTGGCGATCGTGACCTCCGCGCCGGCGGTGGCCAGGGCGCGGACGGTCTCGGTGCCGATGCCGGAGGCGCCGCCGGTGACCACGGCGCGGCGGCCGGTGAGGTCCACGCCGTCGATCACCTCGGCAGCGGTGGCGGAGGAGTCGAAGGGAGTGGTCAGAAGGGACTCGGCGTTCACGGGGTGCCTCTCCGGATCGGGATCGCTGTCACGCCTCCCGACCTTAGAGCCGCCGTACTGGACGCTCTATGATCGATCGTCCGCAGTGCTTTAGCCACCGTCCGAGGAGTTGTTGCTCGTGGATCCCCTGGAGGATGTGCTGGGCCTGCTGGAGACCCGCGGTCACCTGTCCACGAGCCTGGTGGCGGGCGGGCAGTGGGCCGTGCGGTTCGACCCGCCCACCGGAGTGAAGTTCAACGCCGTACGACGTGGTGGCTGCGTGCTTGAGGTCGACGGTGTCGACGAGGCGATCAGTCTGGCGACCGGTGACTGCTACCTCCTCACCCGTCCGCGCGCCTTCACCCTCAGCAGCGGTCCGGAAGCCGCTCCGGTCAGCGCGGGGCCCGTCTTCGCCCGGGCCGAAGGCGGGGTCGCCCGAGTCGGTCACGGCGACGAGGTGCTGTTGATCGGCGGGCGCTTCTCCTTCGGCGCGCGGGCGCACGAGCTGTTGCTCGACACTCTGCCGCCGGTCGTCCATGTGCCTGCCGGAACCAGCCAGGCGGAGGCCGTGGAGTGGGCGCTCGCCGCGATCGACCGGGAGTTGCTGCACAGACCGCCCGCCTCGACGCTGATGGCGGAACACCTCGCCGTCGTCATGCTGATCCATGTGCTGCGCTTCCACCTCGTCCGCGAACCCCGGGCGGTGTCCGGCTGGCTGGCCGGTCTTGCCGACCCCGCGGTGGCCGCGGCGCTGCGCGCCATGCACGAGGCCCCGGCGCGTTCCTGGACGGTGGCTGATCTGGCGCGCGTCGGTGCGGTCTCCCGGTCGACCCTCGCCGCGCGCTTCAAGGACACGGTCGGTCAGGGACCGCTCGCCTACCTGACGCGATGGCGCATCGAGCTCGCGTCCCGGCGGCTACGGGAGGGCACCGAGACGATGGCCGCCATCGCCCGGTCCGTGGGCTACGGCTCCGAGAGCGCGTTGAGCGTCGCTTTCAAGCGGGTCATGGGAGTGTCGCCCCGTGACTACCGCGGACGGGCCGGCTGACCGGAATCCCCACCCGTTCCCGCATTTCGATTCCGGCGTCATTCTGAACTCCGCAACGGCGGCCGGACAAGCGGCGGAGCGAGGGCATTTCGTGCTTCTGCACAAGTGGGAACCCGGCCGTGAGCTGGGCTCATCTCCCGTTGACCTGGCACGTATTGACAGGTCGTCATTTCGTTCCCGCTAATTGGCCGGAAGTCGGCCCTCGACCGAGGGCCTGTTCACGATAGGTACGAAGTGACGTCATCCTCGCTTCGCAGAGAGCGAATAACCGTCTTTCGCGCTGTCCGGCACGGCCTGGTGGCCGCCGGACTCTCCGCCCTCGTCCTCCTGGGCGTCACCCCGCCCGCGTCCGCCGCCGACCAGGCCGGCGGCACCGACCTGACCCCCGTGTGCGGCACACCCGCCAAGGGGCACGCGTCCTGCTACGCCATGCGCTCCGACGAGCCCCCGCTGCGCCGGCTGGCCGCGGCACAGACGCCGCCGGGACTCGGCCCCCAGGACCTCCAGAGCGCCTACAGCCTCCCGGCCGACGGCGGCGCCGGGCAGACCATCGCCATCGTCGACGCGTACGACAATCCCAATGCCGAGGCGGACCTGGCGGTCTACCGCGCCCAGTACGGGCTGCCGCCGTGCACCACCGCCAACGGCTGTTTCCGGAAGGTCGACCAGCGCGGCGGCACGGACTACCCCACGACGAACGACATGTGGGCCGGTGAGATCGCCCTCGACCTCGACATGGTCTCCGCCGTCGCCCCCCGGGCGGACATCCTGCTCGTGGAGACGGACAACGACGGCCTGGACCGGCTCGCGGCCGGTGTCGACAAGGCCGTCGAGCTGGGCGCCAAGTACGTCTCCAACTCCTACGGCCGCACGGGCGACTTCGCCTCGGACCAGGAGACGTACGGGTCCTCCTACGACCACCCCGGCGTCGCGATCGTCGCGGCGAGCGGGGACAACGGCTACGGCGTCTCGTTCCCGGCCACCCTGTCCACCGTGACGGCGGTCGGCGGCACGAACCTGACCGCCGACCCGGACAGCCCGCGCGGCTGGGACGAGACCGTGTGGAAGCGGGGCTTCTACGGCCCCGGCTCGGGCTGCGCGTCGTACCAGGCCAAACCGGAGTTCCAGAAGGACACCGGCTGCTCCGGACGGAGTGTCGCCGATGTGTCGGCGGTCGCTGACAACGTTGCCGTCTACTCGACGTTCGGTTCGCTGGGCACCGGCTGGCAGCGCTACGGCGGCACCAGCGCGGCCACCCCGGTGATCGCGGCCACCTACGCGCTGGCCGGCCCGCCCCGCCCCGGCACCTATCCCAACGCCTACCCGTACGCGACGGACGGCCCGGGGCTGAACGACATCACCTCCGGGTCCAACGGCACCTGCGCCACCGCCTACCTGTGCACCGCGGGCACCGGCTACGACGGCCCCACGGGCCTCGGCACCCCCTCCGGCCTGGCCGCCTTCCGCAGCGGTCCGAGCGGCACCCTCACCGGCACGGTGACGGACGCGAAGACCGGCAGGCCCGTCGCCGGCGCCACCGTCGGCTCCGGGCTCGACGTGGCCACGACGCGCGCGGACGGCACGTACACACTGAACCTGCCCGCGGGTGAGGTCGGCGGTCTCACCGTCACTGCGTTCGGCTACGCGTCCCCCGCCCCGGTCACCGTGGACATCGCGGACGGTACGACCGTCACCCGTGACTTCGGCCTGAAGGCCCTGCCCCGCACCCATGTGCGCGGGACCGTCCGGGACGGCTCCGGGCACGGCTGGCCGCTGTACGCCAGGATCGCCGTCGAGGGCTCTCCGGAGGCGCCGGTGTGGACCGACCCGGTGACCGGTGACTACGACATCTCCCTGCCGAAGAACGCCGGTTACGCCCTCGACATCACCGCCGCCCTCCCCGGCTACGACGCGCTCACCCGCGAGGTGAAGCTGGGCGGCGGCCCCGTGACGGTGAACGCGGCACTGACCGCCGACCCCGACGCGGCCACCGCCGTCGGCTACGACCTCCACCGGGCCGAGCACACCGAGGGCTTCGACTCCACCACGGCCGCACCGCAGGGCTGGACGGTGTCCGACGCGGGCAGCGACAACGGCTGGCGGTTCGACGACCCCAACGAGCGGGGCAACACCACCGGCGGCAGCGGTGCCTTCGCCGTCATCGAGAGCGACAGCGGACCGTTCGGACCGCACCAGGACACCTCGCTGATCAGTCCCGCCTACGACCTGTCGGACGCGCAGTCGGCCTCCCTCACGTTCAGGACCGGCTACATCACCAACCTCAGCCAGCAGCACATGACCGTGGAGGCCAGCACCGACGACGGCGCCACCTGGCAGAACGTGTGGGGCGGCCCCAAGACGGGCGGCCAGGCCGACCACGTCACCGTGCGCGTGCCGCTGCGGGAGTACGCGGGGCAGCCGTCCGTGCGGCTGCGCTTCCACTTCGTCGCGAACTGGGCCTACTTCTGGGAGGTCGACGACGTGACCGTGGAGGGCCGGACGCTTCGGCCGGTACCGGGCGGGCTGACCGTCGGCACCGTCAAGGACGCCGGCACCGGCCACGGCGTCGTCGGCGCGACGGTCACGGACGCCTCGGCACCGGACGCCGTCGCGACCACGGTGGCCACACCCGAGGACCCGGCCGTGGGCGACGGCCTGTACACGCTGTTCACGGGACCCGGGGCGCACCGTCTGCGCGCGACGGCGGACGGGTACGCGCCGCTGACCCGGCGGGCCGTGGTGCACGACGACCGCGTCACCGGGAGGAGTTTCGGGCTCAGGGCGCGGCCGTGACCTGCCACGGCTGACCCACGCGGTGCCGGTTGGCGCGTCCCGCCGGGGGCACGCCACCGGCACCGCCCCACCGGCACCGCCCGGTCCCGCGGGCGCCGGAGCCCGGGACGACGACACGGTCAGGGCCGCTCCTCCAGCCACCCCCGCTCCGCCGCGAGCAGCGCGATCTGGAACCGGGTGCGGGCGCCCAGCAGGGCCCCGGCCTCGCTGACGTGCTTCTGCACCGTGCGCCGGCTCACCTTCAGCACGCGGGCGATCGTGTCGTCCTTCATCCCGGTGGCCATCAGATGCAGGATCTCGCGGGTCCGCCGGTCCGGCCGTACCGCCTGCGCGTCGCTGTCCGGCGCCGGGTCCTCGGACCGGGGAGCGGACGGCGGTGGCAGCGGACCGTCACGCCGGGTCGCCAGGGACACCGGCTCGGCCCGCTCCCACACGCTCTCGAACAGCGCCACCAGCGCCTCCACCAGCGCCGGCGAGTGCACCACCAGGGATCCCGCCGCCGGCCGGTCCCCGCGCACCGGCAGCAGCGCGGCCGCCCGGTCGAACACCACGAGCTTCACCGGGAGCCGGGAGGCGAGCCGTAGCTGCCCGCCCTCCGCCGTCCCGCGCAGCGCCGTCTCCAGCGACACCGCGTCGGTGAAACCGTCCGTCTCGTACACCGACCGCATCCGCACCCCGTCCGCCACGCCCACCTCCCGGGCGGAGGTGTGCCGTCCGGTCACGTACGGCGGCTTGGCCAGGTGCAGCACCTCGGCCGACGTCCCCTTCAGCAGCTGGCCGTAGCGGGCCGACACCTCCTCCTCGTGCTCCAGCGCCTCCACCAGGTGCGCGGCGCGCGGCGCGGACACCTCCTCGTACGTCTCGTGCAGGCGCTCCACCAGGGCTTCGGCGCGCGCCAGTTCGGCCCGACGCCGGGCCAGCAGCGCGCCGAGCGACGCGCGCGGGGGGCCTGCCGCCCACCGTGCCGTCACACCGTCCACGCGCAGCGCCAGCGCGGCCTCCTCAAGCTGCCGCAGGGCGTCCCGCGCCGCCGGTCCGGGCACGCCCACCGCCGCCGCCACCTGGACGGCGTCCGCCGACGGCACGCTCACCAGGTACTCCAACACCCGCCCGGCCAGCGGGTCCAGCCCGGCCCCCGGCCACGGGCTGTCCGGCGTCCCATCCATGTGTACCGACACTCCCCTGCTCGCGGCGACCCCGAAGACATGGCGCAAGACCGCCATCGCCCTCCAGTAAATCGGTGCGCGGGGGGACCCGGTACCGCGACCGTGGAGCGGTCCCGCGACGCGACCGCCGGGGAGTTCTCCTCGGCGTGATGTCAGTGACCCGGGCCGCCCCTCCAGCGGTAGGTGGCGTAGGAGTCCGCCGGGACCGTCACCACGAACGACTGGTCGGCGACGGTGATCCGGACCTTGCCGTCGGTGTGGGTGCTGTTGCCGAGGACGGCGACGAAGGTGCCGTCCTTCGTGCGGTAGACGACGTTGCCGATGCCGTTCTCGGCGGCGCTTGATTCGAGGCGTACGTCGCCGGGCGAGAGGTACTTGGCGAACTGCCCGATCGGGTAGAGCTCGTCGCGGACGGTGAAGTCGCGCGTGGCCGTGTCCACCGTCACCAGCCGGTCCCGCCACTTGGTGGTGGCCGCGACCTGGTCCCAGTCGACGTCGTTGTCCCGGGCCGGTGTCCAGTGCAGGGTCCCGCCGTCCTGGTCGGTGGTCTGGGCCCACAGGATGTAGGAGCCGGCGTCGAGGCGGAAGTCGTCGAGGATGGTGGAGGGCGACAGGTCGCTGGTCTCCGTGAGCTGGACCGGCTTGCCCGTCTGTTCGTAGGCGTCGCGCATGACGCGCGGGTCTCCCCAGTACGGGTGGAAGGCGATGGCGTCGGCCGCCTCGCGGACCTGCGCGCCGGTCACCGAGCCGTCGGGGGCGTCGTCGAAGATGCGGTGGTAGTTCTTGGTCGCCGTGCTGCCCGGGTCGCGCCAGTCCCAGAAGTTGAAGTCATGTACGTACAGCTGGGTGTTCAGGTGCGCGGCCCGGAACTCCCGTTTGATCGCCAGGGCCAGCTTCTGCTGCTGGGCGACGCTGATGTCCATGGCCGGGTAGACGACGTCCATGCCCGGTTCGTTCAGCAGGGTCAGGGCGTCGACCCGGATGCCGTGCCGGGCGTACGCCTGGACGAACTTCACGTAGTACCGGGCGAAGACGTCGATGCAGTCGTCCCGCAACTTGCCGACCTGGTAGTACTCCGTGCTGCTCCCGGGCTTGAGCGCGACCTGCCCGGTGAACCGGTTGTTCGTCTTCATCCACGCCGGTGCGCTCCACGCCGACGCGAAGAAGGTGGCGTGCGGGTTGTAGCGCTGGATGAGCTTGACCGTGTCGATGATGTGCAGGTCGATGTCCCGCCGGATGGAGAAGTGATTCAGCCCGAAGTCGTCGGTGACGCCGGGGGGCAGGTCGTCCTCCGACCAGAACGGCAGGTGCTCGATGAGGTCGGGGCTGCCGATCGTGAGCCGGAACCGGTCCAGGCCCGCGCCGTGCACGGGGTCGACGAGCAGCCGGACGGCTTCCTCCCGCTTGGCGGGGGTGAGCTTCCACAGGTTGGACACGCTCGTCTCGTCCAGGGAGAAGCCCACGCCCGTGTAGCGCTGCCGGACGGCGTTCGGGTCCGCGACGACGGTGGCGGTGACCGGGCCGCCGGGATCGCTGTCCGTCCTGACCGCCGGCAGCGGCAGCCACGCCCGCGCGGCGCCGGTGGAGTAGGTGCCGGTCACGGTCCGGCCGTGTCCGGGCGGCCCGCCCGCGGCTCGGTCGGCGTGCGCGGCCGGGCCCGCGCCGACCAGCGCGGACACGGTGATGGTCGCGACGGCCGCTAGTGCGGTGAGATGACGTCTCACGCCTGCTCCCTGGGCTCCGGGGGTGTCGGGGGTCGGCGCCGTACGGTGCCGGCGGCGCGCGACCGCTCCGGATCCAAGCAATTCCGTGATGTTAAGTCAAGGCTTGAAGTAAGGCTTGTTCACGCCTGCTGGTTCACGCCTGCCCCACAGCCGTCCGCGTGTCGCCGCCGGCCTTCTCCAGGCGCCGGGCGGCCTCCTCGGCGGTGCAGTGCGCGAGGAGCATGACGATGGCGGTCTTGGCGTGGCCGCCCGCCGCCCGCAGCGCCTCGGCGGCGGCGTCGGGGTCCGCGCCGGTCGCCTGGACGACCATGCGGCGGGCACGGTCGAGCAGCTTCTCGTTGCTGGCCCGGACGTCGACCATCAGGTTTCCGTAGACCTTGCCCAGGCGGACCATGGAGGCGGTCGAGAGCATGTTGCACACCATCTTCTCGGCGGTGCCGCCCTTCAGCCGGGTGGACCCGGTGAGGATCTCCGGCCCGGTGGGCACCTCGATGGGGATGTCGGCGTAACGGCTGATCACCGCGTCCCGGTTGCAGGCGACCGACACCGTCGTCGCACCCTTGGCGGCGGCGTGCTTCAGGCCGCCGACGACGTAGGGGGTACGGCCGCTGGCGGCGAGCCCGACGACCGTGTCCCGGTCGTCCACGCCGATCCCGTCGAGGTCCGCGGCGGCCCGCTCGGGTTCGTCCTCGGCGCCCTCCACCGCGACGACGAAGGCGCCGGGACCGCCGGAGAGAAGGCCCACCACCTGTTCCGGGGCGGTGCCGAAGGTCGGGGGGCACTCGACGGCGTCGAGCAGGCCGATACGGCCGCTGGTGCCGGCGCCCAGGTAGATCAGCCGGCCGCCCCGGCGCAGGGACGCCGTGATGGCCTCGACGGCGGTGCCGATCTCCGCGAGGGCGCCGCGTACCGCGAGGGCGACCGTCTGGTCCTCGTCGTTCATGACCGACAGCAGTTCACCGACCGGCATGCGATCGAGGTCAGCGGTCCGCTCGTTGCGGGTCTCGGTGCCGAGAGTGCTGAGGTCCATGGCGGCTTGTCCTTTCCTTGGCGGTACTCAGGTTCTTGGGCGGAGCCGGGGGCTCCGGATCCGGGGCGAAGGCTGGGGGAGCGGGCGGGGGCGGGGCTTGTGGGCGGGAGCCGTGGCTCGTGATCGGAGCGTGGGGCTTGTGGTCGGAGCCGGGGGGGGCTCGTGGTCAAGGCCGGGGAGCTCGTGGGCGGGGGCGGAGGCTCTTGGTCGGAGCCGGAGGGCTCGCGGGCGGGGGCGAAGGCTCTTGGTCGGAGCCGGGGGGCTCGCACGCGGGGACAGGGGCCCCTGGCCGGAGCCGGGGGCTCGTACGCGGGACGGAGAGTTCCTGGTCGGAGCCGGGAGGCCGTGAGCAGGAGCAGGGGCTCGTGATCGGAGCCGGGAGGCTCCCCGGGAGTAACCCGGCACGGTGGCCGGCGTGCCGTCAGTCGGCGGTCTGGGCGCGGCGTCCGGGCTGCGGGGTCCTGCGGCGGCGGACGGCCTCGTAGGTCTCGTGCAGCGCCGCGGTCGCGGCGTCGAACCCGCGCTGGGCGACGCCGACGAACAGGCAGTCGACCACGGCGAGTTGCGCGATGCGGCTGACGGTCGCGCCGGACCGGAAGGGCGTCTCCCGGGCGCAGGTCGTCAGCACGAGGTCCGCGCTGCGGGCCAGCGCGGAGCGGGGGACGTTGGTGAGGGCGATGGTGGTGGCGCCGCGCGCGGCGGCGGCCTGGAGCGGCTCGACGGTGTCCTCGGTCTCCCCGGAGTGGGATATCGCGAGGGCGACGTCACCGGGTCCGAGCAGGGCCGTCGCGGTGAGGGCCGCGTGCCGGTCGGTCCAGATGAACGCCATGTGGCCGATGCGGTGGAGCTTCTGGTGCAGGTCCTGGCCGACGAAGGCGCTCGCGCCGACGCCGAAGATGTCGATCCGCCGCGCGCCCGCCACGGCGTCCACCGCTCGGCCCAGTACGTCGATGTCCAGCCCGGCCCCGGAGTCCTCCAGGGCCCGCACCTCGTTGTAGACGATCTTCTCGACGATCTCGCTCAGCGTGTCGGTGGCGCTGATGTCGGTGCTCGGCATCGGGCGCTCGCCGTCGAGGGCGTGTTCGCGGGCCGCGGCGGCGGCGAGGGCGAGGCGCAGCTGGGGGTAGTTGGTGATGCCTATCGTCCGGCAGAAGCGCATGACCGTGGCCACGGAGGTGTCCGCCCGCCGGCCGAGCGCGCTGATGGACAGCTCCGACGCCTGCGCGGGATCGGCCAGGACGATGTCGGCCACCCGCCGTTCCGACGGTGCCATGGCGGGCAGTTCCGCCCGGATGCGCGCCAGGGTCCCGGCGGGGGACTCGTCCGCCGGCCGGGCCGGGGTGCGGGGTGGTTTCTGGCCGGCCATGAACCGCTGCCTCCTGGGTGAACGCCCGTCTGGGTGGCGCCACAGTAACCAGGCCCCGCGAGGCGCGTCAAAAATTTACGGACCTCACCCGATGAGGTTACTTATTGACATCCGGAGGTTCGCCTTCTGATACTCGCTGCACCGCGATCCGCGCCGGCCACTGGCCTCCCGGCCACCCTGTGACCGTTCGACGTGACGGATCCCCTGGACACACGAAGGCGTGCCGCATGACAGCAGCAGTCGCGGTGGACCTGGGCAAGACCGGCTGCCGTGCCGTGCTGTGGCACGGCGCCGGTCCTGCCCGAGACGTTCACGAGGTGCCCGGCGCCCCCGGGCTCGCCACCGACGACGGGGTGACGACCGCCCGCGCGGCCGTGCTCGCCGCCGTCCGGCCCCTCCTGGCGCGGGAGCCGGCCGTCCGGCCGTCGGCCGTCTGCGTGGGCGCGGCGGGTGCCGCCGCCGCACCGGACGCGGCCCGCGCCCTGGCCGGGCTGCTCCTGGACGACCTGTCCGCCGAGGAGGTGGCCGTCACCAGCGACGCGGTCACCGCCCACGCCGGCGCCCTGGGCGGCCGTACCGGCGTCGTGCTCGCGATCGGCACCGGCTCGGTGGCCATCGGCATCGGGGACGACGGCACGTACGCCCGCGTCGACGGCTGGGGTCCCTGGCTCGGCGACGAGGGCAGCGGCGCCTGGATCGGCACCGCCGGGCTGCGGGCCGCGCTGCGGGCCCACGACGGACGCGGCCCGGACACCGCGCTGCTGGCCGCCGCCACCGAGCGCTTCGGCGACCCCGACCGGCTGCCGCTCGCCCTGGGCCGCGACGGCAATCCCGCGCGTACCGCCGCGTCCTTCGCACCGGACGTCGCGCGCACGGCCGCGGCGGGTGACCCCACGGCAGCGGCGATCGTCCGGGACGCCGCCACCGCGCTCGGAGAGGCCGTGCTCGCCGCGGCCCGCCGGATCGGCGGCGACGGCCTCGACGTAGCCGTCACCGGCGGACTCAACGGCCTCGGTGAACCGCTGCTCGGGCCGCTGCGCTCGGCGCTCGCCGGCTTCCCGCGCCCCCTGCGGCCGCGCCCCCCGCTCGGCGATCCGCTGGACGGCGCGCGCCTGCTGGCCCTGGACGCCCGCAGGCCGCACGAACCCCATGTCGTCCGCGTCCGGCGGACGGCCCCCTTCCCCCCTGTCCCCACCCCGCCGGTCTCCCCGCCGGCCGTTGCTTAGGAGAGAGCGTGCGCCAACTCGACCTCGTGGTGATCGTCGTCTATCTGGTGGCGATCGCCGTGATCGGACTGCGCCTGGCCGGCCGGCAGAAGACGTCTAAGGACTACTTCGTCGGCGAGGGCAGCATGCCGTGGTGGACGGTCTCGTTCTCCGTGGTCGCCACCGAGACCAGCGTGCTCACCGTCATCAGCGTGCCCGGCGGCGCCTACAGCGGACAGGGCTTCGGCAACGTCGAACTGGCCCTCGGCTACGTCATCGGCCGCGTCGTCGTGGCCACCGTCCTCATCCCCCTGTACAAGCGGGGCGGCTTCGTCAGCGCCTACCAGTACCTGGGGACCAGATTCGGGCTGAAACTCCAGGGGCTGGCGTCGGTCACCTTCGTCTTCACGCGTCTCCTCGCCGAGGGCGTGCGGCTGTTCGCCTCCGCGATCCCCATCAAGCTCCTGCTCGACGAGTTCGGCGTGCACGCGGGCTACCGCGTCATCATCATCGTGCTCACCGTGATCACCGTCGTCTACACCTACCTCGGCGGCATCAAGGCGGTCATCTGGACCGACGCCATCCAGATGGGCCTCTACCTGGGCGGCGCGGTCCTCGCCATCGCCGTCCTGTCCGGGCACGTCGGCGGCGCCGGCTTCTCGCGCGCGCTGCACGCGGGCGAGTTCAAGCTGTTCGACACGAATTTCGACCTGGCGCACATCCTCACCAGCCCGTTCGCCCTGCCCACCGCGATCATCGGCGGCGCGATCTTCGCCATGGCCAGCCACGGCTCCGACCAGCTCATCGTCCAGCGCATCCTGGCCACCCGCTCCCTGCGCGACGGCCAGAAGGCGATGATCGCCTCGGGTGTCTTCGTCACCTTCCAGTTCGCGGCGTTCTCCCTCGTGGGCGCGCTGCTGTGGTCGTACAACGACGGCAAGAGCTTCAAGGAGCTCGGCCTGAACAGCTCCGACAACCTCTACCCGAACTTCATCCTGCACGGGCTGCCCGTGGTGATCTCCGGCCTGCTCGTGGCCGGCATCCTGGGCGCCGCCATGGGCTCGCTGTCCTCGGCGCTGAACTCCATGTCGAACTCGACGGTCGCCGACATCATCCACAGCTTCTTCCGTACGACGCCGTCCGAGGCGTCGCTGCTGAAGCTCGCCCGGGTGATGACGCTGGTGTGGGCGGCGCTGATGGCGGTCTTCGCCTGCGCGTTCAGCACCAGCACGGGCAACGTCTACCTCACCGGCCTGACCATCGCCGGCTACACCTACGGCGCCCTGCTCGGCGCGTTCCTGCTCGGCCGGATCGTCCGGCGCGCGGGTGAGGCCGACTCCGTGGTGGCGTTCCTGGTGACGGTCGCGGTGATGACGTACATCGTGCGCGAGGTGAAGATCGACGTGACCGTGGCCGGGGCGACCGTGCCGACGGCCATCGCCGCGCAGTGGCTGGTCCCGATCGGCGTGGTGATCACCCTGGTCGTCGGCGGTCTGATGAGCTTGTTCCACCGCGCCCCCGAACCCGCGGAGGTCCGGCCCGCCGACGGCGAACCGGGCCCGGACGAGGGGCGGGTCACGGCGGCCGTCCAGCAGGACTGAGTGCCGCCCGGCGGGGGCGGGACGGCACGACCGCCCCCCGCCGGCGAACAAGGACCGCAGCTACTCCCCCGAAAAGACGCTCCCCGGAGGCACGCACCATGTCCCAGTCGCAGCGCACTCCGTCCGCCGAGCGGGCGGGGGACGGTCCCGGAGGCGCCATGCGGGTGATCGGGCTGATGTCCGGCACGTCGTACGACGCCATCGAGGCCGCCGCCGCCGACCTCACCCTGGACGGCGACAGCCTGCTGCTGCGCCCCCTCGGGCACCTCTCCGTGCCCTACCCGGACGACCTGCGCGCCCTGATCGCCGCCACGCTGCCGCCGGCCGCCACGACCACGCAGGCCGTCTGCGCGCTGGACAGCGGCATCGGGCAGGCCTTCGCCGGGGCGGCGGCGCGTGCCCTGCGGGAGCTGTGCGCGGGGGCGGCGGACCTGGTGGTCTCGCACGGGCAGACCATGCACCACTGGGTGGAGGACGGCGTCGTCCGCGGCACCCTGCAACTCGGCCAGCCGGCCTGGATCGCCGAGGAGACCGGGCTGCCCGTCGTCTCCGACCTGCGCAGCAGGGACGTCGCCGCCGGCGGTCAGGGCGCCCCGCTGGTCGGCCTGACCGACACCCTGCTGCTGCGCGCGCTGCCCGGTACCCCGGCGGCGCTGAACCTCGGCGGCATCGCCAACGTCACCGTCGTCGCGCCCGGCGCCGAACCGCTGGCCTTCGACACCGGCCCCGCCAACGCCCTGCTCGACGCGGCCGTACGGCACTTCACCGGCGACGGCGCCGCCTACGACGCGGACGGACGCCGGGCCGCCGCCGGACAGGTCAGCCCGGAACTGCTCCGCTTCCTGCTGGCGGACCCCTACTACCGCAGGGCCGCCCCGAAGACCACCGGCAAGGAGCTCTTCCACCTGCCGTACCTGCTACGGGCGCTCGACGCCGTACCCACGCCCGCCACCGACGACGTCCTGGCCACGCTGACCCGGCTGACCGCCGTGACCGTGGCCGACGCCTGCCGGGCCCACGGGGTCACCGAGCTCGTCGCCTCCGGGGGCGGCACCCGCAACCCGGTGCTCATGCGCATGATCGGCGACGAGCTCCCCGGCGTGCCGGTGCGCCGCAGCGACGACCTCGGACTGCCCTCCGACGCCAAGGAGGCCCTGGCCTTCGCCGTCCTGGGCTTTCTCACGGTCCACGGCCTGCCCGGCACCCACCCCTCCGCCACCGGCGCCGCCCGGGCCACGCTGCTCGGCAGCATCACCCCCGGCCTGGCGCCCCTGCGCCTGCCCGCACCCGTCGCACGGCCGCCGCACCTGCTGCGGATCGTCTGACCCATCCGAGGACCCATGAGCCCCACCGACGTCCCTTCCGCCACCGCGCGCGCGGTGGAGCGGCCCGACCGCCTGGCCGAGCTGCTGTCCGCGTGCGTCGACGACCCGGCCAGGGTCACCACCGACGTCCCCCGCAGGGTCGCCGCCGCCCACGACGCCTCGCCGTACCTGTTCACCCCGCGCGCGGTGGTGCGTGCCGTGTCGGCGGCCGAGGTGGGCGCCCTGATGGCCGGCGCCCGCGCCGCCGGGCTGCCGCTCACGCTGCGCTCGGGCGGCACCAGCCTCGCGGGACAGGCGGGCGGCGACGGCGTCCTCGTGGACGTCCGCAGCGCGTGGCGCAGCGCCGAGGTCCTCGACGACGGGCTGCGCGTGCGGGTGCAGCCGGGGCTGACCGTGCGGCAGGTGAACGCGCGGCTCGCCCGGTACGGACGCCGGCTCGGCCCCGACCCGGCCAGCGAGTCCGCCTGCACCATCGGCGGTCTGGTCGCCAACAACTCCAGCGGCATGAACTGCGGCACCCGGGACAACGCCTACCGGACCATGGAGTCACTCCAGTTCGTGCTGCCCTCCGGCACGGTGGTCGACACCGCGCTCCCCGACGCGGACCGGGCACTGCGGGAGCGCGAACCCGGACTGCACGCGGGCCTGCTGCGGCTGCGTGACCGGGTGCGCGGCTCGGCCCGGTCCCGCGCCACCGTCGAGCGGCTGTTCTCGATGAAGAACACCATGGGCTACGGCCTCAACTCGTTCCTGGACCACGACGAACCGGCGGACATCCTCGCCCACCTGATGATCGGCAGCGAGGGCACCCTCGGCTTCGTCGGGGAGGCCGTCTTCCGCACCGTCCCGCTGCTGCCGCACACCGCCACCGGTCTGCTGGTGCTGCCGGGCCTCGCGGAGGCCACCGACGCCCTGCCCGCGCTGCTCGCAGCCGGTGCCCGCACCGCCGAACTGCTCGACGCGGCGTCGCTGCGGGTGGCGCAGCAGTCCCCCGACCCCGTCGACGAGGTGCGCGGCCTGCGCGTGGAGCGGCACGCGGCCCTGCTGGTGGAGTTCGCCGAGGAGGACCCCGGGCTGCTGACGGAGCGGGTGGCGGACGCGCGGCGGGTCCTGGACCGGATGCCCGCCGTCAACGACACCGCGCTCGTGGGCGATCCGCGCCTGCGGGCCCGGCTCTGGCACCTGCGCAAGGGCCTGTACACCGCCGTCGCGGGCGCGCGCCGCCCCGGCACCACCGCGCTGCTGGAGGACATCGCGGTGCCGATGGACCGGCTGACCGGTACCTGCGAGGGCCTGACCGGGCTCTTCGACCGGTACGGCTACCAGGACGCGGTGATCTTCGGCCACGCCCGCGACGGCAACCTCCACTTCATGCTGACCCAGGACTTCGACTCCGCCTCCGAGGTCGAGCGCTACGCCCGGTTCACCGACGCCATGGCCGACCTCGTCCTGGACGCCGGGGGCACGCTGAAGGCCGAGCACGGCACCGGGCGGGCCATGGCGCCGTTCGTGCGCCGGCAGTACGGCGACGAGCTGTACGACGTCATGCGCGAGCTGAAGCGGTTGTGCGACCCGCACGGGGTGCTCAACCCGGGTGTGCTCCTGGACGACGACGCGAGCGCGCACCTGCGCAACCTCAAGAGCATCCCGGAGGTCGACCCCGCCGTCGACGCGTGCGTGGAATGCGGCTACTGCGAGCCGGTGTGCCCGACCGCCGACGCCACCACGACACCGCGTCAGCGCATCGCCCTGCGGCGCGAGATCGCGCTGGCCGCGGCGGCGGGCGACGAGGAGCGGCGGCGCGCGCTGACGGAGGACTACGACTACGCGGCCGTGGACAGCTGCGCCGCCGACAGTCTCTGCGTCACCGCGTGCCCGGTCACCATCGACACCGGTGCGGTCATGAAACGCCTGCGCGCCGACCGGCACGGTGCGGTCGCGCAGCGCGCGGGGAACACGGTGGCCCGGCACTGGGGGACCACGGTCAAGGCCGTACGCGTCGCCCTGAACACGGCCCACGCCGCCCCCTCCCCCGTCCTGCGCACCGCCACCGGCGCGCTCCGCCGGCTCGGGGCGGGCGAGCTGGTACCGGCCTGGACCGACGACATCCCCCGTGGCGGCCCCGCCCGCCCCGCACCCCGCCACCCGGCCGGAGCCCGCGCGGTGTTCTTCGCCGCGTGCATCGGCAGTCTCTTCGCACCGGAGGAAGGCGGGGAGGCAAGCCCTGGCGGGGCGGCGGGCGCGGCCGGGGCCTTCCTGCGCCTGTGTGCGCGGGCCGGAGTTCCCGTAGCCGTGCCCTCCGGGCTGGACGGGCTGTGCTGTGGCACCCCCTGGCAGTCCAAGGGGTACACCGCCGGGTACCGCACCATGGCCGCTCGCACCCTGGAGGCGCTGTGGGAGGCGAGCGGGCAGGGCCGGCTGCCGGTGGTGTGCGACGCCTCGTCCTGCACGCACGGCCTGGACCAACTCCGTGACGCCCTCCCGGAGTCCGACCGCGCCCGCTTCGCCTCGCTGCGCTTCGTCGACAGCGTCGTCTTCGCCGCCGAGCAGCTGCTCCCCGCCCTGCCCGAACCCCGGCGCCTGGGCAGCCTCGCCCTGCATCCCACCTGCTCCACTGTGCACCTCGGCATCGAGACGGCCCTGCGCACCGTGGCCGCGGCGGTGAGCGACGAGGTGACGGTCCCCGACAACTGGGGCTGCTGCGCGTTCGCCGGGGACCGGGGCCTGCTCCACCCGGAGATCACCGCGTCCGCCGTCGCCGCCCAGGCCGCCGAGGTGAACGCGGGCACGTACGACGCGTACGCCTCCTGCAACCGCACCTGCGAGCTGGGAATGACCCGGGCCACGGGCCGGCCGTACCGGCACGTACTGGAACTCCTCGACGAGGCCACGGCCTGAGGCCGACGCGTCGACACGGGCCCCACGGCAATGTCCACGCCGCGGCCCGCTGAGCGGATAGCGGATAGCGGATGCAAGGGCCTCGCCTCCGGACGGGGACGGCGGCACCGGCCCCCACCGAAATCGCCACGCCGCCGCCCGCCGAGCGGATGCAGGGGCCTCGTCTCGGGCGCGCGCTGGTTGGAGTGGGGCATGTGGGGGCGGCCTTCCGGCGGCCGGGCCCGCGCACGGCGCCGGAAAGCCCGGCTGACGTCGGCGCGGCACCCGCTGCCGCGTCCCTCCCTGCCAGGGGCCGTCGGCGTGTGCCGCCCTGACGGCAAGCCCCGACGCGTACCGCCCTGACGGCGGGCCCCGACGCGTACCGCCCTGACGGCAAGCCCCGACGCGTACCGCCCTGACGGCGGGCCCCGGCGCGTACCGCCCTGACGGCGGGCCGTCGGCCACTCGTCGTCGCCCCTCCCCTACCGGGGCCGTCGCAGGTGCAGCCGCTCAACCGCGAGGCGTGCCCGCCTCCGACCACCCACCGTGCGACTCCTTACCCAGGGGGCGCGGAGCGCCCGCCCGCACCCTGGCGCCGCCTGCCCAGGCGCCTCGCCGGCCGCGCCGCATGCCGCTCACCCCCCGCGCGCCCCGCTCCGCAACCCGTCCATGACCAGGTCGAGGAGGCGGGCGGCGCGGGGCTGCCAGTCGTCGTGGGGGTCGAGTTGCCACAGGCCCGCTATGGCGAGGAAGAAGTCGTCCGCGGTGACTCCGGGCCGGATGGTGCCCGCTTCCTCGTTGGCGCGGAGCAGCAGTTCCGCCGCGTGGGCCACCGGGGTGGGGGACGGCTTGGCGGGGCCGCCCGGGGCGCCGGTGACCTGGCGTATCGCGTCGGCCAGTCCGGCCTTGGCCATGGCGAACTCGGCGAGCCGGTCCATCCAGGCGCGCAGGGCCTCGTCGGGTGCCCGGCCGGCGAGCAGGTGTTCCGCGCTGTCCGCGACCTGCCGCATCTCATGGCGGTAGATCTCCAGGACGAGTGATTCGCGGTTGGGGAAGTTGCGATAGAAGGTGCCCTGCCCGACCCCGGCCTTCTTGGCGATCACGCTCAGCGGGGCGTCGGCGCAGTGCGACAGCTCGGTGAGCGCCACCTCCAGGATGCGCTCGCGGTTGCGCTGTGCGTCCGAGCGCCGGGGTGAGTCCTTCTGCTGCGGCACTCGTCCTCCTCATGGCGTGGCCGAACCTCGCCCTTGCTAAGCGGACAAGTGTCCGTTACGTTTCCTGTGAGCGGACAGTTATCCGTTTACGTTCACCATAGCGGCCGAGGCGGCCCCGCGGCAGTCGCCGGTCGCCCTCGCCGGGGTCCCAGCCCCCGGCCCCGCGCACCTTGGCACCCCACCGCCGCCTCGTCCGTCACGACACACATCGCACGACGCACAGATCGCACACGCACACACCGCACGACGCACCACCGGTCGCCGGTCCCCCCGTCTGTCCTGGAAACGCGAAAGAAGCAGCCCATGGCCTCATCGACGTCCAGTGTCATCACCTTGAAGATCAACGGAGAGAAGTACACACTGCCCGTCGACCACCGCACCACCCTGCTCGACGCCCTGCGCGAGCGTCTCGATCTCACCGGCACCAAGAAGGGCTGCGACCAGGGGCAGTGCGGGGCCTGCACGGTCCTGGTGGACGGGCGCCGCTCGGTCGCCTGCCTGCAACTGGCCGTGGCGGCCGAGGGCCGGGAGATCACCACCATCGAAGGCGTGGCCGACGGTGACCGGCTCCATCCCGTGCAGCAGGCCTTCCTCGACCTGGACGGCTTCCAGTGCGGCTACTGCACACCGGGCCAGATCTGCTCGGCGATCGGGATGATCGAGGAACACGCGGCGGGCTGGCCGAGCGCCGTCACCGAGGACGTCCGCCCCGAAGCGGGGCCACCACCCCTGACCGCCGAGGAGATCCGCGAGCGGATGAGCGGAAACCTGTGCCGTTGCGCCGCGTACGTCTCGATCGTCGACGCGGTGGCCCGCGCGGCCGGGGCCCAGCCGGACGAGGGTCGCGCGCACTCCGCGACGGGCGCCGAGGAGGCCGTGGCATGAGGGAGTTCGACTACCAGCGGGCGCACGACGTCGCCGGGGCCGTCGCCCTGCTCGGCGCCGATCCGGACACCCGCTACCTCGGTGGCGGCACCAATCTCGTCGACCTGATGAAGACCGGCGTCGAGCGGCCCGCACGGCTCGTCGACATCCGCGAACTCCCGCTGGACGAGATCGAGACGACACCGCAGGGCGGTCTGCGCATCGGCGCGACCGTCACCAACGGCGACCTGGCCGCACACCCCGAGGTCCGGCGCCGCTACCCGGCGCTCGCCCAGGCGGTGCTGGCCGGTGCCTCCGGGCAGCTCCGCAACATGGCCACGGTCGGCGGGAACCTGCTCCAGCGCACCCGCTGCGGCTACTTCACCGACGTCACCCAGCCCTGCAACAAGCGGGTGCCCGGCAGCGGGTGCCCCGCCATCCAGGGTGAGCACCACAACCACGCGATCCTGGGCGCCTCCGACCACTGCGTGGCCGTACACCCCTCGGACATGGCCGTGGCCCTGACCGCCTTCGACGCCGTGGTCCTGTTCGAGACGGCGGACGGGCCCGGACAGGTGCCGCTCGCCGACTTCTACCTGCCCGTCGGGGACACCCCGCACCGGGAGACCGCCCTGCCGCCGGGCGCGCTGATCACCGGCGTCACGCTGCCGCCCGCCCCGGTCGCCGCCCGCTCCCGCTACCGCAAGGTCCGCGAGCGCGCCTCCTACGCCTTCGCGATCGGCTCCCTCGCCGCCGCGCTCGACGTCCGTGACGGCGTCGTCCGGGACGTGCGCCTGGCCCTCGGCGCCGTGGCCTCCCGTCCGTGGCGGGCCGTCGCGGCCGAGCGGGTCCTGACCGGCGCACCGGCCACCGCCGAGACCTACGCCGCCGCGGCGGACGCCGAGCTGGCCGCGGCACGGCCGCTGCCGCACAACGGGTACAAGGTGGACCTCGTCCGCAACCTCGTGGTGGCCGTCCTGACCGAACTCGCCGAGGAGACCGCACGATGACCGCCGTCACCACCGGAACACCCGCGCAGGCACCCTCCGTGGGCACCGGCCACACCCGTGTCGAGGGCAGGGACAAGGTCACCGGTGCGGCCCGTTACGCGGGCGAGGTGCCCTTCGCCGGCCTCGCCCACGGCTGGCTGGTGCTGTCCACGGTCGCCCGCGGTCGCATCAGCGCCCTCGACACCGAACCCGTCCTCGCCATGCCGGGCGTCCTGGCCGTGCTGGACCACCGCAACGCCCTGCGCCTGGAGACCGACTACACCGGTCTGATGGGCATGCGCCCCGACCCGACCTGCGCGGTCTTCCAGCACGACCGGGTCCCGCACCGGGGCTGGCCGGTGGCACTGGTCGTCGCGGAGACGTCCGAACAGGCCCGGGAGGCCGCCGAGGCCCTCGTCGTGCACTACGAACAGGAGCCGCACGACGTCGCCTTCACCGGCGAGCGCCCGGACGCGTACCCGCTGGACGGCCACATGCCGGCGGTGACGGAGAAGGGCGACCTCGACGCCGCGCTCGCCGCCTCGCCCGTCGTGGTGGACGCCGAGTACACCACCCCGGAAGAGCACCACAACCCGATGGAGCCGCACGCGGCGACCGCCCGCTGGGACGCCGGACAGCTTGAGGTGATCGACTCCAACCAAGGCGTCACGTGGGTCGCCGGCGAGCTCGCGAACCTCTTCTCGCTCGACCCGGCCTCCGTGCGGGTGCGTTCCGAGCACGTCGGCGGCGGCTTCGGCAGCAAGGGCGTGCGCGCCCACCAGGTCGCCGCCGTGATGGCCGCGACCGTGCTGCAGCGGCCCGTGCGGGTCGTCCTGACCCGGCGCCAGATGTTCTCCCTGGCCGGCTACCGCAGCCCCACCACCCAGCGGGTCCGGCTCGGCGCCGACCCCGACGGACGGCTGCGCGCGCTGGAGCACAGCTCCGTCAGCGCCACCTCCACGGTGTACGAGTTCGTCGAGCCGAGCGCCGGGGTGGCGCGGGTGATGTACGACGCCGAGGCCCACCACACCGCCAATCGCCTCATCCGGCTCGACGTGCCGACCCCGACGTTCATGCGCGCCCCGGGCGAGGCACCCGGGTCGTTCGCGCTGGAGGCGGCGCTCGACGAACTCGCCGAGAAGTGCGGGATCGACCCGGTCGAGCTGCGGCTGCGCAACGAACCGGAGAAGGGCCCGGTGTCGGGCCTGCCGTTCGCCGGCCGCAATCTGGCCGCCTGCTTCCGGGAGGGCGCCCGCCGGTTCGGCTGGGCGGACCGGGACCCGCGTCCCGGGATGCGCCGCGAGGGCCGCTGGCTGCTCGGCACCGGCACGGCCGCGGCCTCGTTCCCGGCGGGCGCCGCGCCGTCCACCGCCGCCGCGACCGCGCACCCGGACGGCACCTTCACCGTGCGGATCTCCGCCGCCGACATCGGCACCGGCGCCCGTACCGCGCTCACCCTGGTCGCGGCGGACGCCCTTGGGGTACCGCCGGAGCGGATCCAGATGCGCATCGGGGACAGCGCCTTCGGCCCCGCGATGATCGCCGGCGGCTCCATGGGCACCCGCTCCTGGTCCTGGGCGGTCCGGGCCGCGGCCGGTGAACTGCGCGAACGGCTGGCGCTCGGCACCGACATCCCGCCGGAGGGCGTCACCGTCCGCACGAACACCGCCGAGGCCATCGCGGCCCTGCCGCCCGCCGAACGGCACTCCTTCGGCGCGCAGTTCGCCGAGGTCGCCGTGGACACCGGCACCGGTGAGGTGCGGGTGCGGCGCATGCTCGGCGTCTTCGCGGCGGGCCGGATCGTCAACCCCCTCACCGCCCGCAACCAGCTCCGGGGCGGCATGATCTGGGGCATCTCCATGGCCCTGCACGAGGAGGCCGTCCGGGACCGCGCATCGGGCGGCCATGTCGGCGCCGACCTCGCCGGCTACCACGTGGCCACCCACGCCGACGTGCCCCGCGTCGAGGCGGACTGGATCGACGACACGGACCCGGACGACCCGGTCGGCATCAAGGGCATCGGAGAGGTCGGCATCGTCGGCGCCGCGGCGGCCATCGCCAACGCGGTCTGGCACGCGACCGGCGTACGCCACCGTGCCCTGCCCATCCGGCCCGACCGGATCCTGTCGGCCGCCGCGGGAGCGCCGGATGCTTGACCTGGCCGAGGAGCTGCGCCGCTGGACCGAGGAGGGCCGGGAGTTCGCCGTCGCCACCGTGGTGGCGGTCGGCGGCAGCGCGCCGCGCGGTCCCGGCGCGGCCCTCGCCGTCGACAGCGCGGGCACGGTCATCGGCTCGGTCTCCGGCGGCTGCGTGGAGGGCGCGGTCTACGACCTGTGCCGCGAGGCGCTGCGGACCGGCCGGAGCGTGGTCGAACGGTTCGGGTACAGCGACGAGGACGCCTTCGCCGTGGGCCTGACCTGCGGCGGGACGATCGAGGTGCTGGTCACGCCGGTGGTCGGCGACGCCCCCGTACGGACCGTCCTGCGGCCGGCGCTGTCGGCCGCCTCGCGGGGCGAGCCGGCGGCCCTCGCCCGGGTCGCCCGGGGCCCCGCCGGACTCCTCGGCCGGGCCCTGCTGATCCGGTCCGACGGCACGTCCGAGGGTGGTCTCGGCGGCCGGCCGGAGCTGGACCGGGTGGCGGCGGCGGAGGCCCGTGCCCTGCTGGAGGCGGGCCGCACCGGCACGGTCGAGCTCTCCGCGGAGGGTTCACACTGCCCCGGCGGTGTCACGCTGCTGGTCGAGTCGAACGTGCCGCCCCCGCGCATGATCGTCTTCGGCGCGGTGGACTTCGCGTCGGCGCTGGCCCGGGCCGGCAAGTTCCTCGGCTACCACGTCACCGTCTGCGACGCCCGCCCGGTCTTCGCCACGCCGGACCGGTTCCCGGACGCCGACGAGGTCGTCGTCGACTGGCCGCACCGCTACCTGCGGAGCACCGCGACCGACGCCCGTACGGTCCTGTGCGTGCTCACCCACGACGCGAAGTTCGACGTGCCGCTGCTGAAGGTGGCCCTGCGGATGCCGGTCGCGTTCGTCGGGGCGATGGGTTCGCGCCGCACCCACGAGGACCGCGACCGGCGTCTGCGGGCGGAGGGTCTCACCGAACGGGAGCTGTCCCGGCTCCGCTCACCGATCGGCCTCGACCTCGGCGCCCGCACACCGGAGGAGACCGCCCTGTCCATCACGGCGGAGATCGTCGCCGCGCGGCGGGGCGGGACGGGAGTACCGCTGACCGGCGGGAAGACGCCGATCCATCACGAGAACCGGACCGGGGACGGGCGCGGAGACGGCGGCCGGGCGGCGGTCGCCTGACGAACCTCGGGTACGGCACCCGGCCGGTCAGCGGCGCCCGGTCGCCTGACGAACCTCAGGCACGGCGCCCGACCGGTCAGCGGCGCCCGGTCGCCTGACGGACCTCAGATACGGCGCCGGCCGGTCAGCGGCGCCCGGCACCGGGGCGAGGACCGGTTCGGTGCCGGGGGCGCCACCGGTCGCCTGGTCGATCGTGGAGAGCAGGTCGTAGGACAGGTCCGCGCCGGAAGCGCCGGCACGGACCTGTCCGTGGTGGTGGGCGCCGGTGACCGCGGAGGCGGTGGCCGCCGCGACCACGGGGTTCGGCTCCGCATGCACGGCACCTGGCCCCGTGAAGTCCTTCCGAGGCGCCTGGCCCCGTGAAGCCCTTCCGAAGCGCCTGGTCCCGTAAGGTCCTTCGGGCCCCGGGGGAGGTCAGCGCCACCCCGCCGCGCTCCACGGGACCGGCGGTCGCCCCCGGCGAACAGTCGCGCCCACGAGGGGGAATCCTCAGGACGGCCGCGACGGCTGGAGGCCCTGGAGGAGCAGGGCGACCAGGCGGCGGGGGTCGTAGCGCTGGTCGTCGCCGGAGCCGACGCAGAGGTTGCCGATGCCGCGCATCAGTTCGTACGGCTGGATGCCCGGCCGGATCTCGCCCGCCTCGACCGCCGCGTCGAGCAGTTGCTCGGCGACGGGCAGCAGGCGGTCGAGGAAGTAGGTGTGGAGCGCGGCGAAGCCGCTGCTGTCCGGTTGCGGGGTGTCGGCGAGTCCGTGCTTGGTGACCAGGAAGTCGATGAAGAGGTCGATCCACTGACGCAGCGCCGCGAGCGGCGAGCCGGCGTCGGCCAGCAGGCGCGGGCCCGCTTCGGCGCACTCCTCGACCTGGTGCCGGAAGACGGCGACGACGAGATCGGCGCGGGTCGGGAAGTGCCGGTAGATCGTCCCCATACCGACGCCCGCCCTGGCCGCGATCTCGCGGATCGGCGCGTCGACGCCGGAGGTCACGAACACCTCGGCGGCGGCGGCCAGCAGCTTCTGCTGGTTGCGCACCGCGTCGGCCCGCCTGCCCGCGGCAGGCGCCGGTCCGGTCTGGCCTGAAGTGGACACCGCTCTGTCTCCTCGTCTTCGCCGCCGATAAGCGGAGCAATGTTCCGCATGCACTTGTGAAGCGGAACGCCGTTCCGTATCGTAGCCGTCACCCAAGCGGAACAACGTTCCGTTTTCACTCCGGCCGATGCCGAACACCGAGGAAGGCCGCACCCATGAGCACACCCGACCACGCCACCACCGCCACCCCGCCGACCCCCGTGCTGTCGTACGGCCCGGTGGTGCTGCCCGTACCCGGACGCCCCGTCGACCTCCAGGTGCGCGTCACCGCACCGGCGACCGGGACCGACCTGCCCGTCCTCCTCCTCTCCCACGGGCACGGCAATTCGAACAACCTGTCCTCCCTCAACGGTTACGCGCCGCTCGCCCACCGCTGGGCCGCCTCCGGCCTCGCCGTCGTCCAGCCCACCCACCTCAGCTCCAGGACACTCGCCCACCTGCTCGCCGACGTTCCCGGAGCGCCCTTCTTCTGGCGTTCCCGCGCCGAGGACATGACCCACGTCCTCGACCGCCTCGACGTGATCGAGGACGCCGTACCGCGGCTCGCCGGGCGCCTGGACCACGACAGCGTCGCCGTGGCCGGACACTCGCTCGGCGGCTTCACCGCGAGCCTCCTGCTGGGCGCCCGGCTCACGGACCCCGAGGACGGTCGCGAGGTGCACCTCTTCGAGCCCCGGATCAAACAGGGCGTACTGCTGGCAGCCCCCGGCCGGGGCGGGGACGTCCTGAACGGGCCCATGGCCGAACGGCTGCCGGTCTTCAGGACCCTCGACTTCTCCACCATGACCACGCCCGCGCTGGTCGTCGCCGGGGAGAAGGACGACTCGCGGCACTTCACGGACATGGGTCCGGCCTGGCACGCCGACCCGTACCACCTCGCCCCGGCCCCCAAGACCCTGCTCACCCTGTTCGACGCGGAGCACGGCCTCGGCGGGATCGCCGGGTACGACGCCGCGGAGACGACGGACGAGCACCCCGGACGGGTCGCCGCGCTGGCCCGGCTCACCTCCGCCTACCTGCGCAGCGCGTTCGACCCCGGCGACAGCGCGTGGCGGGACGCACAGGACGCGCTGGCCACCGGCCCGGACGCGTTCGGGCGGCTGGAATCCAAGTAGGCGCA
Source organism: Streptomyces sp. NPDC017676 (assembly GCF_044329325.1). Lineage (NCBI taxonomy): Bacteria > Bacillati > Actinomycetota > Actinomycetes > Kitasatosporales > Streptomycetaceae > Streptomyces > Streptomyces sp. NPDC017676. The sequence continues at coordinate 133,886 of NZ_JBIRJA010000019.1, read as the reverse complement.
CACTCCGGGACTGCTTGCGTTTGCACTTATACCGCGTCCGCAACTATTGTCGACGACCGTAAGGCGTGTGCGCATGGATCGCCCGCGCCTGGAAAGTACACGGTCGCTCTCGGACGACGCGACGAGGGGTACCCGGACGGGACGCCTCGCACCCGGTGAGCGGCGCACCTCCGGAAGGACGGCACAGCCCATGAACGCGATCCCGAACGTGACGCTGAACAACGGCATCGAGATGCCGCAGCTCGGCTTCGGTGTCTTCCAGGTCCCCGACGACGAGACCACGGCGGCGGTCGCCACCGCGCTGGAGGCCGGGTACCGCAGCATCGACACGGCCAACGATCTACGGCAACGAGCGGGGCGTCGGGCGGGCCATCGCGGAGTCCGGCATCCCGCGCGGCGAACTGTTCGTCACCACCAAGCTGTGGAACGAGGACCAGGGCCACGACGCGGCCCTCGCGGCCTTCGACGCCTCCCTCGACAAGCTCGGCCTCGACTACGTCGACCTCTACCTCGTCCACTGGCCCGCCCCGGACCGGGACCTCTACCTCGACACCTGGCGGGCCTTCGAGAAGATCCTCGGCGAGGGCCGCACCCGTGCCATCGGCGTCTCCAACTTCCAGGCGCCCCACCTGGAGCGGCTGCTGGCCGACACCGGCGTGACGCCCGTGGTCAACCAGGTCGAGCTGCACCCCGGCCTCCAGCAGGAGGAACTGCGCGCCTTCCACGAGCGGCACGGCATCGCCACGGAGGCGTGGAGCCCGCTCGCGCAGGGTGCGGTCCTCGGCGACCAGGCGGTGGCGGACCTCGCCTCGAAGTACGGCGTGAGCCCCGCGCAGGTCGTGCTGCGCTGGCACCTCCAGATCGGCAACATCGTGATCCCCAAGTCGGTGACGCCCGAGCGCATCCGGCAGAACCTGGACGTCTTCGGCTTCGAGCTGACCGACGAGGACCTGCGGAGCCTGGCCGCTTCGGACCGGGGCCTGCGGACCGGTCCTGACCCCGACACGTTCAACTGAGCGCCGTACCGCCCCGCCCCCCAACCGAGGAGGTTTCCCGTGCACATCGATCTGACCGGCCGGACCGCGTTGGTCACCGGCTCCACCCAGGGCATCGGCCAGGCCATCGCCGTCGGCCTCGCCCGCGCCGGCGCGCGGGTGGTCGTCAACGGCCGTCGCAGTGAGACCGTCGACAAAGCCGTGCAGGAGGTCCGCGCCGAGGCCGACGGGGCGGACGTCATGGGCGCGGCCGGCGACCTGGCGACCGCGGAGGGCGCCCGTGCCGTGCTCGACGCCGTGCCCGAGGTCGACATCCTCGTCAACAACCTCGGGATCTTCGGCGCCGCCCCGCCGCTGGAGATCGAGGACGCCGAGTGGGTCCGCTACTTCGAGGTCAACGTCCTCTCCGCGGTCCGGTTGATCCGCGCCTGCCTGCCCGGCATGCGGGAACGGGGCTGGGGCCGCGTCGTGAACATCGCGAGCGACTCCGCCGTGGTGATCCCGGCGGAGATGATCCACTACGGCATGACGAAGACGTCCCTGCTGGCGGTCAGCCGCGGTTTCGCCAAGGAAGCCGCCGGCAGCGGTGTCACCGTCAACTCCGTGATCGCCGGGCCGACGCACACCGGCGGTGTCGAGGAGTTCGTCCGGGAACTCGTCGGGGACGAGCCGAGCTGGGACGAGGCGCAGCGCGAGTTCATGGTCAAGTACCGGCCCCAGTCCCTGATCCAGCGGCTCATCGAGCCCGAGGAGATCGCCAACATGGTCGTCTACCTCAGCTCGCCCCATGCCTCCGCCACCACGGGAGGCGCCCTCCGGGTCGACGGCGGCTACGTGGACTCCATCCTGCCCTGACGTCGACATGTGACCTGCCTCACAAACTGTCAACGCCTGCGCTTCTCCGGTGTCTTGAGTACGAGGCCGGCGAGAAGAGAGGCGAGACATGGGTGATCATGCCGACGATCCGGCGACCGAGGCGTTCGTCGAGTACCGGAACCTGTTGTTCACGGTCGCCTACGAGATGCTCGGCTCGGCCGCCGACGCGGAGGACGTCCTCCAGGAGACCTGGCTGCGCTGGGTCGAGGTCGACCTGGCGCGGGTGAGCGACCGGCGCGCCTACCTGGTCCGGATCACGACCCGGCAGGCGCTCAACCGGCTGCGCGCGCTGAAGCGCCGCAGGGAGGCGTACGTCGGCCAGTGGCTGCCCGAGCCGGTGCTCACCGCGCCGGACGTGGCCGAGGACGTCGAGCTGGCCGAGAGCGTGTCGATGGCGATGATGCTCGTCCTCGACCGGCTCTCGCCCACCGAGCGGGCGGTGTTCGTCCTGCGCGAGGTGTTCGACGTCGGCTACTCCGAGATCGCCGAGGCCCTCGGCAAGAGCACCGGCGCCGTCCAGCAGATCGCCCACCGCGCCCGCCGGCACGTCGAGTCGGGCCGCCCTCGTACGGTGGTGTCGCCGGGCGCCACCCGGGCGGCCCTGGAGTCGTTCCGGCGCGCGCTGGAAACCGGGAACCCGCAGGACCTCCTCGACGTGCTCGCCCCGCAGATCGTCCTCGTGAGCGACGGCGGCGGCCTCAAGCGGGCCGCGCTACGGCCGATCGTCGGCGCCGAGAACGTGTTCCGCTTCTACTTCGGCGGCTCCCACGGGAACAGGGGCACGGTCACCTGCGAACCCACCGTGGTCAACGGCGGCCCCGCACTCGTCGTACGCCTCGACGGCGAGCTCGACGGCGTCATGGCCGTCCGCGTCGAGGACGCCCGCATCACCGGCCTCTACTACGTCCGCAACCCGGAGAAGCTGACCCGCATCGCGTCCGAGACGACGCTCACCCTGCGCTGAGCGCGCCGGGCCCACCACCGGGACACCGCCTGTCCGCACAGCACGCACACGAGGGGGACCCACCATGACCGCACGGACGACGGCGGAACACCGCGGCAGCCAAGCGCTCCGCGGCCCCGCCCTCCTGAAGGCCTCGATCGCCCTGCAGACCCTGGCCCTGTTCTTCCAGGCGGCCACCGCCGGGCTGCTGCTGTCCTCCTCCTACGGCGAGACGCTGCACAGCGCCGGTGCCCGCGTGATGTACGGGGCGTCGATGCTGTACGTGCTCGCCGCGGTCCTGGCGTGGCGGCCGGGCGGCGGATCGCCCCGGCCCGTCCTGCACGCCTCCGGCTTCCTCGTCCTCGCCTCGGCGCAGGTCGTCCTGGGCATCGCGCACGTCCCGTCGCTCCATGTCCCCCTGGGCGTCCTCATGTTCGGCCTCAGCACGCTCGCGCTGGGCCAGGCGCTCACCGCCCGCCTGCCGGTGCGCTCCGGCCGCGTGTCGTAACCTCCGGCGGCTGCCGACGGTGCACGACCGGCGCGGCCGGGCCGTGCGCCGGGGCCGCACTCACGGAATTTCCTGTTCCGCCCAGATGACCTTCCCCTCGGGCGTGTACCGGGCTCCCCAGCGATGGGCCAGTCGGGCCACCAGGAACAGGCCCCGGCCGCCCTCGTCCGTGCTGCGGGCGTGCCGCAGCCGTGGGGCGGTGCTGCTGGCGTCGGCGACCTCGCACGTCAGGCGGGCGTCGCGCAGCAGGCGCAGACGGATCGGCGGGGCCGCGTAGCGGATCGCGTTGGTGACCAGCTCGCTGACGATCAGTTCCGTCGTCATGGCCAGGTCCCCGAAGCCCCACACCTCCACCTGGCGGGCGGCGCGGGTCCGGACGTCGGCGACGGCGGCCGGGTCCGCCGGGACGTCCCACGAGGCCACCTGGTCGGAACGTACCGCGTGCGTACGGGCCAGGAGCAGCGCGATGTCGTCGGACTGGGGGCCGGAGACGAGACGCTGGACGGTCGCCCGGCACAGGGTGTCCAGGTCGGTGCCGGGCCGGGCCAGGGCCTCGCCGAGCCGGGCCATGCCCACCTCCATGTCGCGGTCGGCCGCCTCGATCAGTCCGTCGGTGTAGAGGCCGAAGACGCTGTCCGGGGGCAGTTCGATCTCGCCGGTCTCGAATCCGAATCCGCCCAGCCCGAGCGGCGGACCGGCGGGCGGGGTGGGGAAGTCGACGTGTCCGTCCGGGGTGACGAGGACGGGCGGCGGATGGCCGGCCCGGGCCATCGTGCACCGCCGGGTGACAGGGTCGTAGACGGCGTACAGGCAGGTCGCCCCGAGGAACGCGCTCGCGCCGTCGTCGGCCGCCCCCTCGCCGGTCTCCTCCTCGCTGAGCCGGAGCACGAGGTCGTCGAGATGGGCCAGCAGGTCGTCGGGCGGCATCTCCATGTCCGCGAGGGTCTGTACGGCGGTGCGCAACCGGCCCATGCCCGCCGCGGCGGTGATGCCGTGGCCGACCACGTCGCCGACCACGAGTCCCACGCGGGCGCCGGACAGCGGGATCACGTCGAACCAGTCGCCGCCGACCCCGCCGGTCGGGTCCGCGGGCAGATAGTGCGAGGCCACCTCCAGCGCGGTGCCGCCGCTCAGGGCGTGCGGCAGCAGACTGCGCTGGAGCGTGACGGCCGCCATGTGCTCCCGGCTGTAGCGGCGGGCGTTGTCGACGCACAGCGCGGCCCGCGCCACCAGTTCCTGGGCCACCAGGACGTCGTCGGGCTGGAACGAGACGGGGTTGACCGAGCGTACGAACGTGGTGAGGCCGAGGACGGTGTTCCGGGCCCGCATCGGCACGGAGATGAGGGAGTGCAGTCCGAACTCCCGGATGCTGCCGACCCGGTCCGGCTGCTCCGCGATCCAGAGCTCGTCGGACGGGTCGAGCACCGGGACGAGCGTGGGCTCACCCCTGACGAGCATGCCGGGGTCGCGCGGCGGAGGGAGGAAGTCCACCCGGTCGCCGATCCGCGCCACCGCCTCCGGGCAGCCCTCCCGCACCGAGCGCATCCCGGCGCGGCGCATCACCGGCCGCGCCGACGCCGGTCCCGCGTCGGGCAGCCACGCCCCGTGTCCCGCCGTGCTGAGGACGGGTTCCAGCAGGTCGACGACGACGAAGTCGGCGAGGCGGGGCACCGCGAAGTCGGCCAGCTCCTGGGCCGTGCGCACCACGTCCAGCGTCCTGCCGATGCTGGTGCCGGCCTCGTTGACCAGCGACAGCAACTGGCGGGCGTTCCACCGCTCGGTGACGTCCAGGACCATGTAGCAGACGCCGGTGACCGACTCGTCCGCGTCCACCAGCGGGAAGAAGGAGGTGGAGAAGGCGTGCTGGCGGTGGGGGTCGGACCAGCTCCATCCCACGTACTCGTAGTCGGTGACCGGGACCCCGGTCTCCACGACCTTCCGCATCAGCCCTTCGAGGGTGTCGGTCTGGAGCCCGGGCAGCAGCTCGCTCAGCCGGCGCCCGAGCCGCTGTTCCCGGGGCACGCCGCCCAGGCGTTCCAGGGTGTCGTTCAGCCACACGTAGCGCAGCTGCCGGTCCACCACCGCCATGCCGACCGGCGAGCGGGTCAGGAACCCGTCGAGGACCGACTGGCCCACGGACCACCGCTGCCGCCGCTCGCGCGCCGAGAGCAGGAAGCACTCGTCGCCGCGGATGCGGAAGACGGCGGACACCCGGAGGTCGACCTCCATCCGGTGGCCGTCGCGGTGCCGTACGGAGACGAGGCCGCTCCATCCCATGCCGGCCCGGCACCGTTCGGCGATGCCGGCGATGCGCACGGGATCCTCCGGAACGGCCGCCATGCGCGCGGCGGACCGGCCGACAGCCTCCGCCGCCGAGTAGCCGAGCAGTTCCTCGGCGCCCCGGGTCCAGCCGAGCACGATGCCACGGCCGGAGAGCACGACGGCCGCGTCGGAGGACGCGTCGAAGAGGTCGCGCGCGTCGGCGGACGTGGGGGGATCGGAGCCGTTCAGCGCAGGATTCATGGGTTCCGTCCTTTTACATGACTATGGTCCTGCTTGTCTGGTTGATGCGCACGGTCCGGGGGTGGGGCCGCGACCGGGGTTCGCCGACGTGGCCGGGGCATCACGGGGCTGTGTCGCCCGAGAGCAGGACCGGAGGGAGCATGGAAGGAACCGGGTCCGCCCGGGACCGGGGCCTGGGCCGGGCGCCGCCGGCCGGTACAGGAGGCTCAGGGATGACAGCCGAATCCTTCCCGCCCGACGACGATCCGCCCGACGACGATCCGTACGACGCCGAGCCGCCCCGGCGGACCAGCCTGCTGGACGTGCTCAGCGTGGCCGCGCTCGTGCTCGACACCGACGGGCGCATCGTGTTCTGGACCCCGCAGGCCGCGGAGCTGTTCGGCTACTCCGCGGACGAGGCACTCGGCAGACCGGCGGCCCGCCTGATCATCCACCCGGAGCACCTGCAAGCGGTCGTCAAGCTGTTCGCGGACGTCATGGAGACGGGCCGGAGCTGGGCCGGCGCGTTCCCCATCCGGCACAAGGACGGAAGTACGCGCCTGATGGAGTTCCGCAACATGCGGCTGCTCGACGACCTCGGGGACGTCTACGCCCTCGGGCTCGCCGCCGACCACAGTCTGCTCCAGCGCGTCGAGACCGATCTGGCCCTGTGCGAGCGGCTGATCAACCAGTCCCCGATCGGTCTCGCCCTCATGGACCCCGATCTGCGGTATCTGCTGGTCAACCCGGCGCTGGAACGGATCGACGGCATCCCCGCCGAGGACCACCTCGGCCGCCGGCTGCGGGAGACCCTGCCCTTCCCCGACGTCGACACCGTCGAGTCCGCGCTGCGCCAGGTGCTCACCACCGGCACCCCGCTGCTCGACCAGTACCACGTGGGCCGGCCCCGCTCGGACCCCGAGCACGAGCACGCCTGGTCCCTGTCCTTCTACCGCCTGGAGGACCCGAGCGGGCGGGTGCTCGGTGCCGCCACATCCGTCGTCGACGTCACCGAACGGCACCGCGCGGCGGCCGAGGCGGACCGGGCCCGGCGCCGGCTGGCCCTGATCGCCCACGCCTCCACCCGCGTCGGCACCAGCCTGGAGGTGGAGCAGACCGCCGCCGAACTGGCCGAGATCGCCAGCCGGGAACTCGCCGACGTGGTCGCCGTGGACGTACTCGACTCCGCTCTGGCCTGCCGCCGCGTGCGCGAGCCGGCGGGCGGCCCGGAGCTGTTCCGCGCCCTCGCCCTGAGGGCGGCCCACCCCACCGTGGCGCTGTGCGCGGCCGACGCCCCCGGTGACCTCGCCTCCTACGACGGGGACCGCCTGGTCACGCTCTGCGTGCACACCGGCCGGCCGGTCCTGGTGCGACACGTCCGCGAACGCGATCTGCGGCGGATCGCCCGGGACGCCGAGGCCGCCGAGCTGCTCGCGCGCTCCGGTGTGCACTCGTACCTCGCCGTGCCGCTGATCGCCCACGGCGAGGTGCTGGGCGCCCTCGACCTCAAACGCACCCGTACTCCGGACCCGTTCGACGAGGACGACGTCATCCTGGCCGGCGAGCTGGCGAGCCGTGCCGCCATCGCCATCGACAACGCCCGCTGGTTCCAGAGCGTGCGCAACACCGCCCTGACCCTCCAGCGCAGCCTGCTCCCCGACCATCCGCCGCACCACACGGGCCTGGTCCTGGCCTCCCGCTACCAGCCGGCGCAGGCCACCAGCGAGGTGGGCGGCGACTGGTACGACGTCATCCCCCTCACCGGCGACAAGACCGCCCTGGTCGTCGGGGACGTCATGGGCAACGGCATCGACGCCGCCGCCACGATGGGCCGGCTGCGCACCGCCACCTGCGCCTACGCGGACCTGGACCTGGACCCGGGCGAGGTGCTCCAGCACCTGGACAAGATCACCTGCGATCTGGAGCACTACATCGTGACGTGTCTCTACGCCGTGTTCGACCCGCACACGAGACAGTGCCGCATCGCCAACGCGGGACACATGCCGCCCGCGCTGGCCCGCGTCGGCGAGGATCCGAGGCTGCTCGACCTGCCCTCCGGTGCACCGCTCGGCGTCGGCGGCATCCGGTTCGAGACCGCCACGGCCGAGCTGGGCCCCGGCGACCTGCTCGTGCTCTACACCGACGGCCTCGTCGAGACCCGGCAGCACTCGATCGACGACCGCTTGGACACCCTCCTCGGCTTCCTCGACGCACCCGAACGGCCCCTGGAGGAGACCTGCGACCTCCTGCTGCACGGCCTGCGGCACCCCGACGACCACGACGACGTGGCCCTGCTCGTGGCCCGGGCCCTGTAGGCACGGTCCCGACAGGACGCGGCGCGGCGGCACGCTCGGCGTTTCGGCCACCGGCCGTCGCGGGCCCGGTCCTTGCGCGACAAGGGTCGGTGCATCCCGCATGCTCCGACGCGCGGGCGATCCCGGGGATCCGGGCCCGGCCGAAACACATGTGTTCGAAATCCGGGCCCGGTCGTTGACCCTGACGAACCAGCCGCACGACCGTCAGGGGGACCATGTTGACTCCGGCCGGCACACAGGACGAACCGACGTCCGGCACCGGCGCGGCACAGAACGAGGAGTTCCTGTTCCGCGACACGTCCCGGCTCCGCGCGGGCGCGCAGATGACGACCGGCACGATGGCACGGCGGCTGCCCGCGCTGGTCCTGCGCTCGCTGCGGATGGCGTGGCAGGTGGACCGCGCCGCCACGGTGGGGTTGCTCACGTGCCAGGCGGGCACGGGTGTGCTCGCCGCCCTGGGGCTGCTCGCGGTCACCGGGACGATCACCGCGCTGATCTCCTCGGGCGACATCACCGAACGGCTGTGGCAGGCGGCCCCGCAGTTGGCCGTGATCGCCGCGGCGACCGGCCTGCGGGCCCTGCTGGGGATCATCGTGACGTGGCTGACCGGGCGGCTGCGGCCGGTGCTGGCCCGCGCGGCGGAGCTGACGATGATCGAGGCCGCGCTCGGCGCCGAACTGGCGGCGAACAACCAGCCCGGCTACAACGACTTCTACGACATCGCCGACCGCGGCGCCCAGGTCACCCCGGACCTGGTCGACGAGGCGCAGGACGTCCTGGCGGCCACGGCCACCCTCGCCGCCGGAGCGACGGTCCTCACCGTGCTGCACCCGGTCCTGCTGCCGCTGCTGCTCCTGGCGTGTCTGCCGCAGGCCGCCGCGTACGTGCGTGCGGCGCGGGTGGTGTACCTGGCGGGGCTGGAGACCTCCGGGCGGCGCCGGATGCTGCACAAACTCCGCTGGCACATGGCCTACATGGAGTCCAGCGAGGAGATGCGGGCCTGCCTGGCCGGACCGTTCCTGATCGGCCGGTACCGGCGCCTGGCCGCGTCCGTCAACGCGGCGGAGCGCGCAGCCGCGGACACCGGTGCGTGGATGGGGCTGGCCGGCGCGGTCGCCGGCGGTGTGGCGTCCGCCGCGGTGTGGGCCGCGCTGCTGTGGCTCCTGGCCTCCGGCCGCATGGACCTGGCGGCCGGAGGCGGCGCGGTCTTCGCGCTCCAGACGGCGACCGGCTCGGTGCGCGGCATCATCAACGGCGGGGCCCGGCTGGTCCGCACCGGCTGGTACGTGCAGGACTGGCAGAACTTCCTCGACAACGCCCACGGGCAGGCCATGACGGCGTCCCGGGGCACCGGGACGCTGCCCGGGCCGCCGCAGCGGTTCGAGGTCCGTGACGTCAGCTACCGGTACGACGGTGCGCCGAAGGACAGCCTCAGCGGGGTGTCCCTCCGGGTGCGGCGCGGGGAGATCGTGGCGCTCGTCGGGGAGAACGGGTCGGGCAAGTCCACGTTGTCCCGTCTCCTCTGCGGCCTGTTGCTGCCCACGTCCGGCGAGGTGGCCTGGGACCACACGCTCACGGCGGACCTGGAGCCCTGGGAGGCGTGGAAGCACGTGGCGCTGGCCCCGCAGAAGTACACGTATCTGCCGCTGACCCTCCGCGACAACATCACCTTCGGGCAGGGCGACACCACGGACGCCGCCGTCCTCGCGGCCTGTGAGGCGTCCGGGGCGGCCGACATGCTGCCCGGTCTGCGGTCGGGGCTCGACACCCTGTTGACGTCGGAGTGGTTCGGTGGCCAGCAGCTCTCCGGGGGCCAGTGGCAGCGCGTCGTGCTCACGCGGGCGTTCCACCGGCGGGCGGCCCTGCTGGTGATGGACGAGCCCACCGCCGCGCTGGACGCCCGCGCGGAACACCGCGTCTTCTCCGGCCTGCGCGACCTGGCCAAGGACCGCGCCGTCCTCCTGATCACCCACCGCCTCGCCAATGTCGCCGTGGCGGACAGGATCGTGGTCCTCGACCAGGGACGGATCGTCCAGGAGGGGACGTACGCGCACCTCACCCGGGAGCCGGGCCTGTTCCGATCCCTGTGGCGGCTACAGCAGCGCGGCACCGAAGAGCCGCATCCCTGAACCCCTGACCACCGTCGAACCCGCCCTGGGAGCCACCGTGCTGGACATCGAACGCCGGACACTCCTCGCCTGGAACGCCTACGGCACCCATCATCAGGCCCGCGGCACCGAGATCCCCGAGGTCGACCGGCTGTCCTGGGGTTACTGGCCGACCGCCGGCCCCGGCGAGGAAGTCCTCGCCGACCTCACCGGCCGCCGCGTCCTGGACCTCGGTTCGGGCACCGGCAAGTTCCCCGCCCACCTGGCACGCAACGGCGCCCGCGTCGACGCCGTCGAGGGCGCCCGTGCCCAGCACGAGCGAGCGGTCGCCCGTTACAGCGGTCAGCCGGGCCTCCGCCTGATCCACGCCGACGCGGCGGAGTACCTGGGCGGGGCGGAGCCGTACGACGTCGTCTACTCCGTCCACGGCGTGCCGTACATCGACCCGCACCGCCTCCTGCCCGCCCTGGCGGGCGCGCTGGCACCGGGTGGCCGACTCGTCTTCTCGGCCCTGCACACCAGCTCCGCCGGGGACGGTCCGTCGACCTCCGTCACCGCCCGGCCCGAGAGGCTGCCCCTCGCGGGAGGCGGCTCCCTGACCGTTCGGATGTGGGTGCTCACCCCCACCCTCTGGGAAGACCTCCTCGTCGACCACGGCCTCCTCGTCGACCGGATCGACGTCCTCACCGCCCCTGCCGACGACACGCCCCTGGCGTGCACGCTCGTCCGGGCACACCGCCCTGGACCTCGGTTCACCCCCGGAACGGAACCGGGACGCCTGCCGTCCTGAACGGCGCGGGGGCGTCTGCCGTCACAGGACGCCGCCCGCCTCGTCGTGGAAGACCTCCGGCCAGTAGCGGTAGTCGTCCGGGGTCGCGGCGGGGGCGCAGGCGACCGGGTCGGCCGAGGCCAGCACCTCGATCATGGTGTCGGCGAGCTGGTGGTAGAAGTCCTGGGTGAACTCGTGCTCCTTGTCCAGGGCCTGTTCCCGCTGGTGCAGCCAGAGCGTGAAGGCGAGGGTGGAGACGTCGGCGTTGACCGGGACGACGTGGTCGGCGCCGAGCTCGGTGTGGAAGAGGGCACCGGTGCGGCCGTCGAGCAGCAGGTCGAAGTCGTGGACCAGCCCGCCGAGCACCACCAGGTGTTCCGCGTCCGACGGCAGTTGTTCGCCGCCCTCCCACAGGTGGGCGTGCCGGGGGTCGCTCTGTGACTCGGCCCAGTCCTCCGGGAGCGTGACCAGCGGTTCGGCTTCAGGGCCGTAGAACATGAAGCCGTCGCGGGGCAGGCCCGCTTCGGTCAGGAAACGGCGGGTCGGGGTGTGGACGAGGGCCGGCGGCAGCTGGTCGTCGGTGAGCCGCACCATCCCCTCGGCGCCGAACACCCCGTCCAGCAGGCCTTCCGGCAGCTCCAGGGCCAGCCCCCGACCGGGACCTGCGATCAGGCCGAGCGGGCGTATCACCGCGGCGATCCTCCAGAACGCCGGTATCGGCCGGTCCCAGCCGGACCGCGGACCGGCCGGGCCCCAGCCGTCCTCGCCCCACTCCTCCTCGGTGAACACCGAAATCAGCAACCGCTCCCCGTCCCTCACCGCCTCAGGGCCCGTCCTCCCGGCCAGGCCGGCGAACCTGCCGCGCAACCCCCGGAACGCGTCCACCGCGGCCAGGAAGCGGGCCAGCGCGCCGACCGACGGAGCCAGCGGGAACAGTTCCGCGCCGTCCGGCGACTCGGCGTGGAGCCACATGCTGAAGACGCGTCCGGTGACGGCGTCCAGGACGACCTCCTCACCGTCCTCGTCGCCCTCCACGACCAGACGGCCGATCAGCAGCAGTCCGGCGAGGTCCGGATCGAGCTCCGCCGGGTCGCCGCCCAGCACGGCCACATGGTCACGAACCGTCAGCAGCGACGGCTCGGTGAGCGGACGGAAGCTGACCAGACCATGGCCGTCCAGCCGCTCGCCCGGCGCCAGGACCTGGCGTGTCGGTCCATGGACGATCGCCGGATGCGGCGCGTGCTCGGGCATGACGACGCTGGTCTCGGACATGTCTCCCCCGTGTGCTGAGTTCGAGCGACGCCTCCACGATAGGAGCCGCCACTGACAACGGCGGTCCCCCGTGTTTGGCATATGCCTCTGACACAATCCGGACATGTCGAGCCGAGACGCGATCCAGTACGCCCCCGACGCCGGACTGCTCATGGTCCCGGGCGATCCGGCCACGGACCACTCCCCCGCGTTCGCCGTCTTCGACGACTCCGTGCCCGCCCTGCGCGCGTTCGTCCTGAGCCGGCTGCGGAGAGAGAGCGTCAGGCCGGCACCGCCCAAGGCGAAGTGCGACGCTGTCGTACCCGTACGCGTGAGCCTCGTCCCCCGGCCCGACAACGACCACGACACGCGTGCCGTCTCGGTCGCCGCCCCGCCCGAGCACGGCGGGTCCGTTCTCGACCGGCACATGGGCTACCTCCACAGCAGCGCGCTGCACCTCACGAGTGAGAGCATCCGCAGGCTCACCGAGGAGACCGGGACGGAAACGGCTGTCGCTCTCCAGGTCGTAGAGCTCGATCCACCCGTGGCAGCCGACGGGCGGGCACGCGGTCGGTTCGGTACGGGTGCTGCTGCCCGAGCGTGAAATCGTACGAGCCCTCGTGGACGCTTACTTGGCGGAACACCACACGGACCCGGACACGGAGCAGGAGACCCCGGCCGGTGTCGAAGGGGGCCTGCGCCGGGCGCTGGCCGAGCGGTTCGCCATCCGGCTGCGGACCGGTCTGAGCCACCGGGCCGCAGGCGGGGCCTGGGGACGGGAGACCGAGCGGGACCGCGCGCGGCTGCGCCGGGACGCCGAGGCACGGTCGCTCCTGGCGGCCTGGGAGACGTACCGGAACGCGGCCCACGGCTTCCGCGGCCTGCGTGCCGTCACCCGTTCCGTCTTCCACCACACGCGGATCCTCGTGCTCGACGAGTCCGGTGCGGAGGTCGGGCGGTACCACGAGCCGGACGGCCCGCTCACCCTCGTCGACGAGCGACTGCGCGCCGAGGCGCTCGACGCGCTGCGCGCACGGGGTGGACGTGGACGCGCCCGAGGACCCGGCCGCGCTCGGCGGCTTCCCGGACGCGGTGGTCGTCGTGGGCCGGGGCACGTGGTCGATCCGGCTCCCGCAGCCGGGGGTGTCACGGGACGCGCTCGCCGAAGCCGGCTGGTTCGACCGGGACTCGGGGACGCTCACCGTGTACGCGGCGCCGCTCGCCGAGGCGTTGACCGTGCTGCTGCGCCGGCACGGCGTGCGGCCGCTGCTCGTGACCTGGGGCGCGCCGCCCGAGGAGGTGGCGCGGCACAACGCCCGGGCCGCGTTCGCGCCGGGCGCGATCAGCCCGGTCAGCCGCTCCAGCCGGGTGACGGCCGCAGTGCGGCGGCTGGTCCCGGAGCCCCACCGCCGCTGGCTCGACGCGAGGCCCGGCGGCGGGACGGCCACCGCGACGGCCGGGAGCCCGCTGCCGCCGCTCGCCGACGACGCGGCGGAGAACCCGTACTACCGGCGGGCCCTGGAATCGCTGTTCGGGGCCCCCGTGGACCTGGCGGAGCGCGGGCCGTGCCGGCTCTGCGGGCGCTCCGCCCAGTCGGCGCGCCCGGGGCTCTTCTACTGCCACGGCTGCTGCGCCCTGGCGCGACACGGGGTGCTGCGGGACACCGGCGAGGACGGCGCGTGGACGGAGGCGATCGTGTACGCGCTGCGCCGGCTCGCCCGGATCGAGTTCTCCGGGCCGCCGTCCCTCGCCCAACTGGACCGCATCGGCGTCCCGTTCGGGAGTCCCGGCCTGGTCGACGAGGCGATGCTCTGCCGTTTCCTGGTGCCGCGCCCCGCCTCCACGCTGCTGAGCGCGCGGCCGGCGCGTCCGGCCCGCACCTGGACCGAGTGGCTGGCGCACGCGGGGCTCCTCACGGACGGGGTCCGTACGTCGATGGGTACGGCGACCAGGGCGACGGACGGGCATCTGTGCCGTTCCCTGTTCGAACGGCACGTGGACGACTTCCTCCACCACTGGTGCGTGGCCCACGAGCCGGAGCCCGCCTACCCGCGCCACCCGGAACTCAACACGACCGGCCTGCGGGCGGACTGGCGCCTGGCGGACGGCACGTTCGTCGAGGCGCTGGGTCTCCTGACGAAGGAGGCCTACGCCGCGAAGGTCAGACGCAAGCGGGAGCTGGGCCGCCACCACGGCCTGCGCCTCGTCACGGTCACGGCCGAGGACCTGGACCGTCTCCCGGAGGTCTTCGCGGCGTGGCTCCCGAACGGCCCGGCCGAGGGCTGATCCGAGGACTCACCCCTGGCACGGCGACCGCCGTCCTTCGGCCTCCTCCTGGTGGCCTGGCACCCGGAGGAGCAGGACGGGTCGCGGAGTGAGGCGGTCCGCTCCCAGGAGGTGGTCGGGGAGCAGGTCACGGCCGGCCGGGTCGGGCCGCGGCTCGCTGGTGGCGGCCAGGCGGAGGCCGGCGGTGGTGCGGGCGGCGTCGGTCACCACGTGCGGCGGCTCGCGCCAGAACCCCATCAACGTCATTGGGCGAGCAACGACTCCGTTTCCGCCCACAGTTGCCGTTGGACGTCCTCGCCGCGGCCGGGCTCGGGGCACCGCAACGGCCTGGCGTCGCGTACGGAGAAGTAGCCGCCGGTGGTGTGCGCGAACGCCGGATCGGTCGCCAGGCGGACGATGATGCCCGCGCCCCTGCGCGGGTCGCCGACCTTGAGGGCGTTCAGGACGCGCCGCAGCGCGGCGGAGCCGGGCAGGTCGCGGCCGAGACCGGTCGCGTTGAAGCCCGGGTCGCAGCAGTTCACCGTGACCTTCGTGGCGTCCAGGCGCCGGGCCAGTTCCTGGGTCCACATGATGGTCATCAGCTTGGTCCGGCCGTACAGGGCCATGGACGCGCGCCGCGTGTAGGGGGCGGTGTCCCGCAGGTCCGTGGCCGGCGCGATGCTGCCGGCCCTTCGGGACGCCTCGGAGGCGACGTTCACGATCCGCGCCGGACCGGACGCCAGCAGCGTGTCCGTGAGCGCCTGGGTCAGGGCGAACGGGCCGAGGTAGTTGACGGCGGTCATCTCCGCCAGCCCCTCGGCCGTGACGCGCTGGGCGAACGCGTGCAGGCCCGCGTTGTTGACCAGTACGTCCAGCCGCGCACACCGCGCGGCGATCTCCCGGCCGGCCCGGCGGGCCTGTGCGACGACTCCGAGGTCCGCGAGGAAGACGTCGGCCCGCGCGGCACCTCCGGTCGCTTCCCCGATCTCGGCGAGCAGGGCGTCGGCCCTGTGCGGGGACCTCGCCACGATGCCGAGGTCGTAGCCGCGGCGGGCGAGCTCCAGGGCGGCGATCCGGCCCAGCCCGGAGGTCGCGCCAGTGATCACAGCAACGGGACGGGTCACCGTTCCCCCATTCGTGAGGTACCTCATCGATTGTGTGTGGGACGATACCCGACGTCATGAGCAAGCACGAAACAGCGCCGCCCACCAGCCCCGACCCCGCGGACGTGGGCCTGCGGTTCCTGGCCGTCGCCCACCAGGTCCGGACAGCGGTCGATCAGCACATGGCCGCGGCCGGCCTGTCCCTGGCCCGCACCAAGCTGCTCCAGCTCCTCGCCCGGCGCGGCGCGCTCCATCAGGCCGAACTCGCCGAGGCGCTCGGCCAGGCGCCCCGCTCCGTCACGCAGGCCGTCGAAGCCCTCGAACGCCTGGGGCTGGTCACCCGGACCCCCGATCCCGTGGACCGCCGGCGCAAGACCGTCACGCTGACCGAGCAGGGCCACACGGCCCTCGCGGCCGGCGAGCAGGCGGGCGTCCGGATACTCCAGCGCATCTTCGGCGCCCTCGACGCCCGTCAGCTCACACGGCTGGAACGACTCCTCACGGACGCCGACGAGGCCGCCCGGCGCAGCGGCACGCGCTGACTCCTCGGCCCGGCACACGGCGGCCGCGGCCGGCGCCCCGATCGAACCCCGGCACCGGTCCGAGGCGCGACAGGGGCTGGGCGCGCCGAGGCCGCCGCCCAGCCTCCCTCACGGCGACGACGACGGCGCGTCCACGTCGAGGGCCGCCGCGCGGAGGGCCGCCGCCACGCGGGTGACCGGGTCCGCCGGCGGATGGGGCAGCCGGGCCAGGAGCACGCGCCGCTGTTCCTGGGGCCCGCCCCGGACCGGGAGGACGCGGACGCCCGGTGGCGCGGCGGCGGCGAGGGCGGCCGGCACGGTGGTCAGCCCGCAGCCGGCGGCGACGAGGTGCAGCTTGGCGAGCCAGTCGCGCGCGGTGTGGGCGATCTCCGGCCGCTCGTCCAGGCCCGGCCACACACCCATGAGCTGGTCCTCGCCCGAGGACGCCCCCGCGATCCAGCGCTGCCCCCGCAGGTCGGCCACGTCGACGAAGTCGCCGCGGGCCAGCGGATGGCCGGCGGGCACCGCCAGACACAGCGGGCGTTCGGTGAGGGTCCGCACGACGAGCGGGGGCGACTCGGCGTCCGGCGGCCGGAACGGCGGCGCGGACGCGAGCAGGGCCAGGTCGAGGCTGCCGGCCCTGAGGGCGCGCACCAGCGCCGGGGTGCTGCCCTCCCGGCCGACGACCCGAAGACCGGGATCGGTACGGCCCAGTGCCGTCAGCGCGCGCGGCAGCAGGACGGCGCCGGCGCTCGGGAACCAGCCCAGGCGGACCGTCCCCGCCTGCCCGGGCAGGCCCGACAACTCCCTGGCCGTCGCGTCGATCTCGTCCAGCACGACCGTCGCCCGCCGCATCACGACACGGCCGGCCGCGGTGAGCCGTACGCCGTCGCGCCGCCGCTCCAGCAGCTCGGCGCCCGCCGCCCGTTCGAGCGCGGCGATCTGCCGTGACACCGCCGACTGGGTGTAGCCCAGCGACGCGGCTGCCGCGGTGAAGGTCCCCCGTTCGGCGACGGCCCGGAAGACGCGCAGCGCGGTGAGTGACACATCCGTGAAGTCCATGATGTGGCCGCATGCTAGCCGTGTCCGACTTGCGCCGGAATCATGGATGAGGGCGGCCGACTCCTGGATACGGCGTACCGACTCGTGGATCGGCGTACCGACTCAGTTGATGCAGCGTGCTCGGCGCGGTCGTGTCACGTCCCTGGGCGGACCGCCGGAAGGGCGGGGGTGCGCAGTAGCCCCAGCGTCGTGTCGAGCGCCGCTTCCAGGTGTCCGATGGCGCCGGTCGCCATCAGGATGGTCACGCCGCCCTGCACCGCGGCCACGAGTGCGGCGGCCAGCCGGTCGGCGTCCAGTCGGCGGTCGGCCTCGCCGCTGTCCTGCATGTGCTGGATGCCGATGCGCAGCGCCGCCTGCCACTGCCTGACCAACTGGGCCGTGAGGGCCTGCGCGGCCGGAGTGGTGTGGCCGAGTTCGAGGATCAGCGTGCCGAGCGGGCAGTTGACGCCCTGCTGTTCGTACCGCCGTACGACCGCGTCCCGCCAGTCCTGCCAGGCCGACCAGGTGGTCAGGTCGCTGAGGTGCGGTTCCTGGTCCTCCAGGACGCGTTCGGCCTCGCGGGCGGCCACCGCCAGCAGCAGTTCCTCCCGGCCGCCCGGGAAGTAGTGGAAGATCTGGCTCTTGCTGGTCGCGGTGCGGGCCCGGATGTCGTCGAGTGTCGTCCCGGCGACGCCCCGCTCGCGGATCTCCTCGGCCGCGCCCTCCACGATGCGGCGCCGGGTGGCCATGCCCTTGGGGGTCAGCCGCGGTGCGGTCCCACCACTCATGTTCGCGTGCCCTCCTCCACCCCGCACTGGACTTGTCGGTCCATTTTAGGCGAGAGGGGCGCGCGTCCTCCTCTCCGGGTCGCCAGGCTCTCAACACTTCCGTACAGTGCGCGAGTTGACATGGCGGAGGGACGGGCGGGGACGTGGCACCCAGGGCAGTGACGCGCGAGCGGTTGGCAGGTGCGGCACGCGCCGCGCTGGGCGGCGGGCGGCGGCTGGAGGCGGTCGAGCGGCTCGCGGGCGGCAGCAAGAAGGGCGTGTACCGGCTGGTGATGGACGACGCGTCGACGGCGGTCGCGTATGTGTGGGACGACGGCGAGAACTACTGGCCGGCGGCCCCGGGCGACGACGACCTCACCGACCCGTTCTCGCCCGGTCTCGGGCTGGACCTGTTCGAGGCCGCGCACGCGCGGCTGGACGCGCTCGGCGTCCGTGTCCCGGCGATCCGCCTGACCGAGCGGGCCGGCGTCCACGGCCCGTCCGATCTCGCGGTCGTGGCGGACGTCCGAGGGGAGAACCTGCAGCATCTCATCGCGCGCGACCCCCGCGCCGCCGCCCCGGTCCTGGACCGGCTCGGGGAGGCGCTGGAGGCGATGCGGCGTCACCGTGCTCCCTATTACGGCAAGGTAGCCGTGGTCGACGGCGGAGGGACGTCACTCGGGACGTCGTGTGAGGGGGTCGTCCTCGCCCGCGCGCTGGGGGACCTCGCGGAGGCCGCCTCGCGTGATCAGCGGATCGACGCGGCCCGCGGCCGGCTGGAGGAGCGGCTGCGGGACCTGGCGGGCGCGGTGCGGCCCCGCGAGCGGTACGCGGTCGTGCACGGGGAGCTGGGACCCGACCATGTGCTGGTCGACACGGACGGCCACCCCGTGGTGATCGACATCGAGGGCACGATGTACTTCGACGTCGAATGGGAGCACGTCTTCCTGCGGATCCGCCTGGGCGAGGCGTACGGGCCGCTGGCGATGGCCGGCCTGGACGAGGACCGGCTCGCACTCTACCTGCTGGCGCAGCGGCTCTCGCTGACGGCGGGACCGCTGCGGCTGCTCGGCGGGGACTTTCCCGACCGGGCGGCGATGGCGGGCATCGCCGAGCACAACCTGCGAGCGGCGCTCGACCTCTGCTGACCCCCCGACGCCGCTCCACGGCAGCCGGCGCGACGGTGCTCCGTGCCCCCGGTTACGCTGGTCACCGACGGCAGCCCGGAACAGGCGGTCGCGCGGCGGTGGGGCTCGCCGCACCCGAACCGCGGCATCGACGCCGCCGACAGCCCCTGCTTGTGAGCGCACGCGCCCGCATGCCGGGCGGCCGCACGAGTAGGAGACGCGCGCGCATGACAGCTCCCCGCGATCAGACCACGGAGCCCACGGTTCCCGGCGCCAGAGCGCCCGCGCCCACGCGACGCCGCGGACTCGCCGACGGGCAGGCGCCCGTGATCGCGGTCGTCGCGGCGGGCGGCGCGCTGGGGGCCATGGCCCGCTACGGCGCCTCCCTGCTCTGGCCGACCGCACCCGGCGCCTTCCCCTGGACCACCCTCCTGGTGAACGCGGCCGGCTGCGCGGTGATCGGTGCCTTCATGGTCGTCATCACGGAGGTGTGGGCAGCGCACCGGCTGGTGCGCCCCTTCTTCGGCACCGGCGTCCTGGGCGGCTTCACGACCTTCTCCACCTACAGCGTCGACATCCACCAACTGGTGCAGGGCGGCCACGCCCGCACCGGCCTGGCCTACCTGGCCGCCACCCTGCTCGCCGCGCTCGCGGCCGTGTGGCTCGCGGCAGCGGCCACCCGCGGCCTGATCTCGTGGAGGATGAGGAGGACGAAGTGACACGGCTGCACGGCTCCGCGCTCCGCCTGACCATCTTCGTCAGCGAGGGCGAGACCTTCCATCACAAGCCGCTCTACAACGAGATCATCCACCGCGCGCACGAGGCCGGGCTGGCCGGCGCGAGCGCGTTCAAGGGCATCGAGGGCTACGGCGCCTCCTCCCTGATCCACACCAGCCGCCTGCTGTCGCTCAGCGAGGACCTGCCCGTGGCGATCGTCATCGTGGACGACGCGGCCCGCGTCCGCGCCTTCCTGCCCCGACTGGACGAGCTGGTCACGGAGGGGCTGGTGATCCTCGACGAGTGCGAGGTCATCCACTACGTCCGACAGGACAGGGAGAAGCAGGGGAAGTGAACTGGCTGCTCGTCATCGCCGGTGCCGTGGTCGGAGCGCCGCTGCGGTACCTGACCGACCGCGCCGTACAGGCCCGGCACGACACCGTCTTCCCCTGGGGCACGTTCGTCGTCAACGTGACCGGCTGCCTGGTCCTGGGCCTGCTGTCCGGTGCCGTGACCTACGGCGCCGCCTCCCACTCGGTGCAACTGCTGCTCGGCACCGGGTTCTGCGGCGCCCTGACCACGTACTCGACGTTCTCCTACGAGACGCTGCGGCTGGCCGAGAGCGGCGCCAGGTTCTTCGCCGCCGCCAACGTGATCGCCAGCGTGGTGACCGGCCTCGGTGCCGCGTTCATCGGCGCCGCCGTCGCCCAGGCGTTGTGGTCCTGAACGCGACGGCGGACGTGGCGGTCAGGTCGCCCGGGGCCAGGTGCGCAGCAGGGCGGCGATCTCCGGAGCGGTGCACCCGGGGTCCCGCAGGAGGTCGCGCAGGGCCACCGCGTCGTCGTGGGTGGGCTTGACCGGGATGCCGGAGGCTTCCAGGTACATCACGCCCGTCGCCGCGGCGACGGCCATGTTGGAGCGCTCCAGCCAGCGGCAGCGGCCCAGGATGTGCACCAGGGCGGCGGCCCGGGCGAAGGGGCCGTCGTAGACGGGTTGCTCCAGCAGTTCCGCGCGGTGGCAGGCGACGGCGGCCACCGGCACGCCGTAGTCCTCGGGGGCCGGGTCCCGCGCCCCGGCCAGCTCCGCGACATCGAGGATCCAGGGGACGTCGATGTACAGCTCCATCAGGCCGCGTGCACGCCCGGGGTGCCCCGGTCCGCGTCCTCGGCCGCGTCGAAGACGGCCTGGTGCTCGTCGAGGAACCGGCGGGCGGCGTCCATGCCGCGCTGCCGCAGTCCGCCGGTGTCGTCCCGCACGAGGGAGGCGATGTAGTCGCCGACGCTCAGGCCGCGGTCCCTGGCCCGGGCCCGGGCCAGTTCCGCGATCTCCTCATCGACGCGCGCGCCCAGCTGTGTCTTCGCCATGCCTCGACGGTAACAGCTGTTACCAGGCTGGGGGCAGCCTTTCCGGAACCCGACGGGGACACCCCTTCCCATTAGGAGCAGTTGCTCGTATTGTGGCCGGGAGGCCCGAGCCCGTCCCGACCCACCCGCTGCCCCGGGGCCCCCACGAAGGAACCCCCATGCCAGGCCCACCCCTGTCCGCAGCCGGTGACTCCATGGCGGTGTTCGGCTCGCCCGCCGCGTGACGCCGCCGTCGCCGTCACCGCCGTCGCCCTGGTCGGTCGCCACCGCGCTGGTGCCGTGGGTGACGCTCGGTGCCACGTTCGGCCTGCTGGGCGAGTGAACCACCCGCGCTCCCCGCGCACGGCATCCCGCGGCGGATTCACCGGGGCCCGCACCCCGCCGATCGAGCCATCCACCCCAAAGCGATCGAAAATATCCTTTATCAGGCATATACGAGAGGTCACCCATGGACGGCATCGCCGATATGGGGGGCACCCCGGGATGGGGCCCCCTTCACCCACCGAGGGCCGACGAACCGGTCTTCGAACAACCCTGGCAGGGCCGGGCGTTCGCCCTGGCGCTCCTCTCCAGCCGCATCGCGTGCGGCGGCTACAACGCGGACGCCTTCCGCCATGCCCTGGAGCGCCTGGACCGGGCCGCCTACCTGGACGACGGCTACTTCGGACGCTGGCTCAACGGCGCGGAGCTGATGCTCACCGAAAGCGCCACCCTGGCTCCGGGCGCGATCGACGCCCGCGCCCGCAATCTGCGGGGCGAGCACGTCGAGGAGCCTCCCGTCCCGGCCCCGCGGCCCGACTACGCGCCGACCGCGGCGCCGGTCGGCGCCGGCTCGCTGCGCCCCGTCGACACCGACCCGGCCTTCACCGCCGGGGAGCGGGTGCGGACCAGGGACACGCCGGTGCCCGGCCACACCCGGCTGCCGGCCTACGTGCGCGGACACACCGGTGTCGTCGAGCGCGTCCAGCCCGCCTCCGTGCTGCCGGACACCAACGCGCACTTCCTGGGCGAGAACCCGCAGCACGTCTACTCCGTGCGGTTCGACTCGCGCGAGCTGTGGGGCGCCGACGCCGCGCCCTTCGCCCTCACCGTCGAGATGTACGAGAGCTATCTGGAGCGAACCTCATGACCACCACCAGCGGAACGGCCGACCGCCTTCCCCCCTCCCTGCGCACGGAGGCGCTGGAGCAACTGCTCACCGAGCGGGGACTGATCGACCCGAAGACGATGGACGGGATCATCACCACCTACGAGACCAACGTGGGCCCGCTCAACGGCGCCAAGGTCGTCGCCAAGGCGTGGACCGACCCGGAGTACCGGCGCCGGCTGCTCGAAGACGGCACGGCGGCCATCAGAGAACTGGGCTTCTCCGGGGCGCAGGGCGAGCACATCGTCGTGGTGGAGAACACGGCGACCACCCACAACGTGGTGGTGTGCACCCTGTGCTCCTGCTACCCGTGGCCGGTGCTCGGCCTGCCGCCGAGCTGGTACAAGGACCCCGCCTACCGTTCACGCGTGGTCAAGGAACCGCGCACCGTACTGTCCGAGATGGGACTCGACCTGGACGACGACGTCCGGATCACCGTCCACGACTCCACCGCCGAGGTGCGCTGGCTCGTGCTGCCCGAGCGTCCGGCCGGAACCGAGCATCTGTCCGAGGAGGAGCTCGTGCCCCTGGTGACGCGGGACGCGATGGTCGGCGTGGCGAAGGTGGCGGCACCATGAGCGCGCCGCTGGACATCGAGGGGCCGGCCGCACCGCCGCGCTCCAACGGCGAGTTGGTGTTCGCCGAGCCGTGGGAGAGCCGCGCCTTCGGCATGGCCGTCAGCCTGTACGAGGCGGGCGCGTTCACCTGGCCGGAGTTCCAGGCCGCGCTGGTCGCCCGGATCTCGGCCTGGGAGTCCACGGCGGCGCCGGACGAACCCTACGACTACTACCGGCTCTGGCTCGCCGCCCTGGAGGACGTGCTCACCGGCCTGCGCGCCGTGACGACGGAGGAGGTCGCCGCGCGCGCCGAAGCCCTGGCCCAGCGCCCTGCCGGCCACGACCACTCCGACGACCACTCCCCTGCGCACCCGCACCCACACTGAGCCGCCGCGGCCATGGCGGCGCGGCGGGAACGGTGGCACAGCAGGAACGGCGGAACGACGGGAACGTCGGCACAGCAGGAACGGCGGGAACGGTCGCCGCACCTCCGTCCGGCGTGACCGCGGCGATGCGTGCCCGGCGGTCGTTCGGCGCCGTCTCGACGGTCTCGCGCGGGCACCCCGCCCATGACAGGGCCTCCACCCTTGCCCCCACCAAAATAGGAGCATATGCTCGTAATCCGGCGCCCCGTACGGCCCCGTACATCCCCCCGCACACTCCCCGACCCACCGTCAGAGAGCCTCATCATGGAAACCCCCGCCCCGGCCGGTCACACCGCCGTCCATCGTCGGCCGCCGGTCAGAGCCTGGCTGCAACCGGCCCTCATCGCCCTGATCGTCGTAGCGGCCTTCGTCAGCTGCTACGTGGGGCTCCAGCGCGACCCGCAGCCGCACCACGTCCCCCTCGCCGTCGCCGGTACCGACCTGCCGGGCGAGATGCACCGCGCACTCGGCGACAGCGTCGAGGTGCGCCCCGCCGCCGACGCCGACGCGGCCCGCCGGGCCCTGGAGCACCACGACGTCGTCGCCGCGCTCAGCAGCGACGGTCCGGGCGAGCTGCGCCTGGAGGTGGCGGGGGCCAACGGCACGTCCACCACAGCCGCCGTGAAGTCCCTCGTCGGCGCCTACGCCCAGGGGGCGGGCGTGCGCGTCAGCACCGAGGACGTCCGGCCGCTGGCCCACTACGACGCCCGCGGGCTGGCCGGCTTCTACCTGGCCTTCGGCGTCACCCTGGCCGGTTTCGTGCTCGGCTCGAACGCCGTCGGCCTGGCCGGTCTCCTCCGTCTGCGCCACCGGTTCTGGCTGCTGACCGGTGCCTCCGCGGCCATCGGCACCGTGGCCGCGATCATCGCGGGGCCGGTGCTGGGAGCCGTTCCGGCACCGGTCGTCCCACTGATCGCCACCCTCGCCCTGCTCGCCGCGGCGGCCGCCTTCACCACCAAGCTGCTCGGCACCTACCTCGGCCCCATCGGGCTGCCGGTCGCCACCCTCCTGCTCCTCACCGTCGGCAACGCCACCAGTGGCGCCACCATCGGGGCGGACCTGCTGCCCGCCGCCGCCCGGGCCGTCTCCGCGCTGCTGCCACCCGGCGCCGCCGTCCGCGCCATCGCCGACCTCAGCTACTTCCACGGCGCGCACGCGGCAGGACCCGTCGTGACGCTGGCCCTGTGGGCCGTCGTCGCCTCGGTGCTCCTCGTCCCGCGTGGCCGCCGGGGACGGCGGCGCGCGTCCGCCACCGCCTGACTCCGCCGCCACCGCCTGACTCCGCCGCCCCTGCCGGGGCAGTCGGCCCCACTTCACAGACCCCTGAACAGAAAGAGCACACAGATGCCGGACATCACCGGAACGCGCAAGGCACGCCACCTGCTGGCCGCCGCCGGAGCCGCCGTGGCCGTCGTCGGCGGTGCGGCGCTCGCACCGTCGGCGTCGGCGGACGCGGCCGTCGCGATGCCGCACGCGACAACCTTCCAACTGGTCGGCGAGCAGACCTCGTCCGGGGACGTCGACCTGGGCGCACCGGGCATCAGCGTGGGCGACCAGCGGATCGTGCACGAGGACCTCTACCGCGACGGCGAGAAGGTGGGCGATCACAGTTCGGTCTGCACCTTCACCCGGGTCAGCCCGGCCGCCCTCCAGTGCATCGGCACCTTCGCGCTTCCCGAGGGGCAGTTCAGCGCGCAATCGCTGCTGCACCTGCCCGCCCCGTCCTCCGTCGACGTCGGCATCACCGGCGGCTCGGGCGCCTACAGCACCGCCCGGGGATTCGTCCGTACCGTTCCCGCGGGCGCCACCGAGCGGCACTTCACCGTCCGTCTCCAACGCTGAGGCGTACGGGGCCCGGCCCGGGTGGGAGAAACGGGCGCACATGACCCGGCACGCATGACCCGGAACAGATGACCCGACACACATGACAAAGGCAAGGAGGTCACCCACTCCTTGCCACTCTCAACATATAGCGCACGGGGGACCTTGCGGCAAGGCCCCCTTGGTGTTGCAGAATCTCCGGCCTCGACCAGAACCTGCGGAAATGGGGGGCCTTGATGATCGACGTGCTCGTGGTCGGCGGCGGACCGACCGGCTTGATGCTGGCCTGCGAACTGCGGCTGCACGGCGTACACGTGGTCGTGCTGGAGAAGCTGACCGAGCCGACCGCGCAGTCCCGCGGACGCGGTCTGCACGCGCGCAGCGTGGAGATCATGGACCAGCGCGGCCTGCTCGACCGGTTCCTGGCGGCCGGTGAGAAGTTCCGCGTCGGCGGGCTCTTCGGCGGTGTCATGAAGCCGTGGCCGGAACGGCTGGACACGGCCCACCCGTACGGCCTCGCCATCTCGCAGCAGGCCACCGAGCGGCTGCTGAACGAGCGTGCCGTGGAAGCCGGGGCCGAGATCCGGCGCGGCCAGGAGGTGGTCGGGCTGAGCCAGGACGCGGACGGGGTGACGGCCGAACTGGCCGACGGCACGCGGCTGCGCTCGCGGTACCTCGTCGGCTGCGACGGCGGCCGCAGCACGGTGCGCAAGCTGCTCGGCGTCGGCTTCCCCGGTGAGCCCTCCAAGGTCGAGACGCTGCTGGGTGACATGGAGGTGACCGAGGATCCGGCGACGATCGCCGCCGTCGTCGCGGAGGTCCGCAAGACCCAGCTCCGGTTCGGCGCCATTCCCGACGTGGACGGGAACAAGGGGGTGTACCGCATCGGCGTACCCGCCGACGGGGTGGCCGAGGACCGTACGGCCGCGCCGACCCTGGAGGAGTTCAAGGCACGGCTGCGGGCGGTCGCGGGCACCGACTTCGGCGCGCACACGCCGCGTTGGCTGTCCCGGTTCGGTGACGCCACCCGGCAGGCCGAGCGCTACCGGGTCGGCCGGGTGCTGCTGGCCGGCGACGCGGCGCACATCCACCCGCCGACCGGGGGGCAGGGGCTCAACCTCGGCGTCCAGGACGCGTTCAACCTCGGCTGGAAACTGGCCGCGGAGGTGGCCGGCTGGGCTCCGGAGGGCCTGCTGGACAGCTACCACGCCGAACGGCATCCGGTGGGCGCCGCCGTACTGGACAACACCCGTGCGCAGATGACGCTGTTGGGGACCGACCCGGGCGCGACCGCGCTGCGGGAACTGTTCGGCAGGCTCATGGACTTCGAGGAGGTGAACCGGTACGTCACCGGGATCATCACCGCGGTCGACGTCCGTTACGACCTCGGGGAGGGGCACGACCTGCTCGGCCGGCGTCTGCGGGACGTCCCGCTGAAGCGGGGCCGCCTCTACGGGCTGATGCACGGCGGCCGGGGCCTGCTGCTCGACCAGACGGGCCGGCTCTCGGCGGCGGGCTGGGCGGACCGGGTCGACCATGTCGCCGACGTCAGCGAGGAACTGGACGTGCCCGCGGTCCTGCTGCGGCCGGACGGCCATGTGGCCTGGGTCGGCGAGGACCAGCGGGATCTGCTCGACCACCTGTCCCGGTGGTTCGGCGCCGCCGCGGGTCAGTGAGCGGGCGGGTACGGCCACCGGCGCGTACGGCGCGGGAGCGGGGCCGCCCGGCGGCACCCGCTCCTGTCGGGGTCAGCGGTTGACGAAGGTGAGGCTGGTCGCGTCGTAACGGCTGCCCGCGATGAGCTCGGGCGGGGCCGCGGCCTCGATCGCGGCGACGTCCTCGGCGGACAGCTCGACGTCCAGCGCCGCCAGGTTCTCCTCCAGATACCGCTGCCGCCGGGTGCCGGGGATCGGCACGACATCGTCACCCCGGTGCTGCAACCAGGCCAGGGCGAGCTGGCCGGCCGTGACGGACCGGGCGGCGGCCAGCTCCTCCAGCTTGGCCACGATCGCCAGGTTCCGTTCGAGGTTGCCGTCGGCGAACCGCGGCTGGCCGCGCCGTACGTCGGTCTCCGCCAGCCCGTCGACCGAGCTGTGACGGCCGGTCAGGAAGCCGCGCCCGAGCGGCGAGAAGGGGACCAGGCCGATGCCGAGTTCGCGGCAGACCGGGACGGTCTCCGCCTCCAGGTCCCGGGTCCACAGCGACCACTCGCTCTGCAGCGCGGAGATCGGGTGGACCGCGTGCGCCCGCCGGACGGTCCCCGCGCCGGCCTCGGACAGCCCCAGGTACCGCACCTTGCCGGCCCGCACCAGCTCGGCCATGGCCCCGACGGTCTCCTCGATCGGTACCCGGGGATCGACCCGGTGCTGGTAGTAGAGGTCGATGTGGTCGACCCCGAGCCGGCGCAGGGACGCCTCGCACGCCTGACGCACATAGGCGGCGTCGCCGCGGATCAGGGTGGGCTCGCCCAGACGGTTGGCGAAGCCGAACTTGGTCGCCAGCACCACTTCGTCGCGCCTGTCGGCGACGGCCCGCCCGATCAACTCCTCGTTGTGCCCGGCGCCGTAGAAGTCGGCGGTGTCGAGGAGGGTGACCCCGAGGTCCAGGGCATGGCGCAGCGTCGCGATCGACTGCGCGTCGTCCGCGGCGCCGTACCCGTGGCTCATGCCCATGCAGCCGAGCCCCTGCGCGGAGACCGCCAGTTCGCCCAGGTACCGGGTGGGGACGTCGGTCATGCTGCTGCCTCCTGCACTCGTCGGACCGTTCACCTGGGACGCTAGGTACTGGGGTGCGCTCCATGTCAAACGGGACCGGTCCGCGGGGCTGTGAGGGGGGGCATCGGTGAGTGCCGTGGAGAAGCCGTTCCTGATGCCCGTCGAAGACGTGTTCCGCCGGGGCCGGCTGGTCATGCCGACGGGCCGGATCGAGCGGGGTCGGGTGCGTGAGGGCGACGAGGTGGAACTCGTCGGCTTCGACGGCGCGACGGCGCACGTCACCGGCATCGACGCGGGGGAGCCGCCGATGGACGAGGCGTGCGCGGGCATGAACGTGGGTCTGCTGCTGCGCGGTGTGGCGGCGGGAGCGGTCGAGCGGGGACAGGTGCTCGCGGGACCGGGATCGGTCGCCGCGCACGCCGGCTTCGCCGCGGACATCACCCTGCTGTCCGAAGTACACGGGGGTGCCGAAGTACGCACGGGTGAGCGGCTCCGGTTCCACATCCGCGCCGCCGTGGTGTCGGGCGTGGTGACGTCGATCGAGGACACGGACGCGCTCCAGCCGCTGCACCAGGGCGCGGTGACGGTCGCGCTCGGACGGCCCGTCGCCCTTGAGGTGGGCCAGTCCTTCGCCTTCCGCCACCACGGTCGTGCCGCCGGCGCGGGAACCGTGACCCGGCTCCCGCGCGGAGCCTCATGAGCGGAGCCACAGCCGCCGGCCCGGGAACTCCTCGTTCCCGGGCCCGTCCCACGACGCCTACGGTGCCTCGCTGCGTACGGCGATCAAACCGGTGGCCCCGGCGGGACATCGGCAAGCGCGCCCCGGCCCCCGGGTCACTCGGCAGGACCGGGTGCCTGCGGTTCGGGCAGCCAGTCGCGGGCGGGGTCGTACTCCAGCCACCGGCTGTGTCCCGCCCGCGCGGCGCAGGCGGCGATGAGGTCGTGCAGCCCCGGGTGCCGGGTGCCGGTGCGCCACAGCAGTGACCAGGCGTACAGCGGCGTGGGCCGGACGAGCGGTACGGAGCGCAGCCCGGGGACGTCCGGCAGGGGCACGTCGGCGGGGAGCAGCGAGAAACGGTGCGGCTCGGCCGCCACCTCGGCGAGAAGGTGGGCGAGGCCCAGGTTGACGCTGGTGGCACTGTTCCGGATCGCGAACCGGTCGGCGAACTGGTGGAGGAAGTCCAGGCGGTCCAGCGGACCGGGCGCCCAGAGCAGGCTGTCGCGCAACTGGTCCGGCCGCAGGGCCGGTTCGGCCGCGAGGGGGTGGTCCGCGCTGAGGACGGCGTCCACCGGTTCGAGGCGGACCAGGCGGTGTGCCAGTCCGGTGTGCAACGGGGGGTGGACCCGGCCGAAGGCCGCGTCGATGTCGCCGTGCAGCAGTGCCGCCGTCACCGACGGGAGATCACGCCCGTGGCCCAGTACCAGATCGCCGACAAGTGCGGTCCGTTCGGCGTGCCCGGCCCGTTCGGCATGTCCGGCCCGCTCGGCGGTCCCGGCTACTTGGGCCAAGGTCCGCATCGGCGCGTACAGATGCCCCCACACGTCCACCCGCAGCGGCCGGTCCTCCCCCACCGCCGCCGCCACCGCCGCGTCGGCCGCGGCCAGGGTCTGCCGGGCCGGTCCCAGGAAGCGCCGGCCGGCCTCGGTGAGGCGTACTCCGCCGCCCCCGCGGTCGAACAGCTCGGTGCCGAGCAGGGACTCCAGCCGGGCGATCCGCTTCGACAACGCCTGCTGGGAGATGGCGAGCGTCCCCGCCGCCCGTCCGAAGTGCCCTTCCTCGGCGGCGCGCACGAAGGCGCGTAGCTGCGCTCCGTCCAGATCCATGCCCCTCACCATAGGTGACAACCAACGGTTGTGGATCATGCCGGTTCGTTGTTGGATCCCGGCACGGGCGCGGGGGTTCCATTCCCGGCATGCGAAGACTGATTCCCACGGGGGACGCGGCTCGTCCGGTCGCCTTCGCCGAGGTCCCCCTGCCCGTCCCGGAACCCGATGAGGCGCTGGTCAAGGTCGAGGCGTTCGCACCGAACAGGGGCGAGACGTTCCTCCTCGAACGCCCCCGGCCCGGACTGCTGCCCGGCAAGGACATCGCGGGGCTCGTCGTCCAGGCGGCGGCCGACGGCTCGGGGCCCGGCGTCGGCACCCGCGTGGTCGGGCATCCGGCGCTGGGCGGCTGGGCCGAGTACGCGGCCGTGCCCACGCACTCCCGCGCGGTGCTCCCGGCCGGCATCGACGCCGTACGGGCGGCGGCCCTGCCCCTGGCCGGGATCACCGCGCTGCGCCTGCTGCGGGCGGCCGGTTCCCTGGCCGGCCGGCGGGTGCTGCTGACCGGCGCCTCGGGCGGGGTCGGGCACTACGTCACCGAGCTGGCCGTCCGGGCCGGTGCCGAGCTGACCGCGGTGACGGCCACGCCGGTGCGCGGTGCACGGCTCGCGGAGCTGGGCGCCGAGGTGGTCCACGACGTGGCGGAGGCTCGGGGGCCGTTCGACGTCCTACTGGAGTCCACGGGCGGGTCCGATCTGCCGCGGGCCCTGTCGAAGGTGCGTCCGGGCGGCACGCTCGTCTGGTTCGGCCAGGCGAGCCGCACCCCGGTGACCCTCGACTTCTTCGAGCTGCTGCGCGGTCCCGAGCGGGTGACGATCCAGCACTTCCACTACGCCGGTGCCCCGTACGCACCCGAACTCGCCGCGCTGGTACGCCTCGTGGAACAGCGGCGGCTGCATCCGGAGATCGGCCGGGTCGCCGACTGGGCCGAGACCGCCGGAACCCTGGTCGACCTGCGGGAGCGCCGGATACGCGGCAAGGCCGTCCTGACGACGGGAGAGGAACGATGAACGCCACGGACTTCGCCGCCGCCCAGTGGACCCGCGCCACCGGAGCGGGCGTCGATCCGCACGAGTACCGGCGCGTCACCGACGGCCTCGTCTCCGTCGCCGACTGGGGACCCGCCTTCGTGCGCACCGGGCACACCCACCTGGAGCGCGCGGAGCGGGCCGGCTCCGCCGTCTCGGCGGGCGGGCATCTGCTCATGGCGGCCCGGTGGTTCCACCTGGCCACGCTCGCCCCGTACCCGGACGCCCCGCGTGCCGCGGCCGAGGCGGACCGGGCCCTGGGGCGCGCCCTCGCCCTCCTGGAGCCCGGTGCGCGGCAGGTGACCGGTGAAGGGTTCACCGGCTGGCTCCGCGGCCCCGCCGACGCGCCGGGCACCGTGGTCGTCGTCCCCGGGCTGGACTCCGCCAAGGAGGAGTTCCTGGACCTGGTGGCCGCGCTGCTGGCCAGGGGCCTGGCGGTGTTCTCGATGGACGGCCCGGGGCAGGGGGTGCTCGCGGCCACGACGGCGCTGCGACCGGAGTACGAGCAGGTCGTCGGCCGGGTGGTCGACGCCCTCGGCATCGCCCGCGTCGGGCTCGTCGGCCTCAGCCTGGGCGGCTACTTCGCCGCCCGCGCGGCGGCGCTGGAGCCGCGGGTGGCGGCGGTCGCCACCGTCAGCGGCCCCTTCCGCCTCGACTGGGCCGAACTGCCCCCGCCGGTACGGGACATCATGGCGCGCCGCACCGGAGGAGCGGAGGCCGCCCGCGCGTTCGCCGGCCACGTCGACCTCACCGACCTGGCTCCGCGCATCGCGGCCCCGCTGCTGGTCGTGGACGGCGGCCAGGACGTCATCCCCGGTGTGACCGACGGCGAACCCCTGGCCCGCCTGGCACCGCACGGCACCTACCTGACCGTCCCGCACGGCGACCACCTCCTCGGCAACGCCCGCCCCGACTGGCTGCCCCGTGTCGCCGACCACATCACGGCCGCCCTGACCGGGCCGCCGGCGTGAACGGGTCCGGCTCAGACAGGCTGGGTTGACGCGGTCCTGCCGCTGGACGGGCACAGGAGGAGCCTGGGCCGGCGGGGGGCGGCGGACGGGCCCTGCTCGCTCGGGCCAGGTCGGTCCGACGCCGTGCGGACCGGCAGCGGCCATGCCCCTGCCGAACCGGTGGGCCGGCAACAGGTCGTCCACGGCGGAGGGACTGGGCGTCCCGGAGCGCGTGGAGGCCGCTGACGCCTCCTCGGGAGGCGTCAGCCGCCGGGGCGACGTAACACGCCTCGGGCCGAGGAGGAGGAAGCGCGCCCCGGCCGGCACGCCAGGGCTCACCGGTGGACGTCCCCGGTCGGCGGCGCTCCCGGGCGACGCCTTCGCCGCGCGCGTTGCCCGGGTCCGGAGGCAGTGCGGGGGCGGTCGGCGGTTCCGGCGACCGGAAGGCGCCGTCAACAGTCTGATTCATTCGCTGTCGCCTCGCCCGAATGGATCCGCACGGACGATAGGCTTCCGCTCCTTCCGGACGCAATAGCCGGGATGCGAACACAACGGAGTTGGCCGCAACCCTTGTCGACCTCCCACCCCGGTGCCATAGTTGCCCCGCCAATGAGTCAGATTCATTTCGGGCGCCGGGAGTTGTTTCCGTGTCAGCAGAGCGCAAGGTATCGGCCAAGGGCGACGGGACGACGTCCAGGCCCTACCGGCCGGGCTACGAGCTGGTCGCCGAGCAGCTCCTCGGGTACATCGCCGAACAGGGCCTGCGGCCCGGCGCGCGGCTGCCGACCGAGGCGGGGCTCGCCGAGATCCTCGGCACCTCGCGCAATGTCACCCGCGAGGCGGTGAAGGTGCTGGCGGCCCTCGGCCGGCTCAGTGTCCGCAGGGGCGCCGGCATCTTCGTGGCCGACTCGCCCGGCGGGCTCGCCGACGACGGCCTGGGGCACTTCCAGCCGACCAGCATGGAGCACGTGCTGATGCTGCTGGACTACCGCAGCCTGGTCGAGGCCGAGACCGCCCGCAGGGCAGCGGGCCAGGCGGCGCCGATCGAGGTTCGGAACATCCGGAAGGGCGCCGAGCGCTCCCTGGAGGCCGGCCGTGCGGACGACGCCGACGCGTTCGCCGTGGCCGACAAGCTCTT
The DNA here is from genome assembly GCF_044329325.1 of Streptomyces sp. NPDC017676. NCBI lineage: Bacteria > Bacillati > Actinomycetota > Actinomycetes > Kitasatosporales > Streptomycetaceae > Streptomyces > Streptomyces sp. NPDC017676. The sequence continues at coordinate 101,110 of NZ_JBIRJA010000019.1, read as the reverse complement.
CCACGACGCGGTCGGCATCGCCGCCCACAACATCTTCCTGCGCTCCAGCGTCACCAACGTACGGCGTCTGGCCGCGCAGTCCGACGTACTGCTCTTCCACGGCGACACGCCCGGCTCGCTGGAGGTGGCGGGTCACCAGCACCTGGCGATCGCCGACGCCATCGCCGCGGGGGACGCCGACCGGGCCGCCGCGCTGATGACCGAGCACATCGCCACGACACGGCAGCAGTTCGAGCGCCGTATCCGCGACCGTCTGTTCAATGTCGCCGCCCGCGGCACCGAGCCGACCGCGGCCGCCGTGTCGGAGACCACCACCGACACCGACACCGACGCCGCCCCCAGGCCCACCCCGCCGGTGCCCTCCGCCTCCTGACACGAGGTCACCGGTCGGGGGTGACACGGAACCACCCCCGAGGCCCCCACAGGCACGCCCCCGGAACGAGCCGCCAACTCCCCTCCCCTCCCCGCAGGCGATTGGATTCCCATGTCCATACCCTCAGCCCCACCCCGCCGCCCCCGGCGAAGAGCCGCACTGACCGTCATCGCCCTGGCCACCGCGGCCCTCCCCCTCACCGCCGCGCACGCCCAGGCCGCTCCGCGTGCCGCCGACCCGCCCCCGCTGAAGATCTACGTGTCTCCCGAGTACGGCCGCGACAGCGGCTCGGGCACCTCCAAGCACCCGTTCCGGACGCTCGGTCACGCCCGGGACCACGTGCGGAAGATCAACCGCGACATGCGGCGTGACATCGATGTCGAGCTGCTCTCCGGCACCTACCGGCTCACCGACACCTTCACCCTGACGCCCCGCGACTCGGGCACCAACGGCCACCGCGTCGTCTACGAGGCGGCTCCGGGCGCGCACCCCGTGATCAGCGGCGGCAGCCAGGTCACCGGCTGGGCTCCGGTCGACGCCGGCCGCACGGTGTACAAGGCGCACGTGGGCGACCTCGACACCCGGCAGCTCTACGTCGACGGCGAGCTCCAGACACGGGCCCGTGGTCCGGAGAACCCGCCCGGCTTCTCCAAGACGGCGACCGGCTACAAGATCACCGACACCCGTCTGGACGCGTACAAGAACCAGTCCGACATGGAGGTGGTCAGCAAGTGGGGCTGGATGATGATGCGCTGCCCCGTGCAGTCCATCTCCGGCACCACGATGACCATGCGGCAGCCCTGCTTCCACAACGCCAACCTCCACGAGGGCCAGGAGATCCAGAACCCCACCTGGCTGGAGAACGCGCGGGAGCTGATGGACACCCCCGGTGAGTGGTACCTCGACAAGAGCGAGGGCGACCTCTACTACATGCCCAAGAAGGGGCAGGACCTGGCGAAGGCGACGGTGACCGTCCCGCGCGTGCAGGATCTCGTGGACCTGGACGGCACCAAGGACCACCCGGTCGGCGACATCTCCTTCCGGGGCATCACCTTCTCCTACTCGACCTGGCTGGCCCCGAGTTCGGACGACGGGCTGATCGAGGGCCAGGCCGGATTCCGGATCGTCGGCGACGACAACCCGGACTTCGACTCCACCCGCCTGAAGTGGGCCAAGACGCCCGGCGCGGTCAACGTCAGCCACGGCCACGGCATCTCCTTCGAGGGGAACACCTTCACCCACCTCGGCGCCGTCGGCCTCAACCTCAACACGGGGACCCGGGGCACCCACGTCACCGGGAACGTGTTCCGGCAGATCGCGGCCACCGGTGTCCAGGTCGGCGGGGTCGAGGTCGTGGACGCGCACCCGGACGATCCCCGGGACGTCACCAAGGACAACACGGTCGACAACAACGTCGTCACCCATGTCGCCGACCAGTACAACGGCTCCCTGGGCATCTTCGCCGGCTACACCGACCACACCGTCATCACCCACAACAAGGTGTACGACCTGCCGTACAGCGGCATCTCCGTGGGCTGGGGCTGGGGCCTGACCGATCCGGGCGGCGACACCAACTACCCGGGCAACTCCGGCGTACCGGTGTGGGACACCCCCACCACCTCCCGTGACAACGTCATCAGTGACAACGAGATCAGTGACATCATGAAGTCACAGGCCGACGGTGGCGCGATCTACACCCTGAGCGCCAACCCCGGCGGCATCGTCTCCGGCAACTACATCAGGAAGGTTCCGGAGCTGGCCTACGGGGCCATCTACCAGGACGAGGGCAGCCGTTACTGGCACACGACCGGCAACGCCTTCTGTGATGTGGCCTACCAGTGGCTGCTGCTCAACCACGGCATGGACATCACCGCCGACTACAACTTCACCACCACGCCGAGGTTCAGCGCGCAGTTCAACAGCACCGACGACACGATCGTGAACAACACGACGGTCGACGGCTGTGAGCAGTTGCCCGCCTCGATCGTCGACAACGCCGGCCTCCAGCCGCCGTACCGGCACCTCGACCCGGATCCGGAGACCGGCGACCACACGGCGCCGACGGCGCCCGGCAAGCCCGGCGCGGTCGCCGGCCTGCCCACCGTCGTGGATCTGAGCTGGCCGGCCGCGACCGATGACAACGGCGTCACCGGCTACGCGGTCCACAGCGGCGGCAAGGTGGTCAGCGCGTCCAAGGGCACCTCGGTCCGCATCCCGAACCTCACCGCCGGGGCCTCGTACACCTTCACGGTGACCGCCCGCGACGCGGCGGGCAACGAGTCGCCGCCCAGCGCGCCCGTGACGGTCACCCTGCCCGACGGGGCCGATCTGGCACTGCGCAAGCCGGTCACGGTCTCCTCCTACTCGGAGCCGAACACCCCCGGACTGGCCGTGGACGGCGACCTGTCCACCCGCTGGGCCCAGGGCCTCGGCCTGCCCGACCCCTCCTGGATCCAGGTCGACCTGGGCGCGCAGTACGACGTCACCGGGGCCATCACCACCTTCGAGAAGGCGAGCGGCTACAAGTACCGCCTGGAAGTCTCCCCGGACGAGGCGCACTGGTCCACCCTGGACGACCACACGGGCAGTGACACCACCGCCCAGGCCAACTACTCCCTCGCGGACAAGGACGTCCACGGCCGGTACGTGCGGCTGACCGTCACCGGTTCCAGTTTCAACGGCGGCAGCATCTACGAACTCCAGGTCTACGGCACCCCGCTGGCCCCCGGCGACGACCACACCGCTCCCGAGGCGCCGGCCAGGCCCACCGTCACCCCGCTGCTGCCCAGCCTCGCCCAGGTGAGCTGGCCGGCCGCCCCGGACGACCAGGGCGTCACCAGTTACGCCGTCTACCAGGACGGCAAGCGGATCGCCGTCACCGACGCGACGCGGCTGCGGGTCAGCGGCCTCACGCCCGGGAAGGAGTACGGCTTCACCGTCGTGGCCAGGGACGCGGCGCTCAACGCCTCCGAGCCGAGCCCTGCGGCGACGGTCACCATGCCGGCCGACCACGACCTCGCCCTGAAGGCACCCGTCACCGTCTCCTCCTACTCCGAGCCGAACACCCCCGAACTGGCCGTGGACGGCGACCTGTCCACCCGCTGGGCCCAGGGCCTCGGCCTGCCCGACCCGTCCTGGATCCAGGTCGACCTGGGGAAGGTCACCAGCGTCTCCGGTGTGGTCACGACGTTCGAGAAGCCCAGCGGCTACAAGTACCTCCTGGAGTACTCCGCCGACGGCCTGAACTGGTCGGCGCTGGAGGACCACACCACCGGGTACACCACGGCCCAGACCGCCTATTCCCTCCCCGACACCCCGGTCGACGCCCGCTATCTGCGCCTGACCGTGACCGCCTCCAGCTGGAACGGCGGCAGCCTCTACGAACTCCAGGCCTACGGCGGCTTCTAGGGTCTTTCGTTTGGATCAGGCCGGATCAGGGAGCGGGGTCTGGTGCCGTGCATCGCAAGGCGGAGCAGGGCGCCATGGCGGAGCCATGGCAACCGACGACAACGCGGCGAGGCGCGGTGCCAGGGCCCGCGAGCCCGGCATGATCCGAACGAGAGGCCCTAGGCCACCGGCCTCCCGCCCCCGGCGTCCAGGTGCGCGGCTCCCGGCCTGCCGTACCCCACACCAGGAACAGAAAGCGACCATGAAGATCACACATGTCGAGGTCCACCGGATCGACGTCCCCGCCGCCGACCCGCCCTTCTCCTGGCGGCACGGGCTCAGCGGCAGCGCCCCGGTGGGTGACGGCGCGGTCCTGCACATCGGTACCGACGAGGGTGCCGAAGGGGTGGCGGTGTTCGCACGGCCGGGGGCGGCCGTCACCCTGCGGGACCTGGTCGACCGGGTCTTCCGGGAGGAACTCCTGGGGGCCGACCCCTTCCGCCGCGAATGGCTCTGGCACCGCGTCTGGGAGCTCGACCGCATCCACGAACTCCCGCTGCCCGTGCTCGGCCTGGTCGACGTGGCGCTGTGGGACCTGGCGGGGCGGGTGCACGACCGGCCGGTGTGGCAGCTGCTCGGCGGCTTCCGGGAGGCCATCCCCGCCTACGCCTCCACCTCCACCTTCGCCACCACCGAGGAGTTCCTGTCGGTGGCCGACCAGTGCCTGGCGCTCGGCTACCACGGCATCAAGCTGCACGCCTGGGGCGACGCCCGCCGCGACGCCGCCCTGTGCCAGGCGCTGCGCGACCACGTCGGCCCGGACGTGCCGCTGATGTACGACGGCTCGGCCGGCTTCGACCTGCCCGACGCCCTCTACCTGGGGCGCGCCCTGGCCGAGGCGGACTACCTCTGGTACGAGGAGCCGATGCGGGAGTTCAGCATCAGCGCCTACCGGCGGCTGGCCGAGTCCGTCGCCGTACCGCTGCTGGTCGCCGAGACCTCCGACGGCGCCCACATGAACTCCGCCGACTTCATCCGCAGCGGCGCCGCCACCTTCGGTGTCCGTGCCAGTACGACGCTGCGCGGCGGTGTCACCGGCGCCATGCGCACCGCGCACCTGGCGGACGCGTTCCGGCTGCGGGCCGAGGTGCACGGCTCGGACATCCCGAACCAGCACCTGTGCATGGCCATCTCCAACACCACCTACTACGAGTCCCTGGTCACCTCGACCACGGTCGTCCGCGAGCGTCACGTCGACGACCGGGGCCTGGTGCACGCCCCGACCGGGCCGGGCATCGCCCTGCCCCTCGACTTCGGCTACGGCAGCGCGCTCCAGCGGTTCGTGGAACAGCCCCGCTGACCCGCCGCCGTCACCACCCCGCACGATCCCGAACCACGAAAGGCAAGACGATGACGTCTTCGCGCGTTCCGACCACCGGCCGGCGCGGCAGAGCCGTGCGCGCCCTCGCCGCCTCAGCCGCCCTCGCGGCCGTCGCCGCGCTGGCCGGCTGCGCCAGCGCCGACCCGTCCACCGGGCCGGACCACCGGGGCGGCACGTCCCGGTTCACGCCCGCCTCGCAGAAGGACGGCTCCGAGATCACCGTCTGGACCGACTCCACGCGGCTGCCGTCGGTGCAGGCGTACCAGAAGTCGCACCGGGACGTGAAGATGAAGATCGTCACCTACGACGGCGGCGCCGACGGCTCGACCTACCTCCAGACGAAGGTGCAGCTGTTCGACCGTACCGGCAAGGGCTGGCCCGACGTCGTCTTCGGCTCCCCCACGGACGTCACCTGGGCCTCCTCCCCCACCAAGCCGGGCGCCGCCGCCTTCGCGGCCCCGCTGGACGACAAGCTGGTCCCGCGGAGCACACTGGACGGCTTCGCCAAGGGATCGCTGACGCCCTGTCAGTTCCATGGGCACACCTACTGCCTGCGCAACGACATCGCCCAGGTCGTCCTGTGGTACGACAAGTCCCTCATGGACAAGTGGGGTTACCAGGTCCCCACCACCTGGGCCGCGTACCAGGCCCTGGGGCTGAAGGTGGCCAAGGAGCACCCCGGATACCTCGTCGGCTCGGTCGGTGACACCAACTCGCACGAGTCGTACTTCTGGTCCAGCCGGTGCCCGGCCTTCCACCTGACCACGCCGGACACGCTGCGCGTCGACCTGAAGGACCCCGCGTGCACGCGCATGGCGTCCCTGCTCGACAAGCTGATCTCCGCCAAGGCCGTGACCACCCAGGGCTTCTTCAGCCAGGGGTTCGCCAAGAGCAGCGGCTCCAAGGTCCTGATGGCCTACGGCCCCTCCTGGTACGGCCAGTACCTGTTCAAGGCCGCCTTCCACACCCCGGCCAAGCGGATCGCCGCCGCGGCCCCGCTGAAGTGGCCGGGTGAGACCACCGCCGGCACGGGCAACGTGGGCGGCGGCGTCTGGATGGTCTCCTCGCACAGCGCCAACCTCAAGGCGTCCACCGACCTGGTGACCTGGCTGACCACGTCGGACGCGAACCAGGCCACCGCACCCACCTACCCGGCCTACGCGCCCGCCGCCAAGGCCTGGCTCGCCGAACCGGCGCACCGCGACTACTTCGCCGACGACGTCAGCGGCCCGTTCCGGCAGGCGGCCGACGAGGTGTGGACCGGCTGGTCGAACACCAGGTTCTCCGACGCCACGTCCTGGTCGAGCGTCGTCCTGCCGGCCCTGACGGCCGGAAAGACCCTCATGGCGACCCTGCCGGAGTGGCAGAAGGCCATCAGCGACCAGGCCAGGGCCAACGGGTACCAGGTGACCGACCGATGACGCTCCTGGACGCCCAGCCCGTCGCCGTACCCGCCCCCACCCGCCGCGGCGACGCGCCGCGGCGGCGGGGCGGCACGACGGGGTACCTCTTCGTCGCCGGCTATACGCTGCTGCTGCTCGCCTTCGGCGTGTTCCCCACCTGCTACGCGTTCTACCTGGCCTTCACCAACGACCGCGGCCGGTTCACCGGCCTCAACCAGTTCCTCCGGGTCGCCCGGGACTACCGCTTCCTGCCCGCCTTCGGCCACATCCTGCTGTACCTCGCCCTCTGGCTGGTGGTCCTCGTCGTGCTGACGGTGCTCACGGCCGTCGTCCTGCGCAGCCGGGTCCGGGCGGGAGTCTCCGCGCTGCTGCGGTTCCTCTACTACATACCCGGCGCGCTGGCCGGGGTGGCGAGCGTCCTGGTCTGGCTGTTCATGCTGGACCCGGACGTCAGCCCGGTGTCCTGGCTGCTGCACCGGATGGGCCTGGACAGCTTCGCCGCCGTGCTGGCCCCCGGCAACCTCCCGGTGATCCTCGTGCTGATCGCCTTCTGGACGGGGGCGGGCGGCTGGATGGTGGTGATGTACGGGGCGCTGAACAACATCCCCGACGAGGTGATCGAGGCCGCCCGGATCGACGGGGCCGGACCCTGGCGCATCGCCTGGTCCGTCCAGATCCCGATGATCCGGCAGTGGATCACCTACATGACCATCCTCGCGTTCGCGGGCGGCACCCAGCTGTTCGTCGAGCCGCAGCTGCTCCAGACCGCCAGTCTGGGCCGGGTCAGCCCGACCTGGTCACCCAACCAGCTCGCCTACGTGTACGCCTTCCAGCAGGGCGACTTCAACGGTGCCGCCGCGATCTCCGTCTTCCTGCTGGCCCTCGGCCTGCTCTGCGCGGGCGTGCTGGTCCGGCGCTCCAGCCTCTTCACCCTGGAGGACAGATGACGACACGACTCCTCGCGCCCACGCGCTCGCGGACCACGCCGTCGCGGGCCGTCTCCGCCCTGGTGGTGGGCCTGCTGCTCGCCGTCCTGCTGGTCTTCTTCGTGCTGCCCGTGCTGTGGCTGCTGCTGGCGCCCAGCAAGACCGCCGGGCAGATCGTCCACGACAACCCGCTGTCCTTCGGCTCGTTCGGCAGGATCGGGGACGCCTGGCGGCACCTGTTCTCCTTCGAGGACGGCGCGGTCCTGGTGTGGCTGCGCAACTCGGCCGTCTACGCCGGCGGTTCGCTGCTGCTGACCCTGCTCACCAGCGTCCCGGCGGGCTACGCCCTGGCCCTGACCCGCTTCCGGGGCCGCAAGGTCCTGCTGGCCATCACCCTCGTCACCATGATCATGCCGTCGGCCACGCTCGTCCTGCCGGTCTTCCTGGAGCTCAACGCGTTCCACCTGATCGGCACGGCCTGGTCGGTGATCCTGCCGTTCTCCTTCTACCCGTTCGGCGTGTACCTGGTCTACATCTACTTCGCCACCAGCCTGCCGCGCGATCTGCTCGCCGCCGCGCGCATCGACGGCTGCTCGGAGTGGCAGCTGTTCACCCGCATCGCCCTGCCCCTGGCGAAGCCCGTGATCGGTCTCGTGGCCTTCTTCAGCTTCGTCGGCAACTGGAACAACTTCTTCCTGCCGTATCTGGTGCTGCCGAACAGCGACCAGTTCCCCATCCAGGTCGGCCTGAACCAACTCCTGTCGTCCACCCCGTCGTTCAACCCGGTGGCCGGAGCGGGCCTGGACATCACGACCCCGGAACTCGCCCTCGCCGTCATCATCGCCATCCTCCCCGTCCTGGTCCTCTTCCTGTTCTCCCAGCGCACCCTGGTCTCGGGGATGCTGGCGGGCGCGACCAAGGAGTGAGCCGGGTCAGCAGGTCCCGCGGTAGGGGACGTCGGGGATGTGGGCCTTCCACTCCTGCTCGGTGAGGGAACCGCTCCTGGTGCACAGTTCCCGGATCAGCTTCGCGGGCGTCACGGCGTGTGTGAGGAACCTGCCGTCCTTGTCCACGCTGGTCAGCATCGAACCGTCGGGTGAGAAGGTGACCGCGACGACCGAGCCCGAGGGGTCCGGGGTGCCCGTGAACGGAGGGCCGAGCTGACTGTGGGTGCGGCTGTCCCACACCATGATCTGTACCTGCTCGCCCAGGTCCCGGTGCACCGTGGCGAACAGGCGGCCGTCGGGCGAGACGGCGACGGTGGGGCCGGACTCGGTGGACACCGCCCCGGTACGCAGGTCTTCCCCTACGGGCAGCAGGATTCGGGCGTCCAAGGTCCTGAGATACGGCTGGAATCCCTGCGGATAGGAGTAGACCGTCGAGCCGTCGTCGCTGATGGCGTTCATCTGGAGGTTCCCGGCGCTCTTGGTGAGGACCCGGCCGGACGGGAACGCGACCCGCCCGAAGTTGGGCGCGGCGATCAGGGACGTGCCGCCTGGGTCGAAGAAGACGGCTGATCCGTTGCCGTCGTAACCGAGCTTCGCGCGTACGTCCCGGATCCGGTGCATGGTGGTCAGGTCCCAGAACCGGAGCGCGTTGGTCCCGTCGGGCATCACCGCCTGGGCGGCGAACGACCGGTTGTCGGGGGAGAAGGCGAAATTCTGCATCGCCCCGCTGCTCTGGTCCCGGTCGAGCGGAGTGGGGAGGGTGCCGAGCCTCTTCTTCCTGGCCAGGTCCCGGATCTCGACTTCGGGGACGCCGCTCTGGACGGCGAGAAGGCGCCCGTCGGGACTGAGGGTGGGATTGGCCACCGTCGGGCCCGGACTGGGGATGGTGGCCCGTCTGGTGTGTGTCAGCGGGGACCAGATCTCGATGGTGCTGCTGTTGAGGAGCGCGAGGGTGCGCCGGTCGGCGCTGACCGCGCTCTGCGAATAGAACTCGCCCGTGCCCTTGGGCGCCTCGGTGACTGTTCTGATGTCGAGTGAACGGACGGCACCGTCGATTCCGACGCACCGCAGTTCGGAGTCGTCGGCTGTGAAGAGCAGGCCGTTGTCGCTGAAGCACTCGCTGTCGGTGGTCGAGTAGTGCATGAGGGGTTTCGTCTGGCCCAGGGCGGCCGTTTCCCAGACGACACCGCCCTGGGTGAGGTAGCGGCCGTCCCGGCTGAAGCTGAGGGGGTACATCGCGGGGTCGTCACCCCCGGTGAGCTCTGTGTCCCAATAGCCCTCCGCACGGTGGTACACGCGGACCTTCCCGCCCTTCGCGCTCAGGGCGGCTAGTTCGCCGTCCGGACTGAAGACGACCGGGCCGAAAAGTTGCTTGCTGCTCCGCTTCGGGTCAGGTACGGGGATCTTCTTCTTCGTCCGGGTGTCGTACCAAGTGAACGGCTGTCCCTTGCCGTTGGGGTAGGGAGGTCGCGCACCGCTCACCGACCCGCCCCGCCTTGACCGGCCCGTCGGACTCCGCTGCGCCGTCCACCTCTTCCAGCAGAATCGCCCCGCCGCCTTCCAGCGGCATCCGCGCGAGAACGGGCACTGTCCTACCTCCTTGGAACCCCCACAACCGATCTGATCCGTTGAACCGGGAAACGTCTCCCGTCGGCCGCTGGTCTCTCCGCTTCCTCAGAGACCGCCACATACGGATCAGGCGGTTCCGTGAGCTGGTTCGTGGGTCAGTAGGACGACCGCGGCCTGAAGGCGACGAGCGCGTCGGCGAGCTTCGCCGGCCCGGACCCCGAACAACTACCGTCGTCACCGTCCGGTGCACGGATGCGCCCGCCACCTGCGGCCCGAACGCGGGGGTGTGCCACGCCCATGACCCTCGGGCCGACGCGCCGGTCTCCATCCGGCGGCGCCCTGTCGAGGGCTGGGCGCCCGCGTGGATCAACGTTCGATCGACGCCGCTGACCAGCTCCGGAGTCGGCGCCGCGGGTGACGGGTGCCGGGAGCGGGCGGGGCGTCGATCCGTCGTCCAGCGGCACTGCCGTACGCGCTGATCGCGCATTGACCGGTGGCTGCCAGTGTTCGTAGGGGGCCGGAACGCGAAGCGCCCGGCCCGCCCCCTGTGGCCGAACACCGAAGAGAGGGAGTCCTGGTGAGCGCGAACACCAACCCGCTGCCTCGTCCCCGCCTCCTTTCGCCCTCCCCCACCGTCCCGCCGCTGGTGCCGCTGGACGAGCGGCAGCGCAGGCTCATCTCGCTTCTGCTGGCCGGTCACACCGACTCCAGCGCCGCCCACCGGCTGGGAATCAGTGCCCGGACCGTCACCAACATCCTGCGGTCCCTGATGGACCGGCTCGGGGTGGACAACCGCTTCCAGCTCGGCGTGGCCCTCGGCATCCGAATGCGCCCCGCCCCGTCTCCCGCGCGTCGGCCGGTGGGGCCGGGCCTGCTGCTGGAGCGGGTGCACGACGGCAGCCCTCCCGCCCAGCGGGTGCCCGACCGCCGCCCTGCCCGCCCCTACGACTGACCACGGGCCCGTCCCCGCCCGGCACCACCTCCACGAAAGGCGACATCGATGAACCGGTACGGCAAGGACATGAACGCGGCCGACAGCCGGGACAACGGCGAGCGCGCGGCGAGCACTCCGGCCCGGCGCCCGGCGGCCCGCGGCCGTCGTTCCCTCGCGGTGCGGGCCGCGGTCCTGCTTCCCGTGGCCGCGCTCACCGCCGTTGCCGCGCTCACCGTGCACAGCGCCGACCCCACCGCTACCGACCGGACCGCTGTCCGCGCCCTCGACCCGGTCGACGACTGGAACAGCACGGGGTCCTGACGGCCGCTCGGCGCGCGAACCCGGGAGAGGCCGGCAGACATGGAGACGAGAGCACGGACGGCCGAGGAGACATGGGCCGCGATCCGGGGGCTGCTGCCGCGAGCCGGGGTGACCCGGGTCGCGGACGTCACCTGGCTGGACCACATCGGGATTCCGGTGTTCCAGGCGGTCCGCCCGAATGCCCTGACCCTGTCGGTGTCGCAGGGCAAGGGCACGACACCGGCGGCGGCCCGGGTGTCGGCCGCGATGGAGGCCCTGGAGGTCTGGCACGCGGAGCACTTCCCGCCCACCGGCGTCCACGCCCGCGTGAGCGATGTCCAGGGGTCCCTCACCTACGAGGTCGACGATCTGCGGTTGGCACCCCGCAGTTGTCTGAGCGGCGACACGGTCCTGGAGTGGGCGCCCGCCCGAACCCTCGACGAGGACTCCCGCGAGACCCTGCTGCCCGCGGCGCTGTTCCGGCTGGACGCGCTGGTCGCGCCGGAGTGGCGGCCTGCGCTGTTCACCGTCAGCAGCAACGGCCTGGCGAGCGGCACCACCTACGACGAGGCGGTGACGCACGCCCTGTACGAGGTCGTCGAACGCGACGCGCTGGCCGCCAGCGCACGGGCCGGCAACCGGTCCCGGGTGGCACCGGACAGCGTGACCGGGACCCCGCGGCTGCTGCTCGACCGCCTGGCCGCGGCCGGCATGGACGTCCTGGTGGAGCATTGCCCGTCGCCGGTCGGGACTCCGTGTTTCACCGCGCGGCTGCGCAGCGAGGACCTGCCGGTCGAGTTCATCGGCAGCGGTGCCCACCGCGACCCCGGGCGAGCCCTGACCCGGGCCCTCACCGAGGCCGCCCAGTCGCGGCTCTCCGCGATCGCGGGCACCAGGGAGGACCTCACCAAGGCGATCTACAGCGGCAGGCCCGGTTCCGCCGGGGAGCCGTGGGACGACGGGGGCGACGGGGCGGACTTCCGGGGCCTTCCGGTGCCACCCGACACCACCGGGCCCGAATGGCTGGGTCTGAGCCGTGCGGTGGCGGCGGTGTACGGCAGCACGCCCGTGGTGGTGGACCTGCGCCGCGAGGAGTTCGACGTACCGGTCGTGCGGGTGGTGTGTCCCGGTACGTCGTGCCCCGACGATTACTGAGCAGGGCCGCCGGGACCACCGGACAGGCCCCGCCGAGGAACATCCGACGTCCCCCGCAGTACTCCCCCGAGGAACGGAACTCCCCTGATGAACACGGCACCGTCATGAACAGGACGTACTTCTTCGTCGGCCCGTCCCTGCCCGACGCGGCGCGCCTGGTCGACTCCTCGGTGGCCGAGCTGCGTCCGCCCGTCGGTTCCGGTGACCTGCTGGCGCTGCCCGCCGGGCCCGGGGACTCGGTGGTGATCGCCGACGGATACTTCCATCACGTACGGGCCGTCCGGCACAAGGAGATCCTGGCGCTCATGGCGCGGGGCGTCCGGGTGTGGGGCGGCGCGAGCATGGGGGCTCTGCGCGCCGCCGAACTCGCCCCCTTCGGCATGACCGGCGTCGGCCGGATCTACGAGGGCTTCCGCGACGGAACCCTGGAGGCGGACGACGAGGTGACCCTGGTGCACGCACCGGCGGAGGAGGGATACCGGCGGCTGTCCGAACCCCTCGTCAACCTCCGGGCCACCCTCGCAGGGGCGGTCGCGGGCGGGCAGTGCACGCGGGACGAGGCCGAGGCGGTCGTCACCGGACTGGCGGGCATGCCCTACCAGAGCAGGGCCCTGGGGCAGGTGGCCGTGGTCGCGCGGCGGGCGGGCATCGACCCGCTCCGGGCCGGCGAACTCGCCGACCTGTGCCGCCGGGACTACGTGGACCTCAAGCGGGCCGACACCCTGGAACTCATCGCGGCGGCGACCGCCCCCGACCCCGGCCCGCCACCGCCGCCGGTCCGGGTCAACGAGACGATCCACCTGCACCAGTGGCGCGTCGCGCACGACGACCCCGGGGGCGCGGCGCACGGCGCGCTTCGCGTCTGCCAGCTCCTGGATCCGGAGTACCCCCGGGTGCACGAGCAGCTCGTCATACGCTTCCTCGCCGGGTGCCCGGAGTGCGCCCGGGCAGCCGAGGACCGCGTCGTCCCCGGCCTCCTCGCCGGTCCGGCGCAGGAGACCGACCGAGCGGTCGACGCGGCAATCCTGCACGCCGAGCACGCGGGGCTGCTGCGGCTCGACGGGGCCGGGCTGCCGTCCTGCATCGAGCGGTGGACCAGCCCCGAGGAGCGGCGGACGCTCGGCGTACGGGAACTGCTGACGGCGTTCCTCGTGCGCGGCTTCCGGCTCCGCCCCGGTCTCCCCCCGGACGCCCTGGCCCTTCCGGTGGTGCGCGCACGGCCCTTCCACCGCGACGCCGAGCGGATGTGGCGCAGGGCGGCCGAGCTCAACCGGCTCGCGCGCGCCGTGCGCCCGGAGTTCGAGCCGGGCCGCCTGCCGGCCCAGGTCGTCCTGCCCTGGCTCGCGGAACTGTGGCATCGCGCTCCCGCCGACCTTGAACTGGCGGCGCTGGACCGGGGCTTCGCCGACCTGCCGCACGCCCTCGACGCGGCCCGCACGGTGTACCTCGCCGTACGGCACGGTGCCATCACCCCGCACCCGGCCGCGGAAGCCGCCACCGGATGACGGGGTGGGCCGGGCGGCGGAGGGTCACCGCCCTCCGCCGGGGCTGGTCGTGAGCGCGGGGTCGGTGAGCGCCACGGGGGCCAGGATCTCGTCCATCGCCGCCTTCAGATCCTCGCCGAGGACGAACTCGCAGGCCGCCGCGTTGGCCTGGATCTGCTCCGGGCGGCTGGCGCCGATGATCGCGGCCGACACGTTCGGCTCGTGCAGCACCCAGGCCAGCGCGAGCGTCGCCAGGGGGACGCCCGCCTGGTCGGCCAGCGGCAGCAGCCGCTGGACCGGGCGCAGGATCTCGTCGCGCAGGAGTCCGCTCACGAATTTCCGGCCGAAACCCTTGGTGTCGGTCGCGCGGGAACCGGCCGGCGGGGGGCGTCCGGGCGCGTACTTGCCGGTGAGGACGCCCTGCGCCAGTGGGGAGAAGGCCAGTTGGCCCACGCCCTCGGCGCGGCAGGCGGGGATGACCTCCGCCTCGATCACCCGGTGCAGGGCGGAGTAGCGGGCCTGGTTGGACACCAGCGGCACCCGCAGTTCCCGGGCGAGCGCCTGGGCCGCCCGGATCTCCTCGGCCCGCCACTCGGACACGCCGATGTAGAGCGCCTTGCCCTGGCGTACGACGTCGGCGAACGCGACCAGGGTCTCGTCCAGGCGGGTGCCGTGGTCGTAGCGGTGGGCCTGGTAGACGTCGACGTAGTCGGTGCCCAGTCGTCGCAGGGACGCCTCGACGGACTCCAGGATGTGCTTGCGGGACAGCCCGCGGTCGTTGGGGCCGGGCCCCACCGGCCAGAACACCTTGGTGAAGATCTCCAGCCCTTCTCTCCGCTCGCCCTTGAGGGCGCGCCCGAGGATCTCCTCCCCGGCGCCGAAGGCGTACCCGTCGGCGGTGTCGAAGCTGGTGATGCCGGCGTCCAGCGCGGCCCGTACGCACCGGGTGGCCCGGTCCGCGTCGATCTGGCCGCCGTGTGTGATCCAGTTCCCGTAGGCGATCTCGCTGACGTACAGCCCGCTGTCGCCCAGCCGGCGGTGCTTCACGTCAGGTCCCGCCCGTCCGGCCCCGGGGAGGTGGTCCAGAAGTGGACGGTGACCATACGGCGCGGCCGGGAGCCGAGCACCTCGGAGACGCCGTGCAGGGACCGGTCGGTCGTCTCGATCAGCACGCTGCGGTTGAACACGGGGAGGATGCGCGCGCTGGGGGCGTCCGCGCCGGGCCGCCAGAGTTCCAGCAAGCCGCCGTCGTCGTCCCGCCAGCCCTCGTTGAGGTAGGTGAACAGGGAGTACCGGCGCAGCCAGCCGGTGACCGGGTGGCGGTTGCCGCCGATGTGCGCGGTGTGGACGGCTCCCCGCGTCGAGACGCGGTAGCTCCCCCAGTCGCCCGTCCGGTCGGTGCGCAGCCCGGCCGTCCCCGTGACTGCACCGATGTGCTCGGCCAGTTCGGCGGACAGGAGCGTCTCGCACAGCGCGCGCAGGGCGGGGGACGCCGACTCCAGGTCGAGCGAGAACCAGCGGGGGATGCCGGGCTTCTGGGTCATCCGGCCCACGTCCGGGTACCCCTGGGCCGCGGCCCGCAGGGCGTCCGGGTCGAACAGTCCGTCCCAGACGTAGTGGTCGTAGGGGTCGGTGCGCCGGCGGTCCGCGGCGGGGTCGCCGGGCCCGCGGTGCAGGGCGGTCAGGTCGATCACGTCAGTCGTCCTCTCGTCGGGGGTCGGCCTCGCCGGGGCCGTCCGCCCCTTCGGGCGGGGCCGGGACGATGCCCAGCCGGGCCCGTCCGTTCAGGCAGCGACCGCCGGGCACCTCGAAGCGCCAGCCGTGCTGGGGGCAGACGACGACGTTCTGTCCGGGGTCGTGGTCCTCCGCCTGGAGCCGGGCGCCCATGTGCGGGCAGGTGTCCTCGACCAGGTACGCGCCCTCGGCGGTGGTCAGCCGGAAGGTGCCGCCGGGCTGCCGCCGGGCCCGGTCGAGCTGGGCGGCGTGCTCGGCGAGGTCGCCCGGCGAACTGCGCCGCAGGACGGACATCAGCTCCTCGTTGTAGGCCCCGACCGAGGGCCGCCACGCGGTGAAGCGGAAGGAGAAGAAGAACTCTTCCCAGGTGCTCTCACCGCTGAGGATCGGCGGGAGGAACCGGGATTCCAGTGTGAAGCGGTAGTCGTGACCGGCGTCTTCGGGATCGCCGCCGCGCCACACCCGCAGCCGGCGGAAGTCGACGAGCCAGAATCCGCCGCCCGGGCCGCGGACGTCGAAGGCGACGACCGCGTCGACGGCCCGGCAGGTCTTCTCCGCCGACCGGAACAGGGCGTGGAAGTGGTCACGGAACGCGTCGAAGAGGTCCGTGCGGGGCTCGGGACGGGCGGCCAGCACGCGTTCGATGGCCGGCGCCCGCCGCCGCGCGTACCGCTCGGCGTACTCCTCCAGCCGCGCCCAGTCGAAGTCCTGCCGTATCCGGGCGTCCGGTGTCAGCTCGGCCGGTCCGACGTCGAGGACGTCGCCCGGCAGCGGGGCGACGCAGCGGGCGGCGAGGCCGGGGTGTTCCGCCTCCAGCCAGCGCAGCAGTTCCGGGGGTGTGGTGAAGATGGACGCCGGATCGAAGAAGTGGGGGGTCAGGGCGGGGTCGAGGAGGATCGGTGGTCCGGCGAAGGCCACCGCGGTGCGCGGGTCCAGCGCCCGCATGTAACCGGCCCAGCGGCGCATCGAGTTGGTCCGTTTGCGGGCCGCGGCCTCGGCCGCCTCCTCGGCGGGGAAGGAGTAGGCGAACGGGAACCAGGTGGCTCCGGAGAACTGGGCCATCACCACGTCGATCCGCGGGTGCAGGCGGCGCAGCATGCGCAGCTGGGTCCGGTCGACCTGGCAGTCGTTGAGGTTGACGACGACCTGCCCGGTCGCGGTGTCCTCGATGACCAGTGCGGAGTCCTGGTGCTGGGCCATCGGCGACATGACCAGGCGCAGCCGGAGCGAGCCGGCCTCGAAGACCTCGCCGTCACCCAGCAGGGTCGGTGCCGGCCCCGGGAGCGCGGCCACCAGCCGGTGCCAGCCGGGCAGCCGGTAGTCCGGCATGAGCAGGCGCACGGACGGATCGAGAGCGGCGAGGACGTCCGCGTCGAAGTGGTCCTCGTGGTCGTGGGAGACGTACACGTGCGTCGCGCCGTCGAGCAGGCCGGCACAGGCGCTGTTGTCCGGGAGCTGGTGCCAGCCCGCCAGGAAGGCGCCGGTCTCGGAGAACCACGGATCGCACACCAGACGGACCTCGTCGGTCTCGATCAGCGCGCCCGCGTGTCCCAGAAACGTGATCTTCATGATGTCCTCCCGGAACAGGTCCGGCGACTCGGTGCGGAGACGTGGGTGTCCAGCCGCCGCAGGTCCGGCTGGGCGGTCTCCAGGTGGGCGATCATCGTGGCGATCCGCGTCCGCAGGCCGGTGTCCTCCGCCGCCACCCGCCGCCGCTCCGGCGGCAGGGCCAGCAGCTTGTCCGCCGTGCGGGCGAGCGGCAGGCCGTAGTGGAAGGCGGCGACGAGCCGGTAGGCCACCGCGACCGTTTCGGGGTCGCCGTGCCAGCCGCCCTCGGCCAGCCCGGCACGGTGCCGCGCGGCCGCGGCCGTGCCGAGGTCCGCGAGCCCCTGCGCGTCCAGGTGCCCCGCGGGCCGGGACGACAGGACGAGCGTCGCCAGGTCCTCACCGGCCGGTCCCAGCCCCGTCTGGCCCCAGTCGATCGCGACCGTCCGGCCGGGGGCGCGGAAGAGGTTGCCGGGGGTCAGGTCGCGGTGCACCAGGGTGTGGGGCAGCCGCCGCATCAGGTCGACGACCTGGGCGTGCCGCTCCCACAGGGTGCGCAGTGCCGTGGCCGCCGCGCGCGGGAAGAGCCGCCGCAGCAGCGGGTCGGCCGTGCCGGCGGCCTCCTCGACCCGGCCGATGAGGGCGGCCCGGCCGATGAGGGCCCGCTGTTCGAGGAAGGGCCGGCAGAACCAGGGCCGGGGCGCGGGCGGTTCGGCCAGGTAGCGGGCGTGGCAGCGGCCGAGGTCGTACGCCGCCGTGAGCAGGTCGTCGGCCGTCCATCGGTCACCGGGCACGCCCGTCACCCGCTCCAGCCACAGCCGCAGTCCCTGTCCGGCGCCGCCCCGAGGGGTCGTGGCGAGACAGCGCGGTGCGGCGAAGCCGTCGGGCAGCCGGTCCAGCAGTCCCGACTCCAGGAGCAGAGCCTCGCGACGCCAGTAGGCCCAGTCCCCCGGTGCGTCCCCGCCGTCGTCCATCTGCCGCGCGAGGTCACCGGGCGCGGGGGTCCAGCGGCGGTGGCTGACCTGTTTGAGGACCAGCCGCCAGGCGCGGTCGCCGTGGGCGGTACGGGCGGTTCCGCTGACGTCGTAGAGGCCGTCGCTGGATCTGCTCCAGCTCTCGTAGCCGATCGGCGTGGCCTGGACGTCGGTCACCCGGGCGGCCGGGTCGCCGAGCAGCGTGCGCACCGGCTGCACCACGTCGGCGGGGAGCAGGTCGAGCGGGGGGCCGGGCCGGTAGGGGGGACCGTCCGTCCGGGTGGCGGGGCCGTCCGGGGCCGGCTCAGGCGGCATGCCGTGCGGCCGCGACGGCCGCCTCCAGGTAGGTCCGCAGCTCTGCGGAGCCGACCAGTTCGAAGCACTTCAGGGCCGCCTCGCGACCGGATTCGAGCGAGCGCAGTTCGTCGGCGAGGCGGTGGCGCAGCACGTTGGCGAGCGGCGAGGTGTCCTCGGGAGCCGGCTGGATGCGTGACAGGTACGCGATGACATGGGCGAACGCCAGAGCGGCGTGGACGATGCCGAACGCCGGCCGCTCCTCGTTCTTCCAGGGTGAATGGAAGCTGACGTCCTCGGGGAGGACGACGTTCTCGGCGGCGAGGCTTTCGTTGAGCCACGAGTGGGTGGCCTCGTGCACGAGGGTCTCGGCCAGCCGCAGGGGTTCCTCGGTCCAGTTGAGGACCACGCTGCCGGGCAGGAAGTCGAACGTGTAGCTGCGGCAGGTCTCCTCCAGGGACCGGACCTCGGTCCAGATGACGACGGCCGTGGAGGAACGCAGCACGTCGCTGCCGACGGCCAGGGCGGCGTCGACCGCCTCGTTCAGCGTCCGCGCCATCTCCCGCGGCACCTCGGGGACCGGGTCTTCGAGGAGGAACATGCGGCTGCCCAGCCGGCCGTCCTCGACCTCGGCGCAGTCGGCGGCTCGGACCACCAGCACCGGTCCGACAGCGGTGGGGACGGCCCGGCGGCGCAGCCGGTCCCGCTCCTGCCACAGCCGCAGGGCCCGCCGGGCGCGCTCGGCGTCCCGGGTGCGCACGGCGAGCTGGGCCTGCTGGAAGGCGTGGTGGAGGATCGCGGTGTCGAAGGCGTCCGGCGTTCCCTCGGTACCGGCGAGTCGGGCGGTGGGCGCCAGCGCGCCGAGACTCGCCAGGACGCGGCGTTCGCGCTCGGCGCGCTCCGTGAGGAGGGTCTGGGTGAGCCCGTCCAGCAGCTCGGAGAGATCGACGGCGGTCGCGACCATGCTGGTGTTCCCTTCTGGTGCTGTGGGGTGGTTGCGTCGGGCGGGCCGTTGCCGGCCCGTGTGTCAGCGGGCCGCCTCGGGGGCCGACCACTTGGCGAGGTGCTGCGCCTTCTCCTCGTCGGTCACGGCCCGCAGTTCGCGCATGTAGTCGAACGGGGACTTGGTGGCGAACTGCCGGCGGTTCCAGCACGGGTACATGAAGGCGACGAGTTCGCAGAGCACACCGAACCCGGCCGTGCGGCCGAGCCGCTCGTCCAGTCCGGGGCGTTGGGCCAGCAGTGCCGCGTACAGCGCGTCGGCCCGTTCCCGCGAGGGGCCCGGCCGTCCGCCGCGCCGTCGGGCGAGGCGGTCGTGGAGCTGGTAGGCGAAGCAGTCGCCGAGCAGGGCGGCCAGCCAGTCCCGGTCCGGGTGGCGCAGCGGTGCGGTGCGCATCCCGACGGACTCCTCGGCCCGCAGCCACTGACCGGTCCAGGCGCGGGCGCCCTCGCGCAGCAGGGCCTCCGCGACGACGACCGGGTCGTCGGGCCGGCCGACGATCCAGGCGAGTTCGCAGGAGCCGTCGGAGTAGGGGCGCGGGTGCGGCTCCGGCGCGTAGACGACCGCGCCGAGCGCGAGGTCCAGCACGTAGCGCAGGCCGACCTCGTCCAGTACGGCGGCGGCGGCCGTGGTGACCTCCCGGGCCGCCGGGCCGGCCGCCAGCAGGGTCCGGGGCAGGCCCGGGGCCCGCGGCTCGTCCGCCGGGGTCTCCAGGACCAGCACCTCCGGTCCGTCGTCGGCGGTGCCGCCGAGCGTGAGCGATGCCGCGGACCGGTCGAACCGGTCCAGGGCGACCCGGGCGGGGGCTGCCTCGGCGAGCGCGACCAGGGCGGTCAGGGCCCGGTCGAGGGGGGTGACGACGCGGTCCGGGCCGGGGGGTACGACGCCGGGCCCGGCCGGTGTGCGTACGGCGGCCCGGGGAGCCCGGTCGGCGGCCGTCGGCTCGATCCACAGCAGGTAGGAGTGGATGGCCCGGCCGTCCAGCGAGGCGTTCCAGACGCGGTTCTCCGACGGGTCCAGGTCGATGGCGGGAAGCAGGAACATGGGACGGGGTGCCTTTCAGACGGCGGCCGGCAGCGCGGCCGCCACGTGGTCGATGACCTTGCGCCGGTGGTCGCAGTAGTCCTCCTCGAACCCGGTGCCCGCGAACCGCAGCCGGTCCGGCAGGGCACCGCCGCGGCAGGTCCGGGCATGGGAGCAGCCGGCGCACTGGGCGAGCAGGGCGGTGAGGTCACCGCGCAGGCGGGGATTGGTGTCCAGGGTCAGCAGGTCGTCCAGGGACTCGGTGGTGTCCACCGAGCCCAGCAGGGCGCCGGGCATGGTGAGTTCGTCGGAGCTGCCGATGCGGCCGTCGGGGTAGAGCGTGACGATGTAGGGCTCCTTGCGCTCGCTGTAGCTGGTGTAGCTGGTCGGCAGGCCGGACAGCGCGCGGATGATGGTGAAGAACGGCTCCAGGACGTAGGAGCGGTACGCCTTGGTGGCACGCCAGTGCTCGAAGGCCTGGACGAGGAAGTCGGCGTACTCGTCGGGGGTGGTCGCCCAGCCGGGCATGCCGACCCCGTCCGGGTTGAGCAGGCGCAGGGACTCGCGGTTGGCGGTCCGGTAGTCCTTCGTCCTGACGTTGAAGTCCAGGCAGCCGGAGAGCTTGACGCCCTTGACCGCCTCGAAGCCGCCCAGGGAGTCGAGGACTTCGCCCGCCCGGCCGAGGACGCGCCGGGTGACGACGACGATCACGCCGACCTGCCGGCCCCGCGCGGCGAGCAGTTCGAGCGCGCGCACCACCTTCGGATACGTGGGCTTGTCACGGAAGTCGACGCGGTGGGCGTTGCCCCGCTCGTCGCCGTCGAGGCTGACGCCGATCTCGATGTCCGGCCACTCCCGGTCGAAGAAGTCCAGCCAGGCGTCGTCGAGCAGGATGCCGTTGGTCTGCATCGACAGGGTCACCCGGCCTTCGTAACCGCGCAGGACGGCGAGCAGTTCGCCCAGCCTGCGCCGGCCGAGCAACAGGGGTTCGCCGCCGTGCAGTTCGACGGCCAGCGGCCGTCCCTGGCACGCGTCGAGGAAACGCCGGAGCACATCCGGCTTCAGCATGAGGGCGTTCGGGTACGGCTTGCGTCGCTCATAGCAGTAATGGCAATTGATGTTGCATATCTCGCCGGGGAGTTTCAGCATCGCCAGAATTGTCTCGCCGGGCGCCGGAAGCCTCAGCTCCATGGGGAATTCCATTCCTTAGGAATGCGGTGGGAAGAATGTTCTCTGGTCCGGGATTCACGCGTCAACGCGTCGCCGGTCATATTGCGGGAACCCGCACCCGGGAACGGGGCCCGTCGGCGGACATGCTCGCGACGATCTCCGCGGCCGGCAGCCAGCGTGTCTCGCCGACGACGGCGCGCAGCCGGTCCGTCGCGGGGACGCGGCCGGTGACGTCGCTGCGGCCGGGGAAGACCTGCTCGTACGGCACGTGCACGACGCCGGCCGTGCTCCCGGTCGCCGCCAGGACCAGGCGGGCCAGTTCGCCGATGCTCGTCTCGCGGGTGGAGCCGATGTTGTACACGTTGCCGCCGGGCCGCCAGGCCGGCGCC
The DNA here is from genome assembly GCF_044329325.1 of Streptomyces sp. NPDC017676. Taxonomy (NCBI): domain Bacteria; kingdom Bacillati; phylum Actinomycetota; class Actinomycetes; order Kitasatosporales; family Streptomycetaceae; genus Streptomyces; species Streptomyces sp. NPDC017676. Next base: position 79,122 of record NZ_JBIRJA010000019.1, on the reverse strand, counting down.
GCCGCCATCAGGCGCAGCAGCCGGTCGGTGAACTGGGTGACCTCGGTGAAGCAGCGCCGCTGGCTGCCGTCGCCGTGGACCGTCAGCGCCTGCCCGGCCGCGGCCTGCCGCAGGAAGGTGGGCAGGACCATGCCGTAGCGGCTGCGCTGTCCCGGTCCCACGACGTTGAAGGGGCGCACCACCAGAACGGGCCGGCCGGTGGCCGCCGCTTCGGCGCCGAGCCGTTCCAGCTCCCACTTGCCGGTGGCGTAGCCCTCGGTGCCGCTGTCGTAGGCGAGCGGCACGTACCGGTCGATGGGTGCGTCCTCGTCGAGCGGGGCCCGCCCGTCCGAGAGGCCGTAGACCGCCGAGCTGGAGAACAGCACCACCGGTACGTCACCGGTGCGCGCGAGGACGTTCGCGGTGCCGGTACGGCCCACCCGGTAGGCGAGACCCGCCTGGTCGGCGGCGAGACGCATGCCGACGACGCCGGCCAGGTGCAGGACCAGGCCGGTACCGGCCGACGCCGCGGCCACGGCGCCGGGATCGAGCACGCTGCCGCGGACCAGTTCGACCCCCGGGAGCCCGGCCACCGTGTCGGGCCGGCCCGTCGACAGGTCGTCCAGGACGCGGACGCGGTGCCCGGCACGCGTCAGGGCGCGGACCAGGTGACCGCCGATGAAGCCGGCTCCGCCGGTGACCAGGACCGGCCTGCCGGGCGCGTTGATGTCCCACATGGAGAACCCTCCTCGGGTGTGCTGTGCGGTCGGTGGGGCTGGAGTTCACGGTGTGCGGCGGCCCGCGCCGTCCAGAAGGCCGATCAGGCGTCTGGCCCACCACAGGACGCGCGGCGCCCAGTTCCGCCGTTCGGGCGGGGCGGTCTCGTCGTGGAACCGCACGTAGGTGACGACCTGGTTCAGGGCCGCGACCGGCTCGGCGATCCGCCAGACCGCCGCGCACCGGGCGGGCGACATCAGGGGCACCCACCCGGTGAAGCAGCGGGCGAGGGCCCGCGCCCGCTCGGCGGCATCGGTGGCGCTCCGCAGCGCGGGGGCGATGTCCAGGAAGGGGTGGCCGACGGCGGCCTCCGCCCAGTCGAGCAGCATGATGCGGCCGTCGGCCGCACCGACGCCCCAGTTGCCCGGGTGCAGGTCGCCGTGGACGAGCGTGTCGCCGGGCGGCTGGGTGGCCAGTTCCGCGCACCAGGAGGGGATCCGGCGCAGCGCCTCGGCCCAGCTCCGGGCCTCCCGTGGGGTGAGCGCGTCCGGCAGCGGGGCGTCCGGCCCGAACACGTCCGCCCGTCCGGCCAGGGCCCGCGCTTCCCGGGCGAGCGCGTCCGCACGACGGTCCCAGCAGCCGAGCCCGGTCAGCTCCGCCACCCGGCCGGGCTCTTCGAGCAGACGGCGCTGGAGCACGGCGAGTTCGCGCAGCGCGTCGCCCCGGGCCCGCTCCGGCAGCCCGGTGCCGGGCAGCAGGCGGACGCCGCGCGTGCACCAGCCGGGCCCGGGCAGGTCCGGGGCCAGCACGGTGGGCACGAGGCCAGGCCGGCGGGCACCCAGCCGGGCGAGCAGCGGTCCTTCGTGGGCCAGGCAGGGCAGGGCCTGTTTGTAGTAGACGGGGCCCTGCGGGGTCGGACAGCGCAGCACCGCGGACAGGACCCAGTTCTTGACCTCGGTGACCGGGCCGGTGCGGCTGATGCCCTCGTGGGCGAGCGCGGCGTCGATGCGCGCGGTCGCCGCGGTCGCCCAGCCCGAGTGCCGCCACGGCACCGCCTCAGTGCCGGAAGAAGCGCTCACCGGTCACGATCCAGCTGATGCCGTGCCGGACGCAGGCCTCCCGCAGCGCGCCGGCGTCGGTGGAACCGCGCGGGGTCACGAGCTGGGTGACGCCCGCCCGTGCCGCCAGTTCGACCACCTCGACGAACGGGAAGTGGTTGTCGGCCGCCAGGGTGACGCCGGTCAGGGGCGGTGTCCGGGACCAGTCCGGTTCGTGCGCGGCCTGCCCCGGGTCGCACAGGACGCCGACCAGTTGGTCGCGCACCGAGGGCGTCAGGTCGCCCTCGGCGACCCGGGCCCGCCAGACGGCTCGCTGCGCGGCGTCCACGTGGTCCGCGAAGCGCAGGGACAGCAGGTCGGGGTGGTGGCGGCGCTGCCAGACCAGCGCGCGGTGCGCCGCGAGGCGGGTGCAGTCCAGCCGGTGCTGCTGCCCCATGCCGATGCCGATCGTCTGCCCGCCGACGGCGAACACCATCGAGTTGGACTGGGCCTGCGCGACGGCGAGGACGGCCACGGCGAGGCTGTCCGGGTCGTGGAGGTCGCCGCAGACCGTGTGCAGGCCGCCGGCGAACCCGGCACCGCCGGGGATCTCCCGGGTGAGCCGCAGTCCGTACGTCTCCTGGACCTCCCGCCGTACGGGCGGGGTCGTGGGGGCCGGTCCGCGCAGCACGATGAACGTGCCGTCGTTGAACCGCCGCAGCCGGTCGGCGACCCCGGGCGCGTAGTCCGGGGCGATCACCCCGACGGCGTTGGCGAAGAGGGACGGATCGACGTCGCCGGTGACCGGGCGGGAGACGGCCACGAAGTCGGCGTACGCGTACTTGGGTGTGGTGCTGCGGGCCCGCAGGACGGCGCGGCCCACCGGGTCGGCCGGCAGCGGGCCGCGGTCGTGGAACTCCTCGGCGCCGGGGGCCAGGGGCGTGCCGAGCGCGACGCCGGCGGGCGAGGTGTGCTTCGAGGTGGCGCAGGCCGCCTCGCCGGTCTGCCGCTCCAGCCGGTCGGCCAGGTCCCGGGCGAGGAGCGCGTCCAGGACGTTGATGTACGACGGGACACCGGACAGCAGCTCGAAGGGCGGGTCCGAGACGGTGACGGGCTCGGCGGTGCCGGTCTCGTGCGGGTTCATGCCCCGGGACAGTGTGATCACGACGCCTGCCTCCGCCACGGGCGCACCGGTGCGGTGGACCCGGCCGGGACGGCGCGGACGCCGCCGGCCCGCCGGGCACCGCGCAGGGTGTCGAGGGTGCCGAGCTGCCAGCCGAGCTGCCACGCCAGCCGGGCCCGGCCCGCCGGGCGCACGATCCCCGGGAGGAGTCCGGCCAGCCGGATCCACTCACGGGCGTGCTCCGCCCGGGAGACCGGGTCGAGCCCCTGGCCGGCGAACTTCGCCCGCAGGACGACGGCGTCCCGGGCCTGGAACCGCGCGCGTCGCAGCCGGGCCCGGTGGGTGGTGCGCAGGGCGACCGAGACCACCGTGGCGGCGACGGCGATGCGCCGACCGGCCAACTGCGCCCGCCAGGACAGGTCGATGTCGGCGAGGGCGGGCAACTCCTCGTCGAAGCCGCCCAGTTCGTCGAAGAGCTCGCGGGTCGTGCCCATCAGCCCGCCGGGTACGTTCGGCAGGAACAGGCTCGGCGTCAGCACGTCGCAGAGCTGGTCGGGCGGCGTGCTGCGCAGTACCCGGGGAGGGTTGAGCCGCCGGTAGTCGATCTCGGCGGTGACCATGCCGGCCTCGTCCAGTGCCGCCGCCATGGCGTCCAGGTAACCGTCGGCCACCTCGTCGTCGGCGTCGAGGAAGAGCAGCAGGCGCGCGTCCGACGCCCGTGCGCCGGCGTTGCGGGCGGCGCCGGTGCCGCGGCGCGGGTGGTGGGCGACGATCCGCACGGCGGGCAGGGCGTCGCGGTACCGGTCGACCGTGCCGGCCAGGTCGTCGCGGGAACCGTCGTCGACGACGACCACCTCCCAGTCGTACCGGGTCCGCTGCCGGGCCAGGGCGGCGAGCTGACCGCCCACCAGACGGGCCGCGTCGTGGCACGGGATGATGACGGCGATGTCCCTCACGGCTGCCCCACCGGCTGCGGCGCGGGCGCCAGCCGGCCGTCGATGGTGTCGAGGAGTTCCGCCAGCCTGGCGTCGTCGTGGGCGCCGGCGGTGTTGCGGAAGACGTGCACCGGGGGCAGGTACGGCGGCGGGTCCTCCAGCAGCAGCGCGCGGTAGACGCCGCTCACCTGGTCGAGGGTGTAGCTGTTCTCGTAGTGGCGGATGCTCTTGGCGCGGGTGACCACGCGGTGCGCGGCCTCGGCGACCGGCACGTCGAGATAGATGATCAGGTCGGGGAAGCGGGTGCCGGCGAGGTGGTGGCGGTCCAGGGTCTCGCGAGCCGGGATGCCGTACAGCGCCTCCAGATAGGCCGCGTCGCTGAAGACGTACCGGTCGGAGAGCACGGTGCGGTGTTCCAGCAGGTCGCCGATGGCGCGGGCCTGGAGCCGCTTGTCGCGGAAGTAGGCGTCGGCGATCTCGGCGGGGGTGTGCCGGCGCGGCCGGTGCTCCCGGACGTCGATGATCACCCGGGCGGCCCGCGGGTCCAGCCAGGAGTGCTGCCCGATCCGGGACAGCGGGCGGCCGGTGCCGCGGACGTGGCGGGCGATGAGCCGTGCGGTGGTCGTCTTGCCTGATCCGTCGATCCCCTCAAGGGCGAGGAAGCGGTGTGGGCTGGTGGGCAGCAAGGGGTTCTCCGTACCTGCGAGCGTTGGACAGGGAAGGGCGCGGGCGCCGGGCTCAGGGCGCCGCGGGCGCGGTGGCCGCCGGCGGCCGGGCCGCGGGTGCGCCGCCCAGGCCTTCCGCCCAGGCGAACGCCGACTCCATCACCTGGGACATCGACGAGTACGTCCAGGAGCCGTAGCGCCCGAGGGCCGTCAGCCCCCGCTCGGCCAGGAAGCCGAGGGCGCGTTCGGTGACGGCCTGGGCGGCGGGTGTGAAGACGACGTAGCCCGGGTCGGCGTGGAACACGCGCGACTCGACGACCTCGCCTTCGTCCAGCATCCCCACCGCGCGCACGCCCCGCAGGACCCGCGCGGTGAGTTCGGCGTCGCTGACGGCCGGCTCCCCGGAGCGTTCGACGACTTCGGCGAGCACCCCCCACCCGTCGGCCGGGGCCATGGCCGGGTCGAACTCGGTCATGAACACCAGGCGGGTGAAGGGCACGTCCGCGCGCGTGTAGTAGCGCCAGTGGCCGGTGCCCGCGGGGCGCGGGCCGCGCACCGCGAGCGCCACCGACCGGACCCGGTTGCGCGGCAGTTCACGGCAGGCGGCGACCAGGTCGGCCGGGGCCGACGCGCACCGCTCGACCGTGGTCGGCAGCGGCAGCGTGGACAGGCACTCCCGGGTGTAGTGGAAGTGGACCGGCCCCTCGGGCGTCCGTGCCCGGACCAGGCGCCGCTCCGGGTCGATGTGCTCCACGGTGTGCCGCAGCCGCAGGTCGGCGACCCGGCCCGCCAGCGCCTCGGAGAGAACCTCCATGCCCCGCCGGCCGGGGCCGGACGGCCGGGGGTACCAGCCGCGCGCGTTGTAGGGCGCGGTCACCGGCCGGGCCGGATCGGCGCCGTGCTCGACCTCCGCCAGGCCGGGCCGGGTGAGGTTCCAGTGGAAGCCGGAGGCGGACAGCTCGTTGAGCGGGCGCCGCCACAGCTTGGCGTTGTAGGGGAAGAAGAACAGGTCGCACAGAGTGCGTCCGAACGCGTTGAGCAGCAGTTCCGCGTAGTCGGCCGCGTCCGCGCGGTCCGCCCGCGCGGCCTCGGCGAAGTCGGTGAGGCAGGCGGCGCGGGCCTCCGGTTCGAGTCCGGCCAGGTGCAGCTGGACCGGAAAGCGGGTGGTGCCGGCGGCCGTCTCCACCCAGGCGACCGGGGGGCAGGGCCGGAGCGTCTCGCCGAGCATCCCGCGGATCCGCTCCTCCACGGAGGGGTGGCTGAAGTAGAGCAGGTGGATGACGTGGTCGAACCAGTACGCGCCCACCCGCTCGGTGCGGACCAGTCCGCCGGGCCGGGGCTCGGCCTCCAGCACCGTGGCCCGGTCGCCGAGCAGCGAGCCGCCCGCGAGGCCGGCGAGACCGCCGCCGAGGATCAGCACCTCCGTCTCGACGATCTCGTCGCGTCCGTGGGGCCGTTCGGGAGTGGGGTGGGGCATCGCGGGCGACCTCACATCGGTGCGCGGAGTCGGGTCGGGGGCAGGGGCGGGCCGTGCGGGTGGCCGGAGGCCAGCCACCCGCCGGCGGTGCGCCGCGGCGACGGTCAGGCGTCGGCCTGGGCCGTCTGCTCGTCCACGTGCTGCCACGGCTTCACCGAGACCGCGGACGAGTGGGCGGTCTCCGTGGCGCCGACCGTCTCCAGGTCGTAGGACTTGACCGCGTCGACGAACGCCTCGAATTCCAGCTCATTACCCTCGGACATGTTCCACCTCTTTCGTAGATGTGCGAGATGCGCGGGAGGATTGAATTCCCCCCTGCCGAAAAATCTAGCAGCCCCCGAGAATCGACCTCAATGAATTTCCGGGCCGGAGATTTCCGATATCCGCAGCGGATTTTCAGAGGTGCACGACGCCCGCGCCGACCGCCCGACCGCTGGTGTCGAACAGCAGCCGGGCGGCCTCGGCGATCGCGGGCAGGTCGTAGTCGAGGTGCGGCTGGAGCAGGACGACCAGGTCCGCCTCGGCCACCGCGGCGTCCAGCGCCGCGACGCGCCGCAGCGTGCGCCCGCCGGCCGGCAGCCGGGTCACGTACGGATCGTGGAAGGACAGCTCCGCACCCAGAGCCACCAGGCGTTCGGCCACGGCCAGCGCGGGGGCGCCCCGCCCGTCGGCGACATCGGGTTTGTAAGTGGCGCCCAGCAGCAGGATGCGGGCCCCGCGGACGCTGCGCCGGGCGTCGTTGAGCAGATCGGTGACGCGGCCGACGACGTAGTCGGGCATGCGGTTGTTGATGTCCTGGGCCAGCTCGGTCAACCGCAGGGGATGGCCGAGGCTGCGGCCCCGGAAGGCCAGGTACCCGGGGTCGACGGGAATGCAGTGGCCGCCGACGCCCGGCCCTGGCCGGAAGGCCTGGAAGCCGAACGGCTTGGTGCCGGCGGCGTCGATGACCTCCCAGACATCGGCGCCCAAGCCGTGGCAGAACACCGCCAGTTCGTTGACCAGGGCGATGTTGACCTGGCGGTAGGTGTTCTCCAGCAGCTTCGCCAGTTCCGCCGCCGCCGGGGTGCTCACCGTCACGACCTTCTGCACGAGCCGGTCGTACAGCGCGGTGGCCGCGGCCGAGCACTCCGCGGTCACCCCGCCGACGATCTTCGGGGTGTTGGACAGCCGGAAGGCCTGGTTCCCCGGGTCCGTGCGCTCCGGTGAGAAGGCCAGCCGGAAGTCACGCCCGACGACCCGGCCGTCCACGGCCAGCAGGGGCAGCAGGACGTCCGTGGTCGTGCCGGGGTACGTGGTCGACTCCAGCACGACCAGCGCACCCGGCCGCAGCCGGGGCGCGATCAGCCGGGCCGCGTCGGTGACCGCGGTCAGGTCCGGCACCGAGTCGCGCAGCGGCGTGGGCACGCAGATGGCGATGGCCTCCGCCCGCGCCAGCACCTCCGGGTCACCGGTGGGGTGGAACCCCTGGGCCCGGGCCGCCGCCACGTCGGCGTCGGAGATGTCGTCGACGTAGGAGCGGCCGGCCGCCAGGCGCGCCACCCGCTCCGGGTCCTGGTCGAGACCCGCGACCCGCATACCGGTGCGGGCCGCCTCGACGGCCAGCGGAAGACCGGCGTAGCCGAGTCCGATGACGACGAGATCGTACGGTCCGGCTGGTCCAGCCATGGCCCGACTCCTTCTCGTGACGGGAAGACGAAGCTTTCCTTTCGGCTGCCGCGACGGCATCCGGCCCTCAGGCTTACCGGACCGCGCGGGCCGGTGACGACTTCCTTGCGGATATACGAACCCCCTCCCGGCTGGATTTACGGAAATGCGCAGGGACGCGTCCTCCGGAAGGGGCGGAGCCACATAATTCGCCAGGGAATCGTGCGTACTGAACGGCCGAACACGGGAGGTTTCTTGAACACCGAGACGAAAACGGCGCCGGCCGGCACCGGGGCTGCTCCCCCGCCGTGCCGGATTCTGGGTTTCCGTGACCGGCACCCGAACGTCATGCCCGACGTCGCCGGGTTCCTGGCCCGCTGGGACAGCCCCGGCGCCGCCCGGCGCCCGGCCCGGCTGCACCGCAGCGAGGCCGGCAACATCAACACCGCCGGGCTCCCGGGAATCCACGAGGCCGAGGACCTCGACCCGGCGCACCCCGACTGGCGGGCGGCCATCGAGGACGGTGTGTGGCCGCTGGTGCACACCCTGACCGGTGGGGACTGGGCGCTGACGACGTACGACAGTTGCCAGGGGCACGCCTACCGGGACCCGGCGCTGCCCCCGGCCCAGCGGCGGGTCGGGGTGCTGCCCCGCTCCGGCGCCGAACTCCTGGCGATCGCCGCCGCGTTGTGCCGGGCGGTACGCACGGCCACGCCCCTGGTACCGGCGCCCGTCCGGGTGTCGCTCAACCGGTCCCTGCTGACCTGCGGCCGCAGCGGCGACGGCCACCCGGTGCTGGACCTCGGCCTGGACCGGGCCCCGGGAGCGAGCTGGGACTCCTACTTCGCCGCGCTGGACGAGGCCACGGCCGCCCTCGTCACCTGCCTCGCCGCCGAGCGGCCGGCAGCGGGCGCCGGGTGCGGCTGCGGTTGAGCCCACGCGGACCGTCCCGGGGTACGGCTGAGCGCGCCCTCGCCACCACGGCGGGGCGCGCTGCCGCCCGTACCGGCGACCCGGCTCCCGCCGGCAACTCAACCGCTGCCGGCGACTCAGCACCCGCCGCCTGCAACTCGGCACCCGCCGGCAGCTCAACCGCTACCAGCGACCCGGCTCCCGCCGGCAGCGAGCCTGCTGCCGGCGACTCGGCTCGAACGGCGAGGCGCGCCGGCGCCCGGACGGAGCCCTCGCCCGGAGCGGCCGGCCGGCTCAGACCGACAGGTCCAGCGTGCCGGCCCGTCGGGCGGGTACCGCGACCAGCCAGCGGAACGTGGCGAACGCGGCGAGCAGCCAGGCCGCCGCGGTCAGCAGGGCCAGCGTCGCGGGCCACAGCGGTGCGGTCCAGCCGGCGCCTTCGGCGACCAGACGCAGGGCGCGCAGGGTGTGGGTGAGCGGCACCGCCTGGGCGGCCCAGCGCACCGGCGCGGGCCAGTAGCCGAGGGGCACCTGGACACCGCAGAACGCCATCATCGCCAGATAGGCGCAGTTGGACACCACGTTCCGCAGACGGGGGACACTCAGCACGATCATGGCCAGGAACAGGCCGACGCAATAGGTGGCCAGCGCGGTGAGCGCCACCAGGGCCACCACGCCCGGCACCTGCGCCGGGCGCCAGGTCACGCCGAACACCGGCCCCAGCCCGAACAGCGCCACCAGGGAGGTCACCACCCCGCTGGCGGGCCAGTGCAGGCTGCGGCCGACGAAGACCCAGACGGGGTCGGCGGGACCGGCGATCAGCAGGGACAGCGTCCCGGCGCGGCGTTCCCCACTGGTGCTCGCCACCACCGCCATGGTGTCGATGACACAGGTCATCAGCGCGTTGCCCAGCGCCAGATAGCGCACCGTCGCCGGGTCGCCGAGGGCGCGGCCGAGGCCGGTGAAGAAGACCACCTGGGCGAGCATCCGGCCGAGCCAGCCGAACAGCCAGCTCCGCCAGCTGTAGGTGGCGCGGAAGTCGGCGAGGGCGTTGAGCAGGCCGTAGCGCACGAGCAGCGGGGCGGTGGGATACGCGGGGCCGGCCGGCGGGGCGTACGGGGAGGAGGACGAGGAGGTCAGGGACATACGGACTCTCACAGCTCTCTCAGGTGTGGCTCAGCGTGCCGGTCCTGCGGACCCGCCGGAGGACGGCCGCCAGCAGCAGGGCTCCGGTGAGGTAACCGAGCAGTCCGAGGACCGCCACGGCCGTGATGCGCAACAGCGGCTGGTGCATGGCCGGAGCCGCCAGACCGTCGCGCAGCAGGTCGGCGCTCCAGCTGAGGAAGATCACCCGGCCGGCGGGCCGGATCCACCCGGGGAGCGTGGTGACCGGCACGAGTACACCGCTGAGCAGGAACACCGGGTAGTTGAGCGTGTTCTGCACGATGCGGGCGGAGGGCAGCAGCACGAACAGCGGCGACAGGATGCTCGCGGTCGCCGCCATGGCCGCCGCGGTGGCCAGCACCCCGGCGGCCAGGGCGAACGGGTGCGGTACGGCGATCCAGCGGCCGAAGAACAGGCCCGCCGTCAGCCACGCTTCCAGCATGGTCGAGGTGCCGAGCAGGCTCACCGCGCAGATCCGGCCGACGATCACCCCGGAGAGCCGGCCGGGGGCCGCGATCAGGCCCTCCAGCGTGCCCTGGTTGCGTTCGTCGGTGATCAGCTCGCCGGCGATGCCCAGGGCGAGCGCCCACTGACCCATCAGAGTGGGGGCGACGATCGCGTAGGGCGCGATGTCGTGGCGGCCCGCGTGGTCCGCGATGGACAGGAACACCGCGGTGAACAGAGGCGCGGTGCACCACACCTGGAGGGTGCCCGGGGAGCGGGGCGCGAGCCGCAGCTGGAAGCGCAGGGAGGCCAGGAAGAGGTTCACGAGGAGACCGCCATGCCGCGTCCGCCGACGAGACGGAGGTAGACCTCCTCCAGACCCGGTGGCGCGGTCGTCACCCGGTACACCCCGGCCCCGGCCAGCAGGGCCAGCGCCTTCGCCGCCGCCGCGGGGTCGCGCGTGTGCGCCTCCAGCCGGCCGGTGCCGGGGTCGTGACGGACCTCGACCACCCCCGCGGTCGCCTCCAGTGCCGGTACGAGGCCGGCCGGTACGTCCTCGGCCACGATCCGCTCGTGTCCGGACAGCAGGCGGCCGATGGCGGCCGGGTCCTCCGTCACCACCGGACGCCCCCGGTCGATGAGCGTGACCCGGTCGCACACCGCGGCGGCCTCCGCCATGTCGTGCGTCGTCAGCAGGACGGTGCGCCGTTCGGCACGCAGGTCGGCGACGAGCGCGCGGAAGTCGAGCGCGGCGACCGGGTCCATGCCGACCGTGGGCTCGTCGAGGATCAGCACGCGCGGGTCACCGATGAGGCCCCGGGCGAGGTGCAGGCGCTGCTTCATCCCCCGGGAGAAGGTGTCGACCCGCGACGCCGCGCGTTCCGCGAGGCCCACCCGGTCCAGCAGCTCCTCCGTCCGGGCCCGCAGCGGCCGGCCGCGCAGCCCGTACATCGCACCCCAGAACCGCAGGTTCTGCCGTGCGTCGAGCCGGCCGTACAACCCGCGATCCCCGCCGAAGACGAGCCCGATGGACCGGCGTACGGCCCGGGAGTCGCGGACCACGTCGTGGCCGAGGACGGTGGCCCTGCCCGTCGTCGGCTCCAGCACGGTGGTGAGGATCCGGCACAGGGTGGTCTTGCCGGCGCCGTTGGGGCCGAGCAGTCCGTGCACCTCGCCCGCTCCCACGGTCAGGCTCAGCCCGCGCAGGGCGTGCACCTCCTTCGCCGTACCGCCGCGCCGGTCGGTGTAGGACCGGGTGAGGTCCTCCATGACGATCGCGTCCATCGTCGCCGCCTCCTGCCGCCTCTCGTCGTCACGCCTGCCCGGGGACCACCACGGGGTGCGGGGCCCGCGGCCGGTGCCGTCCGGTCCCCGGCCCGTCACGTCGGACTCGGTACGGCCCGTCGTCGCGGACTCGGTACGGCCCGTCACAGCGGGCTCTCCCAGAAGCAGTGGTCGACGGACCAGCCGGCGCGCAGCAGCCCGCGCAGGACCGTCTCCGCCCGCCGGCCCTCCGCCGGTTCGTGGGGATGCACCACGTGGCCGCAGAGCTTGCGGCCACGGACGGCCTCCGCGATGGCGGCCACCAGTGCCGCGGTGGCGGCGCCGCGGTGCTCCGCGGGGTCGATGAGGATGTCCACGAGTTCGGCGAACGGCTCACCGGTGACCTCGTCCCGTTCCCCGGTCAGCACGGTGCCGTGCCCCACGGGCTCGCCGGCGACCTGGGCGATGAACGACCGCCTGGCGGGATTCGCCATGATCGCCGCGATCCCGGCGTGCCCGGGGTCGACCTCGTGTCCGGGGTAGGCGTTGCGGAATGCCTGGACCAGCCAGGCGTGCACGCGAGGGTCGTCGGCGGGGGTGGCGGGACGCACGGTCACGGCCGTACCGTCCGGGACGGCGGCGGCGCCGAGGTGGCGGATGTAGGTCAGCCGTGGCCGCCACGGTCCGGGCGGGCGGACGTCCCCGGCCGAGCGGAGCAGCACCGAGGTGGCGCCGGGGTGCCGCTCGCGCAGCCGGCGGCGCAGCGTGGCGAGGGCCAGGGCGTCGCCGGTCAGCCGTGGGTCGCAGTACTCGACGAGCACCTGCGGACGGCCGCTGACGGGATCGTCGCAGCGGTCGGCGACGTAGGCGAGTCCGCGCACCTCGTCCGCCAGCCCGGCCCGCCGGGCCCGGTCGAGGTAGTGCTCGACGGCGTTCACCGGGGCTCCGGGCGGACCACGGCCCGGAAGCCGTCCAGGACCTGCGCCGCTGCCTGCCGCAGGTCCTCGCCGCTCACCCCGGCGAGGAACTCCACCTCGGCGGCCGGCGACCAGGCGGCGGGGCCGCCGCTGCGCATCGCGAGGAACCTGGCGCACTCCAGCGGGTTGTCGACGGAGGTCAGGATGCGCATCTGGGCCTGGCGGCGGGCCGAGGCCAGGTCGTCCGGCTTGGGGCCGTCGGCCGCTATCTCCTCCAGCGCGGTGCGGATGACCCGCAGGGCGTCGGGACCGTTGCCGGGCTCGACGCCGGCCAGCACCCGCCAGGCGCCGGTCTCGCCGTAGCCGCGGTTCCACGCCTGGAAGGCGTAGGCGAGCCCCGCCTCGCCGCGCAGCCGGCGGTAGAGCAGCGACGAGGGGCTGGAACCGAGGAGCTGCGCGAGGACGTTGAAGTACGGGCGGCGCGGATCGTGGTTCGGCACCGAGCGGCCCCCTGCGCACACCCACGCGAACTCGTCGGGCCAGGCGGGCGGTTCGGGTGTGCTGGAGGCGGGCAGTGGGAGCGGCGCGGGCACGGCGGTGCCGATCGTGGCCAGGACGTCGCGGTCGATGCCGGCGACCACCGGATCGATCGCCGCGGGGACGCGCGGTCCGACGACGATGGCGGTCAGGGACGCCGGCAGCAGCCGCTGCGCGTGTCCGGCGGCGACGGCCGCCACGTCCATCCTCTCCACGTCCGCCGTCGTACCGCCGACCGGGCGGCCCAGGGGGTGGTCGGGGAAGAGGTGGGCGAGGAAGGCGTCCTGCACCACGTCGCCGGGGTCGGCCGCGGCGGTGGCGAGTTCCCGGAAGACGGCACGCTTCTCCTGCGTCAGGGTCTCCTCGCCCAGACGGGGCTGGAGCACCGCCTGGTAGAGCAGGCCCGCGATCTCCTCGGCGTCGTCGGCGTGCACCCGGGCGTGGAAGAGCATCCGGTCCAGGCCGGTCTCCGCGTTCGCGTAACCGCCGAGCCGCTCGACGTGCTCGCTGAACGACGGCACCGTGCCCACCGGCGCCGACATCAGCACGTGTTCCAGTACGTGGGCCAGACCGCACTCCCCGACCGGGTCGTGCCGGGAGCCGTACGTGGACGCCAGACACACGGTCGTGGTGCTCAGCCGCTCGTCGACGAGCGCGATGACGGGCACCGGGCCCTCCACCCTGCCGAACTCGTACACAGCAAACCCTCCTTGAAAAAGTCGTCGCGTCCTTCACGTACGCCGGCGCGAAGAGGAATGCCGCCACCCGGAGGTGGCGGCATCCGTGTTCCTCCCGCTTTTTCAGCGGTCCTGCGGCTTCACCTTGTCCAGACGCGGACGCAGGATCGAGGCGTGGTTCGCCATGGTGTACCTCCTCAAGGGTGAACGGAATCCGACGGCAGTGACCGTAGCCAGCCCGAAACGGTGACAGCAACAGGCATTTCTGCATTCCGCAGTCGAATTCTCCGCGGAGTCTCCCGGACGACGGACGGCTGCTGATTCCGGAAATCGGGTCTGCCGTTTACGGAAAATCCGGTCGCCGCCGAATCGGCCGCCGTTAGGCTCCGCTCGTCCCTGCTTCGACGTGTCACCCCGGGAGTGGACTTGCGGTTGTCGATGGAGACGGTGCGCGCGGTGCTCGGCGTCGCCGAGGACATACGGCTGGGCCTCGTCCTGGAGCGGGCGGGCCGCCGGGAGCACCGGCTGGGCGGCACGGTGTGCTCGCTGGCGGCGGTGGAGGGTGCGCGGCTCGGCCGGCTGGGCGAGGCCCTGCTGGCCGCCGAGCACGCCCGGCGCGCGGAGTACGGCCGCCTGGCGGATCTGGCCCGCGGGTGCGGGCGGGCGGAGGTGCTCAAGGGCGCCGCCCTGGAGCGGCTGTACCCCGAAGGTGTCCTCAGGTCGAGCCGGGACGTGGACCTGCTGATGCCCGACGAGGACGCGATGTGGCGGGCGGTCGCGGCCGTCGCCGCCTCCCGCCCGGTGGACGAGGCCCGCGTGAGCATGATCGAGAGCCCGGGCCGCAGGGACTGGGCGGTGGCCCTCAACTGGCCCTCGCCCGAGTCCGACCTGGACCATCCGTACGCGGTGGAGTTCTTCACCGCCGCGTTCGTCGGCGACCACGCGACGGTCCCGCTCCGTCCCGGCCGCCCGGACGATCCGCTCCTCGCCGGGCTGCTGCTGATCGCCGAGGAACTCTTCCAACAGCCGCCGCGCGGCCGTGATCTGGTCGACACCGCCCTGCTCCTGGCCGCCGTGCCGGAGGCGGAGCGCGGCGCGCTGCACCGGGCCGCCCGGGACTGGTCACTGGCGCCCGAGCTGCACCAGCTCGCCGAACGGGTCTGCGACATCCCGCTGTTGTCGACGCCCGCCGCGCGCTGGGCGGCCGACGCACTGGTGGACGAGGCGGAACGGGAGCGGGCCAGACGCGCGGCCGAGGCGTCCGCGTCCGGCGGCGGTGGCACGAAGGTGCGCTACGGCCTCTTCCTCGGGGAGGCGTTGCGCGCATTCCCGGCGCGGGTCGAGGAATCCCCCGGACTGACCGTGCTGCGTTGTCCGGTCGGCGGTTTCCTGCTGGTGGACGACGTGCTCGTCCCGCAGGAGCTGGCCGACGCCGCCCTGGCCCGTTATCCGCAAGCAGTCCTGCCGGCTTGAGAAACCCGACCGTCATCGAAACTCAGGAGCAGCTCTCATGAGCGGAACCCCCGTTCTCGGCCAATGGGTCGGCGACACCGACGTCTTCTTCGAGAAGTACTGGCGCCGGCAGCCACAGCGCTTCACCCCGCGGGGCGGTGCGTCCGGTCCCTTCGCGCTGACCGACTTCGACCAGGCCCTGGCCACCGGATTCTTCCGCGAGCCGTACATCGAGATGTGGGCCGACGACAACCGGCTGCCCGCCCGCAAGTTCACGGCCTCCCGGACCGTCGCCCGCGCGGAACCGGACGGCTTCGCCGATCCGGCGAAGATCCGCGCCCTGCTCGACGCGGGGGCGACCCTGCTGCTGCGCTGCGTCGACCAGTGGCACGCGCCGACCCGTGCCCTGCTGCGCGCGCTCGCCGGTGAACTGGGGCTGGCCGTGGAGTCGTTCTACTTCGTCACGCCCGCCGGCCACGCGGGGCTGCCGCTGCACCGTGACGACGCCGACGTCCTCGTCGTGCAGGTGGCGGGCAGCAAGAGCTGGAGCGTGCACGAGGGACCGGCAGACGGCCACTGGCACGCGGGCCGGGTGCTCGGCAGCGAGCCGCAGCCGGCCGAGGTGCTGACGACCGTCACCCGCCCGGGTGACGTCCTGTACATCCCGCGCGGCTTCGCCCACCGCGCCCACGGTCAGGACGGGTTGTCCGCGCACTTGTCCCTGACGGTCCGGGAGGTCGGGGTGGCCGACCTGTCCTCGGGTCTGCAGCGGATCGCGCTCGGCGACACCGGGAGCGCGCTGCCGCCGCTGCCGGTCACGGAGGACGCGATCACGGCCGCAGCGGCGGCCCTGCTGGAAGGGGCGCGCCGGCGCTTGGCCGACATCGGCCCGGGGGACCTGGTGGCGTGGGCCCGGCAGGCCCGCCTCGACGCCATGCCGACGCCTCCGGCGGACCTCTCCCTGGCAGCCCTGGCGGCTTCGCTCACCGGGTGACGGCACCCTGACCGCTCGAACGCTGACCGCTCGAACCCGACCGTGACAACCCGGCCGGACCCCACCGCGCCACGATGACACCGGACCGGTACGCCCTCCGCCCCCGCGACAGCGTCGACGGGGGCGGAGCCGCCTGCCGTCACCCACCGACCGGCACCGGAACACCGGCCGGGCGGGGGCGGCCGTCGCGGATCGTCCACAGATGCAGCGGGCCGGGGGCGGCGGTGGCCGGGGCAGGGCCCTGTTCGGTGGCCGCGGCGGTGGCCCGGCCCAGCGGGGTGCACGTGTCGAAGGCGCGCTGGTTCAGCGTCCGGGCCTCGGCCCGCGCGACGGCGTCCGCCGGCATCCGGCCGCCCATGGCCTCGCACACCTCCCGCAGTCGTGCGGCGAGCCGGCCGGCCTGTGCCCGCTCGGGGCGCCAGCACCAGACGTCCACCGCCCGGCCGGAGTTGTCGATGGTGGTACGGCCGAGCAGCGGGACGCCCAGGGCGGCGGCGGCCGCCGTCACCGGACCCGACTCGCCGAGCAGGGCGTCCACCCCGGGGTGGCAGGCGGTGCGGGGCCGGGCGTGGGTCACGGCCACCAGGCCGTCCAGCGCCGGGAGCGCCAGCGGCTGCCCGGTACGCGGCGCCGGACGGGCCGACGGCGGCGCGGGCCGGTGCGGGACCAGGTCCGCGACGGCGTCGGTCAGCCCGGCGAGGGACGCGGGCGGACCGGCCACGGCGAGGACGGCGTTGCCGGGGTGGTAGCGGAGGCCGACCAGCCGCCGGACGTCCGCCGCCGTCACGGCGGCCACGTCCGTGACGAAGGTCCGGGCCACCGCGTCCGAGCCGGGCTCGCCCGCCGGATCGGCCGCGGCGAGCAGTCCTCCCGCCCGCAGCAGGGGGCTCGCGTCCATCCGGGCCGTCTCCAGGGTGACCGCGGCGCGTTCCGCGTCCAGCACCGTGGCCGGGCAGTCGTACGGCGCGAGGACGCGCAGCAGCAGCGCGGCCATGTCCGCCGCGTTGTCCGGTGTGGTGGTGGCGCGGAACACGGTCCGGGCGTTGCCGGTCTCGGCGAGGATCGGCGTCCGCGCCTCACCGGGACGGCGCGTGGCGGCGATCTGGACGTGCTCGGCCAGGTGGGCGGTGCCGGGCGGGGCGGGCAGGTCGTCACGCGAGCCGCACTCCACGCTCAGGCACGCGGCGGCCGAGTGGGCCCACGGCAGGGGATGCAGGACGACGCGGAGTCCGTGGATCCGCGTCACGGTGGCCGGCGTGGCGTCGGGGGCGGTGGCCGGCGTGGCGTCGGGGGCGGTGCGGTACGTCGTCACAGGGCGGGTGCTTTCGTGAGCCGGGCGGCCTGCTCGTCGCTCAGCCGGCATGTGTCGGGGCCGGCCACCGCGACGGCCGGCGGCGCCGCGAACGGGCGCAGGACGGGCGGGACCTGGAGGGTGCGCAGCGCGGCGGCGAGCCCGGCGGGCGAGGTGTCCCCGGCCACGGCCGCGGCCGCTTCGTCGACGGCCGCGTAGGGATCGTCGAGGAGCATGGTGACCCGGGCCAGGCAGCGGTCCCGGGCCGCGTGGAACTCCTGGACGGGGACGGGCTCGCGCAGGGTGCGCAGCAGGGTCGCGCGCAGCAGCCCGGCGACCCGGGGAACGTCCGCCGGGCGGACGGCCGCGGTGACGGCCACGGACGGAAGGCCGTCGTCCTGTCCTGGCCAGTATCCGGCGGAGTATCCGTACGCGAGGGTGTCCTCGCCGCCGCGCAGCGCGTCGTAGAGGCGGCCCTCGGGCCCGGAGCCCAGCACCTCGACCAGCACTTCCAGCGCTCCCGGCGGCGCTTCGGCCAGGGGCATCCGCACGGACAGCCGCGCCGTGTCGCCCGGCAGGTCCTGGTGCGCGTAGCCGCCGCGCCAGGCGCGGGCGGGGGCGGGGGGCGGGGTCTCGGGAGCGGTGGGTCCGGCGGGTCCGGCCGGCGGGGCGGGCACGGCGAGAAGGGCCGGCGCGGTGGAGGCGGCGCGGGCCGTGGGCGCGCCGGGCGGGGCGGGGAGGTCGCGGCCGGGGCCGGCCGTGACGACGGTCCGGCGGGCCACGACGGTCTCGATCTCGGCGCGGACGACATCGGCGGGGATCGACGCGACCGTCCGCGGTGTGCCGAGGGCGTCCGCTCCGGGCTCGCCGAAGGCGGCCTGCCGGGACGCCTGGTTCAGCAGGACCAGGACGTCCTGCGCACGGCGGGCGGCCAGGGCCGCCTGCGCCGTGGCCGCGGCCCGGATCCGGTCGTCGTCGGGCAGGACGATGGCGTGCGGAGTGAAGGCCGCGCCGGCCGCGTGGACATCGTCGTGCCGCGACCAGTACGCGAACGAGGAACGGTGGGGCCGCAGCCGGTGGCGGGTGAGCCACCCTTCGCGCCGGGCCAGTGCGGCGGCACCACCCCCGCGCGGGTCGGCGAGCAGCCGGGCGACGAGGGCGGCCAGTCCCGCGTGCGCGGCGGGGTCGTCCTCGTGCCCGTGCGGCAGCTCGACGACCACCGCGTGCCCCGGCCCGCCGAACGGCGGTGGTTCGCCGCGGTAGGGCCCCGTGCCCGGGAGGCAGTCGCCCCCCACGCGCCCGGAGCCGCGTGGCGGCGCCGGTTCGGTGGGGTGGGGGGCCGACGGGTGGGTGCTCATGGTCACTGTCCTGACGGGGCGGTGGCGGGGTCGACGGCAGGGTCGGCGGGGCGATGGCTCCCGGGGGAGGCCGGTCGCGCCGCGCGGTGGGCGAACGGTGCGGCGGCGACGGCGGCCAGCACCCCGCACACGGCCACCGTCACCGGCGTGCGGGAGGCGAGCAGGGCTCCCGCGGTCAGCGCGACCAGTTGCGCGCTCGTGGTGAGCATGCGCCGGAAGGCCATGACCCGGCCGCGTACGGCGTTCGGGGCGCGCAACTGGCACAGCAGCACGGGGCCGATGCCGTAGGCGAACTGGTGGACACTGATGACGATTCCGGCCAGGGCCACGGCCGGCCAGAGCGCGTGGCCGACGAGCCACACGGCGGCCAGTCCCACGGGCGCGCAGGCCAGGGAGCTCCACCACAGCAGGCGCGCCGGGGACAGCGTGTCGCGGGCGCGGGCCGTCAGCGCCGTCACGGCGATCCAGCCCAGGCCGGTGCCGACGCCGAACACGCCCACCAGCGAGCCGGGGTGGTGCTGCCCGAGGTGGACGGCGAGCTGTTCGGTCACCGCGCCGAAGAAGAGGTAGACGGCGGCCTCGGCGATCAGCGCGTCGCGCAGCACGGTGTCCTCGCGGACGGCGCGCACGCCGCCGAGCAGCGCCGCGAGGCCGGTGTGCGGGAGGGGCTCGTGGCGGGCGGCGGGCAGCGGTGTCATGCAGATCGCCGCGACGACGAAGGTCAGACCGTTGAGCAGCAGGACCCATTCGATGCCGAACGCCGTCAGCGCCGCGGTGCCGATCAGCGGACCGAGGGTCATGGCGAGACCGGTCGTGGCGTCCAGCAGGGAGTTGGCGGTCAGCAGTCGGCTGCGCGGGATGGCGTCCGGGAGGAGGCTGGACAGCGCCGGGACCCGGGCCACGGCCAGGGCCTGGAGGACGAACAGCAGCAGGAGCAGCAGGGTGACCTCGCGGTGCCGGACCGCGCCGATCATGCCGGCGACGACCGCGGCGGCGGCCAGGTCGGTGACGATGACCACCCGGCGCCGGTCGAAGCGGTCGGCGATGAGCCCGGCGAAGGGCGAGATCAGCAGCTTCGGCAGATGGAACACGGCGAAGGAGACCACCGCGGCCAGCGCGGAACCGGTGGTCCGCTGCACCCACAGGGGCAGTGCGAGGAACTGGAGATAGCCGCCGAGGGTGGACAGGCCGCGTCCGAACCAGAAGGTCCAGAAGACGGAGCCGAGCGCTTCCCGGTGGGCGGCGCCGGCGGCCGGCGCTGATGCGGTCATGCCGCGTCCTCCTGCTGTCGTCCGGCCGGCTCCGCCGCGTCGAGGGCCAGTTGGGCCTTCGTACGCCGGGCGCGCGGACGCGCCAGCCAGTGGTCCATGTCGGTGGCGAGGCCGGCCAGTGCCCGCAGCGCGTTCGGCGCGGAGGAGTTGACCTCGATCTCCACGCACGCGTACTCGCCCAGTACGGTCCGTCCGTCCTCGGGCGCCAGGAAGTTCACCAGGTCCACGCTGTAGGCGACCTCCACCCCGTCGGCGGTGCGCCCGAGGCCCTTGGTACGCCGCTGTGTCGCCACGGCGGCGACGCCCAGCGGGCCCTCGGCCAGCCGGTTGCGCCGGACGTGTCCGACCGGCAGCAGCGAGATGTCGTCCAGCGCCCGCGGCACCTGGTCCGGTGTGATCCGGGAGGCGAGTTCGAGTCCGTCCCGCCAGGCGTGCACGCGGATGGCCTGCTTGAACGTCAGCCAGCACACGTCGGCGGCGGCTCCCGTGTTGACGACGGCGCCCAGGGTGTGCCCCGCCCGGATGAGGGACCGGGCGGCGTCGTCGGCGTAGAGCGTGGAGGAGACGAAGGACAGGGGCCGGCGCAGCGGCGTCAGCCGGGTGTGCAGCGGTCCGCCGCGCAGCAGGTTCTCCGGTCCGGACCGGTAGACCTCCAGCGGGAGCTCCCACTTGCACTCGTGCTCGACCCCGACGAGTTCCCGCAGGTCCTGCGGTGGTGCGGGGGGTTCCGGCGGCTTCGTCATCGTAGGGCGTCCACTCGGTTCGCGGCCCGCGGGCCGGGCGGCGGTTCGGGCAGGGTGAAGATGTCCACGTCACCGGGAGCGACGGGGAGGACCCGCTCCAGGACCGTGCGCAGCGCGGGCGCGCAGGCCGGTGGGGGAAGGAAGTGGCCGGACTTGAGGTTGGCGACGACCATGCAGTCGTGCGCGTCGCCCAGGAGCACCAGCTCACCCGCGGCCCGCACGCGCAGCCGCTCGGGCACGAGCATGGGGTGGACCACTCGTGCGCCCTGCCGGCGGCGGTCGGGTGTACGGCCGAAGACGGTCTCGGCCAGCGTGAACGGCTCGGGCCAGACCAGCAGGCGGTCCCGGTCGTCCACCACGTAGATGTGGGTGCTGCCCGGGGACAGCGCCGCGAAGGCGTCCGCGGCACTCGTCACGTGCAGCACGTCGGGCCGGCGGTCGTCGAGGAGCGGCGCGTACATCCGGTCGAACGCCGGCCGGTCGTACTCGATCAGCGGGGGGTCGGTGTGGACCAGGCGCCGGCGGTCGCGCCCGGCGGACACGATGCCGCCGTGGTCGTAGCGGCGCTGGATCTCCCGGGCCAGCGCCCCGACGCGCGCGCCGACCTCGCGGGCGGCGCGGTTCTCCAGGAGCACGGTCCGCAGGGACAGCAGCTCCTCGTAGAGGAGGAAGACCACGGCCTGGCTGTCGGGGCCGTACCGCTGGGCCAGCTGCGCGCGGACCTGTGCGTACCGAGCGAGCAGCGGGTGCTGCGTGCTGCCTGCCATGGTTCGTTCCTCCGGTCGTTCGCGTCGTGCCTGCCGGACGCCGGCCGGGGACCGGACGACGTCGGCAGGCACGTGACGCGGGAGCGGTGAGATCAGAACTCGCCGTGCTCACCCGGGCTGGCCAGCGCCTGGGTCATGGCGAGGGCCTCCTGGCCGTCGACGGTGGCGTCGATGGCGCGCAGGTTCTCGACGATGGTCTCCACGCGGAGCAGCTCGGACGCGGTGACAGCGTTCATGGTGAAACCTCATTCCAGGATTCGGTGGACGGGATGTCGTGCCGTTCTCGGGTTTCTCCCTCGGCGGCACGTCATCACTCTCTCCGGACCGCGACGGCGGGGAAAGTCACGTAAATGCGGTAACTCCTGGCCGGGTACCGGGAATTCGTGACTCCGCCGGCCGCCGCACACGATGGATGATCCCGTCCATGGACCTGGAATTCGTGCGCGCGGTGGACAAGGCACTGGACGGACGCGAGGGACGGCGGCTCGGCCTGGACTTCACGCGGGGTTCCCTGCCGCCGCCGTGGGGCGCGCGGCTGCTGACGGTGGACCGGCTGATGGACATGCTGACGTACCGCACGATGACCCGGACCGGTCAGGTCCTGGTCCTCCAGCAGGGGTCCTTCCTCCCACCGAAGCGCTTCATGACCTCGCGGACCACCCGTGGCGAGGAACTGGAGATGGTCGACACCCACCGTCTGGGGCTGCTGTTGCGGGAAGGCTGCCAGGTCGTGGTGGGCGGCATCGAGAAGATCGACCCGGTGTTCGACATCGCGTGCCGTGCCCTCCAGTGGCTGACCGGCGCCCGTGTCTACGCGACGGCGTTCCTGGCCACCGGCGAGGCGGGCGGCTTCAATCTGCACGTGGACACCTCCGACTCGCTCGTCCTGCAACTGGAGGGCACGAAGAGCTGGCAGGTGCGGGGCGAGTCCATGAAGGTGCCGCTGAACGAGGTGCGCCGGTCGGCCGAGCCGAGCGAGGAGATCCTCTGGGAGGGCACCCTCGGGCCGGGTGAGGCCATGAGCGTGCCGCGTGGCTACTGGCACACCGCGACCCGGTCCGACCAGGGCGCGGGGGGCTACTCGCTGCACGTCACCTTCGGAGTGGTCCGGCGCACCGGCGTCGACTGGCTGCGGGCCCTGACCGAACTGGCCTGCAACCTGGAGGTGTTCCGGCGCGACCTGACGGGCGACACCGACGAGGACGAGGCCGTCGCCGCCGCGCTGTCGCTGCTCGCGCGGACCTACCGGCCCGCTCATTTCCTCCAGGCACGTACCGCGTACTCCGACCGCGGTGGCATCGGCTGGCGGGAGACCCAGCACCCGTACACCGCCGGTGCGTTCGGGCCGGTCGGCGAGGTGGTGTGCCTGACGGACTTCCCGCCGCATCTGACGGCCGGCGGCGGCAACGCCGTGGTGACCGTGAACGGCCGGCGTCTGACCTTCCCCACCGAGGCTCTGCCCGCCCTGAGGCTGCTGGTGTCGGGCCGCCCGGTGGCGGTCGAGGAGGTGTCCCGGACGACCGGTGTGGACGCCGCCGAGCTGGTCCGCCCCTTGCTGGACGCGCACTTCTGCACCGAGGTGACCGGGGCGCTGGCGGGGGCCTTCGCGGCACTGGACGGGCCCGAGTCCCCGGAGTCGTGACTCCCCGGCCGGGACGCGGGGCGTCCGGTGCGGAACCGGCAGCGGTGCCTGTGGGGTGACCCGCGGCGACGACGCGGGGGATCGGCTTCCCCGGACGCCGCCGCGGTGAGGAAGCCTCCGCTCGAAGGCCGCGGGAGATGCCCGGCTCGGTGGTGGGCGCCGACTCCCCCGGCTGCCGGGGAGCGACGCACGACGCGGCTCTCGCTCCCCGGGCCCGCACGACGCGGCCTCCGCACCGGCGGGGCTCCCGCACGGCGGCGCGGCGACGGGACCGGGCGGGCCGGCGTCACCGCGCGGTACGGCCGGACTTGTCGGACGGCCTGAGCTCGTCAAGTCCTCGGCGAGGACCTCGCGGAGGCGAGCGGCACGGCGCTGCTCACCTCTCCCGGAGGGCTTCGGCCGGGGTGTGCGGTTCTTCGAGCCGGAGGGCCAGCACGACCAGTTGGGTTCGGTTCGCGGCGCCCACCTTCGCCCGGATCCTGCGCATGTAGGTGTCGACCGTGTGCCTGCTGATGCCCAGGCCGCGCGCTATGGCGTCGTAGGTGCCGCCGCCGGGAAGCCGGCTGAGGATCTCCCGTTCGCGCGGGCTGAGGGTCTGGGCGAGGTCGTCCCCCGCCGTCTGCGTGATGTTCATCGACTCCCCTTTCGCCGGGTCCCCGCGGAAACCGGTGTGCAGCGACGGGGTGCATCGAAACAGCCCCTGATCAACGGCCGATCGGCCGGGCGTGGACGCCCGGTAAACGGCACACCGGGCGCGGGGCACGCGAAGGAGCACCGCGGGCGCCGCGCCCGGGGCGCTCAGAGGGTGTCACAGACGGCCAGTTCGCTGAGGACCGCCGCGCCCGCCCGCAGCGCCCTGCGTCGAGGGCCGTCAGTCGTGTCGTCCAGGGCCGCGGCCGGCGACTCATCGCGCTGACCGCCCGCGCCTACCCCTCCGCCCCTGCCTCCCGCCGGCGCCGTTCGAGTTCGGCGTACCGGGCGCGCATGGCCGGGCCGGCCGCCGGTCCCGCGGTGAAGACGAACGCCTCGCTGTCGTCGAGGCTGAGCCCGGTGTGCCGGTCCACCACGACCGGTTCGGCCTCTTCCCCGGTCTGCGCGTCGACCAGGATCATGGCCCGTTCCTCCGGCGGCAGGTGCTGGTTCCCCCAGGCCGCCAGTGCGACGATGACGGGGCGCAGTGAGCGGCCGCGCTCGGTGAGCACGTACTCGTGGCGCACCGGATTGGTCCGGTACGGACGGCGCTCCAGCAGACCGTCGGCGACCAGCGTCTTCAAGCGCGCGGTGAGCATGCTGGTCGAGATGCCGAGGCTCTGCTGGAACTGGTCGAACCGCGTGTAGCCGTCGAAGGCGTCGTGGAGGATCAGCAGCGTCCACCACTCGCCCACGTGCTGCACGGTCGTGGACAACGGACAGGCGCGGTCCTCAAGCCGGATCCGGCTCGCCATTGCGCCCCCCTCTCCTGTCACTGCTAAAGTCGAAGTCACTAGCTTTCATTTTAGCAGTGACAAGGGGTGTGCCCTGCGCACACCGGAACGGACACGCCTTGCCCCCCATCATCGACGACTCCCTGGCCGGCCGGCGCGCCCTCGTCACCGGCGGCACGAAGGGCACCGGGGCCGCGATCGCCGCGCGGCTGCGCGCCGCCGGCGCCACCGTCCTGGTCGCCGCCCGCTCCAGGCCCGACGACGTCGCCGAGGAGGACTTCGTCGGCGCCGACCTGACCACACCGGAAGGCGCCGGGCACGTGGCGCGGGAGACGACGCGCCGGCTGGGTACGGCCGACATCCTGGTGCACACCCTCGGCGGATCGTCCGCCCCCGCCGGCGGCTTCGAGGTGCTCACCGAGGAGATCTGGTCGCAGGAACTCGGCCACAACCTGCTCGCCGCGGTGCGGCTGGACCGGGCGCTCGTCCCGGGCATGATCGCGCAGGGGCGGGGCGCGGTCGTCCATGTCTCCTCGATCCAGCGCCGCATGCCGCTGTGGAACGGCACGCTGGCCTACGCCTCCGCCAAGGCCGCCCTGAGCACGTACAGCAAGGGCCTGTCCAACCAGGTGGCCCCGCACGGAGTGCGCGTCAACACGGTGGTCCCCGGATTCATCCGGACCGACGCCGCCGACGCGCTCATCGACCGGATCGCCGAGCGGACGGGTGACCGCGACTCCGCGCTGGCCTCGCTCATGGACTCGCTCGGCGGCATCCCGCTCGGCCGGCCCAACCGTCCCGAGGAGGTCGCCGAACTCGTCGCCTTCCTCGTGTCCGACAGGGCCTCCGCCATCGTCGGAGCGGAACACGTCATCGACGGCGGCACCGTCCCCACCCTCTGACCCGAAAGCGAGGCACACATGACCGACACCACGCCCGCGCCCGGCACCCATGAGCTGCCCGACGTCGTCCAGCGGTACCTGAAGGCGCACAACGCCCGAGACGCGGCCGCCGCCGCCGCGACCCTCACCGCCGACGCCACCGTCACCGACGACGGCCGCACCCACCTGGGCCGCGCCGCCGTCGAGCAGTGGCTCGCCCGCGCCGCCTCCGAGTACACCTACACCACCGAGCTGCTGACCGCCCGCGGGGACGCCGGCCAGTGCACCGTCACCCAGCGCCTGCGGGGCGACTTCCCCGGCGGCACGGTCGACCTCCACTTCCGCTTCACCCTCGACGGCGACCTCATCAGCGGGCTCACCATCGCCCCCTGAACGCCGCGCGGGCCCGCCGGACAACTGGTCCGGCCCCGGGCGGGCCGGTCGGTGAGGGAGGCCGGACCGGCCCCGCCCGGGAGTTCTCAGGGTCACAGGCCCACGTCGCGGCCGCGGATGTCCGCCAGGGACTCCCGCCGGACCAGCAGGCGGGCGAGGCCGTCGCGCACGGCGACCACCGGGGGACGGCCGACCAGGTTGTAACCGGAGGCCATGGACACCTGGTAGGCGCCGGACACGGGCACGGCGAGCAGGTCACCGGGGCGGATGTCCGCGGGGAGTTCCACGCCGGCGGCCAGGACGTCACCGGCCTCGCAGTGCCGGCCCACCACGGTCACCCGGGCGGGGGCCGCGGGGCTGTGCCGGCCGATCAGCCGGGGCGCGTACCGGACGCCGTACAGGGCGGGGCGCGGGTTGTCGCTCATACCGCCGTCCACGGCCACGAACACCGTGTCTGCCGTGTGTTTCACCGCCAGGACGCGGTAGACGGCGACGCCCGCGGGGCCGGCGATCGCCCGGCCGGGTTCGATGATCAGGCGGGGCACGGGGAGGCCGGCCGTCGCGCACGCGCCGGTGAGTTCCGCGCGGACCCTGCGGGCCAGCTCGGTCAGGTCCAGGGCTTCCTCGCCGGGGCGGTAGGCGATGCCGTGGCCGCCGCCGAGGTCCAGTTCGGGCAGGGTCAGGCCGTGCTGTTCGTACAGCCGGCTCATCAGGCCGACCAGGCGGCGTACGGCGACGAGGTACGGCTTGACGCTGCTGATCTGCGAGCCCAGATGGCAGTGCAGGCCGGTGAGGTGGAGCTGTGGCTGGTCGAGGATGCGGGCGATGGCGTGCTGGGCGTAGCCGTCGGCGATCGACAGGCCGAACTTCTGGTCGTCGGTGCCGGTGCGGATCTTCTCGTGGCCGCCCGCGCTGATGCCGGGCACGACCCGGACCATGACCTTCTGGTGGCCGTCCGGGCCGACGGCGGCGGCCAGCCGGGCGATCTCGGCGGGACTGTCGATGACGATGCGGCCGACGCCCAGACGCAGGGCGGTGTCCAGGTCGCGGGGCGACTTGGCGTTGCCGTGGAGCACGATCCGCTCGGGCGGGAAGCCGGTGGTGACGGCGAGTTCGAGCTCGCCGGCGGAGCAGACGTCCAGGCCGAGGCCCTCCTCGGCCACCCAGTGGGCCATCGCCCGGCACAGGAACGCCTTCGCCGCGTAGAGGACTCCGGCCTCGGGGAAGGCGTCCCGGTAGGTACGGCAGCGGTCGCGGACCTCGGCCTCGTCCAGGACGTAGACGGGGGTGCCGAAGCGGTCGGCGGCCTCGGCGAGCGGTACGCCGCCCACGTGGAGGTCGCCCGGGCGGGGCTCGGTGGCCGAGGCGGGCCACACCGTCAACGCGGTGATGGGGCTGGTGGGTTCGTGGACCGTGGTCATCGGTGCTGCCCCTCTCAGACGGTCCGCAGTACGGGAAACCCGGAGGTGACCGCTGTGAGAGCGGTGACCGGCGTGGGAGCCGGAGCGGTGAGCTGCGGGTCCACCGTGACGGTGGTGATGCCGAGCGGCGCGGTCAGCGCGCGCAGCGCGGGCTCGGCGAGCCGGATCCACGCCTGGCCGGCGCCGAGGGTGGCGGTCAGCCGGCTCACGGAGGTGAAGCCCACGGCGGTGCGGTCGCCGAGCGGGGTGCGGAAGAGCCGGGCCGCACAGCCGGAGGGGCCCGGCCGGACCGGGACGTACAAGGGTCCGGCCGGGAACGGATCGGAGGGCTCGGGGTCGTCGTCGCCGCAGCGGAGTTCTGCCATGGGGTGCCTCCCGAAGGGCAGGAGAAGGTGGTCGGGGACGCCCCGGCCGCGGGGAGGCGGCCGGGGCTCGTCCTCGACGGTATGACCGGTCTCCGGGGGGTTCCGGCGTGCCCTGACGTGACGCTGACGGTGATCGGGTCGACCTTGACGGGATGCTGACACGCCTGGCGAGAGGGCATGCGAGGTGCTGTCAGAGGGGCGTCAGGAACTGGCGCCCGGGCTGGTCGGGGTCCTCTCGGGGAGCTGTGCTGGAAGCGGTCTTCGATCAGGTTCGCCGGCTGGGAGCCCCCGTCGGCGTGTGCGGAAGGTGAAAGCGATGCCCGAGTCCCGCACGTCCCCCGCCGGTCGCGTCGTGGTGGGGGTGAGCGGTTCGCCGGGCAGTCTGACCGCCCTCCGCCGGGCCGCCGACGAGGCCCGGTGCCGTGGGGCCGAGCTGTGGCCGGTGCTGGCCTGGGAGCCTCCCGGCGGGGATCTCGCCGCGCGCAGGTCGCCGGCGGCGGCCGTCCTGCTCCCGGAGTGGGAGTGGCTGGCCCGGGAGCGGCTGCTCAGGGCGCTGTGTGCCGTGTTCGGCGGTCCGGACACGGGAGTGCCCGGACAGGCGCTCGTCGCCCGGGGTGCCCCGGGGCCGGCGCTGGTGCGGATCGCCGACCGTCCGCAGGACGTCCTCGTGGTCGGCACCGGAGGGCGTGGCCGCCTGCGCCGGGCGCTGTGGCCGTCGGCCGGCCGCTACTGCCTCGCCCGGTCCGGCTGCCCCGTCCTCGCCGTGCCACCGTCCCCGCTCCGGCAGGCACTCGCGACCGCGCACCGCCGGAACACCTGGCGGCTGCGGCTGGACACCGGCCGCGTGGAGAGGGAGTTCGGGAGGGTGCCACCCGAGGCCTGACCCCGTCGGGCGGTGGCCGCGGCCAGGCGGTGCCCGCCGTCAGACCCGGCCTTCCGCGCGCCGGCGCCGTCGGTACCGCACGCGACAGGCGCAGCCCCGCCCCGCCGCGGGGACACGGCTCCCTGCTCCGCCATGTGAATACGGCCCCTGCTCCGCCGTGTGCATACGGCGCCCGCTCCGCCGGCCGCCATCCCGTGGTCGCCACACCCGCCCGTCGACCGTGCCGCCGGCACGTGAGCGGTCCCGGGCCGGCGCGGCCGGGGACCGTGCCACTCCGGGCCCCGCCCTACCGTTGCGGCACTTCGATCAGCCGGGGCATCTCCGCGTTCTTGCCGGCGCTGATGAAGTCGGTGACTTCGTCCAGGCTTCCGGCCCGGTGCGCCGTCACGCCGTAGCCCTCGGCGATCTTGTACTCCCCTCGCCTCTGCCGGCGCCTGCGCCTGCGCCGCGCACCTCAGCGTTCCCGCGGTCGACCGGGTGGGCACGGTGGCGCGGTCCGATCGGGTGGCGCGCGCAGGGCCGTGTGCTCCGGCGGTGATCGGCCGTTGATCGGGGCTTGTCAGCATCGAGGAGCACCAACACCCCACGGATCTGCGAAAGGAATCACTCATGGGCGAGTCCAACGTCATGCGCATCGGGGACAGGCGGCTGCGTCTGGCGGCGGCGGGCATCGGGCTGCTGGCGCTGGTGGCCGGTGTCGCCGGGGTGACCGGCGCGTCCGCCCCCGCCCCGGGGGGCGGCACGGCGGTGCACGCGGTGCACGCGGTGGCCGGGGGCGACGGTACGACGACGGGGGCCTCGGACCCGGAGGACTGGAACAGCACGGGCTCCCGCGTGGGCGACCCGATCTCGTGACACACGGGCGGGTCCGCGTGGCCTCGTAACACCACGAGCGGATCCGCGTGGCCTCGTACACCCCGGCGGGTCCGCGTGGCCTCGTACACCACGGGCGGGTCCCCGTGGACCACGCCGGTACGACGCGCGGCCCTCGTCCCCCGGCGGACCGGGGGAGGTGGGCCGCGCGAACCGGATTCCCGGAACACTGGTGAACAGCCCCCGGCCGGGACGTGTTCCGAGCCGAGGGGTTGCTTGACCCTCACACCGTGTCAGGCGGTCGACTCGGAGACATCATGTTCACCATCGGAGACTTCGCCCGGCACGGCCGCGTATCGGTCCGGATGCTGCGTCACTACGACGCGACGGGTCTGCTGCGCCCGGCCCACGTCGACCCCGCCAGCGGCTACCGCCACTACACCGCCGCCCAGCTCGCCCGGCTCAACCGGATCATCGCGCTGAAGGACCTCGGATTCACCCTCCAGCAGGTCCGGGACATCGTGGACGAGAAGGTCGGCACCGAGGAGCTGCGCGGCATGCTGCGGCTGCGGCGGGCCGAACTGGAGACCGCCGTGGCCGCCGCGGAAGCGCGGCTGGTGCAGGTCGAGGCGAGGCTCCGAGCGATCGAGAGCGAGGGGCACATGCCCACGAACGACGTCGTCATCAAGAGCGTCCCCGGCGTCCGGGTGGCCGAACTGACCGCGACCGCCGCCAGTTTCGACCCCGAGGACATCGGCCCGGTCATCGAACCGCTCTACGCCGAGCTGTTCCGGCGCCTGGACTCGGCGGGCATCACGCCCACGGGCGCCGGCGTCGCCTTCTACGAGGACGCCCCGGAGGGTGGCGGCAGGATCACCGTCCACGCGGCCGTCCAGGTCTCCGCGCCCCTCCAGGAGGACGGCGCCTTCCGCGTCCTCGACCTGCCTGCCCTCGACCAGGCGGCGACCATCGTGCACCGCGGCTCCCCGGACACCGTGCTGCCCACCGCCCAGACCCTGACCCGCTGGATCGACGCGGGCGGCTACCGGTCGACCGGGTATCCCCGGGAGGTCAACCTGGAGTGCCCGGAGAACCGCGACGACTGGGTGACGGAACTGCAGGCTCCGGTGAGCCGGGCCTGAGCACGGCGGGCGGGGACCTCCGCGCCCCTCCCCGTCCCGGGCGGCGTCCATGACGGTCATGGACGCCGCCCCGGCGGTCGAGGAGGGTCATCCGCGGATCCGGGAGGAGATCTCGGCGGCCAGCGCCGCCGCCTGGGGCACCAGGTAGAAGTGGTCTCCCTGGAAGATGCGGAAGTCGAAGCCGGAGGCGGTGACGTCCGCCCACGTGGCCAGCTCCTCGGGCGGGCAGGTGGGGTCCGCGGCGCCGCCGAAGGCCGTGACCGGCGCCTTGAGCCGTACGATCCCGGCGGGACTGTAGGCGCGCAGGAGCCGCAGGTCGCCGCGGAGCGCGGGCAGCAGCAGCGCGCGCAGTCCGGGGTCGGTGTACACCTCGGAGCCCGGTCCTCCCAGTCCGATCGCCCAGTCGACCAGGGCCTCGTCGTCCAGGGGCCCGGGGTCGTACGCGTCCCCGGAGGGGGCGGCCCGCCCCGAGACGCACACCCGGGTCAGGGAGCCCGGATACCAGTCCTCGATCCTGCGGGCCGTCTCGTAGGCGACGGACGCTCCGAGGCTGTGGCCGAACACGGCGACCGGCACGTCGAGATAGGGCGGCAGCCGGGCGGCGATCTCCTCCGCGAGGTGCTCCAGGCTCCGCGGCCACGAGTGCTCCAGCCGGTCCTGCCGGCCGGGGTACTGCACGGCGAGCAGTTCGATGCCGGGTGCGAGGCTCGCGGCCAGGTGGTGGAACACGCCGGCGGTGCCTCCCGCGTGGGGAAGGCAGACCAGGCGGGCCACGGGCGCGTCGACCGGGTACCGGCGGAACCAGGGATCGGTGTTGTCGACCAGGGTCCGCCGTGCCGTGGCGGAGGCGACGTGACGGTGCGGGTTCACCCCGTGCGCTCCCTCAGGCTCTTGGGGCGCAGGTCCGTCCAGTGGGTCTCGATGTAGTCGAGGCAGGACTGCCGGGTGTCCGCGGAATGGACGACCGTCCAGCCCTCGGGCACCTCGGCGAATTCCGGCCACAGCGAGTGCTGGTTCTCGTCGTTCACCAGGACCAGAAAGGTGCCGTCGGGGTTGTCGAACGGGTTGCTCATGGTCTCCTCCTCGGGGCGGGGTTCATGTCCGGCGGCATCCATGTTCGCGAGCGGTGATCAATGCGCGGTCAACACAGGGGGAAGGCGCGGTCAATGACGGATCCGCTGATGGCGCGGGTGAAGAAGAGGTGGAGAAGTCGTGCTCACGGCCGTCGCGCGCGACCGCCCCAACTCCCGCCACGCCGTCGGGGCGTTCACATTCCCGCAGGAAGCCTCATCCGTTACTCTGATCATCGCAACGGCATGGCAGTGTTCACATTCCCAGGGCAAACCCCTCCTGCAGTAAGGACGAAGGGTGCCAAAACTTCACGTTTCCATCCTCGGCCTGCTTCGACTGGACCGGGACGGAACGCAGGTGGATCTGGGCAGCCCGCAGCAGCAGTCCCTGTTCGTGGCACTGCTGATGAGAGAGGGCAGGACCGCCACCGCGGGGGACCTCATCGAGGCACTGTGGGGTGACGACGAGCCCACCTCGGCGACGAGGACGCTGCGCACGTACGCCTGGCGGCTGCGCAAGGTACTGGAGGAGGACACCAAGTCACCCTGCGTCCTGGTGTCGGTCGGGGACGGCTACCGCCTGGTCCTGGACGGTGACTACGTCGACTTCCAGGACGTGGAGGAGCTGGCGCGCAACGCACAGCGCGCGCGGCAGGCCGACGACCTGGAGGGTGCGTACGACCTGCTGGAGGCGGCACTCTCGCTGTGGCGCGGTGAGCCGCTGGCGGCGATTCCCGGGCCGTTCGCCGCCCGCCAGCGGGACCGGCTGAACGAAGTGCGCCTGTTGTTGCAGGAAGAACGCATGGAGATAGGTCTCGCGCTCGGCCGGGGCATCCGGTACCTGTCCGAGCTGCCCGGCCTGATCCACCGCTACCCCCTGCGGGAACGGCTCTACACGCTGCTCATGCACGCCCAGTACCAGTCCGGGCGGAGAGCCGACGCGCTCGACACCTATCGCCGGGCGCGCGAGGTGCTGATCGACGAACTGGGTGTGGAGCCGGGGCCGGAACTGCACGCGTTGCACCAGCGCGTCCTGGCGGGGGCCCAGGAGCTGCTGGCGACCCCGCCGGCGCCGCGGCCCGAGGTGACTCCCCCGGCCGAGCCGCCCTCGTCCGCGGCGGCCGGCGAGGACGCGGCGCCCGCGGCCGAGGAGGCGTCCGCCGCGTCGCCCGGCCGCGACGACCAGCCGTACCCGCACCCCGCGCAACTGCCGCCCGACCTGGTCGACTTCACCGGGCGCGGCCACCTCACCCTGACGATCAGCTCGCTGATGAACAGCCCCCACCGGTCGGCGCTGCCCCTGGTGGTGCTGGTGGGGATGGCGGGCGTCGGCAAGTCGGCCCTCGCCCTGCACGTCGCCCACACCATCCGCGACTCGTACCCCGACGGCCAGCTCTACGCCAACCTGCGGGCCGGTGACGGCGGCCCCGTACCGCCGGACGACGTGCTGGCGGGTTTCCTCGTCTCGCTCGGCTACCGTCCCGACGATCTGCCGGCGACCCTGGAGGCACGGACCGCCCTGTTGCGGACCGTGCTCAATGGGCGCCGTGTGCTGCTCCTTCTGGACGACGCGGTCACCGCCGAGCAGGTGCGCCCGCTGCTGCCGGGTTCGCCGGAGTGCGGTGTGCTCATCACCACGCGCACCCGGCTCGGTGGCCTGCCGGCGCTCCAGGTGGAGGTCGAGGCGTTCTACCCGTCGGAGGCGCTGGACCTGCTGGCGCACACCATCGGTTCCGGACGCGTCGAGGCCGAACGTGCGGCGGCGGTGGAGATCGTCGAGTCCTGCGCGATGCTGCCGCTCGCCATCCGGATCGTCGCCGCCCGGCTGGCCGCCCGGCCCAACTGGTCGCTCCGGTCGCTCAGCACCCGCCTCGCCGACGAGTTCAAACGCGTCGATGAACTCCGGTCGGGGAGCATGACGATCTCCGCCGTCTTCGACCTCACGTACCGGCATCTGCCCGAGGAGCAGGCGAGCGCGTTGCGCCGGGCGGCCACCGTCGACAGCCCCTCGCTCTCGCTGTCGTGCGCCGCGGCGCTGCTGGACGCGTCGGAGGAGGACGCGGAGATACTGCTCGACGCGCTCGTGGACCAGGCGATGCTGGAGTCGCCGGAGCCCGGCCGCTACCGGTTCCACGGTCTGCTGCGCGGCTTCGCCCGGCGCAAGGCCCTTCCGGACGAGCGGCACGAGGCGATGGCCAGATTGCTGGACTTCCTGCTGGCCTCGGCGAAGAACGCCTTCGCCCAGGTGGTGGCCGGAGATCCCATCGAGCGTGCCCTCTGCCCGACGCATGCCGCCGGTCTGTGGTTCGCCGGGCCCGAGGAGGCGCGGAGCTGGGCCGCGGAGGACGGTGAGTGCGCGCTCGCCCTGGTGCGGCAGTTGGCCCGGGCCATGGCGACCGGGGCCGGAGCGCACGGCACCGAGCCGCAGTACGACGTCCGCAGCCTGCTGCGTTCCAACGTCGACCTGCTGATCGTCCTCAGCGCGCACCGGCAGAGCCTGAACTCCACCTATTTCCAGGACGCCGTCGACCTGCTGGAGCGGGCCGTCGCCGGCACGGGGGACCCGCACGTCATGGGCAGGGTGCGGTTCCTGCGCGGCAACTACGAACTCGCGATGAGCCACTTCGCGCGCGCGGAGCAGCAGGCGTCGGTCGCGGTGCAGCACTGCCGTGCCGCCGAGGACCTGGTCATCCTGCGCCAGGCGCTCAACGACCTGGGCCTGGCCAAGCAGATGCAGGGCAGGTTCCAGGAGGCCGTCGAGTGCTACGACGAAGCCATCGACCTGGCTCGCCGGCTCGGCCACACGACGGGCGAGGTGGCCACCACGGTGAACGTCGCCCTGCTGAAGGTGCAGATGGGCGAGGCGCGTGAGGCCGAGCAGATCTGTCAGGAGGTCCTCACCGGGCTGGTGTCGCAGGAGGACACCGCCGGGATCGCCTACACCTATTACGTGCTGGGGCTGGCGAACCACAGTCTCGGCGGGTACGAGTCGGCGTTGAGCTGGTTCGAGGAGTGCCTTTCCGTCTGCATCTCCCACGGGCTGCGCGCTCGCGAGGGCCAGGCCCGGCTGCGGCTCGCGGAGTCGCTGAGGGCGGTCAAGCTGCTCGACCGGGCCATCGCCGAAGCCAAGCAGTCGGTCGAGCTGTGCGAGGAGGTGTCCGACATGCGCAACCTCGGCCGGGCACTGACGGTGCTGGGCCACGCGCTGCGCGATCTCGGGCAGGAGCCGGCCGCCCAGGAGAGCCTCACCCGCGCCGACGAGGTCTTCGCCGGTCTGCGGCTGCCTCCCGGCGCGGGACAGCCCGCCCGGCTCACGGCATTGCTCAGCGGCCGGGGGGCGGGGGGCCGGCCGTGAGTGCGGGGTCCGTGTGCGCCCGGCCCGGTCAGCGGATGCGGGGTGTCGCGTGCGAGGCGACCACGAAGAGGTTGGCGCCCCGGCCTCCCGAGTCGGGGTCGATGAGCAGTTCCTTCTCCATGGACAGGACGCGCTGGAAGACCTTCTCGTCCTGGAGCACGCGTTCCGACCGCGCACCCGGTGTGTCGGGGACGTCGGGGTAGATGAGGCTGGGGAATCCGGTGAGCAGGTCGACGCTCAGGTTCGACGCCGCGTGCGTGGCACGGATCTCCCCCGGCGTGAACAGATGCCGGTACGGCGCGGAGTTGGTGGCCCACCGGCTGCCTTCGAGGCTCCGCACGACGTGTTCGGTCTCGCCCGCGGCCAGATCCTCGAAGGCCGCGTGCCAGCGGTTCGGCAGGAACGAGACCATCAGCCCGTCCAGCGCGAGCAACCGGGTGAGCGACGCGATCACCGACCCCGGGTCGGGGACGAAGCCGAGCAGATGGTGGCTGTTGAAGACGAGGTCGAAGGTCTGTCCGGCGAGCAGGTCGGCCGCGTCGTGGACATCGGCGTTCCGGAAGCGGACCCGGTGGTCGTAACCGTTCCTGGCCGCCCGGTCCCTGGCCTGGCCGACCATTCCGGACGACAGGTCGTACAGCATTCCCGTGCTGTCCGGGAAGTGTGTGGCTATCCGGTGGGTCCAGCGCCCCGCTCCGCCCCCGATGTCCAGGAAGGTGAAGCCGGGCGGTAGCCGGGAGAACACCGACAGCTCCAGCGCCGACCACTGCAGGGCGTCGACCAGACGTCCGTACGCTCCACGCCAGTTCTCGTCGTAGCCGATGGCCTTGCGCTCGAAGAAGTCCCGCACCACGGCTGACGAGTCGTCCTCACACACATGCAACATGACACGAACCTTTCACCTTGGACCGGGGAGCGCGACAGGAGGGTTGTTCGCACGGGAGGCGGGCTTTGTGGGCCGCACGCGAGCGACGGGGCTCGACAGGCTGGTCACAGGTGGGTGACCTTTGCGGGGGCGACATGGCGCAGGGGCGCCTCCGCGCCGGTGGCCGAGCTCCCGGCGCCGGCCGCGCGAGCGCCGAGCGCCGCACGCTCCGCGTGGTCCCGGTCTGCGGCTGCACGTCTCAGCAGAGCCCATGATTCCCAAGCGGCCCGGGAGTTGTCCACCGGTGCGCTCACACGGTGTGCGGCCAGCGTCCCGTGGATGCCGACGGCACACGGGAGCGCCGACGCCGGATCTCCACGGTGTGGCCCGCGCCGCAGTCGTGGTCCAGCAGGCCTCGGGACCGGACCTGGCCGAGCTCGTGGAGCCCGAAGGAACTGCCCGGGTACACCACCCATGTCCCGTCCTCGTGATCCATCATGCGCCGCCCGTAGACCGCGTCGATCGTCCGGTCGCCGAGGGTGACTCTCAGCGGGTCGCCCGGGAGCAAGCCGTCCGCGTCGAAGGCGAACTTGGCGTTGCCGAAGTTGTCGACGTGGACGATCAGGCCCTCGGACACCGGGATACGGCGCACCGCGCCGGCTGGGAACGGCTTTCCCAGGTCCGCCGGCCGCCGGCCGGCGGCCAGAGCCCCCACCGCGGGTGCGTGGATCGTCCTGCCGCCGAACGGGACGAAACCGGGATCGTCGATGTGGAAGCATTCGGCCACTCCGAAGTCCTCGGCCAGCCAGCCGAGGGCGCCGGTGTTCGCTCCGGTGAAGACCAGACCGCCCCGCCCCGTACGGCCCACGAGGCGTTCGGTCCTCTCGGGGAGGCTGTTGAGGACGCACATGATCGTCGTTCCCGGGGCGGCGGATTCCGCTATCAGTCGCATCAGGAAAGCCGCGTTGATTTCCGAGAAGGGCTGGGCCGCCACCAGTGGCTCAATTCTCACATCTGCTTCGGGATTCAACGTCGACGCGGCATTCAGGATGGCCAGACGCATCTCAACATAGGCGACATCGGTACAGTCCGATACGATGACGATACGTGACGTCATGCCGGTCACGCTTTCCTTTCGCGAGTCTAGTTGCCGTGCACTAGCCGCTTCTTGTCCATTTTACGAAAATGTATCAGAGCGCCGCACCGCGGTTAGGAGCGAACTTCTGGATTCAGCAGCATCCGGCCACCGGCCCATCGTCCGGAACGGATCCCGCGACACCGGGTTGACGGGGCGTCGATCGCGCGTATATCGGCCTGTATTCACGACAGATCCCGTGCTGAACACGCCTTGCGAGTCTTCTCGCGTCGAACCGGACCGTTGGAAGGACAGACCGATGACGCAGCAGCAGGCCTCCACCACCCGCCAGGGCAAGCTCTCCCTCCGTACCAAGGCGCGGCTCACCGCGTCGGTGGCGGTGACCGCTCTCGCGATGGCCCTCTTCGCCGGCCCGCTGTTCACCGGCGGCACGGCGTCCGACCACACCGCCTCGGTGGTCCGCGCCGACGGCCCGGGCGACGGCGTCACCACGGACGAGTGGAACAGCACCGGCTCCTGACCGGGGTCGCCCTGAACACCCGTACGCAGATGAGGTGTCATGACGCTCTCCGACGAGTCCGCGGTCGGTCCTCCGCCGGCCACGCGTGACCACGCGGCCCCGCCCGACGCCGGAACCGCCGCGTTCTCTCCGCTCGATTTCCGCAGGGTCCTCTCCGCATGGCCGACGGGCATCGCCGTGGTCACCGCCCAGCACGCGGGAGAGCCGGCGGGGCTGGTGTGCAACAGTTTCACCTCGGTCTCCCTGTCCCCTCCGCTGGTGTCGTGGTGCGTCGGCAAAGAGTCGTCGCGTCTGGGCGTCTGGCTGCGGGCCCGCGCGTTCGCCGTGCACATCCTCCCCGCCGGGCGGTCCGATCTGGTGACCCGGTTCTCACGCAAGGACGGCGACAAGTTCGCCGGACTCGACTGGGTGACCGGGACCACCGGGGCGCCACTGCTGCCGGGCTGTGCCGCGCACCTGGAGTGCCGGACATGGCAGCAGTACGACGCCGGGGACCACGTCATCCTGGTCGGTCAGGTCGTCGGCATGGCCGAGTCCGGCGGACCGGTGCTCAGCTTCCACCGGGGCCGGGTCGGCCGGATGCCGTAGCCGCCGCCGAGCCGTCGGCGACGATCAGCCGTCGGCGCGCCGCCCGCCGGCCTCGGAGTCCCGCTTGGCCACCTCCTCCCGGACGATCGGGATCACGTACCGGCCGATGTCGATCGTGTCGTCGATGTAGTCGTAGCCGCGGAGGGTGAAGACGTCGACGCCGAGGTCGTAGTAGTCGAGCAGGGCCTGCGCGACCGTCTCCGGGGTGCCGACCAGCGCGTTGCAGTCGTTGATCCCGCCGACGAGGGAGGCGATCCCGGTCCACAGCGCGCGGTCGTACCGTTCGCCCTCCCTGGCGATCGCCGCGAGCCGCCGGGAGGCGGTGTTCTCGGCCTCACCCAGGGAGAACCTCCTCGCCGCGACCGCGGCCCCGAGGCGGCGCGCCTTCTCCCAGGCGAGTTCCTCGGTCGGCGCGATGATCGGGCGGAAACCCACCTGGATGCGCGGCATGTCGGTCCGCCCGGCCGCGCGTGCGGCCGCCCTCACCTTCTCGATCTCGGCGGCGGTGTGGGCGAGCGGCTCACCCCAGAAGGCGTAGACGTCGGCCTCGGCTCCGCCGACCGCGAACGCCGCGGGGGACGAGCCGCCGAAGGAGATGCGGGGGCCGGCGGGCTGGGCCGGCGGGAACAGGGGGTGGAAGTCCTTGAAGCGGTAGTGGGTGCCCTCGTGACTGAAGGGTTCCCGGGCCGTCCAGGCCTTCTTGACGATGCGCATGTACTCGCCGGTGCGGGCGTAGCGTTCGTCCTTCGTCAGGAAGTCGCCCTCGCGCTCCTGGTCCGCCTGGCTGCCGCCCGAGATGAAGTGGACGGCGAGCCGGCCGCCGCTGAGCTGGTCCAGGGTGGCGAAGGTCCGCGCGGCCACGGTGGGGTGGCAGGCGTTCGGACGGTGCGCCAGCAGGATCCGGAGCCTGTCGAGCCTGGCCGCGATGTAGGTGGAGACGGTCACCGGGTCGGGGGTTCCGGCGGAGTAGGCGACGAGCACCCGGTCCCAGCCGTGGTCCTCGTGGGCCCGGGCCAGTCGCAGGGCGTAGTCGCGGTCGAGGACAGCGGTGGTACGGGGGCGGACCTCGGAACCGTCACCGGTGAAGAGGGCGCCGACGAACTCGACGGGCATGGCATCCGGCCTCTCTTGATGGGCGCCTGGGCGCCGATGGAGGGCACCACTGTTTTCCAGCGCGATACGCAACGCATCAACGGCCGGCGGACCGTCGGCGGCGCACCCGCGGCGGCAGCGCCCGGGCCTGCTCGATCAGCGCGGATCACCCGAAGATCCGGGCTCGGGACAATGCCGCCGACCGGGCGGGCGAACGCCCTGCCGGGCGGGCCGCGTGGGCCGTCCCGCCGGGCGGTTCGCGTCGGCCGTCCCACCGGGCGGGCCGCGTCGGCCGTCCCACCGGGCGAGCCACGTCAGCCGTCCCGCCGGGCGGTTCGCCGTGAAGGTCCCGCCAGGCAATTCGCGTCAGCCGTCCCACCGGGCGAGCCACGTCAGCCGTCCCGCCGGGCGGTTCGCCGTGAAGGTTCCGGCGGGCTCCACCTCCTACTGCAAGGACCCCCATGTCTCATGTCAGCCGTGGCAAGCGGCTGGGCTCAGGATTCCGACGGGCCTGGGCCGCCGTGGTCGTGTCCGGCCTCGGGGACGGCCTGCGCCTGGTCTCCCTGCCCCTGCTCGCCGCTCAGCTCACCGACGACCCGGTGCGGACCGCCATGGTCTCCTTGGCCGAACAACTCCCCTGGTTGCTGCTCGGCCCGGTGGCCGGAGCGCTCGCGGATCGCTTCGACCGCCGCGGGATCATGGCGGCGGTCGACTCCGGACGGGCGGTCGTGGCCGGCTCCCTCGCGTTCGCGGTGGCGGCACACATGGTGTCGGTCCCCGCTCTCGCGGTCTTCGCCTTCCTCCTGGGATGCGGTTTCGTCCTGCACGGAGGGGCGTGGTCGGGGCTCGTGCCGACGCTGGTGCCGCCCGAGGCGCGCGCCTCTGCCAACGCCCGCCTGCACATGGGCGCGCTGACGAGCAACACCCTCATCGGGACTCCCCTGGGCTCCGTGGTGTTCGCCGTCTCCGCCGCTCTTCCTTTCGCCCTGGACGCGGTCTCCTTCGGGCTCGCCGCGCTCCTCGTCATGACCCTGAGCGGGGACTTCCGGCCGCGTGCGGCGGGGGGACCGAAGCCCACCGCCGCACTGCTGCGACGCGACACGGTCGAGGGCGTCCGATGGCTCTGGCGGCATCGGCAGCTGCGCCGGCTGTGCCTGGTGACGGGCATCTGCAATCTCGTCGGCGTCGGAGTGATCTCCGTTCTGGTCCTGTACGCCCGGAACACCCTGGGCATGTCCGGCTTCGGCTACTCCCTGCTGCTCGCCGGGTCCGCCCTCGGCGCCGTCGCCGGAGCCGCCGTGACACCGCGCATGGTCCGGTGGGCCGGCCCCGGACGCCTGCTGCGGCTGGCGCTGGTGGGGGGCGCGCTCTCCGTCGTGGCCACCGGTGCCGCGCCGTGGGGCCTGGCCGCCGGATGCGGCATCGCCGTGTACGGCGCCGTCAACGCCGTCTGGAACGTCACCGTGCTGACACAGCGTCAGTCGCTCGTGCCCAACGTGCTGCTGGGACGTGTGACGGTGGCCTACCAGATGGTCACCGGATGCGCCAGCGCGCTCGGTGCCGCGACGGGTGGCCTGGCCGCGCACGCGTTCGGGCTGCGTGCTCCGTTCCTCACGGGTGGTGTCCTGCTGCTCGTGGCCGCGCTGATCAGCCCACGCCTGGCGGCGGGGGCCTCCCGGTCCACCGGCTCGCCCTCGGACACGCGGCCCGGCGCACGGGATGCTGAGGCCCCGGTGGAACCGTCCGCCTGACGGCCGGGCCCGGCCGCACGCCACGGGTCGCCGGGGCGTCCTCGGGGCGCTGTGCGCAGCGTCCGGCGGGCCGCGGCCTGGTGCTTCCAAGCCACGGCCGGCCCGTGACCGGGACAGGGCGGCCCCGGCCCCGCGGCTCTACCCGGCCGCGCCCAGCACGTCGGGTGCCGCCGCCCGGCTGTGCGGCAGGAAGTCGTCGTGCCGCACGCCCCATCCGCGGTCGACCGCCACGTCGCGGACCAGCCGCGCCACCGCGAGGTCCAGGATGCCCAGGCCGAACGGGGAGAAGACGGTGACCTTGCCGGGGTCGCGCCGGTACGGCTCCCCCGTGGAGAGGATCCCGCCGATGGCGGCGCTGATGAAGTCGCGGTTGCCGACGAGTTGTTCGGCCAGGTGGACGGAGGTGGCGGCGCGGCAGACATGGTCCGCGTCGTCGACGACGTTCACGGCCTCCAGCACCGACTCGGGTGTCAGGTCCCGCAGGGACAGGTGCAGTACGAGCGTCCCGGGCCGGCAGTGTTCGAGGCCGACGTGCGGGACGGCCGCCGTCGAGGCGAGGGACACCAGCGGGCTCGCCGCCATCGCCTCACCGATCGTCTCGGCCACCTCGACCTCCAGGCCGGGTGGGCAGGACCGCGCGAAGTCCAGGGCTCGCCGGCGGTTCAGGTCGAAGAGGCGGACCGACCGGATCCCCGGTACGGCCACGCGCAGGAAGCGGAGGACCTCCCGGTTGATCACACCGCAGCCGATCAGCGACACCGAGGTCTCCGCGGCGGCACCGGGCATCGCCGCCGCGGCGAGTGCCGCACTCGCCGCCGTACGGCGTGCCGAGACGACCGAGGCCTCGATCAGTGCCTCCGGGTGACCGGTGCGCAGCGAGTTGAGGATGATCGCCGCCGAGGCCCGCTCCAGGCCCGCCTCGACGTTGTCGGGGAAGGAGGAGATCCACTTGATTCCCGCGATCTCGTCCGCGCCGCCCAGATGCGCGGGGAGTCCGATGATGCGGTTTTTGGGGTGCTCCGGGAAGCGGAGGAAGACGGAGTGGGGAACGGCGGACCGTCCCGCCGCGTGGGCCGTGTAGGCGCGCCGGACGGCGTCCAGGACGTCGCCGTCACGTCCGTCCAGCACCTCGCGGACGATGGCGTTTCCGATCACAAGCATGCGAACTGCTCCTCTTTTGCGGTGCCGGGGACGACCGGGATGGGACCCAGGTGGGCGGCGGTCCAGGTGTCGTCGTAGACGGTGTTCAGGTAGCGCTCGCCGCGGTCGGGGAAGACGAGGACGCAGGTCGAGCCGGCCGGCAGGTGCGGACGCAGCCGGGCCAGCGCCGCGACCACGGCCCCCGACGAACCGCCGGCCAGGATCGCCTCCGTGGCCACCAGGTGGCGGCAGCCGGCGACGCTCTCCTGGTCGCTGACGTGGACGACCCGGTCGGCCAGGCCGGGCGCGTACAGCGCCGGCCGGAGGGCGGCGCCGTGGCCGGGGAGCTTGCGCCGCACCGCCGGGGGGAACGCGTCGAAGATCGCGCTGCCGAGCGCGTCCACGGCGACGATCTCCGCCGGCAGCCGGTGCTCGCGCGCGTACTCCGCGCAGCCCCGCAGGGTCCCGCAGGAACTCGCCGAGCAGAACAGGTAGTCCAGGTGCCCGCCGGGCAGTCCCTCGACGATCTCCCGCATGGTGGTCCAGTGGGCGGCGGCGTTGAGTTCGTTGCCGTACTGATCGGGCCAGTAGGCGCCCGGTACGGCGCGCACCAGTTCGCGCACCCTGCGCAGCCGGCTCGGCAGGTAGTCGCCGGTCGCCTCGTCCGGCTCGGTGACCAGGTCGACCTCGGCACCGAGGGCGCGCATGATCGCGAGGTTCTGCTGGTTGGCCCGCGGGTCGACCACACAGATGAAGCGCAGATCGAAGTACCGGCAGACCTGGGCCAGGCCGATTCCGAGGTTGCCCGAACTGGACTCCACGACCACGGACTTTCCCGGGATCAGCTCCCCCCGGCGGATTTTCTCGCGGAGCATGGTGACCGCGGGACGGTCCTTGATACTGCCCGCGGGATTGAAGCCTTCCAGCTTGGCATAGACCTTGACGCGGTCGTCCGGGAAAATCCTGGTGAGTTCGACGAGCGGTGTGGATCCGATCGTCGAGAGAATGCCGGGTGCTCGGGTCTCGCCTGTCATCGGTCGGTCGTTCCCCGTGCCGCTGAGTCCATGGCCGCGATCAGGCTCTTGGGACGCATGTCCGTCCAGTTCGCCTCGATGTGGGCGAGGCAGGCCTCCCGGCTGTCCTCGCCGAACACCGTCTGCCATCCGGCCGGCACATCCGCGAAGGCCGGCCACAGTGAATGCTGGCCCTCGTGGTTGACGAGAACGAGAAAGCGCCCTTCGGGGTTGTCGAACGGGTTCGTCACAGCGGATCTCCCTTTTCACAGGTTTTCAGGTCGATTACGAAATGGG
Organism: Streptomyces sp. NPDC017676; assembly: GCF_044329325.1. NCBI lineage: Bacteria > Bacillati > Actinomycetota > Actinomycetes > Kitasatosporales > Streptomycetaceae > Streptomyces > Streptomyces sp. NPDC017676. Next base: position 36,004 of record NZ_JBIRJA010000019.1, on the reverse strand, counting down.
GGGTCAGCGCGCCATCCGGCGCAGCCGGGGGCGGGCCGGGGCGCTGCTCCCGGCGGACAGCCGGACCGCCAGCCGGGCGGGCGTCGGCGCCTCGAACACCGCGCGCACGGGCAGTTCCGCCCCCAGCACGCTGCGCACCCGGGACGCGAGCCGGGTCGCCAGCAGCGAGTGGCCGCCCATCCGGAAGAAGTCGTCCTCGGCGCCCACCCGTTCGAGGCCGAGGATCTCGGCGAACAGCGCGCACAGGGCCTCCTCCCGCGGATTGCCCGGTGCCCGGGAGGGCTGTGCCGGCGCACCGAAGTCCGGTGCCGGCAGCGCCCGCCGGTCCACCTTTCCGTTCGGCGTGACCGGCAGGTCGTCCAGGACCACGATCGCCGCGGGCACCATGGCGGCCGGCAGGACGTCCGCCAGGTACTCCTGGAGGACGGCGGGGGTGCCGGCGGCACGGCGCCGGCGCCGGCGGGCGGCCGACGGGTCGTTGGCGAGTGCGGTGCCTGCCGCCGCCGCCCCGGCGTAGGCCTGCACCGGTCCGGTGGCGTCGGCGGGCAGGTACAGGATGTCGAACAGGTCGTCGCGGCCGGCGTTCCAGGTGGGCACGGAGCGCATGCCGTGGGCCTCGCCGAGACGGCACAGTTCCTCGGGGTCCAGGCCCGCCCCGCGGAGCAGTTCCAGCGCTCCGTGCGCGTCCTCGTCCCGGAGCATCGCCTCGGCCGCGTGGAACTCGCCCGTGATCCGGCCGTTGGGGATCCCGGTGACGCGCAGCCCGGACGGGGAGGAGGCCAGCAGGGCGGCGAGATCCACGGAGGCGTCGGAGCCCTCCGTGGCGATGTCCTCCCACCGCCGGTGCGGGACCTCGCCCACCGGGACCTGGCCCCTCCGGGCCTCGTCCCCGGGCACCTCCCGTGCCGGTGCGGGCAGTCCGTTCTGGTCCGGAGCCGCCTTGTGCAGCACCACCTCGTAGCGGTGGCAGGTCAGTTCGTTGTGGAACGAGCCGCGCTTGAGCCGGATGTCGACCCCGGCCACGCGGGGGTCGCCGGCCGCCAGCGCGGTGAAGAACCCGGGGGCGACGACGAGCTCCTCCTCCGCCGCCACCGACTGGTCCACCGCCGCCCGCAGCCGGGCGGGGGGTGTCGCGGCGGGCAGGCGCCGGCAGGCGACGCCGGTCCGCAGAGCACGGAGCGTCCTGAGGTTGCGCACGTCTCCGACGACCATGGCCCCGCCCGGTGCCAGCAGGTCCAGGGCACGGTCGATGACCTGGGTCAGGTACCGGGCGTCGGGGAAGTACTGCGCCACCGAGTTGAGCACCACGGTGTCGAAGTGACCGGTGGGCAGGCCGTCGAGGGAGTCGGCGGGCAGGCAGCTCAGCCGGACGCGTCCGGCGAGTGCCGGCACGTCGGCCAGGTGCCGTTCCAGCCGGTCCACGGCCTCCTGGGAGAGGTCCGTGCCCCAGTAGGTCTCGCACGAGCCCGCCAGCCGCGCCAGCAGCAGCCCGGATCCCACACCGATCTCCAGGACGCGGCGCGGACGCAGTTCCCGGATCAGCCGGACCGCCGAGTCCCGCCACTGCCGCATCTGCTCGACGGGGATCGGACGGCCGTCGTAGCTGCTGTCCCAGCCTCGGAAGTCCTCGTCCCAGGGCGCGTCCCCGGCTCCGGCGTACACCTGGTCGTGGATCTCCCGCCAGTCACCCACCAGCTCCCCGCCGGTGCCGGCCCGGGGGTCGGTGCCGGTGTCGTCGTCGGTGCCGGTGTCCGGGACGACGTACGCCACCAGCCGGGTGTCACCGGGTACGTCCTCGCGCGGCACCACGGCCGCCCGGCGCACCCAGGGGTGCTCGGAGAGCCGCGCCTCGACCTCGCCGGGCTCCACCCGGTGGCCGCGGACCTTCACCTGGTCGTCCGCGCGTCCCCGGAAGACCAGCTGTCCGTCCCGCGTCCAGGCCGCCAGGTCTCCGGTGCGGTACATGCGCTCGCCCGGCGCGCCGAACGGACAGGCGACGAACCGGCTCGCGGTGAGCGGCGCCTGCCCCCGGTAGCCGCGCGCGATCCCGGCGCCGGCCACGTACAGCTCGCCGGCGACCCCGGTGGGGACCGGGCGGAGATGCTCGTCCAGGACGTACACCCGCGCGTCGTGGACGGGACGGCCGATCGGGACGGCTCCGCCGTCGGCCGCCCCGCCGGTCAGCGCCTCGCTCATGGTGGCGCACACCGTCGTCTCGGTCGGCCCGTACGCGTTGACCATCCGGCGTCCGGCGGACCACCGCGCCGCCAGCGCGGGCGAGCACGCCTCCCCGGCGGCCACGAGGACGCGCAGGTCGTCCAGGGACGTCTCGCTTCCCTCGGGCAGGGACTCCAGCGCGGACGGGGTGACCGTCAGGTGGGTGACCCCTCCGGACGCCAGCGCGGCCGCCAGTTCCTCCCCGGCCAGCGGGCCCTCGACGTCCGGGACCACCAGGGTGCCCCCGGAGGCGAGCGCCATCAGCATCTCCCACACGGACGCGTCGAAGCCCGGCGAGGCCAGTTGCAGCACCCTGCTGGAGGCGTCGGCGCCGAGGTGCGCCGCCTGGGCCGCTGCCAGGCTGGGCAGGCCGGAGTGGGGGACGACGACGCCCTTGGGGCGGCCGGTGGACCCGGAGGTGTAGATGACGTACCCGGCGTTCGCGGGCCGCAGCGGCCCCACGCGCTCGGCGTCGGTCAGGGGCGTGCCCGGCAGCTCCGCCAGCGTCCGGGCCAGGCCGGGGCTGTCCAGGAGGAGGCGCGGGCCGCCGGAGTGCGGCAGCCGGGCGGCGGTGCGGCCGTCGGTGATCAGGGCCACCGGGCCGGCGTCCGCCAGCATGTACGCCATCCGCTCGGCCGGGTAACCGGGGTCCACCGGCAGGTACGCCGCGCCGGCCTTGAGCACGCCGAGCGCGGTCACCACCAGGTCCGCCGAACGCGGCAGGACCACCGCGACCACGTCCTCCGGTCCCACGCCCGTGCCCGCCAGGTGCCGGGCCAGCCGGTTGGCCCGGGCGTCCAGCTCCGCGTACGTCAGGATCCGCTCGTCGTGGACGACGGCCGGCGCGTGCGGCGCCGCGACGACGTGCGCCTCGAACAGCGCGGGGAAGGTGCCGGGGGCACCCGCTCGGCTCACCGTCGTCTCGCCGCGCGCGCTCAGCAGCGCCCGGCGCTCGTCCGCGTCCAGGACCTCCAGACGGCCGACGCGCGCGCCGGTGTCGGCCACCATCTGTTCCAGGACCCGCAGCAGGCGCCCGACCATCTGTTCCACCGTGGAGCGGTCGAACAGATCGGTGGCGTACTCGACGAAGCCGTGCAGGCCGGCCACGGAGCGGTCCGCGTGCTCCCGCTCGCTCAGCGAGAAGAGCAGGTCGATCTGGGACGTGCCCTTCCGCGCCCACTCCAGTCCGGCCTCCAGGCCGTGCAGTTCGAACTCGGCGTGCTGGTTGTTCTGCAGGACGAGCGCGACCTGGTAGAGCGGGTGGCGCGAGGCCGAGCGGGCCGGGGCCAGGGCACTGACCAGGTGTTCGAACGGCACGTCCTGGTGGGCGTACGCGGCGAGCGACGTCCGCCGGACGCGTGCCAGCAGCTCGGCGACGGTCGGGTTCCCGGTCAGGTCCGCGCGGAGCACGAGCGTGTTGACGAAGAAGCCCACCAGGTCGTCGAGGGCCTCGTCCAGCCGCCCGGCGGCACCGAAGCCGATCGGCACGTCCTCACCGGCGCCCAGCCGTGACAGCAGCGCGGCCAGCCCGGCCTGGAGGACCATGAAGAGGGTGACATCGTGCTCGCGGGCGATCCGCAGCATGCCCTCGTGCAGTTCGGCGCCCAGGGTGAAGGTGACGAAGCCGCCCTCGTGCGACGCCACCGCCGGGCGGGGCCGGTCGTGGGGCAGGACGAGTTCCTCGGGCGCGCCGGCCAGCTCCTGCCGCCAGTACGCCACCTGCCGGGCCAGCACGCTGTCCGGATCATCCGGTTCGCCGAGGATCTCCCGCTGCCACAGCGCGTAGTCCGCGTACTGGACCGGCAGCCCGGACCAGTCCGGGGCGCGGCCTTGCGCGCGGGCCTCGTAGGCCTGCGCGAGGTCCCGCGCGAGGGGCGACAGCGACCAGCCGTCACTGGCGATGTGGTGCAGCAGCAGGACGAGGGTCCGCTCGCGTGCGGACACCTCCAGCAGCGTCGCCCTCAGCGGGGCCTCGCGGGACAGGTCGAATCCGTACCGGGCGGCGGCCTCGACGGCCGCGCCGACGCCGTCCTCGGGCACGGGCACGATCTCCAGACCCGGCCAGGCCTGTTCGACCTCCAGCACCTGCTGCCGGGGCACCCCCGCCGCCTCGGGGAAGACGGTGCGCAGGCTCTCGTGCCGGGCCATGAGGTCGCGCAGGGACGCCTCCAGCGCGGCCGTGTCCAGGTCGCCGGTCAGCCGCATGACCACGGGCATGTTGTACGTGGCGGTGGGTCCCTCCATGCGGTGCAGGAACCACAGCCGCTGCTGCGCGTAGGACAGCGGAACGGCGTCGGGGCGGGTCCTGCGGGAGAGTTCCGGCCGGGCGGCGGACGAGGTGTCCAGGCGCGGCGCCAGCGCCGCCGGCGTCGGAGCCTCGAAGACCTCGCGGACGGGGAGTTCGACGCCGAAGACGCTGCGCACGCGGGAGGCCAGCCGGGTCGCCAGCAGCGAGTGGCCGCCCAGGTCGAAGAAGCCGTCGTCGACACCGACCTGCGGCACCTTCAGGACCTCGGCGAAGAGGCCGCAGAGCATCTCCTCGGCGGCGGTGCGCGCGGGACGGGACGCGCCGTCCGTTCCCAGCTCGGGCTCGGGCAGCGCCCGGCGGTCGATCTTTCCGTGCGGGGTCAGCGGGAACGCGCCCAGGACGAGGACCGCTGCGGGAACCATGTGGCCGGGCAGGTGGCCGGCCGCGTGGGCGCGGACGGCTGCGGCGTCGGCGGCACCGGTGACGTAGCCGCACAGCTGGGCGCGGCCGGCCTGGTCGTGCCGGGCGACGACGATCGCACCGGTCACCCCGGGAGCGCCGCGCAGTACGGCCTCGATCTCGCCCAGTTCGACGCGGTGGCCGCGTATCTTCACCTGGAAGTCGCGGCGGCCGAGGAATTCGAGCTGGCCGTCGGCGCGCCGGCGCACCTGGTCGCCCGTGCGGTACATCCGTCCGCCGGGGTCCGGGGAGTACGGGTCGGGCACGAAGGTCACCGCGGTGCGCGCGGGGTCGCCCACGTAACCGCGCCCCACTCCCGCACCGGCCACGTACAGCTCGCCGGCCACGCCGACCGGCACCGGTCGCAGGGCGTCGTCCAGCACGTGGAGCCGGGTGTGGCGCACCGGGCGGCCGATCGGCACCCGTGCGGCGCCCACCGGCCCGGTCAGCACCGCGTGGGTCACGTCGTCCGAGCACTCGGTGGGGCCGTACGCGTTGACCAGCGGCACCTCGGGGTAGCGGGCGAACCACCGCTCGCACAGCTCCGGCGGCAGCTCCTCACCGGTGACCACCAGCAGGCGCAGGCCGGTGAGATCCGGGGCGAACGGCGTCTCGTCCCAGGTGTCGAGCGCGGTGAGCAGCAGGGAGGGCACCACTTCGAGGACGGTGACGCCCTCGCTCTCCACCAGGCCGAACAGCGCACGGGGGTCGGTGGCCGTGGCGTGGTCGACGACACGGACCCGGCCGCCCACCGCGAGCGGGGCGAGCATCTGCCAGACGGAGACGTCGAAGGTGAGCGGCGCGTTCTGCACCACCAGGTCCCCGGCGGTCAGCCGCAGGTCCTCGGTCTTCGCGGCGAGGTGGTTGGCCATGCCCGCCCGGTGGACCATGGCGCCCTTCGGGCGGCCGGTGGAGCCCGAGGTGAAAATCACGTAGGCCAGGTCCAGCGGATCGGCCGACAGCGCGGGCCACGGCCCGGCCCACGCGCCCGTGTCCCCGCCGAGTGCCAGCACCTGGGCCCCGCCGCCGGACTCGGCCGCGATCCGGGCGGCGGCGGTCTCCCGGCCGGTGCCCGCCAGCAGGACCCGTGCGCCGGAGTCCGCGAGCGCGGCGGCGGAGCGGGCCTCCGGGGCCTGGGGATCGAGCGGCACGTAGGCCCCCGCGGCGCCCAGCACGCCGAGGACGCCGGCGACGAACCAGGCGCCGGGGTCGGCGAGGATCGCGACCACCTCACCGGGTGCCCAGCCGGGCACCTCCCGCAGCGCGGCGGACACGCCGGCCGCGCGGGCGAGCAGTTCGGCGTAGGTGAGTTCGCCCGAGGCGTCCACCACCGCTGTCGCGTCCGGTGTCTCGGCGGCGGCCTTGCGGACGCGTTCCACCAGGTCCTCGGCGTCGGCGGCACCCGCCGTGTCGTTCCAGCCGGACAGCACCTGGTGGCGCTCCTCGGCCGAGAGCAGTTCCAGCTGCCGTACGCGCGTCGCCGGGTCGGCCGACACCTGTTCCAGGACGCGGACGAAGCGGGCGACGAGCCGCTCGACGGTGTCCCGGTCGAACAGGTCGGCGGCGTACTCGACGACACCCGACATCCCCGCCCCGGAACCGTCGGGCGTGGTCCGCTCGTGCACGGAGAACATCAGGTCGAAGCGGGAGCGGCCGGTGCCCTCCATCTCCGCGCTCACCCCGAGCCCGGGCAGGGCGAAGCCGGTGCGCTCCCCGGCCTCCACGACCAGCTCCACCTGGAACAGCGGGTGGCGGGCCGCCGACCGGGCCGGGGCCAGTGTGCCGACCAGGTGCTCGAAGGGCACGTCCTGGTGCGCGTAGGCGGCCAGCGCGGTGCGGCGCACCCGGGCGAGCAGTTCGCCGAAGGACGGGTCCCCGGACACGTCCGCCCGCAGGACCAGCGTGTTCACGAAGAAGCCGACGAGGTCCTGGAGGTCTTCCTCCTGCCGGCCGGCCACGTCGAAGCCGATCGGCACGTCGTCGCCCGCGCCCAGCCGGGAGAGCAGGGCGGCCAGCGCGGCGTGCAGCACCATGAACAGCGTCGCGTCGTGCCCGCGCGCGACCTGCCGCAGGCTCTCGTGCACGGTGGCGGGGATCTCGAACGGCACGTAGCCGCCCGCGTAGGACGCGACCGCGGGGCGCGGTCTGTCGTACGGCAGCGACAGCTCCTCGGGGATGCCGTCCAGCGCCTCGCGCCAGTAGGCGACCTGCTGCGAGAGCGCGCTGTCGGGGTCGTCCGGGTCTCCCAGCAGCTCGCGCTGCCACAGGGTGTAGTCGGAGTACTGCACCGGCAGCGGGGTCCAGGCCGGCGCCCGGCCGGCCAGCCGCGCGCGGTAGGCCTCGGACAGGTCCCGGGCCAGCGGGCCCAGTGAGGCGCCGTCGCAGGCGATGTGGTGGAGCACCAGCACCAGCACCCGGTCGCGCGGCGTGACCTCGATCAGCGTCGCGCGCAGGGGAGGCTCGGCGGACAGGTCGAAGGCGTGCCGGGCCGCCGCCTCCACGGCCCGCGGCACGTCCCGCGGCGCGAGCGAGAGCGTCCGCATCCCGGTCCAGCCGGCGTCGGGGTCGAGGACCAGTTGTCGGGCCTCCCCGGCCTCCTCCGGGAAGACCGTCCGCAGCGCCTCGTGCCGGGCGACGACGTCCCGCAGCGCCGACTCCAGCGCGTCCCGGTCGAGCTCCCCGGCGAGCCGCAGCACCAGGGGCATGTTGTAGGTGGCGCTGGGGCCCTCGAACCTGTGCTGGAACCACAGTCCCCGCTGTGCGTAGGACAACGGAATCATGAGGTCTCTCCCTTGTTGGTCACCTTGCGGAGCTTCGGTCGCTGTCGCCGGGCGGCCGGCTGGTCCAGCAGCGCCGCCAGCCCCGCGGGGGTCGGCGCCCGGAACACGTCTCTGACCGGCACCTCCACGCCGAGCGCGGCACGCGCGCGGGAGGCCAGCCGGATCGCCAGGAGCGAATAGCCGCCCAGGGCGAAGAAGTTGTCGTCCACCCCGACGCCGTCCCGGCCGAGGACGTCACCGAACAGCCGGCACAGCGTCTCCTCGCGGGCGTTCCGCGGGGGGCGCGGGGCTCGTTCCCGCGGGGCCCGTTCCGGGGTGGCGGGGCTCTCCGGGGCCGTGGGGGGCTCGGCCGCCGTGGGAGGCTCCGAGGCCGTGGGGGGCTCGGCCGCCGTGGAGGGCTCGGAGGCCGTGGGCGTCCCAACCTCCGTGGGCGTCCCATCCGCCGCGGAGGCCCCATCCGACGTGGAGGGCTCGGAGGCCGTGGGCGTCCCATCCGCCGTCGGCGTCCCAACCTCCGTGGGCGTCTCATCCGCCATGGGCGTCCCATCCGCCGTGGGCGTCCCGTCCGCCGCGAGGGTCCCGTCCGCCATGGGCGTCCCATCCGCCGTGGGGGTCCCATCCCCCGTGGACGCCCCGTCCGCCATCGGCGTCCCGGACTCCACGGCGGTCTTCGGAGCCGTGGGGGTCTCCAGTCGCAGACCGGTGTCGTGTGCCACCTGTTCGAGCAGGTCCAGCCACTCGTCGAGCAGGTCCCGCGCCGTGGCGGCGTCGTAGCGGCCCGCGTCGTACTTCCAGAGGATCTTGAAGACCCCGGCCTGCTGGTAGATCTCGGCCGTCAGCTCGAACGCGCTCTGCTGGAACACGCCGTCCAGGGGCCGCAGACCCAGTTCACCCGGTTCCGCCGTGGCCTCCTCGGAGAAGAGCTCGGCCCCTTCGAAGTTCTGGAACGACAGGCAGGTCCGGACGAGGCCGGCCGCGGTACCCCCGCGCTCCTCACCGAGCGCCCGGACGATCTCCGAGAACGGGTACGCGCCGTGCTCCAGGCCGTTCACGACGGCCCGCCGGACCGCCGTCAGCAGATCGGTGAAGGGGCCGGCGCCGACCGTGACGCGGATCGGCAGGAGGTTCACGAAGTGGCCGATGACCTCGGAGAACCGCGCCTGCGCCCGGCCCGCGTTCGGCAGGCCGACCGTCAGGTCGCTCTGTCCGGTGGCCCGGTGCAGGAACGCCAGGTAGGAGGCGAGGAAGAGCACCGTGGCACTGACCCGGGTCTCCCGGGCGCGCCGCGTGAGCGCCGCGGAGAGCTCCGGCGTCAGGGTCACCACGGCGACTTCCGTCCGGGTCCGCGACCGCTCCTCGGCGGGCCGGGCCATGGGCAGGGCCAGGGGTGCGCGCGGCGCGCGCAGCTCCCGGACCCAGTAGGCGCGATGGGCCTCGCCCTCGGGGCCGGCCAGCATCCGGGCCTCCCACTCGACGAACTCGGTGTAGTCGGCGCTCACCGGCGGGTCCTGCGCGTCCCCCGGCCGCAGCGCCGCGCGGTACGCCGAGGCGATGGAGCCGGCCAGCAGCGCGGCCGAGGTCCCGTCGAGGACGATGTGGTGCGCGGTGACGAGCAGCAGGCGGCGCTCACCGCCGCCGTCGGACGCGGGGGCGGTCACCAGGTGCACCCGCAGGAGCGGTCCGTTCTCCAGGTCGAAGGGGGCGCTCGCGAGTTCCCGCAGGGCCTCGATCTGCTTCTCCAGGGATGCCGACGTGACCTCGACCTTCTCGAACAGCGGCCCGTGCGACCGGCCGAACTCCAGGTGGGGCACGCCGTCCTCCTCGCGGACGACCGCGCCGAGCACCGGGTGCAGCCGGAGCTGGGCACGGCACGCCTCTTCCAGGGCCCGCTCGTCCAGGTCGCCGGTCAGCTCCCAGGCGACGGGAACGTTGTAGGCGGTCAGCTCCGGGCTGGTCCGCTGCTCCGTCCAGATGCCCGTCTGCACCTGCGACAGCGGGGAGCGCGCCGGTGCGGGGGGTGCGTCCGGTGCCGTCGTCGGGGCGGTGTCCGCCGGGCGCAGGCGCGCCAGCAGGGCCTGTGCCCGCTCGCCATGCGTGGCCAGGAAGTGGTCGGCCAGCTCGTCGAGGGTCTCCCGCTCGAAGAGGAGCGTGGAGGGGATGTCACCGAGATCCTCGCGCAGTTCGTTCGTCAGTCGCAGGACGAGGATCGAGTCCATCCCGTAGGCGCTCAGGGGTTCGTCGGCGGCGATCTTCTCCGCGGGGATGCCGAGCGTCGCCGCCGCCTTGTGCCGCAGGTACCCGACCATCGCGTCGACGGGGGGCGCGGCCTGCGGGGCGGCGGTGGCCGGGGTCGGCGTGGCCGACGTGGCCGGTGCGGGCGTGGCCTGTGACTGCCGGCGTGACTGCGGCTGCGGGTGTGACTGCGGCTGCGGCTGCGGGCGTGACTGCGGCTGCGGCCCTGGCCGACGCGGTTCCGACGACAGCGGCACGGACGTACGGGGCGTCCCCGTGGGGCCCTGCTGTCGCACGACGCCGTCGCTCCGCGCCGCGATGACCTGCTGCCCGAGCGGAAGGGCGTGCGGCAGCACCGGTACGACCCGCGAGAAGCCCTCGCCCCGCAGCACCTGCCGCCAGGTGTCGGGCGACAGCGCCGGCGAACCCGGGATCCGCAGTGCCGCGTCCGTGAAGAGCCACCAGCCCTCCAGCAGGCCGAAGGTGAGGTGGCTGAACACGTCGAAGGCGGCCAGCTCGTTCAGCAGCAGCCAGCCCCCCTCGCGCAGCGCCGCCTTCGCGTTGCGGAGGGTGTTGCGGGTGTCCCGGGTGGCGTGCAGGACGTTGGCGGCCACGACGAGGTCGTAGCTCCCGGGCACGATGCCCTGGTCCGCGACCGGGCGCTCGGCGTCGAAGAGCGCGTAGTCGAGGTACGGCACCCGGGGGCCGTAGGCGGTCCGGGCGTGGTTCAGGAACGCCTTGGACAGGTCGGTGTAGGTGTAGGTCTCGATGCTGTCCTGGTAGGGGCGCAGCGCTTCGAACATGCCGGCGCTCGTTCCGCCGGTGCCCGCGCCGATCTCCAGGATGCGCAGGCGCGCCCCGGGGTCGCGTCGTAGGCGCTCCGCCACCAGGCCGGCGGCGGTGTCGGTCATGGCGCGGTTGAACAGGTCGGCGACCCGGTTGTCCCGGTAGCAGCCCTCGACGAGTTCCATCGAGCCGCGCGGGAACATGACGTCCGTGGGACGCGTCGTGCCGGTGAGGATGTCCGGCAGGGCCCGCAAGGTGGCGTCGACCAGGGCGAGTTCCGCCTTCCTGTCCGGATCCGCCGACCACACCGCGCGGCGCTCGTCCCACTCGCGCACGACCTCCCCGAGCGGCGGTGCCGAGGGGGGAGCCGTCCGCAGCGCGTGGTCGAGCCACGTCGTGTAGCGCTCCAGGATTCCGGCGCGGTCGCGCAGACGGGCGAGGTCCGTGTCCGCCTCCCCTTCCCCGGGCACGGCGCCCAGCGCCGCCAGGTGCGCGCGGGTGAGCCGGGCCAGCAGGGGATCGCGCTCGTCGCGCCGCCACCGGGCCGTCTCACGCGCCAGTTCCCGATCGGCCCGCGAGGCGGCGAGGGGTTCGACCGCGTCGTCCTCGGCCGGCTGATGCCCGCTCTCGTGGACCGTGACCCGGGTCGTGGGGGAGACGGCCGCGAGGGCGTCGGGACGGGACGTCGGGACGAAGCTGAGCTGGGTCAGCGGTCCGCCGAGGAGCCGGCCGAGTGCGGCCATGGCCTCCGGTGGCTCGATCGACACCAGGCCGGCGCGCGTCATCCGCTCCCGGTAGAAGTCGGAGGAGACACTGCCGAGGCTCCCCCACCAGCCCCAGTTCATCACCCGCACCGCTGCGGGCACGCTGTGGGACAGCAGGTGCGCGTAGGCGTCGCTGAAGGTGGATCCGGCGGCGTAGTTGGCCTGTCCCGCGGCGGTCGTGAACGACTGGATCGAGGAGAAGGAGAGCATGAAGTCCAGCGCGTCGTCCGCGAAGATGTGGGCCGCGGCGACCGTGACGTCGACCTTGGCCGTCAGGCTCGCGCGCAGGTCCGCCTCGTCCATGGTGGCCAGCGTCCGGTCGCGCAGGTCGAGCGCGGCGAGGACGACACCGTCGACACGCCCGTGCCGCTCCCTGATCTCGTCGCGGGCCCGGCGCAGCGCCTGTACGTCTCCCGCGTCGGCCGCGATGTAGCGGACGTCGCCCCTGCCGTGGACGCTCTTGAGCGCGGCGTCGACCGTGGCGTCCTGGGGGCGGCGTCCGATCCAGACCACGTGGGCGCCGTGGTGTTCGACGACGTGCCGGGTCCATGCGGTGCCCAGGCCGCCGGCGCCGCCGATCACCACGTAGACGCCGCCCTCACGGTAGGCGTCCGGGCCGTGCGCCCCGCTCTCGTACGGCGCCCAGCGGCGTACGAGCCACTGGCCCGCGCGCCGTGCCCAGCTGTCGCCGTCCGCGTGGGCGGGAAGCGCCGTCAGGTCCTCGGGCCACGCGTCGCCGTCCAGGTCGACGCTGCGGACGGTCCAGTTGGTGTACTCGCGCCCGAGTGATCCGAACAGTCCGTGAAGGCCGGCGTGGGCGGGCCGCACCTCCTCCTCCGGGTGGGTGGCGAGGCACTGCCGGGTGACCAGCGTGATCCCGAGCGGACGCGCGTCGTAGCCGGCGCGCAGCAGCGCCTTGACGGTGCGGAACGCCGCGATGACGCCGTCCTCCTGGGCGGCGGAGAAACCGGGCAGGTCGGTCGCCTCGACGCGGGTGCCGGGGGCGATCCAGACCAGGTGGTCGACCGGTCCGGCGGTCCGCAGCGCGTCGTCCGTCTCCTCGGGTGAGGCGGACGGTACCGAGGCGAGGAACACCGCGCGGGGGAAGATCCGGGTGAGCGCGGCCCGTTGGCCGTCCGTGCCGCCGATGACGAGCACGCGGTCGTCGGCGGCCGGCACCGGCCGGTCGTCCGGGCCGGCGGTGACGGGGTCCCAGACCGGGGCGAGGAGCGCGGGCGGCTGCGCGGGGACGACGCGCGAGGTGTACCCGGTCATGCGGACGCGGACCTCGCCGTCGGGGTCGAGCAGGTCGATGTGGAGCGTGCTCGTCGCGGTGGCCTCGGTGCCGCCGTCCGCCAGCCGGACCACGGCCCACATCGAACGGGGGCAGGGGGCGAGGATCTCCAGCCGGTCGAGGAAGAACGGCACGGCGGTCTCGGGTGCCGCGCCGCCCGCGGCGAGCTGCATCGCCGCGGACGCCTGGATCGCCGCGTCCAGCAGCGACGGGTGCAGGACGTACGGTGCGCCGGACGGGACGCCCGCCGGTACGCGGAGCTCGGCGAGCACGACGCCCGGGCCGGCCCAGGCCCCCTCGATAGCGCGGAGCGACGGACCGTGGCTGATCCCCATCGACCTCAGCGCGCGGCTGATCGCCTCCGGCGGCACCGGGGTGGGGCACTCGGCCCGGACGGCCGTGAGATCGACGGAGTACGGACGCGCGCCGCCGGAGCGGACCACCTGCCCTTCGCTGAAGACGGTCCTGTCCTGTCCCGTCACCGAGGCGAGCTCGAAGGAGAGCCCACCGCCGGGAGCGGGGCGCACGGTCGTCTCGACGGCCACGGGTGTGCCGTCGACGGTCAGCGGGCGTACCCAGGTGACGTTCCGCAGGGTCAGCGGCTGCCCGTCGTCGGTACCGAGCGCACGGGCCGCCGTCTCCCGGACGATCTCCAGGTGGGCGACGGCGGGCAGGACCCGGCGTCCGCGCACCAGGTGGTCGCGGAGGAAGGACTCCTCGCCGGTCAGCGTCGTCGTGGCCCGCAGCGCTCCCGGTTCGCCCGGCACCGGCGCGGTGGGGCCGGCCATGGGGTGGTCGGGCCGGCCGGTCCCGGGGTGGTCGTCGGTGACGCGGTGCGCGGGGTGCGGCAGGGCGGGGGCGCGTTCCGCTCCCACGGTTCCGTGGCTCTCCCGGGCGAACGGATAGGGGGGCAGCGGGACGCGCCGGTACTCGCCCGCCGGGAACAGCGCGTCCGTGTCGAGGTCGGCGCCCGCGACGAAGTGCCGCGCGAGCGCCGCCAGGTCCTCGCGGGTCGCGGCGCCGAGGGGCGGTACGGCCGTGTCCCGCGCGGCGCCGCGGCCGGTCCGCCGCGCGGGGGCCCGGCCCACGAACGCCCGCGGGCCGTCCAGTCCTTCGTCGAGGGTGCGCAGGAGTTCGGCGCGGTCCCGGACGACGCAGGCGAAGCGGTGGGCGAGGTGTTCCCGGCCGACGGCGAGCGTGTGGGCGATGTCACCGCAGCCGGGGTCGGTGCCGCGCCGGCAGTGCTCCTTCAACCGTTCGACCTGCTCGGCGAGTTGCTCGCGTGAGCGGGCCGAGAGCACCACGAGCTGGTGGGCGCGGGAAGCGCGGCCGGGATCGGCGGACGGGGCCTCCTCGATGACGAGGTGGGCGTTGGTCCCGCTGGCGCCGAAGGCGCTGACGACACCCCGGCGCGGGCCCGCGGCCGGTGCCTTCCAGTCGTGGGTGGAGGTGCTCGGGTAGAAGGGGCTGCCGTCGAAGCGGATCGCCTCGTTCGGCTTCTCGAAGTGGAGGGACTTCGGTATCCGGTGGTGCCTCAGCGCGAGGAGCACCTTCAGCACACCGGCGATGCCCGCGGCGAACTGGGCGTGGCCGATGTTCGTCTTGACCGAGCCCAGGGCGCAGTAGCCGGTCGCGTCGGTGTCGGCCCGGAAGGCGCGGGTGAGGGCCTGGAACTCGATCGGGTCGCCCAGGCCGGTGCCCGTGCCGTGCGCCTCGACGAGCTGGATGTCACCGGCGCTGATCCCGGACGACCGGTAGACCTCGCGCAGCAGGCGTTCCTGGGACAGGGAGCTGGGGGCGGTGATCCCGTTGGTCGCCCCGTCGTGGTTGACGCCGGATCCGCTGATCAGCCCGTGGATGTGGTCGCCGGCGGCGAGGGCGTCCGACAGCCGCTTCAGTACGACGACGCCGACGCCCTCGCCCGGCACGAAGCCGTCGGCGCGGTGGTCGAAGGTGTGGCAGCGGCCGGTCGGCGACAGCATGCCGGCCCGCTCGGCCAGTCCGTACAGGCGCGGTGTCGACTGGACGTACACGCCGCCCGCGAGTGCCATGTCGGTCGTGCCGGACCACAGGTCCTTGCAGGCGAGGTCGACGGCGACCAGTGAACTGGAGCACGAGGTGTCGACCGCGATCGCGGGGCCCCTGAGGTCCAGGGTGTAGGACACCCGGCCGGGGATGACGGACGCCATGGTGCCCCACAGCGCCTGTGCCGGTGCCTGCGGGCCCCCCGGCGGCTCGTAGTCGCCGGACCAGCAGCCGGCGTAGACCCCGCAGCGGCTTCCGCGCACGCGGTTCGCGGCGTACCCGGCGTCCTCCAGCGCCTTCCACGACTCCTCAAGGAAGAGCCGCTGCTGGGGGTCCATGCTGGCGGCCTCGACGCCGGAGATGCCGAAGAAGAGCGGGTCGAACGCGTCGATCCGGTCGAGGAAGCCCCCGCGCGGTGCCGCGCCGGCCGCCGGCGCGTCCCACCGGGTGGCCTCGCGCACCAGGTCGTCCCCGTTCTCCAGGTGCTTCCACAGTTCGTCGAGCGAGTCGGCGCCGGCGAACCGGCCGCTCATGCCGACGACGGCGATCGGCTCGCGCCCCGGGGACGGCGAGGGTCGTGGACCGCTCGCGCTGTCCGCCGGGGACGTCGTGGCGTCGTCCGCGGGCCACTCGACGGCGGGGGTGTGGTCCGTCAGCAGGTGGGCGACGAGCCGGTCGGCGGTGCTGTGGTCGTAGATGGCGCTCGTCGTGAGTCCGACCGACAGGGCCTCGTTGAGCTCGTGCACCAGACGGACGCCGATGATGGAGTCCACGCCGTAGTCGGCGAAGGCCCGGGTCCCGTCGATGTCGTCCTCGTCCATGGCGAGCGCCTGGGCCAGCCGTTCGCGCACCACCCGGGTGACGTGCTCCTCAAGCGACGGGCGCGTCCGCGGCACCGGATCCGGACCCACGGTTCCGGTGGACGCGGCGGGGTGGGTACCGTCTCCGGCGGCCACGGCGGCCTGTGCGCCGGTGCCGGACGGTCCGCCGCTGACGCTGGCGCGGGCCACGGGCTCCAGGTCGGCGATCCAGTACCGGTCGCGCGCGAACGGGTACGTCGGCAGGGAGACGCGTCCCGGGACCCGGCCTCCGTGCAGCGCACTCCAGTCCAGTGCCGCGCCGTCGGCCCACAGGGCGCCGAGCTTGTCGAGCTTGCCCTGTTCGGCCCAGCGCTCGACGAGCATCCGCTGGAGGTCGGCGTCGGCCGCGATCTCGGAGACCAGGCCCCCGGTGCCGGCCGTGCCCAGCAGGACACCGGGAGCCTCGGCACCCCGGTCCAGGTAGGCGCGCAGGGTGTCGCGCAGCTCCCGCGTGGAGGCGGTGACGATCGCCAGCCGCTCCTCCATCGCCGCGCGGCCCACCTGGAGCGTGTAGGCCAGGGACTCCAGGTCGACGTCCTCGCGGTCGAGGAAGTCGGCGAGGCGGGCGACGGAGTCACGGAGCCGGCTCGGTGTCCGTGCCGAGAGCACGACCAGCCGGTCGCCGCCGGCGCCGTCCGGTGGACTCGCCGGCGCCACGTACTCCTCCAGGACGACGTGCGCGTTCGAGCCGCCCGCGCCGAACGAGGAGACCGCGGCGATCCGCGGGCGGTCGCCGGTCCAGTCGGCCGCCTCGTGCTGGACCCTGAACGGCGTCCGGTCGAAGGGGATGTCCGGGTTCCCGGGGTCGGCGTGCAGGGTGGGCACCAGCCTGCGGTGCCGGAGCTGGAGGACGGCCTTGGTGAAGCCGGCGATGCCGGCGGCGGCCTCCAGGTGCCCGATCGCCGACTTGGCGGAGCCGATCGCGCAGAACCGCGTGGCGTCCGTGTCGTTCCGGAAGGCCCGCGTCAGCCCTTCCACCTCGATCGGGTCGCCGAGTTCCGTACCGGTGCCGTGCGCCTCGACGTATCCGACGTCGGCGGCCGAGACCCCCGCCCGGTCCAGCACCTCGCGGATCAGCTCGGCCTGGGCGGCGGGGTTGGGCACGGTGTACCCGTTGGACCGGCCGCCGTGGTTGACCCCCGTCCCGCGGATCACCGCGTGGATCTGGTCGCCGTCGGCCACGGCCCGCGCCAGCGGCTTGAGCAGGACGCAGCCGACCCCTTCGCCGGGGACGAACCCGTGGCCTCCGCTGCCGAAGCTCCGGCACCGCGCATCCGCCGCCAGCATGGTGGAGCGGCACAGCTCCACGTAGTCCTGCGGGTGGAGGTAGAGGTTGACGCCGCCGGCGATGGCGACCTCGCAGGAGCCCTGGCGCAGGTGCTCGCACGCCTCGTGGATCGCGGTGAGCGACGCCGAGCACATGGTGTCGATCGTCAGGCTCGGCCCGGTCAGGTCCAGGACGTAGGAGGTCCGCTGGCTGACCGAGGCGAACGACAGCGCGGGGACCACCGTCTCCCCCGACGGCAGACGCGCCGCGTCGTGGCGGGCGTGGCCGGACTTGGTCACGCCGGCGAAGACACCGACCCGCCGGCGGTGGCGGCGCGCGATCTCCTCCGGGGAGTAACCGGCGTCCTCCAGCACCTCCCACGCGGCCTGGAGGAAGAGCCGCTCCTGCGGGTCCATGGCGTAGGCGTCGCGCGGGGCGATCCGGAAGAAGAGCGGGTCGAAGTCCGCGAACCCGTCGACGAAACCGCCCCACTTGCTGTAACTGCGCCCGGTGGCGATCGCCTTGGCGCGGTCGGGTTCGAAGAAGCCGTCGAGTGACCAGCGGTCGGCCGGGATCTCGCCGACGCAGTCACGGCCCGCTTGCAGGTTCTCCCAGAACTCGGCGAGGTTCGCCGCCTTCGGGTAGCGCCCGCTCATGCCGATGACGGCGATGGGTTCGGGGGTACCGGCCGGGGGCGTGGGGGCCGCCGGCGCGGGGCCGGTCGCGGTGCGCGGCGGGCGCGGCCGGTCGAGCGCCGGGTCCTCGGTGCCGCCGCCGGTCCAGGCCAGGGCCTGCGGTCCGTGTGCGGACGCCAGGTGGTCGGCGATGGCGCGCAGCGTCGGGAACTCGTAGAAGACCGTCGGTGAGAGGTCGGGGAACGTGGGTGACAGTGCCGTCTTCAACTGGATGACCATGATCGATTCCAGGCCCAGCTCATCCAGCGGCCGATCGACGTCGACCGCGGCAGCGGGCAGTTTGGTGACCGTCGCGAACAGGTCCGCGAGGAGCCGGAGGGTGTCCCGGCGCAGCCGTTCGGAGGGCCGTGCGGCGGACGGGGCCGGTACGGGCGGTGGTTCCGCGGGGGCCGCCGGGGTCGCCGGCATCCGGGTGCTGTCGCCGTGGTGGACCCACACCTGGTGCGTCCCGAGCCGCCAGGCGTCCAGCAGGGCTTCCAGGCCCTCCGCCGTCTCCATGGGCGACAGTCCGCGGCTTCGCCACAGACGGGCCCGTGCCGCCTCGTCCACCCGCATCCCGCCGTCCTTCCACAGCGGCCAGGCGACGGAGAGGGTGCGTCCCGACCGCTCGCCCGCCGCGACGCGTGCGGCGCGGAGCGCGGCGAACTCGTCGAGGAACGCGTTCGCCGTGGCGTAGTCGGCCTGACCGGTGTTCCCGGTGATCCCGGAGCCGGACGAGAAGACGACGAGGAAGTCGACCGGCGCGGTGCCGACGGCGCGGTCGAGGTTGACCAGGCCGGCGACCTTGGGCGCGAGGACGTCCGTCCACTGCTCGCCGGTCTTCCGCACCAGCAGGGCGTCGTGGACCACCCCTGCGGAATGGATGATCCCGTCCAGCCCGCCGGCCTCGGCGCGGATCTTCTGGACCAGGTGGCGGACCTCCTCCCAGCGGGAGACGTCCACGGGCTCGTACCTGGCCTCGGCACCGGCGGCCCGCAGCTCGGCCAGGGTCGCGTCGATGCCGGCGTCCTGAGGTGACCTCCCGGCCAGGATCAGGGTCGGCCGCGCGGCATCACGGGCGATCCGGTGCGCCACGGCCGTGCCGATGCCTCCGGCACCACCGGTGATCAGGTACACGCCGCCGTCGCGCCAGGGCGTGTCCGCCGTACCGTCCTGCGGCACGGCCCGGTCCCAGGTGCGCACCAGGCGCCGGCCGTCCTGGTGGCGCACCAGGTCGGCGCCGGGGTGACGGTCGTCCTCGGCGAGCAGCGCGGCGACCACGTCGTCGGCACCCGTGCGGTCCAGGCCGATGACCTGTCCGCCGAGCCACGGGTGTTCGAGGGCCGCGGTGCGCAGCAGCGCCGCGAGCGCCAGGTGGGGGGCGTCCTCGCCGTGCGTGGCGGTGACGACCTGGACGAGGACGGGGCGCCGGTCCGGGGCGGTGGCGAGATCGCGGACGATCTTGAAGACCTGCGCGGAGAGATCGGTGAAGGCGCTGTCCGGCCGTTGCCGGGCCGAGTCGACGGCGAAGCAGCGGGCCTCGGGCAGGGCCCGTTCGACCGGCTCCCGAGTCGCCGCCGCCGCTCCGCAGAGGATGACGACACGGCCGGCACCGGCCGGCTTCCCGGCGGCCCGCGGCGGCGGTACGGGGGCGGGTGTCCAGGACGGGACGAGGAGCGCGGTCGCCACCCCGGGTCCGGACGTCGTGGCCGGTGCCGTACCCCCGGGTGTCGCCGGCGGCTCGGCGGGCCGGTGGTCGCCGGGGATCCAGTGGCGCTCCCGGGCGAAGGGGTAACCCGGCAGGTGGGCCCGCGGCGGGGTCGTACTCCCGTACAGGGCACGCCAGTCGGGGTCGTCCCCCGCGACCCAGCGCGCCAGCGCGGTGGCCGGCTCGCGCTCGGGCACGCCCGACGGAGCCTTCGCCGAGCGGGGCGCGGGCACGGTCACGCGCGGGACCCGGCCACGGGCGCCGTCCCGGAGCCGGTCGTCACCGGCGACGAAGGCGCGCAGGCAGCCGGCGAGCCGGTCGTGGGAGGTGACCACCCAGCCCACACGCTCGGCCATCGCCTCGCGTCCCGTCTGGAGGGTCCAGGCGATCGAGGGCAGCGTGGCCGGCGGACGTGAGCGCTCCAGGTACCGGAGCAGGTCGGCGGCGCGCTGCCGCAGTTGCTCGTCCGTGCGGGCGGAGAGCGGTACGACCACCGCCTCGCCGGCGGCCGGTCCGGTACCGGGGGCGCCCCCGCGGACCGTGGGCTCCTCGGCGTACTCCGCGACCTGCCCCTCGGCGTGCTCCGCGAGGTGCTGCTCGATGTGTTCCGCGAGGTGCTGCTCGGCGTGCTCCACGATGTGCTCCTCGACGTACTCCTCCACCACGACATGGCAGTTGGCGCCGCCGAAGCCGAAGCTGCTCACCCCGGCGCGCCGCGGTGCGCGGTCGCCCGTGCGGTCGCGCGGGGACTGCCAGCGCTCGTTCTCGCGCACGATGCGGACCGGTCCCTCTCCGAGCTGGATGTACGGATTGATCTCCGGGCAGTGGAGCGTCGCCGGGATGACCCCGTGGCGCATCGCCAGCAGCACCTTCAGCAGGCCGGCGATCCCGGCCGCGGCCTCCAGGTGGCCGATGTTCCCCTTCACGGAGCCGATCCCCACGGTGCCCGACCCGGTCGCGCCCAGGCGCCGGAAGGCGGTCTGGAGGGCGCGCACCTCGACGGGATCGCCGAGCGCGGTTCCCGTGCCGTGGGCCTCGACGTACCCGACCGTGCCGGGATCCACCGAGCCCATCGCCCGGGTCACGACATCGGCCTGCGCGTCGGCGTTCGGCGCGGTCAGCGAGTTCGCCCGGCCGCCGTGGTTCTCGGCGCTGCCGACGAGCACGCCGAGGATCGCGTCGCCGTCCCGCTCCGCCGCGGCGAGCGGTTTGAGGACGACGGCGCCGACGCCCTCGCCGCGCACGTAACCGTCCGCGCCCTTCGCGAACGCCTTGCAGCGGCCGTCGGGGCTGAGCATGCCCGCGCGGTGCGCGCTGACGAACGTGTCGACGCTGAGCAGGAGATTGACACCGCCGGCGATCGCGGCGTCGCACGCTCCGGACCGGATCGCCTCCATGGCGCGGTGCACCGCGACGAGCGAACTGGAGCACGCGGTGTCCACCGGCTCGCTCGGCCCGCGCAGGTCCAGGACGTACGAGACGCGGTTGGCCAGCATCGAGTGCGCGTTGCCCGTCGAGGTGTAGGCGTCCGCCGGGACCCCGTGGGTGGTCAGCAGGGTCTCGTAGTCGTGCCCCGAGACCCCGAGGAAGACGCCGGTGTTCCGCGGCAGGTCCGCCGGCCGGTGCGCGCTGTCCTCCAGGGCGTTCCACACGGTCTCCAGCGCCAGGCGGTGCTGGGGGTCCATCAGCTCGGCCTCGCGCGGGTAGATCCCGAAGAAGCCGGCGTCGAAGGCGTCGACGTCGTCGAGGACGCCCGCGCGCTTGGGGAAGTCGGAGGAGTCGACGGTCTTCCGGTAGGCGTCGCCGTGCCGGTGCGCGGGGTAGTCGCTGACCGAGTCCCGCCCGGCGATCAGGTTGGCCCAGTAGGTGTCGAGGTCGGGCGCGCCGGGGAAACGGCCGGCAGCTCCGACGACCGCGATGGGCAGGGGCTGCCCGGTCCCGGCGGGCCGGCCGGGTGCCGACGCGGCACGCGCCCGCTCCGTGCCGTCGCGCCCGCGCTCCGGGCGCCCGGACGGCCGTACGGCGGAGCGGAGCGAGCGTTCCCGCTCCGCGCGGACCGCCTCCGGGTGCTCGGCCGCGAGGTGGCCGCCGAGCGCGTCCAGCGTGTTGACGTCGAACAGCACCGCGGGGCTCAGCTCGATGCCGAACCTGTCCCTGACGCGGTCGGAGAACGCGACGAGCGAGACGGAGTCGAAGCCGAAGGCGTCGAACCGGGTGTCGCCTTCGAGTTCCCCGGCGTCGAACTTGAGGATGCCGGCGGCGATCTCCCGCAGGACCTCCACCGCGAACGCGGTGGTGCTGTCGCCCTCCGCGGGCCCGGTGCCGGGCCTCTCGGCGGGCGTCACGGGGCTCACCCGCGCGCCCGGGAGCGGGGTGCCGCACCGCACCCCGTCCAGGCGGCCGAGGACCAGTCCGGCGGCGTCGAGCAGCAGGACGCCGCCGTTCAGCCCGTCCGGCTCCGCTGCCGCCTCCAGGAGGACGTAGGCCACGTCGCCGGGGTCACCGGTCACATGGATCTCGTCGGCCTCCCGCATCGCGGTCAGCTCCCAGCCGGGGGTGCCGGCCCGCTCGGCCGTGAGCATGAGGCCCTGGGCCACCGCCGTCAGGACGTGCGGGGCCACGGTGGTGTTCCGCGCGGCGTGGTCGTGCCGGCGCTCGGGGGCGCCCACGTCGAGCAGCAGCCGCCCGTCCGGCAGCCGGCTCGCGGCCCGGACACCGCAGTGGGCCGCGGGCGCGGTCACCCCGCCGTCGGCGAGCGCGGTGAGGAACCCGGCGGTGTCGAGGACGCTCACCGCCTGCCGGCGCAGCGCGTCCACCCGGACCGGCTCGTGCTGGGACGTCCGCCCGTCGTGCGGGCGGGCGCCGAACTCCAGGACGGCCGTACGCCGTCCCGAGGCGTCCTCGGCGAACACCGTGCCGCGGGCCGCGGCGGGTCCGGTGACGGAGAGGGAGGTCACCAGGCGGGCGGCGGACGTCCACGGGACCTCGTCGAGCACCCGAAGGTCGTGCACCACGGGGTCGGCGGCGAAGCCCGAGACCTTGGCGCAGGCCAGGGCGAGATCGACACAGTACGTCGAGGCGATCTCGGCGGCCCTGTCCCGCTGGTGGGCGTAGTCGGCCAGGTCGTCGAGGTGGAGGTCGAGACCATAGCGCAGGCCGTCGACGTCGGACTCGTTGCGGCCGAGGAAGGGGTGTGCCTTCTCGCGCAGGGCCAGCGGCGCGGTGACCGACGGGGCACCGGTCTCCCGCGGCACCCAGCAGCGCACGCGCTCGAACGGGTAGGCCGGGAGCGAGACGCGTCCGGGGGTCTCCGGCCCGTCCAGCGAGCGCCAGTCGACGCTCTTCCCGCCCACCCAGGCACGCGCCAGCTCCCGGGCCTTCGCCGACCGCGGGTCCTGGCCGGCGAGCGCGGTGTCGAGATCGCGGTCGCCCGCGAGGTAGCGCTCGACGGCCGCACGCACACCGTGGACGTCCGCGGCGACGAACGCCCAGCGCCGCGGCAGTTCGTTCTTGCCGACGCGGAGGGTGAAGGCGATCGGCGCGAGACCGGGCCGGTCCGCCGCGCGGACGAAGTCCCGGAAGCGGCGCAGGACGGCCTCCAGGGCCTGGTCGGTCATCGCGGAGAAGACGAACAGCTCCTCCCGGCCCTCGCTCCCGGTGCCGCGGGTGGCCGGCTCACCGCCCCGGTACTCCTCGACGATGATGTGGGAGTTCATCCCGCCGGCGCCGATCGAGGTGATCCCGGCACGCCGCGGGTGGACGTGAGTGCGTCCGTCCTCGTCCACGGTCACCGCGGGCTTCCAGTCGGTGAGCTGCTGCGGGACGTGGAAGGGGGTGTCGGTGAAGTCGATGTCGGGGTTGAGTTCGGAGCTGTGCAGGGAGGGCGCGATCTTGCCCTCGCGCAGTTGCAGGAGCACCTTGGTGAACGCGACCACGCCGGCCGCCGCGAGCAGGTGGGCCACGTTCGACTTGACCGAGCCGAGGGCGCAGTACCCGGAGTCGTCGGTGTGCGCGCGGAAGGCGGTGGTCAGCGCCTTGACCTCGATGGGGTCGCCCAGCGCGGTGCCCGACCCGTGGCCCTCGACGTAGGAGATGGTCCGCGGGTCGACGCCCGCGTCGTCGAGGGCCTTCTCCACGGCCCGGGCCTGCATGCGGGGGCTGGGCACGGTGAACCCGTTGCGCACGCCCGCGTTGGTGATCGCGGTGCCCTTGATGACGGCGTAGATGTGGTCGCCGTCGCGCTCGGCCTCGACCAGCGGCTTGAGTACGACGGCGCCGACCCCCTCGCCCAGGATCGTGCCGTCCGCGCCGCGGCCGAAGCTGCGGATCACGTCCGACGTGGCGGTCGTGAAGTGCTCCTGGGAGGAGGTGACGAGGTTGTACGGGTGCAGCAGCAGGTTGACCCCGCCGGCCACGACCATCTTGCACTCGCCGGCCCGGAGCATCTGCACGGCCTGGTGGATGCAGGTGGAGGAGGCCGAGCACATGGTGTCCAGGAAGATGGACGGCCCGGTCAGCCCGTAGTAGTACGACAGCATGTTGGGCAGCGTCCCGGTGTAGCTGCCGCTGGCCGGGGCGCCCCGGACCAGGTTGTTCTGGAAGCCGTAGAGGTTGTAGTGGTTGCTCATCGTGCCGACGAGCACGCCGACGTCGCCCTGGTACTGCCGCTGGATCGTCTCGCGCGAGTAGCCCGCGTCCTCCAGCGCCTCCACCCCCGCCTGGAGGAAGAGGCGGACCTCGGGTGACATCTGTTCCGCCTCGCGCTTGGAGACGCGGAAGTAGCGGGGGTCGAACCGGTCGATGTCGCGCAGGAACGCCCCGGTGCGGATGACGCTCCTGCCGAGGACGCCGCGGTCACGGCTGTAGAGGGCGTCGTGGTCCCAGCGGTCGCGCGGGACCTCCTCGAACGCGTGCCGGCCCTCGGCCAGCAGCGTCCAGAACTCCTCGGTCGTCTCGGCGCCCGGGTAGCGGCCGGACAGTCCGATCACCGCGATGTCGTGGTGGGCGTCCCGCCCGGGGCGGTCATGGACGACGGCACCGGTGCCGACGGCGGGGGTGGTGCCGACGGCGGGGGCGGTGCCGTCCTGCGCCGGCTGCCCGGTCCCGGACGCGGGCCGCGCCGGCGCCGCCTCCGGTTCCCGCGGGGCCCGGCCGGCGGCGAGGACCGTCTCCAGCCGGGCGCGGTGCGCCTCGGCGAAGTAGCGCGCGACCTCCTCGATGGTCAGGTACTCGAAGAAGATCGTCTTGGGCAGCGGGCCGAAGACCTCCTCCAGACGCGCCGTCAGTTCCAGGATGCTGAGCGAGTCGATGCCGTACTCGACGAGGTTCGTGGAGCCGTCCAGGTCGGCGGGGCTGTGGTGCAGCACCTCGCCCACATGGCGCTTCAGCAGGGCCGAGGCCCGCTCCGTCAGCGCGTCCTCGGAGAGCGTCGTACCGTCGGCGGGAGGCGTGTCGGCGAGGGGCCGGGCGGTGCCGTCCGCCGTGGTGGCGGCAGGCTCCCGGCCCTGGAGGGCGAGGGTGGCCTCGCTGCCGTACGCGGCGACGACGTGCACGGGTCCGTCCGTCAGCACCCGGCCGAGCAGCCGCAGGGCCTCCTCGGTGGGAAGCGGCTCCCAGCCCCGCTGCCTGCGCATCAGGTCGCGTGTCACCGTGCCGGCGGTCATCCCGCCGTCGGCCCACAGGGGCCAGCTCACGGCGACGGTCCGGCCGGACCGCTCGCCGCGGTCGACCAGGTCCTGCCGGTGCCGGGCGAAGGCGTCCAGGAAGGCGTTCGCCGCGGCGTAGTCGGCCTGCCCGGCGTTGCCGTAGACGCCCGCGACCGAGGAGAAGACCGCGAAGAAGTCGAGATCCAGGTCGTGCGTCACCGCGTCGAGGTTGACCGTGCCGTGTGTCTTCGGCGCCGTCACCTCGGCCAGGTCCGCCGGGTCCTTGCGCAGGATGTAGGCGTCCCGCAGGACGCCCGCCGCGTGCACGACGCCGTTCGGCGGCCCGTACCGGTCGGCGATGACGCCGAGTGCCCGTGCCGTGTCCGCGCGGTCCGACACGTCGACGGCGAGGTAGTGGGCGTCGACGCCGGCCGTCCGGAGCTCGGCCACGGCGCGTTCGGTGTCCGCGTCGGCGGCGCTCCTCCCGCTCAGCACGACGGTCGTCCCCGGATGCCGCCCGAAGTACCGGGCGACGTGGCGGCCGATCCCGCCGAGGCCCCCCGTCACCCAGTAGACGCCGCCGTCCCGCAGGGGCGGGACCCGCGGTCCCTCGGCGAGCGGTGCGTGGACGATCTCCCAGGCTCGGCGGGTTCCGTCGGCGGCGTGGTGCGGTTCCACCGTCTGCCCGGCGTCCGCCGCCTCGCCCCGGACGATCCCGGCCAGCCGCTGCGGTGTCGCCGTGTCCAGCCCGGCCACGCGGACCACCCGCCCGGAGACCAGGGGGTTCTCCACGGCGGCGGTACGGAACAGACCGGTGAGGGGCGCGTGCACCGGGCGCGGCACCTGTTCGTCCACGAGGACCAGGAACCGGTTGCTCTGCCGGGGGCTCGCCGTCATGACCTCCTGCACGCGCCGGAAGACGAACTCCAGGGCCGCCTGCGCGTCCTCGGGGCCGCTTCCCGAGGCGGGCTGGGGCAGCCGCGTGAGCACCGCCCCGGTGCTCTCCGCCACGTCGGCGAGGGTCGCGGAGTCGCCGCCCAGCACGTAGCAGTGGACGACGGCGGCCGGTGCGCCGCCCGCGCCGAGCGGTGCCTCGGCGAGCCGGGAGGTGGCCGTGACCACGCGCGGGACGGCCGGTCCCTCGTCCACTCGCTGGGTCAGCCCGCGCAGTCGGGCGCCGACGACTCCGTCGGCGTCGCACAGGTCGATGTCGAAGGTCCCGAAGCCGCTGCCGCCCCCGCGCCGCCGGACCCATGCCCAGGTCTCGCCCGTGCACGGCCCGTGGATGTCGATCCGGTCGAGCGTGAACGGCAGGGCCGGGCCCGCGTCCTGACCGTCCATCAGCACGAGGGAGGCCTGCAGGGCCGCGTCCAGCACGCTCGGGGGCAGCACCAGGCCGCCGTCCGCTTCCGCCTCCGCGGGCTGCGCGATGCGGGCGAGCAGCGCGCCGTCGCCGATCAGGATCTCCCGCAGCCCGCGCATCGCCGGGCCGTACTCCAGCCCGGCGGCCCGGAACGCCGCGTAGACGTCGGCCGGCTCGCGGACGGTGGCGCAGGCGGCGCGCAGCGCTGGGAGGTCGAGGGTCTCGGGGGCGGCGGACGCGCACGCCTCCACCGTGCCCCGGCTGTGGACGACGGCAGCCGCCCCGTCGCCGGCGGGCGCGGTGGTGCGGACCTCGAACCGGTGGTGGCCGCCCTCGGCCGCCGTCAGGCACGTCTGTACGTCGAGCGGGGCGTCACCGGCCTTGAGGGGGCGCAGCCAGGCGAGGTCGCGCAGGCGGACGGACCCCGCGCCCCCGAGGGCGGGCCAGGCTTCGCGGGCCGCGGCCCGGGCCATCTCGATCTGGGCGGCAGCGGGCAGTACGCGCCGGCCGCGCACCCGGTGGTCGGCGAGGAAGGGTTCGTCCCCGGTGAAGGTCGAGGCGTAGCGCGGTCCGTCCAGGTCCGGGACGTTCCGGTGGACGAGCGGGTGCAGCCGTGCGGAGGTCCGCGGCTCGCCCGGGGCCGACGGCGTGCCGGGTGCCGAGAACCAGTGGCGCTCACGCGCGAAGGGGTACGAGGGCAGGCGCACGCGGCGCGGAGGCGCTGCCGCGTCCTGGTGCAGGCGCGCCCAGTCGACCGTTCCGCCCCCGGCCCAGCGGGCGGCGGTCCGGGCCGGCCCGGCCTCGTCGGTGTCGTCGGTGTCGTCGCCCTCCGCCGCCCGGGCGCCCGTGTGCACCTCGGACTCCGGCAGGTCGCCGGCCGCGAAGGCGTCCAGCAGTTCCAGGAGTTCGCCGGTGTCGGCGACCAGGAAGGCCACCCGTACCGGCAGGGCCTCCCGGCCGGTCTGCAGGGTGTGGGCGACGTCCGCCAGCTCCTCCGGCCACTCCAGCGTGACCTCGTCCGGTCCGGCCGCGCGCAGGCGGTCGCGGAGCAGGCCCGCCAGGACGCGCAGCTGCTCGGGGCTCTTCGCCGAGAGCGGTACGACCTGCGGTCCCGTGGGCGCCGCGGCGCGCTCGTCCTCGCCGAGGGGGTGTTCCTCCAGCACCACATGGGCGTTGGTGCCGCCGAACCCGAAGGAGCTCACGCCGGCCCGGCGGGGTGCCGGCCGGCCGTCGGCGCCGGTGGGCGGCGCGGTCCACGGGCGCGTCCCACCGACGATGTAGAAGGGGCTGCCATCGAGTCTGACCAGCGGGTTGCGCTCCTCGAAGCCGGCGGTCGCCGGGAGGGTACGGCCCGCCATCGCGGCGATCACCTTGACCATCCCGGCGACGCCCGCGGCACCCTCCAGGTGGCCGATGTTGCTCTTGACGGAGCCGATCCCGCAGGTGTCCGGCTCCGCCGTGGTGCCCTGGGCGGCGTGCAGGCGCTGGAACGCGCGGGTGAGCGCGGTCGTCTCGATCGGGTCGCCGACCGGCGTTCCCGGTCCGTGTGCCTCGATGTAGGTGACCGTCTCGGGCCGGATGCCCTCGCGGGTGTAGAGGCCCTCGATCAGGTCCGCCTGCGCCGCCGGGTTGGTGACCGTGAGGGAGTTCGTGCGTCCGCCGTGGTTGGTGGCGATCCCCTTGATGACGGCGTGGACGGGGTCGCCGTCCGCCAGGGCCCGCGCGAGCGGCTTGAGCAGCAGGACGGCGCCGCCCTCGCCGCGGACGTAGCCGTCGGCCGACCGGTCGAAGGCCCGGCTGCGGCCGGTGCGCGAGAGCATGTTGGCCTGGCTGAACGCGATGAAGTGCTTCGGCGACCAGCACAGGTTCACACCGCCGGCCAGGGCGAGGCCGCACTCGCCGTTGCGCAGCGCGCTGACCGCCTCGTACACCGAGACCAGGGAGCTGGAGCAGGCGGTGTCGTTGGTGATGCTGGGCCCGTGCAGGTCGAAGAAGTACGAGACGCGGTTGGAGATGATCGAGTAGGCCGTGCCGGTGGGGAAGTAGACGTCGGTGGGGACGTCGTGGCTCTCCATCAGTTCGGCGTAGTCCGCGTGGCAGACGCCCATGAAGACGCCCGTGTCGGTGCCGGCGAGCCGGCTCGCGGGGTATCCGGCGTCCTCCAGCGCCTTCCAGGACAGCTCCAGCGCGAAGCGCTGCTGCGGGTCCATGGACTCCGCCTCGCGGGGGGAGATGTTGAAGAAGGAGGCGTCGAAGCAGTCCGCCTGCTCGATGAAGCCGCCCCAGATGCTGCTGGTCCTGTCCTTCGCCGTCCTGGGGTCGCCGAAGTACCGCTCCTTCGACCAGCGTTCGGCCGGCACCTCGCTGATCAGCGAGCGGCCCGCGACGAGGTGCCGCCACAGCTCGTCCAGCGTCTCCGCGCCGGGCAGGCGCAGCGCCAGGCCGATGACCGCGATGTCGCCCTCGCCGGGCGTCGGCGTCGGGGCGCTCATCGCAGCGCTCCGGCGAGCTTGCTGCTGTCGCGCCGGTCGGCGACGGTCCGCATCGGTACGGCGGCTCGGGAGGGCGTGCCCATGTGGCTCTCCGGATTCATGACGAACTGCTGGTTCAGGACCACCGTCGACAGCAGGTAGACGAACGCCTGGTCCTCTTTCGTGCTGATCTGGGCTGCGGGAGTGGACATGATCTTGTCGGTCAGCTTTCTGGCGAAGACCGGCTCGACGCAGTCGAGCGCGCGGAGTTCGGTGTCGGAGAGCAGCAGCTCCAGGTAGTCCGGCCGCTGGTCCTTGAAGACGGCGCTCCCGGGCGCGCGGTAGGGCTGCTTGGGACGCGTCAGGCTGGATTCCGGCAGCTCGCCGCGGAAGGCCTTCTTCAGGATGGCCTTCTCGTCGGACCCGTCGTCGAAGCGGAAGTTCACCGACGCCGCGAGCCGCACCACGGCGGGGTCGAGGAACGGGCACCGGTTCTCGACGCCGTGTGCCAGGCTCATCCGCTCCCCCTGTGTGGAGAGCAGGTATCCGGGGAGGAGGGTCTTGTACTCCAGCCACTGCGCCTTCTGCACCGGGGTCAGTTCCGCGTAGCCGGGTGTCTCCCGCACGAGCGCGAGGAGGGCGGCGAAGGGGTCGTCCCGGTCCTTCAGCAGGCGCGCGGCGAACCGGCCGTTCTGGTACCGCATCTCGTGCGAGAAGAGACCGGGGAGGCGTTCGGTGGAGAACTGGTGCATCAGGCCCATGACGCTCGCCCGGTGCGCGGGGCCGAAGTGGCTCAGCTCGGGGTGGAGGCCGGCGATCCGCGCCGCCCGCTCGTCCGGGGACAGCTCGTTCCAGGCCGCCCGCAGCAGGGTCTCGCGGAACAGGGAGTAGCCGAGGAACGCCTCGTCGGCGCCCTCGCCGCTGAGGACCACCTTGATGCCCTCGTCCCGCACCCGGCGCGACAGGAGGTACATGGGCACGAAGGCGGTGCGGAACGCGGGGACCTCGGCGTGCCGCACCGCCGCCGGGAAGTGCCGGGCGATGTCGGCGTCCGTGACCCTGAGCGACGAGTGCCGGGTGCCGAAGCGGGACGCCACCACGCGCTGGCTGTCCGACTCGTCGAAGGCCGGGTCGTCGAAGGAGACCGAGAAGGTGCGCAGCTTGCCGGGTGAGAGCTCGGCGGCGAGCCGGGTGACGATGGTGGAGTCCAGTCCGCCGCTCAGGTAGACGGCGACCTCGACATCGCCGCCCAGCCGCAGCTCGACGCTCTCGCGCAGCGTCTCGTGGACGCGGGCGACCGCCTCCGCCTCGGTGCCCGCGAACAGGGGCACGTCCAGCCGCAACTCCTCGTACGTCTCCAGCAGTTGTCGCCCGTCCCGGACGGTGAGCAGGCTGCCCGGCGGGAGCTGGCGGATGCCGGCGAACGGGGTGCCGTCGGGCAGTGGCGTCCATGCGGCGTAGATCGACAGGAGCTGCGCGGGGTCGAGGGCGAAGCGGAAGCCGGGGAAGGCGTGGAAGGCCTTCATCTCGGAGGCGAACAGGAAGTCGCCGCCGCACTCCGTGTAGAACAGCGGGCGCTTGCCGAAGCGGTCCCGGGCCAGCACGAGTTCGTCCGTGACCGCGTCCCGGACGGCGAGGGCGAACGCGCCGTTGAAGCGCGGCAGGCACGCGGGGCCCCACTGCGCCCAGGCCTGGAGGACCACCTCGGTGTCCGACCGGGTGCGGAACACACGGCCCAGTCGCTCCAGCTCCGCGCGCAGTTCACGGTGGTTGTACAGCTCGCCGTTGAAGCAGATCCAGTAGCGTTCCGCCGGGTCCGCCATGGGCTGTGCCCCCTCGGCGATGTCGACCACGGCCAGGCGGACCGTGCCCATCGCGCACCCGTCGTCGAGGTAGTACCCCGCCTCGTCCGGTCCGCGGTGCCGGATGAGACCCAGCATGGAGGTGATGACGTCCGGGGCCGCACCGGCGCTCGTCCGGGGCGAGAGGAACCCTGCTATTCCGCACACGTGACGTCCCCCTGCCGCGCGGCAGCGAGCTCGGCGGTCCTGCCGGCCACGAATTCCTCGATCGCCTCCAGGGAGACGAGGACGTTCATGAGCATGTCCTCGGCGGCGACCTCGAAGCCGAATTCGTCCCCGATGAAGGCCATCAGCTGGATGTATCCGAAGGAGTCGATGACCCCTGCCTTGAAGAGATCGGTGTCGGCCGCCACGTCCCGGTCGAAGTCGATGAGGAACTGGTCCTCCATGAACCGGCGAATCCGTTCTTTCCTGTCCACAGTCCTTAATTCCTCGCTTCGCTGAGTCGATCGGGGACGAATTCGTCCCGAATGCGGTCCACCATGCGGAGAAGGGCCCGGCCGCCGATTTCCTCACACGTCACCCGAGGGTCGATGGCCAGCAGGTGCTGGACGCTGTCCACCCACCGCACCGGCTGGACGAGTTGGTCGCACAGGGTCTGGACGATCGACCCCCGCGCGTACGGGCGCCCGGTCACGTTGGCGATGACCGGCACCGTGGGCTCCCGGAAGGTGAACCGGCGCAGATGACGCTCGAACTCCGCGCGTGCCGGCTCCATGTAGCGGGAGTGGAAGGGCGCGCTGACGTTCAGCGGGGCGAAGCGGATCCCCCTGCGCCGGAACACGTCGTGCGCGGCGCGCAGCTCCTCGGCGGGGCCGGCGATGACGGTCTGGCCCGGGCTGTTGAACCCCGCGAGGTCGATCCCCTCGATCCCGTCCGCGCCGAGCATGTCCAGCAGCCGGCTCGCCGGGACGTCCATGACCGCGGTCATCCCGCCGCCGGACGCCGAGGCCATCAGTTCGCCTCGTCTCTGGACGAGGCGGAGCCCCGTCTCGAAGTCGAACGCACCGGCGGCCAGGAGCGCGTTGTACTCGCCGAGGCTGTGACCGAGGAGGAAGTCCGGCTCCCGTTCTTCCCGGTGGGTGCGCTCGAACATGTGCAGTGCGTTCACGGTGAACAGCGCCGGCTGCGTGTACTCGGTGCGCGCGAGCCGGTTGTCAGGGTTGTCGCGGCACAGCGCGACGAGGTCGTATCCCAGAAGGTCTGAGGCGAAACGCGTGATCCCGGGGTAACGGCCGAACAGCTCCGTCCCCATTCCCTTCGTCTGCGCGCCCTGCCCGGGGAAAAGCACTGCGAAGACCATGGTGTCTCTCAGATCGGCGAAATGACGGCCAGTCGTCGAGCGACTGCCGCGGACTACGTGATGGGGTGAGTTTCGGTGACCGGGATCGGCGGCCCATCTTCACCGGCTCTCGACTCCGGATCTCCGCGCCGGCGCTTCGCGGATCCGTGGTGCGGCCGGCGCGGGCGCCCCGGAGGACGGAGATCCGGTTGCGGATCGAGGGGAGAGCGACCGGAGAGGGGGAGGGCCGGCATGCCGGGAGGGGTGCCGGGGGTGGCGGATCGGGCGGTCGGGAGCGGTGCCCGGGGTGACGGATCGGGCACGTCGAGAGAGGTGCCGGGAGTGGCGGATCGGGCGGTCGGGAGCGGTGCCCGGGGTGACGGATCGGGCGGGTCGGGAGCGCACCGGACCACCCCCCTGAGCTGCGCGGGCGCCCAGGGGGGTGGCTGCCTGGTCCTGAGCCGCCGTGTCCTCCCCCCGCGCGCCGCCGCGACGGAAGAGGCCGGTCAGCTCGCCGGTGCGATGTCCTCCGGGGCCGGGTCGGCGAGGCGCTCGTTGAGCACGGCGCAGATGAACGCGACCGGCTCAGGGCGGGTCATCTCCCCGTGCGTGCAGGCCACCTCGTACGTGGTGAGGGTGCCGGACACGTACGGCCGCCAGTCCTCCGGCCGTGGCGCGTCCGCCGTCCTGCCGTGCGCGGCGGTGAAGTGCAGCGTCTCGCCGGCGTGGACGCCCCGCGCCCCGGCGCGCATCAGGGTGTCACTGGCGGCGAACACCTCGGCCATCCTGCGGACCTGCCGCTCGTCGAGACCCGACAGCGGGTGGCCGGCCGTGCGCAGCGTGTCGAGGAACCGGGCGGGGTCCAGCGGGGGTGTGCCGTCGGGCGCCGCGGGCGGTTCGCACCCGAGGGACACCAGCAGCGCGGCGAGGGTCTCGGGGGCGTCGGCGGTCATGGCCGGTTCGTGCGCCCCGGCGCCGCCGGGGTAGCTGTCGAGCAGCGCCAGCAACTCGACCTGCTGGCCCGCCGCTTGAAGTTCGACGGCCATGGCGTGGGCGACCAGTCCGCCGAAGGACCAGCCCAGGAGCCGGTACGGGCCCTCGGGCTGCACGGCCCGTATCCGGTCGAGATAGTCGGCGGCCATCTCGGCGACGGTCGCCGGGCGGTCCTCGGGACGCGTGAGCCCGCGGGCCTGAAGACCGTAGACCGGGCACCGGGGATCGAGGTCGCGCAGCAGGCCGGCGTAGACCCAGCTGATGCCGGCGGCCGGGTGCACACAGAACAGGGGTGTGGCCGAGCCCCGTGTGCGCAGCGGCAGCAGCACGTCGAGCGGGTCGCTCCGAACGCCGTCGTCCAGGTGTGCGGCGAGTTCGGCGACGGTGGGGTGGGCGAACAGGTCGCGGATGGTGAGCTCGGCGCCCAGCACGCTGCGGACGCGGCTCATCAGCCGCATCGCGAGGAGCGAGTGGCCGCCCAGGTCGAAGAAGCCGTCGTCGACGCCGACCGATTCCGCGCCCAGGACCTCGGCGAAGAGCGAGCACAGGATCTCCTCGCGCGGGGTGCGCGGCAGCCGCGCCTCCGCCGAGGCCACCACCCGCGGGGCGGGAAGCGCCTTGCGGTCCAGCTTCCCGTTCGGCGTCAACGGCAACGCCTCCAGCACCATGACCACCGAGGGCACCATGTGCCCCGGCAGCACCGACGCCACCCCGGCACGCGCGACCGTCGCCAGGTCGACGGCGCCCTCCTCGGCCGGCACCACGTAACCCACCAGCCGCTGACCGCCCCCGGCGTCCGCACGCACCGCAACGGCCGCCTGCCGGACACCCGGGACCCGGGCCAGCGCGGCCTCCACCTCGCCCAGCTCGATCCGGAAGCCCCGCACCTTGACCTGGTCGTCGGTCCGGCCCAGGTACTCCAGGGTCCCGACCGCCGTCCACCGCGCCCGGTCCCCCGTGCGGTACATCCGCGTCCCCGCCGGGCCGTACGGGTCCGCCACGAACCGCTCGGCGCTCAGTCCGGGACGGTTCAGATATCCACGGGCCAGTTGGTCGCCCGCCAGATACAGGTCGCCGGCCACTCCGACGGGCGCGAGCCGCAGCCCCTCGTCGAGGACGTACGCGCGGGTACGGTCCAGGGGGCGCCCGATCGGCGGATTGCCCTGGTGCTCCGCTGTCACCCGGGCCCGGGTCGACCACACGGTGGCCTCGGTGGGACCGTACAGGTTGACGACCTCGGAGGCCGTCTCCCGCATGCGTTCGGCCAGGGCCGAGGAGAGTTGCTCGCCGCCGACGAGCATGCGCAGTCCCCGGACCGCGGCGGCGTGCTCCGCGAGCAGCGCCTGCCACAGGGTCGGTGTGGCCTGCATGATCGTCACCTCGTGCCGCTCGGCCATGCGGGCCAGGGCGGCCGGATCGCGCACGGCGGCACGGTCCGCCAGGACGACGCAGGCCCCGGCGAGCAGCGGGGCGAACAGCTCCAGCACATGGATGTCGAACGCCACGGTGGTCACCGCGAGCAGCCGGTCCTTCGGGCCGAGTGCCGTCGGTTCCTCGATGGCCGCCAGGAAGTTCAGCAGGCCACGGTGCGGGACGACCACGCCCTTGGGCCGGCCGGTCGATCCGGAGGTGTAGATGACGTAGGCGGGATGGGACGGGTGGAGCGGGCGGGTGCGGTCGGCGTCGGTGGGGTCGGCGTCCGGGTACCGCAGGAGTGCGGCGGCCGTCTCCGGGCCGTCCGTGACGACCAGGGGGATTCCGGCCGGCGCCGCCGAGGTGGTGCCGCAGGACGTGTCGGTGAGGAGGAGCGCGGGTCGGGCGTCGGCGAGCATGTACTCGATGCGTTCCCGCGGATACTCCGGGTCGACCGGCAGATACGCCGCGCCGGCCTTGAGTACGGCGAGAAGTGCCACGACCGTCTCCACCGAGCGTTCCATGAGGACCGCGACCAGTGATTCCGGCCCCACTCCGTGCTCCAGCAGCAGCCGGGCCAGCCGGTTCGCACGCGCGTTCAGCTCCGCGTACGTCACCGACTCCGGCCCGCACACCACCGCCACCGCGTCCGGCACCGCCGCCACCCGGGCCGCGAACGCCTCCGGCAACGAACCCTCCGGCACCGCCACCGCGGCACCGTTCCAGTCCTCAAGGAGCCGGCGCCGCTCCCCCGCCGACAGCACCTCCAACTCACCCACCCGGACATCCGGGTCCGCCGCCACCGACTCCAGCACCCGCAGCAGACACCCCAGAATCCGCTCCGCCGTCGAACGGTCGAACAGATCCGCCGCGTACTCCAGCGAAACCGTCAGCCCTTCTTCAGCTTCGCGGAAGAAACACACCGAGAGATCGAATTTCGACGCCACCGGGCCGCACCGTTCCGGCACCGCCTCCACTCCGGCGAATTCCAGTCCCCCGGCACCCCCGGCATCCTCCATCTGCACCAACACCTGGAACAACGGATGCCGCGCCACCGAACGCGCCGGATTCAACACCTCCACCAACTTCTCGAACGGAACATCCTGATGCTCAAAAGCCCCCAGATCCACCTCACGAACCCGCGCCAACACCTCACGGAACGACGGATCACCCGACACATCCGTCCGCAACACCAACGTATTCACAAAGAACCCGACCAGATCCTCCAACGCGTCATCCATACGACCCGCCACCGGAGTACCCAACGGAACATCCCCACCCGCACCAAGCCGCGACAACGCCACCGCCACCGCAGCCTGCACCACCATGAACAACGTCACACCACAATCACCCCCCAACCCCACCAACCGCCGGCCCACCCCCGCATCCACACCACCCCACACCACACCACCCTCGAACGACGCCACCCCACCCCGCGACCGATCGAACGGCAACCCCAACTCCTCCGGCAAACCCGCCAACACCCCACGCCAGTACTCCAACTGACGCGACACCACACTGCCCGGATCACCCTCCGAACCCAGCACCTCCCGCTGCCACAACGTGTAATCCGCATACTGCACCGGCAACGGAACCCACCCCGGAACACCACCCCCGACACGCGCCCCATAAGCCACCGAAAGATCCCGCAACAACGGCGC
>NZ_JBIRJA010000018.1:10373-243094 GCF_044329325.1 Streptomyces sp. NPDC017676 | reverse complement strand
ACCGTGAACGCCTCACCCGAGCCGGTGACCAGGGGCCGCACCATCACTGTGACCGGGAAGGTCACGCGAGCCAACTGGGAGACCAGGAAGTACGCCTCCTACGGGGGCCGCCTGGTGAGCCTGCAGTTCAAGCCCACCGGAGCCACCTCCTACACCACGGTGAAGAAGGTGTACGCGAACGGCTCGGGCGATCTCAGGACGACCGTGAAGGCGTCCAGGACGGGCACGTGGCGCTGGGCGTACTACGGCAACACCACCACCGGACCGTCGACTTCGGCCGGGGACAACGTCGTAGTGAAGTGATTTCCCTGGCGGCGTGAGACCCGGGCGGAGGAGTGGCCACCCGGAGTCGGGGAGACAGCCGGGCCAGGGTCATCGCCGGCTTTCCGGCGCGGAGCTCCGGGCTGAGTGCCGCCTACGGTGAGGCGGTCGTCTCGGCCCTGTTCTCCCGACGCTGCGTCGAAGTGACGAGGAGCGGTCAGGAGAGGCAGTCACCCGAGCCGATGAACTCGGGGGTCGCCGTGTTCCCGCCGTAGACGGCCACGGACCAGCGGATGTACTGCCAGGACCGGTTCCTGCTGTACTCGTCCCTCAGCTTCCCGCAGGCGGTCCTTCGGGCGACGTCCTGGAAGTTGTCTCGCTGGGCGCGGCCGATCAGCGCTCCATAGGTGTCCCGGATCCACACGTACGCGGCCTTCTCGGCCGGGTCGAACCCGAGGCTGATGTCGTCGTCCGCGGCGGAGGGGTCCACGCCGTTGCCCTCGGCGACCCGGGTCCTCCACGCGGCGGTGATGGCCTTGTCCGTGGCGTCGGCGACCCGGATCTCGTCCTTGTCGGTACTGGGTATCTGCGCGGTCGCCATACCGGACTCGTCCCCCCGCCACTGCCCGGCGACCTCGTTGTAGCACCCGTCGGTGGCCTGCCCGAAGCCGAGGACGTCCGCCTCGGTGTCGTCGTCGTAGTTCTTCCAGAAGACGGAGTAACGGCCGTAGGGCCAGGTGGTGGGGCTGCCCTGGAGGCGGCGCGCGAGAGCGGTGCAGGATGCCGTCTCTCCCGCTCTGCGGAACACCTCCTGGTCGTCCTCGGGCAGCTGGGAGACCGGCCCGCCGGTCACCATCACGGTCTGCGCACGCCGGTTGAACGTGACCGTGGCCGTGAGGTGGTCGAGGCCCTTGGTGGCGAGCATGGACCTCACGTCGTCCTCGATCACCCGGGCGGTGTCCTTCTCCTCCTGGGTGCTCGCGGTGGTGCTCGCCCTCCACTCGTCGTCCGACGGCTGGGCCTCGTCACCGGACCGTGTGAAGGCCGGGTGGGCCACGCCCGCCAGCGGATCGGTCGGTACGCGCAGCCCGCGCGGATCGGCAGCGGTCCGCGTCGCCGCAGCGGGGCCAGGGGTCCCGGTGGGCCCGGTGGCGCCACCGGCGTGCCGGGCCGGGGACGCGGTCGACCGGCCGGCGCCGGCGTCCCGCGCGCCGCCTCGGTCCTTGCCGTTCGGGAAGGCGGCCGGAATGGCCAAGGCGCCTCCGGCGAGAGCGCCGATCACGGCGGCGGCCACGAGCACGGTCGTGACGGCCCGTCCGCGGGAGGGCGGGGAAGGGGCGTGCCAGGTGGGGTCGTCCACGGCGGGCATCTCCCACACGGCCGTGACCAGTTCGCCGACCCGGGTGGGTGGCGATGCGTCGCCGCCCGCGAGGACCTGGGTGGCCTGCGAGGCGAGGAGCCGCGAGCACTCCTGGGAGGCCGAGGCGGCGGATATCCGGTCGGCGGGTTCCTTCGCGAGGGCGCTCTCCACGATGTCGCGGAGGTCCTCGGACACACCGTCCAGGTCGGGGTCCCCGGACATCACACGGAACGCGACCACGTCCGGCGCGCCGGTACCGAACGGGAGCCGGCCGGTGGCGGCGTAGGCGACGAGCGCGCCCCAGGCGAACATGTCGCCCTCCGGCCCGGCGGTGCTGGTGCGGTAGTACTCGGGGCTGATCCAGCCGGGGGTGCCGGTCATGACGCCCGTCCGGGTCACGCTCGTGCCGTCGGCGGCGCGGGCGATGCCGAAGTCGAGGACGCGAGGGCCGGCCGGAGTGAGGATGACGTTCTGCGGCTTCACGTCCCGGTGGACGACGCCGGCCTCGTGGACGGCCGCCAGGGCTTGGGCCGTACCCGTCGCGAAGGCGTACAAGGTGCCGCCGGTCAGGGGGCCGTGGTCGGCCAGGTACTGGTTGAGGGTGGGGCCCGGGGCGTATGCGGTCGCCAGCCAGGGCGCGTCGGCTTCGGGGTCGGCGGCGAGCAGCGGCACGAGGCACGGCCCCTGCACGCGCGCGGACAGCTGTACCTCGCGGCGGAACCGGGCCCGGAACTCCGGGTCTTCGGCCTGTGCAGGGTGGATCACCTTGACGGCGACCCTGAGCCCGTCGGCGGTGAGACCGGCATGGACGGTCCCCATGCCGCCGGAGCCGAGGCGGCCGATGATCCGGTACGGGCCGACACGGGAGGGATCACCGGGGCGGGCGGGTTGCACCCGCCCGCCGGAACCAGCAGCGCTCACGAGGAGTCCCAGCCTAGGAAACGTACAGTGAAGAAGATGTGAAGGTGTATATCATGATCACATAACCAGGTGAAACGGGTCCCGGGTCGCACCCGGCCGTGGATATGGTGCTCGCCCGCCGTGTCGCACCGCGGCAAGCCCTTTGCGGCGACCCCGTACCGGCTCGGCTGCCGCGGCCTCCGGTGCGTGGCCGCACACAGCGCCGAGAGCCTGGAGTGCCGACGGGCCCTGGGCGAAGAGGTGTTCACTCGCGAGCGGCGCAGGCGCGTCCTGCCAGTCGGCCGGAAGCTCGGGGCGGGGTCGGGTGGTGCTTCAATTGCCCGCGCGCGCCGGGCCGGGGAGGGCCTGGGCGACGCCGGGGCGGCTGTACCGGTCCAACGAGTCCTTCTACAGCCTCTGACCCGCATCCCGCCCGGGCGAAGCGTCACGGTCGTCCGGGGGCGCCACCGTCTACCGCATCCTCGCCGAGGACGCCGATGGCACCCTTCCGCGAGCTCGGGCGGCACCGCCCGCCCCGCTGGCGAGCGATCGTTCACCGACCGGCGGGAACGCACCCGAGGGAGCTGGTCGAGGAGCGGGAGGGTGGAGCGGGAGGAGGACGAGTACGACGAAGCTCCCGGTAGTCAGTGGGCGGTCATGACACCGTCTTCCGGGAGCTTCATCTTCACCTACGAGCTGGGAGCGTTTCCGGTCCTGGCCCGGCATCGCCTGGAGGCGGCCCCGTGCGTGAGCCGTCTCCTGCGGTCAGGGGATCAGCAGGGGAAAGTGCCGCTGTAGAGGGCGTGTCCGTAGGAGGAGCTTCCGGCGCCGAAGCCGTAGACGCCGTCATCGCTCCAGACCGCCTCGCGGAACCCGTTGGCGCAGGTCGACGCAGGCGCGAGAGCGAAGCCCTCCAGATTGTCGGTCGGCATGACGGCCGGATTCGTGTAGGTCACGTCCGGCACGATCGTGCCGGCTGCGTTGACCTTCATGAAAGTGTGCGTCTCGCCGCAGGTGTTGTCGCAGGTCGCGACGATGCGCTGGGTCCCGGCGTCGAACATCACGTCCATCACGGACGCCTT
Organism: Streptomyces sp. NPDC017676; assembly: GCF_044329325.1. Classification (NCBI taxonomy): domain Bacteria; kingdom Bacillati; phylum Actinomycetota; class Actinomycetes; order Kitasatosporales; family Streptomycetaceae; genus Streptomyces; species Streptomyces sp. NPDC017676. The sequence goes on along the minus strand of NZ_JBIRJA010000018.1, from coordinate 239,491 downwards.
GCCGGTCGAGACGGTGCCGAACGTGGTGAACGTGCCGTCGGAGTTCAGACCGTAGACGTGCAACGTGCCGTCCCACTCCAGACCGGCGAAGTACAGGCCCGACCCGTGCAGCGGGTAGTTCGCCGGGTTGTACGCGGCCCCGGTGAGCGGGTCGACCCAGCCGTTCGCGGTGAGCCAGCTGTCGGGCACGTAGCCGACGCCCTCGAAGCCCAGGTTGGCGTCGTCCTTGCTGCCCGTGTCGAGCTGGGGGAACTGCGACGTCATGTCCCACTGGTGGACCGGCGTCAGCGTCGATCCGGCCGCGGCCGGGTCGAACTCCATGATGGTGTCCTTGGGAACCGTGTTGTCGGCGTTGTCACGCTCGGACGTCACGTAGATGTGGCCATTGCCGCCGACCGTGACTCCCTCGGAGTCCGGCTGGCCCGAGCCACCCGCGAACCGGATCTGCTTGCCGGTCGCGCTCCACGACGGGTCCGGGACCCACTTGCCGTTGCTCTTGACCAGCTTGTACAGCCAGTTCTTGTTCTTCGCGGCCCACAGCACCGACGGGTTCGCCGGGTCGAACGCCAGCCCGCTCACATCCCGGCCCTCCGGGCCGGTGGACGTGGTGAACGCGCAGACGTTGTCGGTGATCGTGACGTCCAGGCCGCCCGGCCACGCCGGCGTGCCCGGCGGAGTCGAGCCCGTGCCGGAGGGCGCCTCAGGGGTGCAGCCGCTGGTCAGCGAGCCCCCGCCGCCCAGCAGATGGCCGGTCTGGCCGCCGCCACTGCCACCGCCGGTACAGGAGTTGGCGCTGCCGAACGTCGCGGTCGTGGAGGTCTGGAACCAGCCGGTGCCGTTCGTGCAGCGCTCGTCGGACGGCTTGGCGCCGTCGGTGGCCCAGGTCACCGAGTCGACGGTGGTCCCGTTGCTGTCGAGGAGGAAGAGCGAGTCGTTGTCGCCCAGACCGAGGGTGGAGTTGAACGTGATGTAGCCGCGCGCGGGGATGCTCGTCGCGCTCGGAGAGGAGGACGAGATCGAGACCGGGGAGTGACTGGTGTCGTTGTCGACGTACTTCCACGACCCGATGCTGACCGCGCTCGTTCCGCCGTTGTACAGCTCCACGGTGTCCGAGCCGTCGGAGGTGACCTCATTGATCCGCACCTGGCTCACCGACGGGATGGACGACGGGCAGCCCGAGGCGTTCGCGGCGCCGAACGTGGTCGCGGTAGTCGCGGTCACCCATGCGCCGGTGCCGTCGCCCCCGCAGCGTGCCATGGCCGGTTTCGCCTTGTCGGTGGCCCACTCGACGCGGTCGACCGCGGCGCCGCCGGCCGTGTAGATCACCAACTTGTCCGAGTCACCCAGCCCCTTGGGCGAGTTGAAGGTGACGAACCCGCCGGCAGGGATCGTGGTGGCGGACGGGCTGAACGACTGCGGCGAGAAGCTGTCGTCGGACACCTTCCAGCCGCTGAGGCTCACCGCGGTGGAGCCGGAGTTGTACAGCTCCACGGTGTCATTGTTCGAGGAGGTGACCTCGTTGATGCGAACGTTCTGGTAACCGGCCGGGTCAGCGGCAGCCGCGGGCTGAGCGGCGACCAGCCCGGTGGCGACCAGTCCTGTGAACGTCAAGGCCGCGGCGCACACCGAGGCGACGCCGACGCGTGAGTGTGAAGTAGGCACGAGGCGGAACTCTGGTGAAACGACGTTGAAACGGCGTGTACTTCGACTGAATGCCGCCTGCTGACCACCAGAACGACAGGGGCACATCGCCGGGTGCGCACACCAAGCGCGCATCACCAAGCGCGCATCACCAAGCGCACACGCCAGCCGCGCATTGCCGGGCGCGCATCGTCACGAGCGAGGACGCGGCGACCTGAGCACAGGCAGAGTGAGTGACCCGAAGCCGGGTACGGGTCGGGCCCCTCGTCCGTGTCCGCGTCCACGGGGGTGACGTCCTTGACGCGTTGCTGTGCCCCGGGCGAGCTGTGCGGAGGTCACGGCGGCTGTCGCAGCCGGCGGCGGCTCGGGGGCCGGGGCGGGCCGTCTGGGCGGCATCGCCATCCAGACCGTCGTCGTGGCGGTGCTGGACGCGGCCGGGGTCCGCCCGCGCGCCCCGCTGACCCGCGTCGCGGCCAGTCTTCAGCTGGTCCCGGAGGGGGCCATGGTGGTCGTCGTCCTGGCCGTGGTGGTGATGGGCACCCAGCTCTCTCCCCATCTGCACGCCGCCCGTCCGGCCCCCGCTTCGGTGGCGATCGCCGTCCTGTGGGTGATCGGTCTGATCCTGCTCGACCGGGCCGGCCGGGGTCTGCCGTGGCGGGAGGGCGAAGACGCCCCGGACAGCCGGCCCGAACCACGCGGCCATTCCAGGGGCAAGAAGGAGAAGGCCGCCAGCGACAAGGGCGTGAGCACCGCTCGCGCCGGGCTGGTCCTCGGCGTGTCCGCGCCGGCCACTCTCGTGGCCGGTGTCGTGATCGAGCGCAGAGGTGAGGATTTCTTCGCCCGTCAGGGACTGAGTGGTGCGCTGTTCGGCGCGACCGTGCCGACGGCGGCCACCTCCCTGCCGGAGGTGAGCACCGGCCTGACCTCCACGAAGCCGGGTGACTACCAGCTCCCCGTCAGCGACATCTTCGGCGGCAACGCCTTCCTGCCCGTGCTGTTCCTGCTCGCCACCGTGATCTCCGGCGAGCCGGTACTGCCGGCCGCGCACGACACCGACATCTACCTCACCGCGCTCGGAATCATCCTGACCGTGGTCCACATGGCGGGGCGGATCTTCCGTCCGCGCCGCCAGTACGCGCGCATGGGCGTCGACAGCATCGCCGCGGTGGTGATCTATCTCATCGGCATCGTCGGACTGGCCACCATCGTCACGTGAGCGGAGACGCCCCTCGGCCCCTGTCCCGGGGCGCTGTCAGGCGCGGCCGGGTGCGGCGCGGGCACCCGATGCCGCCTGACCGCGCCCGCACGGGGCCGTACCGCTCGTGTCGCCGCCACCTGCGCGGTGCCGGCTGTGGAAGACGCCCGGCCGGCCGGGCGCTGACGAGCCCGTCGGCGGCACCGGTGGCGGCGGCGTCACGGGGGTGGCGGGACCCGTCCGGATCCCCTGTCCTGTGGGTGTTCAGTTCGGGGCTCTCGCAGTGGACCATCAGGCAGATCGACTTCGAGGCGGGATCTCGCCTCACGTAGGCCCTGTCCGGAGTCGTGACGACGTGGCGGGAGAACGGGAAAAGGAGTCGATGGCTGATCATCGGGCTGGTAGCGTTCAGTCGACCGTGACACCGCCCGAGGAGGTGAGACCCGTGAACGCTGTATCGACGTGGGTGCTCCCCCATCCGATCACGGCCGGCGATTGACGTAGGTGTCGCCGGGAGCGCCTCGACACCAAGGCACTCCCGAAAGGCAACAATCCATGCACTCTCTTCGGTTCACCGCCGAGTCGTCGTCGAACGGCGTGGTCGAACGCGACTTCACCGTGGGCGGCGTCCCTGGCGTTCTCTGGTCGCCGGCTTCCGGCACGGCCGATCGCGCGCCCCTGGTCCTGCTGGCCCACGGTGGCGGCAACCACAAGAAGCACCCGGCGATGTCGGGCCGCGCCCGGCTCCTCGTGACCGGTTGCGGCTTCCACGTCGCCGTCATCGACGCGCCCGGTCACGGCGACCGGCCGCGCACGGCGCACGACGAGGCGGAAATCGCCGAGCTGTTCCGGGCGCGGGCGGCGGGCGAGCCGGAAGGCCCGATCGTCGTGCGCTACAACGACCACCTGGCCGAGCTCGCCGTACCCGAGTACCGGGCAACCCTGGACGCTCTCCAGGAACTTCCCGAGATCGGCACCGGCGGGCCGGTCGGCTTCTGGGGCCTGAACATGGGCACCGCGATCGGCATACCGTTCGTGGCGGTCGAACCCAGGATCACCGCCGCGGTCTTCGGCCAGCACTGGCCCGACGTCCTGGCCGAGAAGGCGAAGCAGATCACCGTTCCGATCGAGTTCGACCTCCAGTGGGACGACGAGCACATCTCCCGCGAAGAGGGTCTCGCCCTGTTCGACGCCTTCGCCTCGAAGGAGAAGTCGTTGCATGTGAACTCGGGCAGGCACAAGGAGCTCCCCAGGTTCGAGGCCGACAGCGCGGTCCGGTTCTTCGCCCGGCACTTCGGCCGAGCGGTCACCTCGCCGGCCTGACGGGCGCGGTCACGGCGCCCGGCCTACCGCCGGCCGGGCGCCGCTACCGCTCGGCCATGGGGCCCCTTGTTCAGGCGCGGGTCCACTTCTGGCCGGCCTGGCCGTTGCAGGTCCACAGGACCAGCGGCGTTCCGTCGGCGGTGTCGGCCCCGTCGGCGTCGAGGCACAGGCCCGCGTGGACGTTGCGGATCGACCCGTCCTGACCGAAGGTCCACTTCTGGTTGTTCTGGCCGTTGCAGGGCCAGGTGATGACGCGGGTACCGTTGGCGGTGCCCTGGTCGTAGGCGTCCAGGCACTTGTCGCCGTAGACGCGGATCTCCCCGCCGGTCCACGCGGTCCACAGCTGGTTGGCGGCCGTGTGGCAGTCCCAGAGCAGTACCGTCGCACCGGCGGTGGTGGATGCGTTGTCCACGTCCGCGCAGCGGTCGGACGCGCTGCCCCGCAGACGTGAGGTGGTGGCGGCAAGGGGGCTGCCGCCGGTCACCCGGAACACGGCCACGCCGTGGGCGGGGACGCTCGCCGAAATCTGCCCGGACGTGCTCGACGTGCCGCCGGTCCACAGGTCGGTGAGGGTGAACGGGCCGCCGGAGAGGCCGACTTGCGCGGCGGTCGCGGTGACCGTCGCGGTGCCGCCTCCCCGGTTGAACAGGCCCACGGCGACCGAGCCGTCCGACAGGGGTTTGGCGAACACCTCGGTGGCGCCGTCGTCGCGTATCCTGCGCCCGCCCGCGCCCAGCGGATCCTGGTTCACCGCCAGCAGACGCGGGTTGCGCAGGATCGCGCTCACGTCGGCGGACATGGTGCGGATGTCGTTTCCGGCCATGAGGGGGGCGCTCAGCAGTGCCCAGAGGGCGAAGTGGGAGCGGGACTCGGCCAGTGTCAGGCCCGGACGGCCGACGACCAGCATGTCCGGGTCGTTCCAGTGTCCAGGACCCGACTGCGCCGCCAGCGGCGCGGTGACGTCCAGGACGTTCCCGACACCCATCGGGTAGCTGTTGGTGTTGCCGTTCTGCCAGATGTCGAGCAGGTCCTCGGTCGTCCGCCACAGGTCGGCGACCTCGCCCCAGTTGTAGGTCGAGCCGGTGATGGCGTGGAAGCTGTTGGGGTTGATGGAGTAGACGATCGGCCGGCCGGTGGCGCGCAGGGCGTCACGCATCAGCGTGAACCGCGCGACCTGCTCGTCGCGGGTGCCGCTGGAGGAACACCAGTCGTACTTGAGGTAGTCGACGCCCCAGGAGGCGAACGCGGCGGCGTCCTGGGCCTCGTGCCCCCTGCTGCCGGTCGAGCCAGGATAGGCGCCGCTGGTCTGCGCGCAGGTGCGTTCGCCCGGCACCTGGTAGATCCCGAACTTCAGGCCCTTGCCGTGGATGTAGTCGCCGAGTGCCTTCATCCCGCTCGGGAACTTCACCGGATCGGCCCGCAGGTTGCCTGCCGCGTCACGCTGCGGGTCGAACCAGCAGTCGTCGACCACGACGTACTGGTAGCCGGCGTCCCGCATGCCCGAGGACACCATCGCGTCGGCGGCCTGGCGCACCTGTGCCTCGGTGATTCCGCATCCGAAGCTGTTCCAGCTGTTCCACCCCAGCGGTGGCGTGAGCGCGGGGCTGCCCGGCGCGGCCGAGGCGGTGGACTGGGCGGAGGCCGTCACGGTCGCGGCGATGGTCAGCGCGGCGGCCGCCAGGAGGCGGAGCAGTCGTCCGCCTGATCGTCTGAGCACGGGGGCTCCTTCGGCACGGCGAGGAAGGGACAGGAGGGTTCGAAATATCGGGTGCCATTCGGAAACTTGAGGTTCCACGGATATTAGAGAGGAGCCTGAACATGTCAACACTGCACGAACGAGCCAACCGGGTTCGCGGGCGACGGACCCGGAAGGGGGACTTGCCAGGGTCAATGGTGAAGTGACCGGCGGCAGTTGGCGGGGATCCGGTGTCGAACGTTTCGGCAGCCTTGCCGAATCCTGCGGGAGGTGTTGACGAGCGCGCTCGCTCTCCTATCATCCAGGATGCTCGATAAATCGACCCTTATCCGGTATATCGAACGCACGGCAGCCGCTCCGCCCCATGAAGCCGAGGAGAACGCCGTACATGCACATGTCATGGACGCAACAACACCTTTCCCGTCGGCGCGCGCTGACGGCCGCCACCGGCATGGTCGCCGGCGCCCTGCTGCCCCACGGGGCCGCCCACGCGGCCGCCTCCACGTACACGAACCCGGTGATCTGGCAGGACTTCGCGGACATCGACGTCATCCGTGTCGGCGACACGTACTACGCCTCCGCCTCGACGATGCACTACTCGCCGGGCGCGCCCGTCCTGCGCTCGTACGACCTGGTGCACTGGGAGATCGCAGGCCACTCGGTGCCCGTGCTCGACTTCGGTGCCAAGTACGACCTGAACGGCTCCCGCGGCTACGTCAGAGGGATCTGGGCGTCGTCACTGGCCTACCGGCCGAGCAACAGGACCTTCTACTGGCTCGGCCAGATCGACTTCACCCGGACGTACGTCTACACCGCGACCGCCGTCGAGGGGCCGTGGAACCGGCTGACGACGATCGGCACGCCCTACTACGACGCGGGGCTGCTCGTCGACACGGACGACTCCCTGTACGTGGCGTACGGGAACACCACCATCAGCGTGGCCCAGCTCTCGCCCGACGGCCGCAACCAGGTCCGCACGCAGCAGGTGTTCACGACGCCGTCGAGCGTCGGCACCCTCGAAGGCTCACGCTTCTACAAGATCAACGGGCAGTACTACATCTTCCTGACCCGCCCCGCGAACGGTCAGTACGTCCTGAAGTCGTCCAGCGGCCCCTTCGGCCCCTACACGATGCGCCAGGTCCTGCTCGACCTGCGCGGGCCGATCCCCGGCGGCGGCGTCCCGCACCAGGGCGGGCTGGTGCAGACGCAGAGCGGCGCCTGGTACTACCTGGCCTTCGTGGACGCCTATCCCGGCGGCCGGGTGCCCGCGCTGGCCCCGGTCACCTGGACCTCGGACGGCTGGCCGGTCGTGCAACTCGTCGACGGCGCGTGGGGCACCTCGTATCCCAGCCCCGCCGTGCCCTCTCCGCCCCGTCAGGTCACCCCCATGACCGGCGTCGACACCTTCGACGGTACGACCCTCAAGCCCAACTGGGAGTGGAACCACAACCCGGACAACGCCAAGTGGTCGGTCGGCAACGGGCTGACCCTGCGGACGGCCACCGTCACCAACGACCTGTACTGGGCCCGCAACACCCTCACGCGCCGCATCCAGGGCCCCACCTCCACGGCCACCGTCCAGCTCGACCACTCCGCCATGCGGGACGGCGACCGGGCCGGACTCGCACTGCTGCGGGACTCCTCCGCGTGGATCGGTGTCACACGCGACGGCGGCGTGACACGGGTGGTGATGGTCACCGGGCTGACCATGGACACCAACTGGAACACCACCGGCACCGGCTACGAGGTCGCGAGCGCGCCCGTCCCCGGCGGCCCCGTCTGGCTGCGCGCGACCGCGGACATCCGCCCCGGCGCACCACGCCCCGGCACCTTCTCCTACAGCACCGACGGCACCACCTTCACCCGCCTCGGACCCGCCTTCTCCATGGGCAACGACTGGCGGTTCTTCATGGGCTACCGATTCGCCCTCTTCAACCACGCCACGCAGGCACTCGGCGGCGCGGTCCGCGTCACGCGGTTCGAACTGTCCACGCCCTGAACCGGTCCACCGATCGCACCACCCAACCACCTGCTGACAGCCGGGGCCCCGGCTTCGACCGGGGCCCGCCACAGCCGTCAGGCACTGGAGCGGACGACCAGGTGGGTCGGCAGGATCAGCGCGGTGGGGTGCTGCCCGTTGACGAGCGCGACCAGCATGCGCGCCATCTCCCGACCCAGAGCCTCTACGGGCTGATGGACGGTGGTGAGCGGCGGATCGGCGATCCGGGAGACGCTCAGGTCGTCGAATCCGACCACGGCGACGTCGGCGGGGACCTGCCGGCCGGCCTTCCGCAGCGTGCGCAGCGCTCCCACCGCCATGTTGTCGCCGGCTGCGAACACGCCCTCCACCTCAGGGCGGTTCGCCAGCAGCGCGGCCATGGCGGCGGCTCCGCTGTGCTCGGTGAAGTCCCCCTCCTGCGGCGGCAACGGATCGAGGCCGGCGGCGAGCATGGCGTCCCTGTAGCCGCGGTACCGGGCGCGCCCGGCCTCGGTGTCCAGCCGCCCGCAGATCGCGGCCACCCGAGTCAGACCGCGCGAGAGCAGATGCTCGGTCGCCTTGCGCGCCCCGCCGACGTTGTCGACGTCGACGTACCACCGGGGAGTCGTACCGACCGGGCGTCCGCCGAACACGACGGGCATCTGCGCCTCCTCGGCCACCCGGGTCAGCGGATCGTCCTCGCGCAGCGCCATCAGCATGGCGCCGTCGGCGCCCCTGGAGCGAAGGAGTTCCGCAACTCGCTTGCGGCCGCGGTCGGAAGCGGCCAGGCACAGCATCAGATGCAGGTCCGCCTCCTCAAGAGCGGCCGACGCCCCCACGATGACCTGGGCGAAGAAGGGATCGGCGAAGATCGACGGATCTTCTCCCGAGACGACCAGGGCGGCCGCTCCCGTCTGCCGGGTGGCCAGGGCGCGGGCGGTCGGGTTGGGGACGTAACCGAGTTGCCGCACGGCCCGCTCGACGGCCTCACGTTTGGCGCGGCTGACGTGCGGAGCGTTGTTGAGGGCGCGGGAGGCCACGGAGCGGGAGACACCGGCGCGTTCGGCCACCTCGTCGAGCGTCGGCTGCCGACGCGGCGCATCTTCTGCCATGAGCCGTGAGTCTTCCACAGGTCAGGGACGCCAGGGGTGGCCATCCTGGGAGCGCTTCCAGTTTCCCCTCTCCTGGCCTCGTATTGCGGTGAACGTCAACCCTTGGGGCGGATTGGTGTGCCGACTATTGACAGCTCAATCAGCCCACCCCACGATTGGGACCGCTTCCAGTGGGAGCGCTCCCAACACACTCGAATCCCGCCCAGGAAATCGAGGTACAGCCATGCGCCGCAGACTCCGGATACTGGTGGCGGCCCTCTGCGCCCTGCCGTCCGCGCTCGCCCTCGCACCGTCCGCCCACGCGGCCGACCCGACCACCATGACCAGCGGGTTCTATGTGGACCCCGACTCCAGCGCCAAGCGGTGGGTGGCCGCCAACCCCGGTGACGGCCGGGCCCCCGCGATCAGCGCCTCCCTCGCCAACACGCCGACGGCCCGTTGGTTCGGCTCCTGGAGCGGCACCATCGGCACGGCCACGGGGGCGTACGCGGGAGCGGCGGACTCCGCCGACAAGCTGCCCGTCCTCGTCGCCTACAACATCTACAACCGTGACTACTGCGGCGGGCACTCCGCGGGCGGAGCCGCCTCGCCGTCCGCCTACGCGAACTGGATCGCCCAGTTCGCCGGCGGGATCGCGGGCCGTCCGGCGGTCGTCATCCTCGAACCGGACTCCCTCGGGGACTACGGCTGCATGACCCAGGCCCAGATCGACGAACGGGAGGCCATGCTCACCAACGCCCTCACCCAGTTCAGCCGCCAGGCCCCCAACACCTGGGTCTACATGGACGCCGGCAACCCGGGTTGGGTCAGCCCGGCGACCATGGCCCAGCGCCTGAACGAAGCCGGCCTCCGTCAGGCCCACGGCTTCTCGCTCAACGTCTCCAACTACTTCACGACCGCCGAGAACACCGCCTTCGGCAACGCCGTCAACAGCGAGCTCAGTGCCCGCTACGGCTACACCAAGCCGTTCGTCGTGGACACCAGCCGCAACGGCAACGGCTCCAACGGCCAGTGGTGCAACCCCGCCGGCCGTCGCATCGGCACCCCCACCCGGACGGGCGGAGGCGCCGAGATGCTGCTGTGGATCAAGACCCCGGGCGAGTCCGACGGCAACTGCGGCGTCGGAGCCGGCTCCACGGCCGGACAGTTCCTCCCCGAGGTCGCCTACAAGATGATCTACGGCTACTGATCCGCGACCCCCGCCGCCCGCACAGGCGGAGTCGGCAGTCCGCCGGGCGGCGAGCACCTGCCTTCCGCCGGGCACCTGCCTTCCGACGGGCGGCGGGCACCTGCCTCCACCACCTCATCGACATCGACCAGGAAGCAACCATGAATCCACGCAGCCTTCGGCGCCGCGCGGCCGTCGTCGTCGCGGCCCTCACCGCGGGCGCCGCTCTGACCGCGACGCAGGCGCAGGCCACACCCACGCAGGACGTGCTCACCCCGGCCACGAAGTTCTACGTGGACCCGCACAGCAAGGCCGCGCAGCAGGCCCTCGCGGACCTCGGGAACGGAGACACCGAGAACGCCGTCAACATGGCCGAGCTCGCGAGCTGGCCGCAGGCCGAGTGGTTCACCGAGGGCACGCCCGACGAGGTGCGCGGCAAGGTCGGCAAGCTCGTCCACCGGGCCCGGGCCGTGGGCCGGACCCCGGTCCTGGTCGCCTACAACGTCCCGGGACGGGACTGCACGCAGTACTCCAGTGGCGGAGCCGCATCCTCCGCCGCCTACCGGCAGTGGATCGACGCCTTCGCCGCCGGCATCGGCACCAGCAAGGCGCTGGTCGTCGTCGAACCCGACGGCACGGCCCTCCTCCCCAAGGACTGCGGACCCACCACGGACCCGACGGGCGAACTCACCGCCGCCCGCATCGCCGACCTCGCCTACGCCGTGAAGACCCTGAAGGCCGGACCGCGCACCGCCGTCTACCTGGACGCGGGGAACGTCCAATGGCGGCCCGTCGGTGAGATGGCCCAGCGGCTGCTGGACGCCGGGGTCCGCCACAGTGACGGCTTCGCCCTGAACGTGTCCAACACCCACCCCACCGACCACAACGCCAGATACGGCACCTGGATCGCCCAGTGCATGTGGTTCGCCACCGAGGGACCCGAGGAGGCGCGTGGCCACGCCGAGCGGTGCGCCGACCAGTACTACTCGGCGACCGCCCCCAACGACGGCACCCCCGGCAACGCGGTCTCCGCCACCGACCCCACCACCTGGCGGTGGACCGACGCCTGGTACGACCAGAACGTGGGCACCCCGCCGGCCGACCGGTTGCAGCACTTCGTGATCGACACCAGCCGCAACGGACTGGGCGCCTGGACCCCCGAGCCGGGCAAGTACACCGGGGACCCGGAGGCCTGGTGCAACGCACCCGGCCGCGGTCTCGGCCCGCGCCCCACCGCCGACACCGGCGTACCCCTCGTCGACGCCTACCTGTGGATCAAGATTCCCGGTGAGTCCGACGGCAGCTGCACCCGCAGCACCGGCGGCGCCATCGACCCCGAGTACGGCATCGTCGACCCGCCCGCCGGTACCTGGTGGCCCGACCAGGCCCACACCCTGGCCCGCAACGCGGCACCGCGCCTGACCTTCAACCACTGAGCGGCCGAGACTGCGAGCTCCTCCGGCTTCTCGAAGAAGAACCCGTACCTGAGGAAGGAGACGCCGTACTCGTGCCCCGACTCGGGTGGCAGCAGGTGGAGGCAGGGAGAAGCCGCCACCACCCGGTCCCGTCGTACCGGGACCAGCCCACGACAGGGGAGTCGAGCGCCGAAGCCGCCGATGTCCGCCTCGTCGATCGGCGCAGGTGGCTTCCGCGCACGCGTCCGGAGACCGGTAGGCACCTCCACCAAGGGGTGAGGCGGGAGAAACCTGCCGGACGGACGCACCGCTGTGATCGGGCGGGGCCGTTGCTCAGGAGGACGGCGGTGGGTCCTGTGGGGGGTGAGGAGGAGAGCCGTTTCCTTCGGGTTCCTCGTAGGGAATGCGGTTCAGGTGAATGACGCTCCCCAGCGTGCCCCACTCGTCGCCCCCGAGCTTGGCCAGGGGGCGAAGCCGCTCGGAGCCGGGCCGGCCGCCGACGATGTACTCCTCCTTCACAGCGGCATGCAGCACCCGGCCGAAGACGAGGGTGGAGTTGCCCATGCGCAAGGTCGTGTGTGAACGGCACTCCAGCACGACGGGTGAGGCGGCCACCCTGGCCGGGCGGACCCGCAGACTGGGCTCGCGTTCGATGCCCGCGACGTCGAACTCGCTGACGGTTCGGGGGAAGTCGGTGGCGGTTGCGTTGATCATCCGCAGCAACGGCTCCGAGGAGAAGTTGACGACGAACTCGCCTGTGTCTTCCACGTTGCGCAGCGAGTCCTTGCGGCCGATGGAGGTGAACTGGACGATCGGCGGGTCGGTGCTGGCGATGCTGAAGAAGGAGTGCGGGGCCAGGTTCTCGGTGGTGCCGTCGGGTGTGATCGTGGATACCCAGGCGATGGGGCGTGGGACGACGACGGAGGTCATGAACCCGTAGAAGGCGTCGCTGCCCATGACCTCCGGATCGAATTCAACGCGCATGACCGTGAGTATCCGTGGCAGGCGTGATCCCACCCCGCCGAAACGCCGCGCCGTCGGTTCGGCCACCGGTGTGCGATGCACGGCCTCCCCAAGGCGGCGAGATCACCGCACGGGCCCGAGCGCAGGGGCCCGAGTGCACGGGCCGAGGGCGGCGACGGCGCTGCTCTGCCGCTGTTCGACCTGCTGTGGCGCACCGACACCGCCCTTCCCGGGCGACCGGGAGAAGACGATCCTGGCCCGCCTGCCGGCCCTGCACGCCTTGGCCGCCCCGTAGAGCCCAGGAGCCTGACCCGCCCGCCACCGTCCCGGCCCCGGACGCACGCGGGGGCGTCGGGCGTCGTTGTCGTCGGACCCATTGTCAGTGGCCTGCGGAATGATGCGGGGAATGTGACGGCCCGTCCGGCAGAGGGTCACCGAGGCCGGCGGCGACGAAGGGAGGGGTGCCGTGCGCAGGCCGGTTACGGGCGAGGTGCACGTTCACTACGGTCAGATCTACGTCGAGAGCGATCCGGACGGCGTGAACCCGGACCTCTCCGAGGCGTTCGCAGGTCAGAGCGGGGGGTTGTGCGGGGCGGCGGTCCCGGGTGTGCTCTGGTTGATCACCGGACTGCACACGGGCAACGTCGGCTTCACCGTTGAGGTCCACGACGAGGCCCCTGTGCTGGACCCGGTCTGGGAGGACGTGGTGGAGGTGTCCTTCCGTCCGGTGTCGGAACGCACCAGTCTGGTGCAGTGGGCGGGCGAGGCCGCCTGGGACCTGGGTCTCGCCCGGACCGACTACCGGGTGCGGTACTGCGCCCGGGGGATGGACGAGGGACGTGAGCTCGACACCAGAGTGGCCGGGGAGCCACAGGCGGACAGCTACCTCCTGCAGTTCTGGCCCGCGCCGCCGAGCCCGGACCGCTTGGTCCGCCAGACCTCACGGATCGCCGCGTACTGGCACCGCCACGCGCGCGAACTCCCGCCTCCCCCCACACCCGAGCAGCGCGCCGAGACCGAGCGCCTGGCCCGCCTGGCGGAGGAACGGGCCGTGCAGGAACGGCGAGTGCACCGCGAGCGGTGGGAGTGGGGCGGACGGCTGCCGAGCGAGGCGCTGCGCGGTGTCGGCGGCAATGTCCGCGGACTGCTCCGCTTCGACAGCGAGCTGGTGCACGCGCTCGATGCCGCGGGTCCCGTGGTCCAGCGTGCGGTGGCGTTGCTGGCCGCTCGGCGGGCGTGTGAGGCGGCGGGCCTGACCGACGTGCCATGGGCCGCCCGGGCGCTCACCGCGTTGGCGGAGAGACGTCCGCTGCCGCCGCCGTTCGAAGACGCGGCCCGACTGTGGGAAATCCTGCGCTCGGACCCGCGGGTCCCGAGGCGGTCGGTACTGGAGGCGATACCTCCCGAGCGAGAGCCGTACCGCCCAGCGACGGCCCCGGCGGAGGCCGGGTGGACGTGGGTCCCGGCCGTGGAGTCGGGGGACGACGGGCGAAGGCGGCGGGGCCTCGGCCGGGCACTGGGCACGCTCGTACCGACGATGCCCGGGGGCAAGGGGCCGGCACCGGCCGGAGGCATGGGGCGCGGCGCCGCCGTGGTGGTGCACGCCTCCGGCGATCCGCGCGGCCCCGAGCGGATCTCACAGCCGCACTTCGCTCTTCCCGCCGTGCTCGCCGCCGTCGAACCCGTCCCGCTGAGGGCGGCACTGGACGCGGTGTGGCACGCGGTGAACACGTACGGCGAGCACTACCCGGAGCTGCTGGAGGGAATCCGGTCGGTGTGCGCCGAGCACGTGGGGGCGTAGGCAGATCTCCCGTCCTGCCGTCGGCGCCTCCCGGTAACGGGCTCGTCTTCTTCGTCCCACGACGTTGGCTCGCCGTGGCGGAAGAGGGGACGCAGCCGGTTACGCACGCGCTACGCGGCCTCTTCGGGAGCGCCCGGCAATGCCGAACCAGCGTCCGTGCAGGCGTTCTTGCCGGGCAGACCACGGCGAAGTAGTCGTCCGCCGGCCGATCGGTGGCGGCGGCCACCACCACCGCGGCGATCAGCGGATCGGCGAAGGGTTCCTCCCAGTGCGGCCGGTCGACGACGAGGACACTGGCGGCCCACTCGACGAACTCTTCGAACTCGTAGGTGAACCGGCCTTCTTGGCACAGGAGCCCCGGGCGGCCACCAGGGCCGGGAGGGACTGCTCGTCGGCCATCCGCTCGCGCAGATTGTCGGACTTCCCGTACAGGCCGCGTACGGCCGCAAGACTCCCCACCGGCGCGCCGGCCGCAGTGATGCGCACCCACCACGCCTGCCGTCCGGTCCCGGACCATGCCGCGCCGGAGCCGGCAGACCGCGCCGCCTCGGGCGGGGTCCGAGCGGGATGGTCGGGCGCTTGGGGCGTGTTCGGCGCTCGGGTGACAGGTGAGGGGGCGTCGCCTGGTTCACGTGGGGTCGTGCTCCGCGACATGGGCGTCGGTCTCCTGTCGCGGGACACAGCTCAAGGTCAAGGCAGGCGGATGTTGTCGTACCTGGTGTTCGGCTCCCCGTTGGCGTACACGCGCGGGGAGGTGAACACCCCGACCAGCTCCTCGCCGACGATCGTCCTCCGGGGAAGGCTCAGTCCGTAGTGCTCGCCCATCAGCCGGTACACGTCCCGGATGTCCGGGACGCGCAGCCTCCACCTGTCCGGCTCGTCGGGCGAGTCAGGGTTCGGGGCGAGGCTGCCGAGCCCGATCTCGGCGGTCATCCGCCGGGTGAGGGGATGGTCCGCCCTGACCGCCTCGTGAACCTCGCCGTCGAAGTAACTCCAGTCCAGCTCTCCGTCCACGATCACATCGATGACGGGCGGGTCCATGGTGGTGTCCATGATGGTCAGCCAGGTGCGGCCCTCCCACACGTGCTTCACGTGGTCGGGGCGCTGCATGTAGAAGCCGTCGTCGCCCCCGCACAGGGCGAAGGCCCACCCCGCGTGCTCGCCCAGCCTGGCCCAGTCCGGGATGTTGCTGGAGCGGTCCAACACCGTGTTGAACACGTCAGGAGACATGATGCCGAGGCCGGGATCCGCTCCCCGCATAGCCGCCAGCTCCTCGACGCTCACGCCTTTGACCATCTCCAGGTAGAAGCCCCAGGAGGTGAGGTCTTGCTGTATCCACTCGAATCCCTCATCGCTCATGACCGGAAGTGTGGCGGCGGGGTCTGACAGCCCGGCCCGGGACCGCGATCCGTGTCGCACGACGCCATGCCGACTGCCGTGTCGTGGGAGTGGTGTCCCGCACCGGACGCACTGGACACCCGTCGGTAGTTCCGTGGCACTGATCGTGCCGGATCCCGCCCTCCGGCCCAGGTTCGTGCCGGCCGTCCGCGGTGCCGTCCGACCCGTCTGCGGACTTCCGACGCAGGAACGCCCTCCGCGACCCTGAAACCGGGCACCCCCGCCCCGGCCATGCCACGTTCGAATCGGCCACCTGCGAGGGCGCCAGCTTCTTCGAGTCGGCGATCTTCGAGGACTGCGCCGTCTTCGACCGGCTCCTGGACGAGCACGGTGCGGTGGACGTGACCTGTCCGATGGTGCCGGCCTGTGCCGCCGTTCGCCGGCCGCAGATGCGGATCGTGGCGGGACGCGGGCCGCTGGACGCGTTCATCCCCCACATGCCGGGGGCGGAGGCCGAGGTCGACTTCGGCGACGTGACGGTCTGGCCGGAGAGCAGGTCGAGGTCTGCCTGTTCTCGATGCACCTGTCGTACTCCGGCAAGACGGTGCACCGCATCGTGGCCTCCCGCCGGGCAGGAGGCGTTCTTCGAGGGCCCCTCCACGCTCTCAGCGTGCTGGGCCTACGCGTGACCTTGCCCGCAGTCGCACTGGCAGGTCCCGGACCGGGGGACGGTCTCGCCGGGACGGTAGGTCTTCTCGCTGCTCTCGCTCATGCCCTCGTCATCGCGCACACGGCTCCCCGGAGGGCAACACCCCGGTGCCCGAACCGTGTGAACCTCGGCTCAGCGCGTCTCCGGCTGCCACCCCAGCGCCCGTGAGATGCCCCGCGCCGCGAGCCGTACCGCCGGGATCAGCACGGGTACCCGGGCCGTCGTGTGCGGGACCACGACCGACACCGCCGCCGTCACCCCACCGTCGCGGCCGTGTACCGGGGCCGCCACCGACAGGGCGTCCTCGGTTATCTGACGGTTGCTCACCGCTACGCCCGTCCGCCGCACTTCGGCCAGTTCGCGGCGCAGTCGCGCGGAGTCCGTGACGGTGTACGGGGTGAACGCGGTCAGCGGTCCCGCGCAGTACGCCTCCTGGAACGGCTGCCCGCTGTGGGCCAGCAGCGCGAGCCCGACCCCGGTGGCGTGCAGCGGCCAGCGGGCGCCGACCCGGATGTGGACGCCGACCGCGGAGCGCCCGGAGAGCCACTCGATGTACACGACGTCCCCGCCGTCGCGCACCGCCAACTGCACGTTCTCGTGCGTCGCCTCGTACAGGTCCTCCAGGTACGGCAGCGCCACCTGCCGCAGCGCGAGCCCGCGCGGGGCGAGCGCCGCGACCTCCCACAGCCTCAGGCCCACGTGGTAGAGACCCTCCGCGTCCCGCTCCAGGGCGCCCCACTCGGTCAGTGCCCCCACCAGCCGGTGCGTGGTGGTGAGGGTGAGCCCGGCCCGGCGGCTGATGTCGGTGAGACAGAGCGCCGGATGCGCGTGGTCGAAGGCCGCGAGCACGGCGAGCAGCCGGTCCGGCGCGGAGCGCACCGTCCGCGGGGGCAGCGCGTCGGCGGTCATCGGGACGGCGTCACCCGAGCCCGCTCTCGGCGACCCTCAGCAGCAGCGTGTGCAGGACGTCCCGCTCCTCGGCGCCGAGCGGCCGGAGCAGTTCGCCCGTGACCCGCGAACCCGCCTCGTCGGTGTCGCGCAGGAAACCGCGGCCGGCCTCGGTCAGCACGACGATCCGGCTGCGCCGGTCGTCCGGGGAAGGACGGCGCTCGGCGAACCCCAGCCTCTCCAGGTCGTCGACCAGGCCGACGATCGCGCTCGGGTCGTAGCCGAGGGAGGTGCTCAACTCCCGTTGCAGGGCGCCCTCGGAGGTGGCGAGGAAACGCAGCAGCGCGTAGTGGCGCAGCCGCAGGCCGGACTCCTGGAGGAACGCGTTGAACAACTGGCCCGAGCGCAGTCCGAGCCGGTACAGCAGATAGCCGGTGTCCGCGTGCAGTCCGCGCATCCACGGCTCCCGGGCGTCGATCGGGGCGGAGCCCACGGCGTGTTCTGGGGCGTGCTGCTGGCCGGTGATGGCGGGCTCCCTGGGCCGGGCCTCCGTCCGGAGGCGGGACATACGGATGTACTGCCCACAGCATGCCGCACGGACAGGCCGGCAACAACTATTGACGACAACAATGATTGTCCTTAGCTTCGATCCCGGACCGCACGCCGCCCCGGGCCGCAGGCGCACCTGCCGCCGGCCGCCCGGCGGCCGACCCCTCTGGAAGGGACCCGCTCGTGCCCAGCATCGATCTCACCGGCAAGGTGGCCGTCGTCACCGGAAGCGGCCGTGGCCTCGGCCTGGCCTACGCCCACGCCCTCGCCGCCCACGGCGCCGCCGTGGTCGTGAACGACATCGACGAGGTGGTGGCCGGGCAAGCCGCCAAGTCCATCACCGAGGCGGGCGGCAAGGCCGTGGCCGAGGCCGTCGCGGTCGGTACCAGCGAGGCCGCCGACCGGCTGGCGGCCCGCGCCGTGGCGGAGTTCGGCCGCCTGGACATCCTGGTCACCAACGCCGGCATCCTGCGCGACAAGGTGCTGTGGAAGATGACCGACGACGACTTCGACGCGGTGATCACCACCCATCTGCGCGGTACCTTCACCTGCGCCCGAGCCGCCGCCGTCCGGATGCGTGAGCAGGGCGAGGGCGGCACGATGATCCTGGTCGGCTCCCCGGCCGGACAGCGCGGCAACTTCGGACAGACGAACTACGCCGCCGCCAAGGCCGGCATCGCCGCCATGGCCCGCACCTGGTCGATGGAGCTGGCGCGCGCGCACATCACCGTCAACGCGATCGTTCCGGTCGCAGCCACCGCCATGACGGAGACCGTCCCGGCCTTCGCCCCGTACGTCGAGGCGATGAAGAACGGCGAGCCGCTGCCCGACTTCCTCCGCAAGACCGAGGGCTTCGGCACCCCCGAGGACTGCGCCGCTCTCGTACCCTTCCTCGCCTCCGAAGCGGCGCGCGGCGTGACCGGCCAGGCCATCGGCATCGGCGGTGACAAGGTCGCGCTCTGGTCGCATCCGCAGGAGATCACCGCGGCGTACGCGGACGGCGGCTGGTCCCCGGACGCCCTCGCCGACGTGTGGGCCACCTCGGTAGGCGCCGCACCGCAGACCGTCGGCATCCCCGCGCCGAAGTTCCCGGAGGCCTGATGGACCTGGACGGACTCGTCGCGATCGACGTCCACACCCACGCCGAGGTCTCCTCCAAGGGACACGCCTCGCTGGACGCCGACCTGCACGACGCCTCCTCCGCCTACTTCAAGGTGGAGGGCAACCGGAAGCCGACCCTGGAGGAGACAGCCGCGTACTACCGCGAACGGAAGATGGCCGCCGTCATCTTCACCGTCGACGCCGAGTCCGCCACCGGCACCGAACCGGTACCCAACGAGGAGGTCGCCGAGGCCGCCGCCGCCAACCCGGACGTGCTGATCCCGTTCGCCTCCATCGATCCCTTCCGCGGCAGGGCCGGCGTGAAGCAGGCCCGGCGCCTGGTCGAGGAGTACGGGGTGAAGGGTTTCAAGTTCCACCCCAGCATCCAGGGTTTCTTCCCCGACGACCGCTCCGTGGCCTACGGTCTGTACGAGGTCATCGAGGAGACCGGCACCATCGCTCTGTTCCACACGGGCCAGACCGGCATCGGAGCCGGCGTTCCCGGCGGGGGCGGCATCCGGCTGAAGTACTCCAACCCGCTGCACGTGGACGACGTCGCCGCCGACTTCCCCCATCTGAAGATCATCCTGGCGCATCCGTCGTTCCCCTGGCAGGACGAGGCCCTCGCGGTCGCCACGCACAAACCCGGCGTGCACATCGACCTGTCCGGGTGGTCGCCGAAGTACTTCCCGCCCCAACTCGTGCAGTACGCCAACACCTTGCTCAAGGACAAGGTGCTCTTCGGCTCGGACTTCCCCGTCCTCACCCCCGACCGCTGGCTCGCCGACTTCGCGAAGCTGCCGATCAAGGACGAAGTGCGCCCGAAGATCCTCAAGGAGAACGCCGCCCGGCTGCTCGGACTGACGCAAGCGTGAAGGGGCCGTGAGATGCGCAACGAGGGACTGGGGTCGTGGCCCCAACGCCGGGCCCGCAAGACCCCGCACCGCACCGCCCTGATCCACGGCGACCGGAGCGTCACCTACGCCGAGCTGCACGAACGCACCACCCGCCTCGCGCACGCCCTGCACGCCCGGGGAATCCGCCGCGGCGACCGGATCGCCTACCTCGGCCCCAACCACCCCGCCTACCTGGAGACGCTGTTCGCCGCGGGCACCCTCGGCGCGGTCTTCGTCCCGCTCAACATCCGCCTCGCCGCACCCGAGATCGCCTACCAGCTAGCCGACTCAGGCGCCAAGGCGCTCCTCCACGCGCCCTCGTCCGCCCCGCTGGTGGCCGGACTGCCGGCCGGCACCGATGTACGGACGGTCGTCGAAGTGGGCGCCGCATACGAGGAGTTGCTGGCCGCAGCCGGCGACGAGCCGATCGACCGGCCCGTGCCCCTCGACGACACCTGCATCATCATGTACACCTCGGGGACCACGGGCCGGCCCAAGGGCGCCATGCTCACGCACGGCAACCTGGTCTGGAACGCGTTCAACGTCCTCGTCGACCACGACCTGATCGCCGACGAACGCGCCCTGGTCTGCGCCCCCTTGTTCCACACGGCCGGACTGAACATGCTCACCCTGCCCGTCCTGCTCAAGGGGGGCACGTGCGTCCTGGTCGAGTCCTTCGACCCGGACGCCACCTTCGACCTGATCGAACGCCACCGGATCACCTTCATGTTCGGCGTGCCGACCATGTTCGACCAGGTGGCCCGGCATCCGCGCTGGGCGGACGCGGACCTGTCCTCCCTGCGGATCCTGACCTGCGGCGGCTCCCCGGTCCCGACCCCGCTGATCGCCAGGTACCAGGAGCGCGGGCTCACCTTCCTCCAGGGCTACGGCATGACGGAGGCCGCGCCCGGCACCCTCTTCCTGGACGCCGAACACGCGGTGACCAAGGCGGGATCGGCCGGCGTACCGCACTTCTTCAGCGACGTACGGGTGGTGCGGCCCGACCTCGCACCGGTCGACGTCGGCGAGACGGGAGAGGTCGTGGTGCGCGGCCCGCACGTCATGTCCGGCTACTGGGGACTGCCCGAGGAGACCGCGGCCGTCTTCGCCGACGGCTGGTTCCGCAGCGGGGACGCGGCCCGCGTCGACCACGACGGGTACATCCACATCGTCGACCGCATCAAGGACATGATCATCTCGGGCGGCGAGAACATCTACCCCGCCGAGATCGAGGACCAGCTCCTCGCGCACCCCGACATCGTCGAGTGCGCCGTCATCGGCGTGCCCGACGACAAGTGGGGCGAGGTGCCGCGCGCGGTCGTCGTCCCCCGCGAGGGCGCGACGCTCGACCCGGACGAGGTGATCACCTCACTCTCCGGCCGGCTGGCCAAGTACAAGATCCCCAAGTCGGTGGTGATCGCGGACGCCCTCCCGCGCACCGCCTCCGGAAAGCTCCTGAAATCGCGTGTCCGCTCCCGGTACGGCACCACCTCCTAGACAAGGACCACAGATGAGCATCACCGTCAACGGCCTCGACGAACTCAAGAAGCTCGCCGGCGGCGACCTCGGCACCAGCGAGTGGATCGAGGTCACGCAGGAGCGGATCAACACCTTCGCCGACGCCACGGGCGACCACCAGTGGATCCACGTCGACCCGGAAAGGGCGCAGGACGGCCCGTTCGGCGCGCCCGTCGCACACGGCTATCTGACCCTCTCCCTCTTCATCCCCCTCTTCACCGAGCTGCTGGAGGTCGAGGGCGTGTCGATGAAGGTCAACTACGGTCTGAACAAGGTGCGTTTCCCCGCACCGGTGACGGTCGGCTCCCGTATCCGGCTGGTCGCGAGGCTCGCCTCGGTGGAGGACGTGCCGGGCGGGGTGCAGATCGCCGTGGACGGCACGATGGAGATCGACGGCGGCGGAAAGCCCGCGGCCGTCCTGCAGAGCCTGTCGCGGTTCTACGTCTGACCGGGAAGATCCCGCCCGGGGCATGAGGTGCCCCTGCCCGATGCGGTGCGCGGGTCGCACGGCACCGCCCCGGGCGGGGTTGCCCCGGCGGCGGGCGTCGCGCTCTCGCCTGCGACAGAGAGCGTGTCCGTCACCCGGGCGGACCCTTCGGCCGACAGCCGACAGCCGACAGCCGACAGCCGACAGCCGACAGCCGACAGTCGGGCGCGAGGACCAGCCACTCACGCTGGACCGGCGGCTGCCAAGACGCGAACAGCTACCGGGAACGCCCAGGCAACGCCGTCCCGCGGTCCTGGACCGTGGACCTCGGATCGTCGCAGACCGTCCGCCGCCTGGGTGCCGAAGCCCCACCGCTGTCCCTCCGGCAGGCGCGCACCCGGACCTGTCCGTGCTCGGCGGCACGGACAGGTCCGCTTCCCCGACCGTGGTCGCTGCGAAGGGCCGCCGCTTCGACCAGGCGACTGGCTGTACGGCACGGTCACCCTGCCGAGCGCACCGCCCCGCGTCACCTGAGGCGGAGCGTGACCGGCGACGCCGGCTGTCCGCGGCGCGGAGGTGGAGGCGCGCCATGCGTGACCCGAGGGCTCCGTCACAGATCGAGCACCAACCGCGCGCCCCGGCACCGGGACACGCAGATCATCATGGTCTCGCCGGATTCCCGCTCCTCGTCCGTCAGAACCGAGTCCCGGTGCTCCGGTGTGCCCTCCAGGACGTCGGTCTCGCAGGTACCGCAGGTGCCCTCGGTGCAGGAGTAGAGCACCTCGACGCCCGCGGCACGCACGGTGTCGAGGACCGACACCCGCGGCGGGACGATGAGCGTACGACCGCTCCGCTCCAGGACGACCTCGAACGCGCCGTCCTCTCCGCCGGGTTGCTCCTTGGGCCGGAACCGCTCGACGCGCAGCGCCCCGGCCGGGCAGCGCTCCTCCACGGCGTCCAGCAGCGGGTCCGGGCCACAGCAGTAGACGAGCGTGTCGTCGGGCAGGTCGTCCAGCACCGGGGCCAGGTCCAGCAGCCCGGTCTCGTCCTGCGGGGCGATCGTCACCCGGTGCCCGTACCGCTCCAGCTCCGCGGTGAACGCCATGGAGCGGCGGGTGCGCCCGCCGTACAGCAGCGTCCACTCGGCGCCCGCCGCCTCGGCCGCGGCGAGCATCGGCAGGACGGGCGTGATGCCGATGCCGCCCGCGATGAACCGGTAGCGGGGGGAGGGCCGCAGGGGGAAGTGGTTGCGCGGCCCCCGCACCCGTACCTTGTCGCCCTCGCGCACCCGCTCGTGGACGTGCGCCGAGCCACCCCGCCCGTCGGCCTCGCGGAGCACGGCGATCCGCCACAGGTGCCGGTCCGCGGGATCGCCGCACAGCGAGTACTGCCGCTCCAGGCCCGGACCGAGCAGGACGTCGACATGGGCGCCCGGCTCCCAGGCCGGCAGCTCCTCGCCCAGCGGATGGCGCAGGGTGAGGGCGAGCACACCCTCGGCCGCCGGCTCGCGGCGGTCGACGACGAGTCGGGCTTCGTACACGGTCATGAGGTGGTTCCTCCGGGCTGGTGTCCTTCGGGGTGAGCGAGCATCCACTCCCACATCCGCACCGGGTCCTCGGCGGTGTTCTCGGCGCCGCAGTGGCAGGTGCCGTGCAGGACGTCGGTGCCCGGGAGCCAGTCGATGCGGTAGACCTCGCGGTTCACAGCGGCGGACGGCGTGCTCACCGGATCTTCTCCACCGGCTTGTCGCCCTCCTCGACCAGACGGGCGAGGATACGGCGGGCGGCGAGACCACCGGTGTCGATGTTGATGCTCAGCTCCTGGTAGCCGGCCCGCTCGGTGCCGAGTGTCTTCTGCAGCAGGTTGAGCGCGTCGACATCCTGCATGACGACCGTGTGGTTGAAGTCGTGCAGGAACGCGGTGACTTCCTCGTCGTCCTTCGCGAAGTCCCGGGAGACGGCCCAGAAGTCGTACACCTTGCCGTCGGCGGACGGGGTGATCGCATAGGTGATCTCGGTGTGGAAGCCGTTCGGGTCGCTGCCGTCCGGCTCGGGCAGCACGCCGACCGGCGCGATCCGGCTGTGCAGCAGGTAGAGGCAGGGTGCGTGGTACTCGATGTCCTGCCAGCGGGTGATACGGCCCTCGATGCCGGTGGAGCGGGCGTAGAAGGGCGGGCAGGCGGCGTCGTCCATGTGCCGGCTGACCCGCACGATGCCGGCGCCCTCGTCGACCTCGGTGGTGATCGGCGTCTCGGCGACCTCCGGGGTGCCGATGTAGCCGCCGTGCAGATACGTCTCGTGGGAGAGGTCGAGGAGGTTGTCCACCAGCAGGCCGTAGTCGGCGTCGATCGGTTCCATGCCGCGCACCGTCACCCAGTCCGGGGAGTCCAGGTGCCGGGCCCGCGGAATGGTTCCCGCGTCGGCGAGCGCCGGGTCGCCGATCCACACCCACACCAGGGAGTCCTGCTCGACGACCGGGTACGAGGCGACCCGGGCCGTGCGCGGGACGCGCTTCTGCCCCGGCACGTACACGCAGGCGCCCGTCGTGTCGTAGGTGAACCCGTGGTACCCGCACACGACGCGGTCCCCGTCGAGCCGGCTCTCCGAGAGGGGGAAGCGGCGGTGGACACAGCGGTCGGCCAGCGCGACCGCGGTGCCGTCCTCCTCGGCGCGGTAGAGGACGAGCGGCTCACCGAGGATCGTCCGGCCGAGCAACTCGCGCCCGACCTCGTGGCTGTAGGCGGCGACGTACCACTGGTTCCTGGCGAAAGCAGTCATGTGCGGCATGGCAGTTCCCGTCCCTGTCGGCGGGGCTCCGTCGCCCCGCGTGCCGTGGTTGGAATCAGGGTCCTGAGGCTTGCGCCGGCTCGGCAAGGCGGCTTCTGCCAGACGGAAGAACTTCTGTGAAGAGGCTGGTCAGAGCCTTGTCCTGTCAGCCGTTAGCCACTGGAGTGGAGGACCGGGCGGTAACGTCTCCTTCGACGATGAGCCGCCGCACCGGACAACTGCACCTCAACGCCTGCCTCAAGCCGCCGGGGGAGCACCTGGCCGCCTGGCGGCACCCGGGCACGGCGGCGGACGCGGGCGTCAGCATCCGGGAGGTCCTCTCCTTCGCGCGGACCGCCGAACGGGCCGCCTTCGACGCGGTGTTCCTCGCCGGTCTACGGGCCCTGCCACGTGGCCCGCACCTTCGCCTCCCCCGACCAGGCCCGGAACTTCGGCCTCGGCGCCCACCTCGACCACACCACCCGCTAGGACCGCGCCGAGGAGTTCCACGACGTCGTGACAGGGCTGTGGGACTCCTTCGAGGACGACGCCTTCCGCCAGGACCAGGCGGGCGGCGCCGACGGGGCCACTCCTCGAAGTCGAGCTGACGTTCGACAACGGAACCTGAAGACGGCCGCGTGAAGGCAACCATGCTGAGACGACCTCGTGTTCGTGCCGCGGCTCTCCGCCTGCGGCCCGAGGTCGCTCCTCGACCTCGGCCCCGACGTCGAGGTGCTTCAACCGCTGGACATGTGGGACGGCTGGGCCGAGCCGAGCGCTTGCACAGCAGCCCGGTACCGGTCAGCCCGATGCCAGGCCGCGGAGGAGCACATCCAGTGACTGTTGCGGGCTCTGTCCCGCGGTGTCGACGACGACACGCTCGCGGTCCCACGGCTCGTACTCCCGGTCGACGACCTGCTGCCAGTTGGGCAGCGGCAGACCTGGAACGTCGGCCGACCGCGAGGTCACGCGGCGCCGGTGCTCCGCCGGTTCCGAGCACACCACCTCCACCTCGACGACGCGCACGCCCGCCCCGACGGCCGTGTCCCGCCAGGCGTCACGCGTCACACTCAACCTGTGGGCGGGCATCGGGCTGGTCCGGGGTGGGGCCGGGACCGCCCTGGTCGGCTGTCACACCGAGGTTGCCGAGCGGATCAAGGAGTACGCCGCGCTGGGATCGAGGAGTTCGTCTTCTCCGGGTATCCGCATCTGGAGGAGGCGTACTGGTTCGGCGAGGGCGTGCTGCCGAAGCTTCAGGCGCAGGGTCTGTGGCGGCACCCGTACGGGCAGCAGGTGGCCCCCGCCGCCCAGGTCCCCTTCGCCGGTGCCGGGAGCGCGCGATGACCCATGTGATCGCCGTCGCCGCCGAGCCGGCCGCCAAGTTCGCCCGCGAGACCGCCCCGCGCGGCGCCGAACGCGTTCCGCCGCGCAGAACTCGACGCACCGTCGGGCTCCGGGCTCCTTGGCATCACCGGGTCCCGCTCCCACGGTGGCGCCGAGGTGAGTGCCCGCGCCCTCGGCGAGGTCGACCGGCCGCTGTCGGCGGCCGGCTCCAGCATCTGCCGGATCCCACAGAACCACTCCTTCTTCGTGGAGGTGCTGAAGGAGAACGGCACGGCCGAGCAGCGTGACTTCTTCTACGCCGAGCTGCCGGCGGGGCGGAGGTTCGGGAACGCCCTCGCGGAGAAGGGCACGGCGCGTACACCCTGACCGGCACCGAGAACTACTCCGGCGGTGCCCTGTTCGCCCACTGGCTCCCGGTCTGCGCGCTCGACCCGGACGACACCCTCACTGCCGCCTTCGTCCCGCACGACGCCCCTGCGTCACCGTCGTCGACGACTGGGACGGCATCGGGCAGCGCGGCACCGCCAGCGGCCCCGTGCGGTTCGAGGACGTGCACGGGCCCGCCGGCCAGGCCGTGCCCCACCACCTCACCTTCGAGCGACCCGAAGTCCCCGGCACCTTTGGCCAGTTCATCCACGCGGCCGTCGACACCGGCATCGCCCGCGCGGCGCCGGAGGAGGGCGGCGAGCCGATCCGTACCATCGCGCGGCCGTGGGGGGAGTCAGGCGTCGACCGGGCGAGCGAACGGGGCCAGGGCCGCCGCCGAGGGCCGCGACCCGTACAGCGTCAAGATCTTCATCCTGCTCACAGCCATCACCGCGCCGACCGACGAGGAGGCCCGCGCCAAGTACGACGACCTCGTCTCCCACGCGTCCTGCGAGGGCGCCCTCGCCCTCTACGGCGGCTGGAGCGGCCTCGACCTGTCCGAACTCGTCGGTGTCGGTGTACTCCAGGGGCTCGTCCGGCGCGACCCGCTACCTGGGCATCGGCGGTATCGGCCCCGTGGTGTGGGCTACTGCGCAACCGTGGCAGGATCCCGGCCTCGTCCGCCGGCGCCACGCTCCGCGAACGCCTCCACGGCACGACCGGCAGCCCCCGGGTCAGGGACGACCACCCGGCCGCCCGCCATCGCGAACTCGCCATCCGGGAGCGTGAATCGGCCGGAGCGCACCGGCTTTCCTAGTTTTCCTATCGAATTACTAGGAAAGTGTTGACGGTGGCCGAAGAGGAGAGTGAGGATGATGAAGCCGACGCGTCAGTGCGCACCGTTGCACTCCCACGCCGCCCCGCCGGGCACCGCGTCGTCCTCGGTCCCCTGGAGGAAGACGCCATGACCACAGCACCGAGCTGTAGCGACGGCCGCGGTCGCACGGAGCGGGTGAGGACATGACGGTGACGGCGGACGAGGTGACCGACGCGGGAGCCGAGCAGGCCGACTGGCTGCACATAGCCCGGGAGATGGCGGACGACCTGGCCACGGACGCGGTCGAGCGCGAACAGGCCGGCAAAGCACCGCTCGACGAGGTGGCGCGGTTGCGCGAGTCGGGACTGCTGACACTGACGGCACCGGCCGGACTCGGGGGAGGCGGTGCGGACTGGCGCACGGCGTATGCGGTCATCCGGACCGTCGCCGCGGCCGACGGGGCCATCGGCCACCTGCTGGGCAACCACTACTTCCTGTCCCGCAGCGCCCGGTTCTTCGCCGACCGCACCCGTGCCGCCCGCATCGAGCGGGAGTCGACGGCGGGGCAGTGGTGCTGGGGAGGAGGTATCGCCTCCCACGAACCACCACTCATCCTGACCCCCACGTCGGGCGGCTGTCTGCTCAACGGCTACCAGAGGTACGCCACCGGAGTCGGGATCGCCGACCGGCTGGTGGTTCGAGCCGCCGAGTACGGCACCGGTGAGCCGTTGGCCGTCCTGGTCGACCCCGCCCGCCCGGGCGTCGTGAGCGGCGCCGGCGGGGACGCCTTCGGCCAGCGGCTCGCGGCCGGTGGCGGCGTGGAGTTCGACTCCGTGCCGGTCGCGGCCGACGATGTGCTCGGCTCCCTCTCGCCGGACGAGGGCGTCCTGTCACCCTTCGCCGCTCTGGCCGCGCCGACCGCGCGTCTGGTCTCCGTCCACTTCTGCCTTGGCGTGACAGACGGCCTGCTGGCCGAGGTCCGCGAGCACGGAAGGGGCACGAGGTCCCCCTGGCAGCCCTTCTCGCCTCAGCCCTGGCCGGACAGCCCGCCGCACGATCCGTACGCGCTGACCGTGTACGGCGAGCTCACCGTCGTCGCACGTGCCGCGTCCGCCCTCGCCGAGCAGGCGGTGGATGCCCTGGTGCGCGGCCTCGTACGGGGCGAGGACCTCGACGACGAGGAGTGCGCGGAGATCGCCGTCCTCGCGACCGTGGCCGAGTCCGCCGCCTCCCGGGCCGCCCAGGAGATCACCACCCGCGCCCTGGACGTCATCGGCGCCGACGCCGCCTCCGCGCGGCACGGCTTCGACCGCTTCTGGCGCGACGCCCGGACACACACCCTGCGCGAGCCGGTCGCCCACAGACTGCGCGAGGTGGGCGACTACTTCCTCAACGGCGCTCACCCACCCTTCGCCCTTCCGGCCTGACCGGGAGGGCGACCGGTGCGGGGGCCGACACGACAGTAATGGACAATCGCGGTATGCGGATCTCGGCGCGGGCGGACTATGCGGTGCGGGCGGCACTGGAGCTGGCCGCAGCAGGGGGCGGGGCCTCGCTCAAGGCCGAGGCGATCGCCGCGGCACAGGGCATCCCGCACAAATTCCTGGAGGGCATCCTCGGCGACCTGCGCCGGGGCGGTCTCGTGGTCAGCCAGCGGGGCGGCAATGGCGGCTACCGGCTCGCCCGCCCGCCGGAGTCGATCGCCATCGCCGACGTCATCCGCGTCGCGGACGGCCCCCTGGTCTCGGTGCGGGGAGTGCGCCCACCCGAGCTCTCCTACTGCGGTCCCGCGGAGTCGCTGCTGCCGCTGTGGATCGCCGTACGCGCCAACGTCCGCAAGATCCTCGACGAGGTCACCCTGGCCCACGTGGCCGCGGCCAAGCTGCCCGGGGAGGTTGTGAGCCTCGCGGAGGACCCCGATGCCTGGACGAATCCCTGACCGACGTCCGGTGAACGCAGCGAGCAGAACTCCGAGGGGGACAAGCTCATCGAGACGCGGGCGCAGCGCAGACCGTCCCGTCGGCGCTCGCAGGTCCGTGCACCGCCCCGTTCGCCCTGACCAGCCCCACTGCGCCGCGCGTGACCCGGACCTGCGCCAGGTGGAAGCGGCTCTCGGAGGAGGACGTCGACGCTCGGGTCTTCTCCGGTGTCCACACGAGGCCCGGCCGACGAGGCGGGGGTGCGGGGCCGAGGCCATGCCCTCGGTGGGGACCAGGCACGCACGCAGTCCCGGCGCTCCCGGGGTCACACCCAGAGTTCCTGGCTTGCGCACACGCGCGCGCCCATGTTGCGCTCCATCATCCGCAGTGCCGCCTGAGCGAGGTCCTCGTGGATGTGCGCGACGGCGTCGTGCGGAACGATGACGTCGAAGTGCCGGATGTGCGCGTCCAGGGCCGAGTACAGCACGCACTGTTCGGTCACCTGCCCGGCGAGCACCAGCCGGCCGACACCCTGCTGCTGCAACAGGTAATGAAGCGGTGTCTCGAAGAAGATGGAGTGGCGGGCCTTGAGTACGAAGAGCGAGTCCGCATCGGGCTTCACGGGCTCCACGAGACGGGCGTGAGGGGTGGCCAGAGCCCGATCGAGCAACTCGCCGTGGTGTGAACGCCACTCGCCGAAGTTGTCATTGACGTAGATGACCGGTACCCCGCGACCACGCGCGCGCCGCAGCAGATCGGTCAGGACCGGCACGACCGGTTCTGCCGAGCGGATCAGCTGGTCGGCGTCCTTGTGGTCGTAGGTGTTGATCATGTCGATGACGATCAGCGCAGTCTTGCTCATACGACCAGCGTGCCACCGACGGGCAGCGAACCGACTCCGGAGCGCCGGGCACGACGCGGACGGCTCACCGTCCGGGGTCCGTGGACCAGCGCGGCCGTCGCAACCGTCGCGAGTCCCGGCCGCGCGAAGGGCGCCCGGGTGCGGGCAGCGGCAGCCCTGCCGGCGCGCGTGGGCCGGCCGCACTGTGCATGGCGATGGCTCCCCCTGGGGATCGGGGGAGCCATCCAGAGAAGCTGGACCGCCTGCGGCGTCAGTGGATCACGCGTGTCGGTGCGTGTGGCGGTTGCCGGCGATGAGGCGGTACAGGGCGAGCAGGATGAGGGAGCCGACGATCGCGGCGATCCACGTGGAGAGTTCGAAGAACCCGTCGACGGAGTCGACGCCGAAGATCACCTTGCCGAGCCAGCCGCCGAGCAGACCACCGGCGATGCCGATGAGCATGGTGACGATGATGCCGCCGGGGTCCTTGCCCGGCATGATGGCCTTGGCGATGGCGCCGGCGAGGAGGCCGATGATGATCCACGCGAGGATGCTCATGATGTGTCTCCGTCTCGCTGTATAAAGACTGTGTCAGCTCCTCGTCTGTACCGTCCGCGCTCATACAAACGTGGGATCGCGGTTCTCCGCTTCTGAAGTGAAGAGACGCGGTGTCACGACACCGGCCGGTTCCCCGGAGACAAGCAGGTGAGCGCGGCCCCAGGAGCGACACCCGGCGTCCGGATCACATGCCCGATCTGGGCCGGCCGGCGCATCCACGAACCGCTGCCGTACTGCGAGACGGCGTTCACGCAGAACCGGTGCCTCCGTCGCCGGTCCCCGGACGGTCGATGCGGTACAGACAGTGGGGGTCCGGTCATCGACCGAGGGCTCCCGCCCGCGGGCGGCGGGCCCGAAGTCGCGCACCACCGGTTCCAGCGTGGTCTCGTGATTCCACCGGGCCTTGTGGATCCTCAGCCGACCGAGACGCTGACCCAGGTCCGACGGCTCCGGCTTGGGGCCGTCCTGGCCGGCTGCCCTGGTCTCGACGCCCTGATGCCCCCCTCCACGCTCTCGCGGGGCGGCATCGGCAGAGACCGGGCCGCCGTCATCGCCGGCCTGACCCTGCCCTGGGACTCCGGCGTCGTCGAAGGACCGTCAACAGGATCAAGATGCTCAAGCGCCAGATGTTCGGCCGGGACGGTTGCAGCCTGCTGCGCAAGCGCGTATTGGTGGCCACCTGATCAACCACCGGGCTCCCGGTGAGAGGACTTCCCTCCACGGGCAGATGATGAGAAGGCGGCAGCGTGGACGCAGCGGTAGCGATCAGCCTGATGCGCATGGCCGCTGCGGACTTGGCCATGGAACCCTGGCAGCGCCCCTGTGACGCCTACCTGGTCCAGTTGGGCCTGGACGCCTTGATGGCCGACGTCGAGGCTCCCTCGGTTCCCCTGCTGGCCGGCCTCGCGCGTGGTGAGTACCCGCAGGCCCGCGAGCTGTTCCACCTTGTGCTGGAAGAGTTGGGTCTGCTGCCGCTGACCTCGCGAGATCTTGCCAAGGCGCGATGGACCGCGGCCCAGTGGTGGGCCGGCCAGATCGTGGCACGCCGACTCGATCCCGTGCACGGAGCGAAGCTGGTCTATGAGGAAGCCGCAGCGGAACTCGACTACCCCGACGCGCTGCGGCCCATCGTCGACCTGGCAAGAGCGATCGGTCTGCCGAATGATCAACCTCCGGACCAGCAGCACGTTCGCGACCGGGTCACCTCCGCAGCGCGAGACTTTCTCGTCGCAGAAGGGCACCAGGACCCCAGCCCGTGATCTGCGTCGCCTGCCCCCTGACCGGTTCACGGAAAGCGAGCCAGAACCACAGGTCGCGAACAAGGCGGGCCGGCCCTGGCCCGAGGCCGGCAGCGGCGCGGTGGTGACGCGGTGCAATGTGCCGTTGTGAGCCAGAGCGTGGAGCGGCGGTAGCAGGACCGCCACAGCCCGCACGGTGATCGGGACGACCTGGGTCTTGGTCGGCTCACACCCTTGCCGGTCTGATGGTGCGGGCCGTGGGTGACGTCCACAGGATCCTGGGACCGGGATCAGGGCGGCGCGGAGACGTCCCCACGGCGGCGAGGAGTCACTTCTGCCAGCCGACCGTCTCCGGCAGGGGGGTGCCGAAGATCGTGGCGCCGACGTTGGCCAGTCCCTTCTTGACTCCGTAGACGGAGGGACCGCTGTACAGCGGCAGGAAGGCGTACTGCGCGAGTTCCTTGCGTTCGATCGCGTTGGCCCGGGCCGTCTGCTTCGCGGGGTCGGATATCCGGGATGCCGCGTGGATCTCCTTGTCCAGTTCGGGGGTTCCCGTGCCGGTCAGGTTGGAGTCACTGTCGGTGCCGTAGAACTGGTACAGGTAGCGAGCGCCGAAGGGGTCCGTCGAGCGGTTGCCGGAGAGGAACAGGTCGAAGTCGCGATCGCTGAGGATCTTGGAGAAATCGGCTTCGTCCGCCTTCTTGATGTCGACCTGGATGCCGACCGGCTTGAGCATGGCGGCGAACGCGTTGGCCGTCGCCTTCTCCAGCGGGTCGTCGCCGAGCAGGGTGTAGCCCACCCTGAGCTTGGTGCCGTTCTTCTCCCGGACGCCGTTGCCGTCGGCCTTCCAGCCGGCCGCGTCGAGAGTCTTCCCGGCGTCGTCGGGCGAGTACTTGATCACCGATGAGACGTTGTCCGAGTAGCCCTTCTGGAAGCTGTAGAGCAGCGCCGAGCCGGGAAGGGGCTCGGAGTAGTCCAGGCCCTGGAACTGGATCTTGGCGATCTGTGTCCTGTCGATGCTCTCCAGCAGCGCCTTGCGCACCCCGACGTCCTTGAGCACCGGGGACTTCGAGTTGACGTAGAGCGAGTACTCGAAGGGGCTGCCGCCACGACGGATCTCGGTTCCGTCGACCCCGCTGATCTGCTTCAAGCCCTCGGCACTGCCTGTGGCGGCATAGTCGACCTGCCCGTTCTTGAAGGCGTTGATCGCGGCCTCGGAGTCCAGGTTGACGTAGACGCGCTTGTCGAGCTTGCCTCTCTTGCCCCACCACTTCGGGTTGCGGACGAAGGTGAGGTTGCCGCTCTTGGTGTCGAAGGTGCCGACGGTGTAGGGGCCCGCGCCCCATTCGGGATGCGCCTTCTTCACGTAGGCGTCGTTGAAGTTGGCGACCGTGGCGGCCTTGGGGTGCAGGAACGTCGTGAACAGGCTCGACCACCACGGGTCGACTCCCTTGAAGTCGATGACGGCCTGCCGGTCGTCGGTGCCGCGGGTGACCGAGACGATCTTCCGGTAGCCCTCGGTGTTGGTCGCGTTGTAGTCCTTGTTCGAGCCGTTGTTGGCCTGCCAGGTCGCCTTCACGGCCCGCCAGTCGATCGGAGTGCCGTCGTTGTAGGTGGCTTTGGGGTTGAGTGTGAGGATCACCCGCTGGTTGCCGCCGGTCACCGTGACCTTGACGTCACTGAGGTAGTCCGGGTTGTACTGCACGTCACCCGTGGGGGAGTAGGTGATGACATCCGGGTTGTACCAGAACCACACACGGCTCGCGGTGAGAGTGGCGTTGGCGTTGAACGGGTTGCCCTGGTCGTCGAAGGTCCCGGGAGTGGTGTAGGTGCCTCCGTCCTTGATGTTGTCGTACGGCTGGGGGTTGTAGTCGACCTTCGCCGAGGCGACCGCGGGCGTCGAGCCGTTTCCCGCCTTCCCGTCGTTCGGAGTGTCGGCCCCGGAGGAACTGCAGGCGGTGGCCGTGAGGGCGAGGGCGAGGGCGACGGTGAGCGCGGAGGCCGGGGCGATACTCGATCGCATGGGGAGTTGATCCGTTTCTCTGTGGGGTGAGGCGGTGCCGCGCGTCGCGGCACCGCTGCGGAAGGCGTAGGAACCGGTCAGCGGGCGTGGCAGGCGTGGCGGTGGTCGGTTCCGGATGCCGCCGGCCGCAGCAGGGGCCGTTCGGTGCGGCAGCGCTGTTGTGTCCCGCCGTCGAGCAGCGGGTACAGCGGACAGCGGTCGGCGAAGACGCAGCCTCGCGGGAGACGCGACGCACTGGGCTGCTCGCCCTTGAGCACGATGTGCTCGCGAGAGCGTTCCACCTGCGGATCGGGCACCGGGATCGCCGACAGAAGGGCTTCGGTGTACGGGTGTCGGGCGTGTGTGAAGAGGTCCTCGGTGTCACCGCTCTCGACGATGTGTCCCAGGTACATGACGGCGATGCGGTCGGAGACCTGTCGCATCACCGCGAGGTCGTGGGCGACGATCAGGTACGCCAGGCCCAGTTCGTGCTGGAGCCTGGTGAGCAGGTTGATGACGTCGGCCTGGACCGACACGTCCAGGGCGGACACGGGTTCGTCCAGGACCACGATCCGCGGTTCGGTCGCCAGGGCTCGGGCGATCGCGACGCGCTGGCGCTGGCCGCCCGAGAGAGCCGCCGGAAAACGGTCCGCCAGCGATGCGTCCAGCCCGACGAGGGACAGGAGTTCCTTCACACGGATCCGGACGGCGTCCCGGTCCGTGCCGACGGCCTGGAGCGGTTCCGCGAGCAGCCGGAAGACGGTCAGCCGCGGATCGAGCGATCCCATGGGGTCCTGCATGACGATCTGCACCGTGCGGCGCAGTTGCTGTGTCCGTTCGGTGGAGCGTGCTGCGGCGACGTCGGTGCCCGCGATCTCGATCAGGCCGTGCCCGGGCGGCCTCAGCCGCATGATCTCCAGCAGGGTGGTGGTCTTGCCGCTGCCGGACTCGCCCACGAGCCCGAGGGTTTCACCGGCCCGCAGCTCGAAGCTGACGTCGCTGACCGCGTGCAGCGTGCCGACGCGGCGTTTGAGGAACGCCCCCTTGGTGATCGGGAACGTCCTGGCCAGTTCGGCGACCCGCAGCACGGTCTCACCGGGGGCACGCCGATCGGGGCGGTGCTCTTCGACCGCCGCTCCGGGCGGCGAGAACAGCGAACTCGCCGCCGGGTTCCCGTCGGCTATGTCATCGGCGCGCCAGCAGGCGACCTGACCGTGTCCGGGTAGCGCGCTCAGCGGCGGCTCCTGGCTGCGGCAGCGGTCCACTGCGGCGGGACAGCGGTCAGCGAAGGAACATCCTGCCGAGAGCCCCACCAGCGACGGTGGTTCACCCCCGATCGGCACCAGCCGCCCGCTCGCCCGTGCCTCGGGCCGGGGCACCGCGCCGAGGAGCCCGATCGTGTAAGGCATCGTCGGCCGCGCGAACAGCTCGTCGGCGCCGGCCTGCTCCACGATCCGGCCCGCGTACATCACGGCGACGTCGTCGGCGTACCCGGCGACCACTCCCAGGTCGTGGGTGATCAGTACGAGGCCGGCGCCCGTCTCGGTCTGGGCGGTCCGCAGCACGTCCAGGATCTGCGCCTGCACCGTCACGTCGAGGGCGGTGGTCGGCTCGTCGGCGACGATGACCGACGGGGAGTTCGCCATCGCCAGAGCGATCACCACGCGCTGGCGCATGCCCCCGGAGAACTCGTGAGGAAAGGCACGCGCGTTGCGGTGCGGCTCGGCGATGCCGACCAGGTCCAGCAGCTCGACGGCGCGCTTCCACGCGGCCTGCCGGGTCAGGTCCTGGTGCACGCGCAGCGCGTCGGACAGCTGTCTGCCGACGGAGAAGATCGGGGTCAGGGCGGACAGCGGATCCTGGAAAACCATGCCGATGTCCTTGCCGCGCACCGCGGACAGTTCACGGTCGTCGAGCCCGACCAGGTCACGGCCGCCCAGCAGCACTGCGCCCGACACCTGGGCGGTCTCCGGAAGCAAGCCCATGACGCCCATCGCCGTCGCGGACTTGCCCGACCCCGACTCACCGACGATGCCGAGCGTCCGTCCGGGCAGGACGTCGAAGCTCACCTCGCGCACGGCCTGTACCGGACCGGCCTCCGAGGGGAAGGCCACGTTGAGGCCGCGAACGGACAGCACCGGTGCTGTCGCGGTGGATCCGGTCGGCGGGTGCGTCCCCGGGGTCGCCACGGTCATCGCCGGCCTCCGCGTGCACCGGTGGTCGAGCTGGGGTCGAACGCGTCGCGCAGGCCGTCCCCGACGAGCGTCATGGACAGGGTCAGCAGCACCACCAGCGCTGCCGG
Source organism: Streptomyces sp. NPDC017676 (assembly GCF_044329325.1). NCBI lineage: Bacteria > Bacillati > Actinomycetota > Actinomycetes > Kitasatosporales > Streptomycetaceae > Streptomyces > Streptomyces sp. NPDC017676. The sequence goes on along the minus strand of NZ_JBIRJA010000018.1, from coordinate 203,621 downwards.
GTAGCCGAACAGCCACGGTGCGGTGGTGATCGTGCCGGATCCGTCGGCAAGCATCGTGCCCAGTGACACGTCGGGTGTCTGCACTCCGAACCCCAGGAACGACAGGGCGGTTTCACTGAGCACGGTGGCGACGACTCCCAGGGTGAGGTTGACGATGAGCAGGGAACCGAGGTTGGGAATGATGTGCCGCAGGATGATCCGCCACGGCCGCACGCCCATGAACTCGGCAGCCAGCACGTAGTCCCTCTCGCGCAGCGACGTGGACACGGACCAGATGACCCGCGCCGTCGACATCCAGCCGAAGACGGTCAGCACCAGGATGAGCACCCGCCAGTCCCCGGCGAGGTGATGCGAGACCAGGGCCAGGATCAGGAACGACGGCACGACGAGCAGGAAGTGGATGACGGTCAGAGTCAGCCTTTCGACGCGGCCGCCGAAGTACGCGGCACCCGCGCCGATCACCGCGGCGAGCACGATCGTCAGTACCGAGACGCTGACGGCGATCACAAGGGAGCGCTGGAGACCGTGGACGGCCTCGGCGTAGACGTCGTTGCCCCCTTGGTTGGTGCCGAAGTAGTGCGTGCCACCGGGGCGCTGGGTGAGTGCGGTGAAGTCCACGTCGGTGTAGGAGAAGCGGGTGAGCGAACCGCCGCACACGCTGAAGAGGACCAGCAGCACGAGAAGCACGGTTCCCAGCAGCGCCGGCCGGTTGCGGGCGAACCGTCGCAGATACAGTCGTCCGCCGCCCGCACGGGCCGTCGGAGCTGGTTTCGTCGTGCCGGGATCGAGCGGCTCGGGCAGGGGGGGCACCGTGGTCGCCACGTCACCTCACCCGCACTCGGGGGTCGAGGACGACGACCGCGACGTCGGCCAGGATCGCACCGATCGCCGTCATGCCGGCCCCGAAGGCTGCGACGGCGACGGCACCGTGCACGTCGTTCTTGGCGATGGTCTGGACGAAGTACTGGCCCATGCCGTTCCAGCCGAAGACGGTCTCGGTGATCACCGCGCCAGTGAAGATCGCCGGAATGCTGAACGCGACGGATGTCGCCGTAGGGATCAGTGAGGCGCGCAGTGCGTGTCGACGGATCGCCTGGGCACGTGTCAGGCCGGTGGCGCGGGCGGTGCGTACGAAGTCCGAGTTGATGTTGTCCAACAGGAGCGAGCGCTGGGTCAGGTGGTAGCCGACGTAGCCGAGCAGGGTCAGGCTCAGCGTCGGCAGGACGAGGTGCCGGAACCGGTCGGCGACCGTCGGCCACAGTCCGCTGACGTCCGGGGACTTCTCCCCGGCGACGTACAGGAGGCGCCAGCCGAGGTGCTGGTTCAGCCAGATCCCGGCGAAGACGACCGCCAGCGCCGCGACAGCCGCCGGGACGTTGAAGAGGAACACGGAGACGAGCTGCGTCGTCCGGTCCCACCACCCGTACTGCCGGGAGGCGGTGAACACGCTCAGCGCCACACCCGCCACCACGGACAGCAGTGTCGCGGCGGTGACCAGCTGGCCGCTGACCACGACCCGGAAACCGACCTCCGAGTTGACCGACGCCCCGACAGGGGACTTCCCCCAGTCGAAGTGCAGGAGCACGTTGCTGAACCAGTGCCCCCACCGGTCCGCCAGGGAAACCCGCGGATCCAGGTTGTAGGGCGCCAGCGCGTGATCGATCTGCTCCTCGGTGCGGACCGGCCGCAGCCCCCGGTAGTTGGACCTCGGGTCGAGGAACCACGCGGCCAGCAGATAGGTCACGTTGGTGGCGACGACGATCATGACGAGCCAACCTGCGGCCTTGCGCGTCAGGTGGCGGATCACGAGCCCGCCCCCCTGGGCAAGCGGATCCCGACGCTTGGGGCAGCGCGGGGGACCGGCGAGAGTGTGCCGGGATGTGGCATGAGCCTGACACTTTCTGAGGGCGGAGGACACGCCGCCTGGTGAAGCGGTGATGGACGTGCGAGCGGCAGTCGGGCTCTGTGCATCGGGCGAGCACGCCGACCAGCATTGATTCTTCGGCTGTGATCATGTTCCGCGCCAGCCCTCCCGGGAGCCTGTCACGTGATCGCAATGCGGGTGTCACAACGCTGGAGGCGCGACAAGCGGAATGCAGCGACACCGACGTGTTTCGCGGAGACCGCGAGGCAGCGATCCCGGCGGGAGCTGGCCCTGGTGTCATGGAGTCCCTGCTCAGGTCCAGGATCCTGTCCGCCGGTGCCGCGCGGCGTCGCGCTGGGGCGCACCCTGTACACCCTGGCCGCGCCGGTCCTCGCCGCGGCCCCGAACCGCCGGAGCCGCGAGGCCGCCGGCGTCGACTCGGTCGGTGCTCTCGGTTCCACTGGCGGCTACGCCTACCTCACCCGAGGAGCGCGGCCACGCCGTGAAGATCGCGGTCGGGGCCGCCGACGGGACCCCCGTCATGGCGGGCATCGGCGCTCTGCGCGACCTCGCAGGTCCTCGCCATGGCCGAGGAGGTGCAGAAGGCCGGAGCCCCGGCTGGGCCAACGTCGGCAGGGGCGGACGCGCCCACACCCGAGCCGAAGCCGTCCTCACCCTCCACGGCATCCGTGATCGAACCGGGCGAACGCGACTCTCCCCGGGGTCCTGTACATCAGCCAGTTGCTGAACTTGTGGGACGTCTCATCCTTGTGCGTCCTCGTAGGCGTTCACCCCAGGGACGCCGGTTCAGGCATAGCGGCTGAAGAGGGATTCGATGTATCCCTCCAGCCTTTGAGCCAGGACACTGGCGGTCAGGTCGACGCGGCCCAGTTCACGCCAGGGGACGGCGACCTTCTCCGCGTCCGGGGCGAAACCCAGCGCGTCCAGCAGTCGCCAGTAGAGATGGGCGGTGCCATCTTCGGCCAAGGTTCCTCCCGCGGCGACGTAGCGATCGGCGAAGCGCATGCCCGCGGGGACCCCGTGCAGCAGGGCCAGAGCCGTCGAGCAATGAGCCACGTCCAAGTCGGCCGGTCCCCACGAGGTCTCTACCCAGTCGACGACTCCACTGATCTGAGGATCATCGTCGGTGCCTGTGAAGAGGACGTTGCCGGGATGGAAGTCCCGGTGCAGGAAGCGTCCCTGACAGGGCGGGGGATCGCGGCGGATGACGTCGACAGCGCGCTGCCAGAGTTCAGGCCGTTCGGTGGCTGCCGGCACAGTCACCTGCTCCGGAGAGGTCCAGGCCTGATAGACGCGAGGCCGTTGTCGCGCCGTCACTGGCAACCCATGGATACGCACCAGTTGCCGGGCCAGCAGTTCAGCGCGCTCATCAGCACCCTGATCGCCCAGGCGCACGGTCCCCGGCAACAGGGACATCAACAGGGAGGGGTGATCGCAGTACTGCGCCGTCGCATCCACCGCCACGAGCGTGGCCGAGGGCACGTCCGTGTCACCGAGCAGGCGCAGGACAGTCGCCTCACGGGTCAACAGGCCCTCTGCATGCCGAACGAAGAACGGCTTGACGAAGGACCGCAGGACGAGTGAGCGTCGACCATCCGGACCGCAGAGATCCAGGCGGCGCATTTCCGACGTCCAGCCGCCGCGCAGCCGCTCGACCTTTTCGATGCGCTCCGTCGCGGCCAGTTCCTTCTCCGCCCAGGAGCGCGTGGCACCCCAGCCCCGACGGTCGAGATCCACGCCGATTTCGTCGGTCCCCTCACCCATGGAGGCAGACTATCCGTCTCTCAGTGAACGCATTCCGTGAACCGAGGTCGCCGACAGGGGCTTCCAGCTGCCGGGAACAGGGCGCCTTCCACGCTGAACGCGCCTGTTCATCGTCATCAGCGGCGGACATGACGGTCACATTCACGACGCTTGGCACGAGCGGACCGCCGGGGCCGGCTGCCCGGCCCGGAGCCGCACCGTCCGAGTAGCGGGACGCGAGCCCGTGGCAAGCTCAGAAGTGGTCACCGTCCTCGCCTCCCGGATCGCCGCACGTCCGATCCCGGCGGCACCGGACGGCGGGGGCCGAGTTCGAGCCGCTGTATGCCCTCGGGCCTCCAAGGGTTCTATGGCCGGGCGGCTGCCGCAGGCCATGCCGCGGTCGGGGCGGTATGGGCTTGAGACGTGGTCGCGTGCAGGTCACAGCCATGGTGCGGTGAGGCGGGCGCGGCGCGCGGACGCCGGACGGGCCGGCCGCCGCGCGGGAGGCGGCAGCCGGCCCGGTCCTCGTCGCGCGCGTGCGTACGGTCAGGAGGCGAGCGCCCGCTCCAGCCTGGGGATCAGGTCCCGCAGATCCTGTTCCCGGCAGCCGGCGTTGACGGCGGCGGCGTCCCCACCGAACCGGAGTTCTGGCTCGAAGGCGCGGCCCAGCACGTCAAGCACAGCATGGACGCGCTCGGCATGCCGTACCACTACGTCGACTACGGCGACGGTTCCGCCTGGGGCACCCAGTGCAACGGCGGCCACCGCCCACATAGGTGGAGACGCCGATCCCGGCGAGCTTGTCCATGTGCGCGGCAGGACCGACCTTGTTCCACCGCCAGTCGGCGTTGATCACCGGGTAGGGCGAGCCGAACAGGGCGTCGCTGTCCACGCCGGGCTTGTAGGGGGAGTTGTCGGGGTCGCATGTTCCGGACGACGAGCCGCAGATCGCGCTGAGCGCGTCGGTGACGGAGACGACGACGGCCAGCCTCAGGTCCATGGACCGGACCGACGGGTCGATGCCCCCCGACAGGGACGCCGTCTGGCTGTGCACGACAGCACGCGGAGATGGTGGCCGTACGGGCTGGACCCGGACGGTTCGCCCACTCCTCCCTGGCGGTGAACAGGGCACCCAGCCGGAAGGTCCGCACTCGAAGACCGGCTCAGAACAGGGTGTCGGTGTTCTCGGCGGGTGGCGGGGCCGGTGTGCGGGTGCGGCGGGGACGCTCGGGCTTGGGGTCTTTCCCGAACAGTGCTTGCGTCCCGCATTCGTCGGGAACGGCGGGTACCGGCCGGCACACGGACGCGTCGACCAGTTCGAGCGGGGCGCAGTCGTCGAAGTCGGCGCGCTGCATACGGGTCCAGTCACGGCCCTGGGGTATGGCGGTCACGGGCGGTCTCCTGTCTGCGCTCGGGGGCCGGGGATGTGGGCGGTGCGCCCCGGCGGCATGTAGGTGTCCGGGGCGGTGCCGAGCGGCGCGTGCGTCGCACGGCGGGCCGCACAGGCGATCGCCCCTGCGGTGACGGTTGCGGCCGCTGTCGTCCTCCTCGATGCCGTGTCACGGTTGTCGTCGCCCAGCGCACCGGCCCGGGCTGTCTCTCCATCCTTCTGCCCACACAACGGTCCCGGATCGCGCCTCACCGACGACGTACGGGTACCTGCGTGGGCCCACTGTCCCTGGACGTCCCCGCCGCCGACATGCACGACAACCTCAGCCTGGAACCGCTCGTGCGCGGGATCCCGGCCCTCCGCTCCCGACGCGGCCCGCGCCGCCGAAGCCCGGTCAAGCTCCGTGCCGACAAGGGCTTCGCACGCTGGAACTGCCGGACGGGGCAGGCCTGATGAGCGCCCCGATGGCTGCCGACACAGCACGCCACTACGACCAGGCCACCGAGGTCCGCGACCAGCAGATGGTGTCCCGCCGCCCGACCTGTGCCCGTCCTTCGTCACCCGGACCGGCGAGGTGTTGCCGCTGGAGCTGCGGGCGAGCACTGCCGGGGTCCCCGTCCAGCGGGTGCTCCTCCCGTAACGGCCGGTTCCGAGCGGGCTCCTGCGTCAGTTGCGGAGACCGGCGAGCCCGGGGATCAGGAGTCGTAGAGGTCGTGTTACGCGTCGGCGCCCCCTCACCGCGCTGCCCGGTCACCGGAGCGCCTGGGTAGGAGAGCAGGGGGTGCACGGTGCTGTCGCGCCAGGGTATTGCGGTAGACATTGCGCAAGGAGACCACCTGCGGCGGTCACCTGGAGCCGCCCCGGTCAGTTGGACGACCGCCGCCCTCGCGCACGGTGATCCTCTCAAGCGGTCGAAGTGCCCTGGTGGAAGTACATTCGCCAGCCCGTCTCCGTCAGGCGCCACAAAGAGCTCCGCCATGCTCGACGGCCCCGGTCGTCGGCGAAGTACGTCAGATGAACGACACCCGGAGCAAGGACGACGCCAGACATCTCACTGACCTTGACCGGAGACTCCGCAGACACCGAGCCGCCGCTCGTCACCGTGAGGATCGACTCGACATCCCATCGGCGTCCAGAGGCACCGAACTCGGTGAACTCCGGGTCCAGAAGCTCCAGAACCCGTGCTGGGACAGCTCGCACCGCAGGATCGAGAAGCCGCATCTCTCCGTCGATGGCCGCCTGCACGGCCTGCTCATGCTCATCATCCGCCATGCCGGAATCCTACGAACGCGGCAGCCCAGGCAACACTCTTCGCTCGACCGTGATCACCGACGAACAAGATCCACTTCGCGACAGACCCTAGCTGGACCGTACGCCGCGCGCCGCCTGAATCACACAGCGGCGTTCGTGCGCGAGCGCATCACGACTCGCCTGAACAAGGTCTTCATCGCTGTTCCCCCTTGGTGTGCCTGGTCCTGTCGAGGAGGATCCATCGTGGCAGGGGCGAATTCCAGCGAGTTGAGCCGATCTTGAGCCTCCACCGGTCCTCCAGTGGATGGTCAGCGGCGCTCTTTCGCCACTCGGCGGGCGGCGTCGAAGCATCGCGAGTAGTCGTTCACGAAGGGTGGGGCGTTGTGCGGTTCGTGAGCATCGTGCAACGTTGGCGTCATCACGGACGTGGCCGCCAGCTTCCTGCACCGCATGCGGGCCCTCGGGCCGTCGGTGGAAGGAAGCCTCTGCGTACTCCTCTCGGCGATCGGCTTGTCCGGACGGGGATACCGGGTGAGTGCGGCGACGCAGACCGTAGCCGCTGTCGCGTCGCGGCACTGGCCTTCTGTGCCGCCGCGATGAGCGAGCACCTCGCTCTGACCAGTTGAGTTTGTGTGCGTGATGTCCGCGGTCGGTTGCGCGGGTTGGGCGTTGAAGGCTCTGCCCCGCACTCCAGAAGCGCGGACTCTGGCTGGCGATCGCAGTCCCCCCCAAGGGGCAGCTCACGGGCTCGGCAACCGCCGGCCCGATGGCCTCCCATGCCGGCAGGGTGCACAGCCCACCGGCACAACGCAGCCGAAAATGGGGGAGAGGCAGATGCCGGACGCCGGCCTGTTGAAGCACCCCGTGACCCGCGACTGCGTCGGACGCAGTCATCGACGGCCGGGGCGGACTGGTCGTCTACGAGGAGCAGGGCACGGGGGGGCGGGAGACGCTCGTGGCGTCGGCCGTGGGAATCGCGGCCGCCATTGGCGAGACCCTCACGATCGTCGATGCCGCATTCCTCAGGGAGGCAACCGCCTGGCCACTCAGCTCGGTCTGGCCGAGCACACCTTCCTGTCCTCCCGCGCAGGCCGCGAGCCGGCCGACAGGATTCGACCCGGACGCGGTGCCGGCGGTCCGCGGGGACGTTCTGCGCGACCGGGACTTGGTGGAGCCGCTGCGTGCCGCGGCCCGGGACGCCAGCCTCCACGGGCATCTCGTCGCTGCTCGCCGCCCCTACGGCAGCGACAGCCTCGACACCTGCACCACCCGGTTCCGCGAGATCAGGGCAGCGGGCTACATGCCGGTGCCCGCGGCGATGGACAGCAATGGCCCGGACGCGCCGGGGCCGATCGCCAGGCGGGCAGGGTGCGATCCCCGTCCTGGCAGAGCGAAGAGATCCAGGAGCCGGCCTGGATACTGTGCGACGCGGACCGCCATGCCGAAGCCCTCGCACAACAGTGGGCTGCAACAGCACAGTCGCGCTTCATCGACATGGCGGAGCCACAACGACGCAGCCCCTACGGCCGGTTGAGCCCACCGTAGAAGGCTGTGACCACGGCGGTGTGCGGCGCGCGGGCGAGGTCCAGCAGGGGCCGTAGTACCGGCCCGTCCGTGCGCATCTGTTCTGCGGGGCGAGTCTTACACTTTGTAGCTTTACCTCGCGTGCGAGGTTGCATGGTGCGGTCGGATCTCGCATACAGCTCCGGCTTCGGCTTCGGCTTTCGCGGGGCGGGCGTTGACCACATCGGTACTGTGGCAGAGTCCTCCTCATGCGGATACCCAGACCGAGATACGTTGCTGCGGGCCTTTTACTGGGCACTGCCATGACCCTGACCGGCTGCGGCCAGGAGCACACAGGACCGACGGCGGCCGGCCCCGGCTCCCCTTCACACAGCGGCTCCCCCGTCGGCCCGGCACGGGGCAACGTGGAGCCCGACTCCCACGACGGAGCCCCGCACTACCAGGAGAACAACGGCTTCAAGATCCCCGAAGAGATGTCCCCCGCCAGTGAGGAGGCCGCCCGCACGGAGGCTGCCCGCATCGAGCCCGTCCTCAAGCGGCTCTGGACTGCCAAGACATGGGATGCCGGGAGTGTGCGCATGGCGCTGCTCAAGCTCGGCTACCGAAACGGGGGCCCGGACAGCGAGCGGGGGCGCGGAACGCTCTTCGTTCAGGCCAACGACCCCGGCGGCAACCCAGGTACCAGCATCGCCCTCAACGTCCGTCACGATGCCTGTGTGACCGCGTTCGTGCAGTCGACCAACTACCAAGTCCAGGTCAACGGCCGGTTCCTGGAATCGGGCTGTTTCGAGCCGCGCGGCGGCCACTGAGCGTGTGGGGGTCTTCGGCGGCTTCTACAGACCGTTCAGTCGCCTGGTCACTGTGTCGAGTGTCGGCCAAGGAGGACCCTCGCGCAGCAGGCGCAGGCATTCCTCTCCGAATCGCCTCCCGTTCGGGAACTGGTCGCCGAGTTCCCACCGCCACGCGGCGACCATCGCGATGACCAGTTGCCGGCACTCGTCCAGCAGCCCTTGGTCAACGCCTGGGTAGTGCTCGCAGACCGCCTCGGGAGCGTGGGCGAGATCGAACTCGACGGGTCCACGACAGCACGTCTCAAGGTCGATGAACAACGGGCCGTTCTTCGTGCTGAGCACATTGCCTGGATGCGGCTCGCCGTGGAGCAGCTGCTCCACGGCGCCGCGGTCGTCGATCGCCCGTCGCAGGCTTGCCAGCCTGCTGCTCAGGAACACGCGGTCCGCGTCGGCGAGCCCCGGCGAGCGGTCCGGGGCGGTGACGACTTCTTCCGCCTCCATGATCCGGTCCGTGAACCTCGGGCTCGGCACATCGACCTTGCGCATGCCGGCGTGCAGCCGCTCCAGCGCCTTGGCGTAGTCGGCTGGTGAGGTGTGGGGTGTCACGGGCTCGTAGTAGGTCCACAGCGTCACTGCGAAGCCCTCGCGCGTGTGCACACGCGGCTCCGCCCGAGGCTCCAGGGGACACACCGGGCATCCGACCTCGGCGAGCCTCTGAGCAAGCTCGACTTCGAACTGTGCGACCTCTTGTCCCACAGGGGCGACCCGGGCGAAGACGTCGCATGGCGTCAGCCGCAGTGCCAGCTTGTTCGAGTTGTGAAGAACGATTGCATCATCGGCTGACAGGCCGAGCGACGCGGCAACCGAAGTCGCAGCCGCGATCGCACGCGTCACATCGGTTATCTCCACCCTCGAATCCTGGCACAGATGAGCGAGGACGATGCCAACCGGCGTGGCCCGGCGCCAACTACCGTGGCCCGGCATATCCCGATGCTCGCCTGTTCGCGCTCTCGGCGACAACAAGCACGCTGAACGTGCCCGCTATCGTGCCTCGGCCCAGCGGACCGGATTCCCCCACGGTGTCTACGGGACGGGGGTGCGGCGGTGGGGACGACACTTCGCCTGGCCGTGAGGTGGGCGCGCGCGTAGCAGGCCCCCGTGCTCGCCGTGCGCCTGGTGACCGACGAGCCCGCGCCGGAGACTCCCCCGCCTCGCCCGCCTCGCCGACCTCGTGCTCGGCGCCTGCCCGACCGAACGCGCCGCGCAGATGGAAGCGGACGTCCGTACCCCGCTCGGCACCCCGCCGCGCCCACCCTGCTGGAGAAGATGCTTCCTGCCAACCCGAACAGGCAGACGGGAGGGTCGAGGCGCTAGCCGCCGAGGTCGAGCAAGGTGAACCCCTCGCCGGTCGGGTCCTCACGCAGCCTGTGCAGCAGGGCGTGCCCGGTTGCCAGGTCGCGCTGTGCGGGTTCCATGACGGTGATCACGGAGTGGACGCGGTCCTTGCGTCGCAGGCACAGCTGGGCCGCGATGGGACGGGTGTCATCGGTCTGGGTGGCGATGAACGCGGTGGGGGCGCAGCGCGTGGCCGGAATGCGTCGCGTCACCCTTGCCCTCAGCATCATCGAGGAGGACCTGCTCATCAATACCGTCAGTTCCGTGCACAGTTCGTCAGCGCTGCTGCGTCCTTCGTCATCCGCCGACGCTGGTGAGAGCACGGTGTGCGCGGGGTTGGATGCTGTGGGCCCGGCGGACGGCACGGCCGCGGCGCGGTCAGGTGCGCGAACCGCGCCCCCGGCGCCGCAGTTCCCTCCCGCGCTGTCGCTCCTGCTTCTCCTCGGCCCGGCGGGTGCGCTCGTACGCGCGGATCAGCACGGCGTGGGACCGTGGCACCACCTCGGGCAGGGCCTGCCGCGCCAGGTTGTACAAGTCGCGGGAAACCGGGGCGCTGAGGGCGGGGCGGGACCGGGGCTCCAGCTTGCGCAGACCCTCGGCGATCCAGGGGTCCACCCGCTCCGGACGGGCGAGCACCCTGGCGCCGCGCACGGCGTGGTATCCGTGTGTCGACGGGTGGCTCGCGACGTACCGTTGCAGGATCTCGCCCGCCGCGGGGAAGTCCTCGCAGGCCCGGCCGAGCACGCCCGCCAGGTGCTCGGACCGGTGTACGTTCAGTCCTGTCGACAGGCGGTCGAACAGCTCCGGCTCGACGCGCAGCCGTGTTGTCAGGAACCAGTGGGTGAAGGCTTCCGGTCCGATCCAGGGTTCCGCCATGCGGGCGGCCTGGTGCGTCCCGCCGTGCAGCGCGAGGGCCCAGGTCACCCAGGCGTACGTCGCGGACCGGATCCGCTCCTCCTCAAGCCCCGCGAACTCGGGGAGCCGTTCGAGGATGTGTGAGGCGATGACGTACTCTCGATGACCGGTCAAAAGCAGTGCCAGCATGACGCGTTCGGGCAGGCCGGGGTGGTCGGGCAGGCCGTGCAGTGCGGGGACGCCCGGTCCGGTGAACGACGCGGCGCTGCGCCGCCAGCGCCGGCGCTCCCGTTCGAAGAGGACACCGGCGACTTCCTCGAAACGCCGGGGGACTGCGGGCACCGGCTCACCGGTCAGCGCGGTGACGAGGGCCTGGGCGTGCAGATCGAGGGTGGTCTGGAGGAGAGGCCGCTCGGGCCGGACGTCGGCAGTGCCCAAGGAGGTACCGGCACCAGCCGCCTCGGTGCCGTCCGCCCGCTCGGTGCCCGCGGTGTCTGCGAGGGCCGCGGTGAAGGCGACCTGTGCCTCCGCGTGGCGCTCGGCCTGGACGGCCCGGTCGAGCACCGGTGGCGCGAGATTCAATACGGGCGCGTTGGCGAGGAGGCGGAGCACGTCGGAGTCGCCTCGGGAGTACTCCAGTTCCTCGCCGACCACGGCACGGAAGCGTTCGGCGTGCCGGACGACGAACAGCAGGCGCACCGGCGTCGTGTCGTGCAGGCGCGCACCGAACGCCCGTAGCAGCGGGACGACGTCCGCGCGCACCAGCGAGTGCAGATGGCTGTCGACGTCGGATCGCAGGTCGGCATCGTCCACCACGACCAGCGCGGGCCTGGCCCGGTCGCGTAACGCCGGGAACAGCTGCCCGGCGCCGCGCAGCAACCGCCCGGCGGTCCAGGAATCGCCGAGCGCCCGCACGAGTTCCAGCGCCAGCCGTGATCTGCCGACGCCGCGGTCACCGGCGAGCAGCATGATCGGGTGCGGATCGGTCTCGTCCTCGCACCAGCGCCGCAGCCGGGCCAGCTCGTCGTCGCGGTCGCGGAAGGGTACCGGGCTGTGGAGCGGCGACAGCAGCCGGAAGACACTGGGGTCCGCACCCGGCTCGGCCGGGTGCGGGGCTGGGTTCTCCAACATCTCCCGGTAGGCGTGGAAGCGCTTGACCCGCCGGATGCGCCGTTCGATCGCCACAGCTCCGGCGGCTGCCGCACCCCCCGCACCGATCAGGGCGGCGGCCTGCCACCACGGCCCGTCCCATGCACGGGGCATGGCCACCCGCGCGCAGAGCCCGAGCCACCCGACGACGACGCCGACCAAGCCGCCCCAGTGGAGCACGTCCGCCGATCTCCGCAGCCCTTTTCCCGGCCCCAGATCGTCCCAGCCACCCCGCTCCGCACCCCGGCGGCCCTCCGCGCCCAAGCCCACGGCATCCCTCCCGGCCCGCGCCTGCCCAAAGCCCTCATGATCACCCGGTACGTCCGGTACGGCAACGTCCCGTCGGCCAGGGAAAGCCACTGTGGGCAATTACGTCTGAAACCGGCCCACGACCCCGGTCGTCCTACGCGGCCGCCCGCGACCCGTGCGAAGCGGCCCCCAGGCGCTCCAGCAGCGCCTGGGCCTTCGCCTCCGCCTCAGGGCCCGGCGCGCCGCCCAGGGCGGAGGCCGGCTCGGCCAGCTCGGCGCACTCGGCCCGGGTCGGAGTGCCCTGCGCGAGGTCCTCGACCAGGGCCGGGAGGGTCGTGCCGTGCTCGGCCACCAACTGGACCAGCCGGTCCCACGCGGCCACGCCGACTGCTCGCTGCGTGTGTCGGGCACCGAGAAGGCGGGCGCACGGTCGGCCAGATCCTGCGTGACGCGGACCCGTCCAGGCACGAGGTCCATACTCGGAGACGGACCGCGAGCACGCTGAGCCCTGCGGCTCGCGTTGCACCTGTTCCATGGAGTGCGGCGGCTTGCGGGCCCTGCCGACTCGGCCGGAGCCGGCAGTGCTGTGCCTGCAGGCCGATGCTGGCCAGCCACTGGCTTGAGGTCCGGGGGTGACGCCGAACAGCCTCCCTTTTCACTATTACCCAAAGGCCCACCACGCCACCTGAAATGGGGGATGGAGCTGCAGATCCGCGACTCGGTCCGGGACAGCAGACTGCACAGGACGTAAGGGCCAGGCCGTGGGCCGAGACGCGAGGAGGGGTACCAGAAACGTGCCCCATGCCCTCCTTGATATCAGGCCTTCGCGCGGCGGTCCGGTGTGACCGAGCGGCATCTCGCCCGCTGCGGGGGGCCTCAGGGATCAGTTGGAGCTTGATCGCAGTGGGGGCGTCAGTTCCTCATACGGGCGGCCCCGCTCGATCCGTGCGGTAGCCGTCCCGTTCGTTCGAAGCCCAGCAGGACTGATCATTCTCAAGGACAGGACCACCGCCTTGGCCTTACCGGCCCGCGGACTGTGGTCCCGAGCACCAATCTCCCACTCCCGACGAAGTCGCGTCTCGCAGGCCGGAGAAACCGCTACGCGGACGGACTGTCCGTGGCCGGGGACGGAACCACTTCCGTCGTGGGCGCTGGAACATGCCCGGTGGAGATCCGTTCCTCTCGCCATGGCAGGAGCAGCGCGCTCGCCATGCACAGCAGGCCGGCGATGAACAGCGCGCCGCGTGCACCTGCTGCGGCGGCGATGAGGCCGCCGGCGATCATGAAGGCGGCCTGGCACGCCTTCGAGCCGACGGACCATGAGGTGCTGACGCGAGACATGAACGCGTCCGGTGTGGCCGCCATGCGATACGTGGTGAACGAGGGGTTGAAGACCCCGGCGGAGAAGAGCAGGCCGAAGTCGGCGGCCACGATGGCGCACACGCCGAGGGCACCGGAGGGCGTCAGCGGCAGCAGGATCGTCCAGAGCGTGCGCGCAACACCGGCCAGCAGCAGAATGCGACGCTGTCCGGATCGCCGGCTGAGCAGCGGAGCCAAACGTGAGCCCAGCACGCCGCCCAGGCACGGCAGCCCCAGGGCAAGTCCGTACTGCCACGGCGCCAGGCCCAGATCATCCAGCATGAGCACGGCCGTCAACGGTGAGGCCATCATGACGGATCCGCCGAAGAGCAGCGCGTTGAAGAACAACGGCCGCAGCCCTGGGTGCCTCAGGAGGTACTGCCATCCGGCAGCGATGTCACGGCCCAGGTGTGAGGTGGGCGCGCGTTGCGGTGGCGCGGGTTCAGGCTGCCGGATGCGACGGATGCTCAGGGCCGATCCGAGGAAGGACATGGCGTCGACCCCCACTGTGGCGGCCGCGCCCAGGGCCCCGATCAGAAGCCCGCCGACAGGCGGGCCGGCGCTGACGCTGATCCAGTTGGTCGTCTCGAACAGGCTGTTCGCACGAAGACGGTGCTCGGGCGGGACCAGCGCCTTCATGTGCGCCCCGCTCGCCGCGTCGAACGCGACGGATGCTGCCGTCTGGAGAATGCCGACGACACACAACTGGGTGAAGGTGAGCCTGTCGAAAGCCATGGCGACCGGAATGCTCGCCAGCAACACGCAGCGGGCCACATCTGCGGTGATCATGACCGGGCGCTTGTACTGGTGCTCGACACGCACACCTAATGGCAGAGCGATCACCGCACTGGCCACCGCGGACAGCGCGGCGAGCACAGAGACCTGGAACGCCGAGGATCCCAGCACCAGGAGGGCGATCAGCGGCAACGCCCCCATGCCGACGGCACTGCCCGCTGCGCTGACCGCGTAGGCGGCCCACAACCGCCGGAAGTCCTGCCCGAGCGTGCTCCGCCGTACCAACCGAACCTCCCGAGGTGCGAAGGCGCTCAGCGTAGTGAGTGAATTGGAGCACCCTCCATCCCGACTCACTTGGTGGAGGCAGCAGTCGAGCACGTCGCGGCACACGGCATCGCGCGGACCCAGGCTGCCTGCGCCGTCTCGGCACCGCGATTGGCATCAGTTACCTCATGCTGATCCACTCGCGGCCACCATGCACGGTCCCGTCCCTCCGCACGAGGGCTGTGACCGGTCAGAGAGGTGGGCAAGCCCCGCTTCCGCGCGCAGCAAAGTCAGCAGTCCGCGCAGAGGACTCCTGACGAGGGCCACCTCACTGGCCAAGTCGTCGTCGAAGACCGCCGGCACGTTCAGCCCTGCGACGCTCTCGTCGTCCGGGCCGTCTCCCCCCCCACTGCCGGCATCCTGGACGCGGTCGTCGTCGGCGGGGGACGCTCCGGAAGCCTTGATCGCCGGCGTCGTGCGCGGCGGTGCTCCACCGTTCTCGCTGCATCGGCGTCCGGGCACCGCCGTGCGAGTCATCTCGGGGGACTGAACGGGTCCGCGACGAGAATGCTGTGCGTCCCGGGCACCTGCGTCGCCAGCCCCGGGGGAATGATCTGGACGACGTTGCCTTGGCACCCCGGAACGTTGTGGACGCGGACGGGAACGTCCGTGAAGTTGAGTACGGTGGACAGCCGAGCGACCTCGTAGCAGCCGAGCGGGTGGTTGTGGACGACTCCGTCGATGCGGAGGAATCCGTTCGTGGCGAACGCCGATCCGGGAAGGGTGAGCGCGAGCATTCCGGCGGCCGCGAATATGGTGAGCGTCGAGCTGATGTGACGCATGACGCGCCTCCTCATGGGCAGGTCGGAGGGTGTTCCAGCCCTGCAAACGACCGTACGGAAGTGGGCGGGTACTGCATCCCGGTGTCGTCCGGACGGGCGACACCGGCCCCTGAATCACCGGGCGGGGCATGCGGCAGCGTCCGGGTCCGCTTGCCGGGACGACGGGTGTACCTCCCGACCGCCGACCACCGCCGGTCCGGCGGTGCGGATGTGTCAGACACCGTCCGGCGCAGCCGCCTCGTACAAGCTCCCCCAGCAAACCAGCCCCACAGCTGCTCTCAGTGCGATCTGCGCCGGCGGCTCCGGCCCGGTGCCGGCCAGGATCGGGCGCGCGTCCTGCGGCAGGCCCAGCGCCGTACGCCCGAGGCGCCCTGCGCGGCAGCGCCGCGGCCATGACCCGTCGGCCACGGGCAGTTCGTCCTCACTGGCCGGCATCACCTCGTTGCTGGACTGGTGCACCCTGGAATCCTTCCGCGCGCAAGCCACTGTCCGGCCAGGAGGTCGACTGCCGTTTCTCCGTCATGGTCTCCGACCTGGTCGGCGCCTCGACCGAACTCGTCGGCGACAGCGGAACGGTCGCCTGGCGTAGCCGCGCCGCCCTCTGGGGCACTACAGGCATGCCCCCCGGACGCGACCGACATCTCCTTCAGGGAGCCCCGCTGATGCCCGTACTGCCCCGCCCCGTCGGTCCGGGTGCACCGCGCACCCGGCGGCATGGCGTCGCCGGTGGAGCGCGAGACGTCGGCAGTCGTACCGGCACCGCCCGCGCGGCCGTCGGCGATGGCGATGGCGTCTCCCGGGATGCCAGACCACCCGGAGGGATCGTCGAGCGCGCCCTGGCTGGAGGCGATCGGCGAACGATGGCGGGACGAGACCGGCGACCGGCTCCTCCAACAGCACCTCCGTCAGGGCCGGCTGGGGGCCCAGCGGACCCTTTGGCGGGCGAGGGGCCGGCATATCAGGAGGTCAGGAGGAGCCGGCGTCGAGCGCTTCTGGGCCGTTGGCTCGGCCCTCATCCTCTGCGGTCGGCGGACGCGGCGCTGCCTTGGAGCGGACCAGACGTTGTAGCGCCTGTTCGCTCTGCGAACCCGGCTCGACTTGGAAAGTGCCGAGCTGAGACGTGACCACCCGGGCCAGGCCATCGCACGTCCGAGGAGCCGAACAAGAGAGCAGCACTGCCACCCGTGCACGCACCCCCTGGGAACGCGACCGCCACTGACCCTCATCCGACCGCATCACCGTCGAACGCGCCCTCGCCGACCACAAACATGGAAGTGACCCGCTGGACCCACCGACACGACCGGCTGCCCGCCACCTACCGGCCCATCGCCGGCCCGTCTCCGACCGCACCGCAAACGGTTGAACCACGTCTCCTGAACGACAGCTCTGCCTCACCCGCTATCACGCACCAACACGTAATCCCGAGGTGAGCGCCACGGCGAGGCCGATGGCGCCCGCCAGGCTCCCAGCGCGTCAGCCGTTGCCTTCGCTCGCCGGCCCGGCCGCGTCACCGATGGCCACGCGCAGGTCATGCATGCCTTGCAGGATGTCGATCAGAGCTTCCTCCGCCCCGCTCAGAGCATGTCGCGTCCCCTCCTCGTCGCCACGGTCCGCGTGCAGCTGGGCGCCGAGCGCGTACACCGCTGTCATGACTGCGGCGAAGGCGGCCTCGCGGCCGGGGGGCAGTTCCTCCGCCTCGGGTTCGGAGACCTGCACCGCGGTGCGCTGCAGCCGGTTCGTCAGGACGTTGACCGCGAGGTCGGGGTTCCCTCCCAGCTGCTCCCCCCAACCGAGCAACGTCTCAAGGACGTCCTCGATCTCCTCTTCCTCGGTCAGACGGGTCGCAGCGGTGATCTCCAGTTCCGTCTTCGCCAGCAGACTCCCCAGTAGCTGCAGGCGCTCCTTCTCCCGCGGCCCCTCGGGGCGCTTCTTCGGATCCGGCTCGGGCTCAGCCGCCAGAGCGGCCAGCGCCGCGTGGATCTGCTCGGTACTCACCGGCCGGTCGCTACGGATGCTCACGCTTCCAGCCTCACCCAGCGAAGGCCCGCCCGCCCCCATGGCACGTACGAGTCCCCGGCGAGTTCCACCACCCAGACCAGTGCCTCGCCCGAGCAGACCGAAGAACAGGAGGCAGCCGGTGAATCAAGCGGCTGCCTCCGAAGCGGCTGAGTCGCCGGCGGCACGGGCCCGCGGCGCCGGCGCTCGCGCCCCCGCCGCCGATCCCGCCGCGCCTGGCACCCAGCAGCTCCCTCGACCCACTGCTGTGAGGCAGCTGGTGCAGGTGCAGGCCGCCCTTGCCGAGGCCGGTGGCGGCGACCATACCGCCCAGCGCCGTGGCGGCGTGGCCCGCGTGGCCACGGCCCCAGAACTGCTCACCGACCGCATCCAGCACTCTGTTGTCGTCGACGCTCCGTGGACGGCCCCATCCCACACCCCAGCCGTTCTCGACCCATCGTTCCAGATCGTCTGGGGTCCGGAGTGGCCGCTGCCCGAGGCCGGGTCTAGCGTGGGCAACGTGCCGTAGCGCCCTGCAGACCGTAGACGTGGGATCCCCGGGAAGCGAGGTCGGCATGCTCCCTGCGTACCACCGGACGACGGTCGCCGGCCCACAGGTGTTCCACCGCGAGGCGGGCCCGAGCGAAGTGCCGGTGGTTTTGCCGCTGCTCGGGTTTCCTGGCAGTTCCCATATGTTCCGCCATCTCGCTTCTTCCGTACCAGCAGGGTGCCGCTGCTCGCGGTCCGGGGCGAAAGCGACGAGATCTTCGGACGGGACGGCGCTCGGACCTCCTCCCGTGACCTGCCGGACGCCGAAGTCCATCTGCTGTCGGCTGGTCAGGCTGGTCACTTCGCCCTGGAGACGTGTCTCGACGCCATCAGCGGCTACATCCATGGATTCCTCGGCCACGTCCTCAGCTGTAGCGCGCCAGGAGCGGGACCCCGGACAAGGAGGGTGAGCGGTGGCGACCTTGGTCGCGGTCAACGTAGGGATGCCGGCAGACGTGCCCTGGCAGGGCAGGACCGTCTACACGGGCGTGTACAAACACCCCGTGTCCGGGCCGCGGATGGTGCGGCGGCTGAACATCGACGGAGACGGTCAGGGCGATCTGGGCGGACACGGCGGGGAAATGCGGGCAGTGCTGGTCTACCAGCTTGAGTCCTACCGCTTCTGGTCGCGGAAACTCGGACGCGACGACCTGACGCCCGGAATCTTCGGTGAGAACTTCACCGTGGACGGGCTCCCCGACAACGAGGTGTGCATCGGTGACCGGTACCGCATCGGCGGTGCCCTCTTCGAGGTCTCACAGCCCAGGGTGACGTGTTACCGGGTCGGCCTGCGCTTGGGAGAGCCGCAGATGGCGGCGCTGCTGGTCGCCCATCACCGGCCCGGCTTCTACCTGCGTGTCATAGAGGAGGGGGAGGTGAGCGCCGGGCAGGAGATCGTCAAGGTCTCCACCGGCCCCGAAGCGATGACCGTCGAGGAGATCGACTCGGTCCTTTACCTCCCCGGACACACTCGCGAGCAGGTGGAGCGGGCTCTGCGGATCCCCGCCCTCAGTCCGGGCTGGCAGGGGTCGATGCACGCGCTCCTGGAGCAGGCGGAACGGGGGCCGGGCTCGGCGTCGGGCAGCGCCGGCCTCACGGCGGCATCCAGCGCCCCGCCCCCTGCGTGGACCGGCTTCCGCCCCCTTACGATCACGGACGTCCGGCCCGAGAGCGAGAGCGTGATCAGCCTGTCCCTGGCCGCGGGCGAAGGCTCCGCCCTGCCGGCTGCCCTGCCAGGGCAGTTCCTGACCGTGAGAATACGGCCGGAGGAGGACGGGCCACCGCTGATTCGCAGCTACTCGCTGTCCGGCCGGCCCGGCACGGGGACGTACCGGATCAGCGTGAAGGTGGAGCCACATGGTGTGGCGAGCAACTATCTACGCGCACACGCCCGCGCCGGTGGCAGCCTGGACATCGCCGCGCCCCGCGGCACGTTCTGCCTGTCCGACGGCGACCGTCCGGTGGTTCTCGTGTCCGCCGGGGTAGGGGTGACGCCCGTGCTGGCCATGCTGCATTCGCTGGCGAGCGCCCGCTCCCGACGGCAGGTGTGGTGGCTGCACGGCGCCCGTAACGGCACGGAGCATCCCTTCGCCCAGGAGGCCCGCGGCCTGCTGGAGAGCCTGGACCACGCACGGTCGATCGTTTACTACAGCAGGCCGAACGCCGAAGATCGGCAGGGCGAGGACTACGCGCAGACGGGACGCCTGACGAGCGAGCGGCTTCTCGGCCTGGGCCTGCCCACCGATGCCGACGCCTACATCTGCGGCCCGGTGACCTTCATGGACGAGGTCACCGACGCCCTGGTCAAGGCCGGCCTGGAAGCATCACGCGTGCACACCGAGAACTTCAGCTCCGGCCCCTCGATCACTCCGGGCATCAAAGGCGCGCCGCCGGCCAGGGCGCCGCACCAGCCCGCGGGCCCTGCCGGCACCGGCCCTTCCGTCTCGTTCACACGCAGTGGGCTGACCGTCGCGTGGGACGACACCCGTAACTCCCTGCTCGAACTCGCCGAGGCCTGCGACGTCCCGGTCCAGTGGTCGTGCCGTACCGGGGTGTGCCACACATGCGAACTCGCCCTGATGTCGGGGAGCGTCGACTACTCACCCGATCCCGTCGAGCCGCCGGGTGACGGAAACATCCTCATCTGCTGCTCCAAACCCGCTCAGGACGTCGTCCTGGACCTTTGACCTGTTCCCGCTTTCCCAGCGGAGTGTCCGGCCGATTCCGCGACGCGGAACCCGCGCCGTCCGGTGCGCCCCGCCCGGTGCGGTTCCGCCGCGCCGCCGCAGAAGGTTTCCAGTCCCGTTCGGTGCTGTGGGCAGGGGGTCAGGGGGGCAGAGGATCAGCCCCGTCGGTCGCCGTCCGGTGCGGCCGCGGCACGATCGGCCCGCCCGCCACCGGTGCCCGGCGACGACCGTCGCGCGAGCCGCGGCCGGGCGCCCGACGCCGAGGTTCATGCGGCCTGCCCTCTGCCTGGCGCTGAACGAATGCGGGCAGCCGAGGATCACCATGCCGCCCGCGTCCGCGAACCCGACGGGCGTCCCCGGCGACGGCCGGTCCGGCGAACCACCTCTGGGGCCCGTCCGGTACGGCGGCCACGCCCGTTTCACCCGCCACCGGAGAGGTCGAGCCGCCTCGGCGACTCCACCGCAAGAACCGCTCGGCGAACCTGCTGGAGGCGGGACGAGGCGCCCCGCGCGTCCGGATCAGCTCGCCCGCCGGAAGCGGCGTGCTGCGGTTCGGCGCGTCCCTCGCGCGGATGATGCGCGTGGCGGGTCGCAGGGCGGAATGACGGAGATCCCCACGCGGACCGGCACCCCGGGAGCGCCCGCGCGCCGTGAAGCGCCGTACGTTGCGAGGCGGGTGGCGACACGCGTGATGGTGGGCGACGAGCAGGCGGTCCACGGCACGCCTACGGTCCTCACCCGTCGCGCCCATTACATCGCACCGCACCGCCACCGGCCCGGAAGGACGAGCCCCGTGCTCACGTCGTACGCCGCCCACTTCGACACGCCCGCCGGGTACCTCGACTTCGCGCGCGCCGGACCGCCGTCGCGGCAGGCCGTGGCCGTGAGCGCGCGAGCCCTGAGGAAGAAGGGTCGTCGCTCGATCGAGCACATGCCACGGCAGCGCACTGCTACTCATCGCCTGCCGGAGTGCCCTCGCGTGGCCACAGGGGGAGACTGGAGAGACCGTGGCACAGGGTCGCTGCGCCGGTGGCATACGTGTGCCGGGCCCGGGTCTCTGCTGCGGCCCCGGTCGGCCGGGGAGCGGGCTGGGCCATTGCGGTGGGACGCGCGGCAGGCGCCCGGCGAGTACGCGGCAGTCGCCCGGCGAGTACGCGGACCGACGGACCCCGCCTCCCCGCCACCCCGCCTTCCCGCACCCGCGGGTGCCCGGCGAAGTCCGGCCGCTTTGGACCGGTGGCCTACTCGGCGCAGGAGGAGCGCTATGTCGAGACAGACGAACATCGCCGCCCAGACCGCCTTCGCAGAGGCCGTCATGTCCGGGAACCTCGACGCCCTGGACAGCGTCGTGGCGCCCGGTTCGATCGACCACGACCCCGCCCCCGGCCAGGGGCCCGGGCCCGCGGGGTACAAGGCGATGTTCGGCGAACTCCGCGCCGCCTTCCCGGACGTGAACGTGGCGGTGGAACACCTCGTGGCCACCGATGACGAGCTGGCCTTCGCCTACACCATCAGCGGAACACACCTCGGACCGCTGATGGGGCACCCGCCCACCGGCAGGAAGGTGAGCTACCGGGGCATGCAGATCAGCCGCTTCGACAGTGACGGGAGGCTCGTCGAACGCTGGGGCAGCAGTGACGAACTCGGCATGCTGCGGCAACTGGGTCTCACCGGGACCGGGTGACACCGCGGAGGAACACGCCGCGCCGGAAGCCGCCCACGCCGCCGCGGCGGGCCCCGGGAGGCCGTCGGTGCCACGGCGTGCCGGGGCCCGGTGATCAGGCCCGGCCGCTCAGGGCGAAGACCTTCGCGTTGCTCACCGCCCGTCGAGGAGACCGACTCCGCCGTCCGCTTCGGTCGACGGACAGGGCACCGTGCCAGATCCGCACGGTCCGCCCGTCCGCCGACCCGCTGACGTGGCAACCGAGGTGAGTCCGGGCGCCGGCAACTGGCCGGCCGGGAAGCTCCAGCCTTTGCCGTCCAGGTTCCCCTGCTGCTTGGCGTCCGCGGTGGACACACCGTCGGTGTCGTACTGGCCGCTCAGGTCCTGCGCGCAGGAGGATCCCGAAACGGTGCACGGGACGGGCATCATGCCCCACCACCCGGCTTCCCGTACCGCTACCTGCGAGTACTGGCCGGACAGCGCGTGTGGGAGGGGCCCTCCCGCACCAGCCGGACGCAGGCCGAGCAGTACCTCGACCAGCTCCCCGCAGGGCCGCTGCCGGCCGACGTCCACCGGCTGGTGCACGCCTACACCGACCACAACGTCATACGGGTCCGGGGCGCGCTCACGACGGTGTCCCGGGCCGACGGGCTGTGACCAACCCGCCGCTCGACGGCACCCCGCCGGAAACGGACCTGGCGATGGGGGGCATTGCGGCGGCGCAGGGAGTGATCTCGTCGCGGGCGAACGAGCAGGGATCGCCGGGCGGCGGCGGGCGGCGGCGTTCACGTCCGGGCTTTCCTGCGGCCGGTGTGTCCGGCGGCGTGGTGCAGCGAACGCCACGCCACCACCGTCCAGGCCGCCGCGAGCAGGACGTAAAGCACGACCGCTGTCCAGACGAGGGGCTGCGACCCGGTGCGGGTGGCCAACGCGCTCGTGCCGGTGACGCAGGCGCCCAGTGGGAAGATGAAGGCCCACCAGGTCGGCGCGAAGGGAAGTCCCGAGCGCAACTGCCGTACGGTCAGCGCCGTGGCGAGCACCAGCCACAGCATCGCGAAGCCCCACAGCCCGAGCCCCCCGAGCAGTGCGAAGGCCGCCGCGCCCCGTGCGTACGACCCGGACAACGCGCTCGGCGCCGCCGCGGCGAGGGTGCCCATCGCCGTCACCGCCTGGTCGACGGCGCCCAGACCGATCCACACCGTGGGCACCACCGCTCCCGTGGGTGCGTCGTGGTGGACCAGGCGGCTGAAGACCATGGCCAGTACCAGCAGCACCGCCACCAGGCCGAGCCCGAGCATCGCATAGCAGCCGAGCAGCAGCGCCAGCCGCGGCTGGCCGGTGGGTGCGTGCGGGACGAGCAGTGCGCCCGTCGCGGCGGAGACCAGGGGCGGCACCACCGGCATCAGCCAGCCGCCGAACGCCGCGTCCGGCCCGAAGCGGTGCCGGGTGACCATCACGTACGGCACCACGCAGGCCGCGGCCAGGCCGAGTGCGGTGCCCAGTGACCACAGCACCCAGTCGACGGTCAGGGCCGTCCGCGCCCCGATCACCGGTCCGCCGAACAGCAGCGCGCCCGAGCCCACCGTGAGCAGTGCCATCGGCGGGGCCCCGAGGAACGGCGCCAGCACCGGATCGGTGACGTGCGCCCGCAGCGCCCGCTGCCCGAGGTACTGGGCCGCGAGGACGACCAGCAGCACCGCGGCCCCCGCCCAGACCACCGTGGCCGCGTCATGCAGCCAGGGAGCGCTCCGCGGCAACGTGACCGCGGCGTTGGCGACGATGCCGGTGCCCATGACCGCGGCGAACCAGCTGGGGCCCAGGTGCGGGCGTCGCGTCCCGCCGGCCGCCGGCAGCCGGGACGGTGCGTGGGTGGTCTGCGGGGCCCCCGAGCCGCTCCGGGGCAGGAGGGACGGGGTGTCGCTGGGATGGGATGTCACGGCGGAGAACGCTTCTTTCCTCTGATCGGGAATCACCGTCGGCGATCGGCACACCGGCACCCCGGCCCGACACCACACGGGCCGCGGCCGCAGCCGTCGGCTCGCTGGCCCTACGACGTTACGGTGACGTGCGCCCGCCGCCGCACCACTCCGCGTGCCATGGCACCCTCACATCAGGACATCCGGCCCCCGCTCCCGGCGGACGCCGCGTCCACCGGCACGGCACGGCCCAGGGGCACGTCCCGATGTGACGCCTCCCCGGCATTCTTGGGCCCCGGCGCCGTTCCGGCGCTGCCGTAGCGTCGGTGGTGCCACACGGTCAGCGATGCGCGCACCCCATGGGCCATCGACGAGCGGCAGGCGGAGGACGCCCTGCGGGACTACCGGGAGCGCCTGGAACGGGCCTTCGCCGAGACCCGGGCCCTGCCGGCGGCCGGTTCCCCCCAGGCCCGCCACCCCCACGGGCTGCGAGGACGGCACCGCCGCGCGCGTGCCGACGGCGATCACGGAGGCCACCGCCCGGCACGTCATCGCCTCCCAGACCGGGCAGCCCGCGGACTTCACCGTCCACCCGCGCGTCCTGCCGCAGCTCCGCAGGCGCACCACGATGCTGGACACCGGAACCGTCGACTGGGCCACCGCGGAGATCCTGGCTATCGGCTCGCTGCTGATGGAGGGGGTTCCGGTGCGGCCGGCCGGTCAGGACTCCCGTCGCGGCACCTTCGGCCAGCGCCACGCGGTGCTCACCGACCGCCGCACCGGAGCGGAGCACACCCCGCTGAACGGGCTCGGCGCGGGCACCGCGGACTTCACCCCCTACGACTCGATGCTGTCCGAGCTGGCGGCCCTGGCCTTCGAGTACGGCTATTCGCTGGAGCGGCCCGACGCCCTGGTGCTGTGGGAGGCCCAGTTCGGCGACTTCGCCAACGGCGCGCAGAGCGTCGTCGACGAGTACATCGCGTCGTCGGAACAGAAGTGGGGAGAACGTTCCGGGATCACGCTGCTGCCCCACGGCCTGGAGGGGCAGGGTCCGGACCACTCCTCGGGCAGGATCGAGCGGTTCCTCCAGCTGTGCGCGCAGGGGAACATGACCGTCGCCGTCCCGACGCTGCCCGGCAACTGCTTCCACCTGCTCAGGCAGCAGGCGCTCACCGGGCGCAGGAGGCCGCTGGTGGTGTTCACCCCCAAGTCGATGCTGCGGCTGAAGGAGGCCACGTCCGGGCTGACGGACTTCACCGGGGGCTCCTTCCGTCCGGTCCTGCCCGACGGAGCGGTCGACGGCGCCGGGGTCCGGTGCGTGCTGCTGTGCTCGGGGAAGGTCTTCTACGACCTGGATGCGTACCGGCGGAACGCCGGCCTGCGGGACACTGCGATCGTCCGGCTTGAGCGCCTGTACTCCTTCCCGGACGCCGAACTCGCCGCGGAACTCGCCCGCTTCCCTCGTGACACCGAGGTGCGGTGGGTGCAGGAGGAGGCCGGCGACCAGGGCGCGTGGTCCTTCGTGAGGCCGCACGTGGAGCGGTGTGCGGACCGCTCCCTGGAACTGGTGGGCCGACCGTCCGCCTCGGCCCCCGCGGTGGGCTCCAGCAGGCGGCATGCCGCCGAGCAGAAGGAGCTCGTGGAGGCAGCCTTCCGCTGACGGCCCCCGGCCCGCCCCGGTGGATCGTGTGGGCTTCCGTCCGCACCGGGGCGGGGACGTGGCGCAAAGGTGGTCCCGCAGGCGGGCCCTCGCGGGGGCGGCCTGGGAGCCGCTGAGTGCTGGGATCCTGCGCTGTCGTCTTCAGGGGTGAGGAGGGGCACCACGCCGGTGTCCGCGTGCACGCGTTGGTCTTGGTCATGTGTGCGCTGCGGATTGGTGTCGTCTGGCGGGATCCCGCGGAAACCGCGGGCATGAGGCCCTCGCCGGGAAACGGTAAGTCAGTCGCCCAGGACCCGCTCCCACAACAGCCCGTCCTGCCGGCTCCCGTCAAGAAGGATCAAGGAGCGCCCGATGCCGTACGGGCTGAACCCGTTGCGGCGCAGCACCCGTCGCGACGGCAGATTCTCCAGATCGGTGGACGCCTCGGCGCGGTGCAATCCCCTGGCACTGCACCGGGTCTTCGACTCCCCGCGTGACCGGTTGCTGTGGGACGTCGGGCACCAGGCGTACGTCCACAGGATCGTGACGGGGCGGGCCGGTGAGTTCACCGGCCCGCGGCGGCGCGGCAGTCTGTCCGGATACCCCAGCCGGGAGGAGTCCGCGCACGACCACATCGAGCACTCCCACGCGTCGGCTGCCCTGTCCTACGCCGACGGCATGGCCAAAGCCGGAGCGTTCGCGGGAGAGACGGACCGGCACATCGTCGCCGTGGTGGGCGACGGAGCCCTGACCGGCAGGCTGGCCTGGGAGGCTCGGGGCTGTGTGCCCAGGACGGGGTCGAGGTCACCGTGGTGGACCCGCTGTGGGTCAGCCGCTTCCCGGTGAACTGACCGTCCTCGCCGCCGGTCACGCGCTGGTCGTCACGGTCGAGGACGGCCTGCGCCACGGGGGAGGGGGTACCGCCGTGGGCCAGGCCCTGCAGGAGGCCGGCGTTCGCACTCCGGTGCGTGCCCTGGGCGTGGCCGACGGGTTTCCCCGGCAGGCCGGCCGTGCCGAGATTCTCGCGGAGGCGGGTCTGGCAGCCCAGGCCGTTGCGCACACCATCACTCAGGTCCTCGCGGGGGCTGCTGCCGCGGCGGTGCCGGACGGTGCCCGAACCGTCTCAGCGCCCGAAAGACAATGAAATGTACATATCGTAAAATGTTCTGCCATAGAGGCGGAGGATGCGTGACAGCCAAGATCATCTGCCGTGGAATCGACGAGCAGACGCCGTCCGAGGACGGCGTGCGTGTGCTTGTCGACCTGGTCTGGCCGCAGGGCGCGCGCCGGGATGGCGCGCCGCTCGACGCGTGGGTGCCGGACGTCGCACCGTCCGTCGAACTGCAGCGCTGGTACGGCCGTAACCCCCTGCAATTCGGTGAGTTCCGCCGCCGCTACCTGACCGAACTGGGCGACCAACGGCACCAGCACGCGGCTGCCCGACTGGGGGACCTGGCCGAACGCGGCGGCCTCACCCTGCTGACCGCCGCCCAGGACACAGCCCACAGCCATGCCGCGGTCCTCGCCGAATGGCTCACCGGCTCCGGCCCCCGCGATGAACGGCGTCCGGATGCCGAGCCTCCCACGCCCCGAGGTACCGGGTCCGGTCTCCGGCCGACCGGTTGGCGCGCGGGCTTCTCCGCCGCGGTGGCCGACCTCAACGCGGGTGCGCTCGCATTCGTCATGGGCACCGGCATCGTCTCCACGGCCCTGTACGTCATCGGCGCCGGCACCGCCTCCGCGGCACTGCTGTGGGTGGCGCTGGCCGGATTCGCCGTACTCGTGCCGGCCTACGGCTGGCGGCTGCTGCGGAGGCGGGAGCGGTTCGTCGCGGATCTCCTCGGGCCGCGCGCCTTCGCGTTCCTCACCCTGGCCATCTCCTCCAACGTGCTGGCCGCGCGCCTCGTGCCGGACGGCCACACCGCGGTCGCCGGTGCCTTCCTGGCGTTCGGGACGCTGGCGTGGGTGGTGCTGGACTACGGCATTCCGATCGCGCTCATCACCACCCTGAAACGGGGGCCCTCGTTCGACCAGGTGAACGGTACCTGGTTCCTGTGGGCGGTGGGATCGGAGTCGGTGGCGGTCGCGGCGGCCTCGCTGGCTCGGGTGACCCCGGGCCACGTACTGCCCGTGCTGGCGGCGGTGTGCTGGTCCGTCGGCCTGATGCAGTACCTCTTGACCGCCGCGATCGTCCTGGCCCGGCTGCTGGCCCGGCCGGTCCAGCCAGAAGGCCTGATGACGTCCGTCTGGATCTTCATGGGGGCGGCGGCGATCGCCGTGCTCGCCGCGGTGCGGCTGATCGCGCTCCCGCCCGGCGGCGCCGTGCTGTCGCGCCCGCTCCTCGTCGGGTCGTCCGTCGTCCTGTGGTCGTTCTCCAGCTGGCTCATCCCTCTCCTGCTGGCCCTGGGCGTATGGCGGCACGCCCTGCGCCGCATTCCGCTGCGCTACGAGCTCGGCTGGTGGAACCTCGTCTTCCCGGTCGGCATGTACGCGGTCGCCACGCACGAGTTGGGACGTGCCACGGGAACCTCGTGGATGACGGGTGTGGGCCGCTGGGAGGTCTGGATCGCCGCCGCGTTCTGGGCCGTCGTGTTCGCCGCCATGGTGGGCGCCAAGCTCTGGCTCCGCCGCGCGACCGTACGCGATCGCGCCCAGGGGCAGGCGGCCCACCCGCAGGACACGGATTCGACGCGGTCCCGGACGCTGCCGTAGACCGTGAGACGAGGTGGTCTCGCGGGTTCCAGTCGGACAGCCCCGACGCCGTCCGTGCACGGACGCCTGGACTACGCCGGGTCCGCCGCGGAGGTGCGGTCGCCGGCGCCCAGGCCGGTCGTCCGGAAACCGGCCCGGAACGCGGCCGGTGTCACGCCCAGGTGGCGTACGAAGGCCCTGCGGAGCGACTCGGGCGAGCCGAAACCCGTGCGCCGCGCGACGACCGCCATGGGGTCGTCACCGGTCTCCAGCATCGCCTGGGCGGCCTCCAGCCTGACCTGCTCCACGTACCGGCCGGGACTGGTGCCGACCTCTTCGTGGAACAGGCGCGTGATGTGCCGGACGCTGACGCCCGCCCTGCGGGCCACCGCCGTCACGGAGTGATTGGCTCCGGGGTCCTCCGCGACCGAGTCCAAGACCTCGCGGAGCGTCTCATGGCGCGGGTTCGGAACCCGGCAGCGGGCACTGAACTGCGACTGGCCACCGGGTCGCTGCATGAAGACGACCATGTCCTTGGCGACCGCGCGGGCGACCTCCGCCCCGTAGTGCTCCTCGACGAGGGCCAGGGACAGGTCGATCCCGGCGGTGACACCGGCGGACGTCATCATCTTCCCGTCGCGCACGAAAATGGCGTCCGGCTCGACGCGCACCGACGGGTACCGCCGGCCCAGTTCACGCGTCTGCCGCCAGTGGGTCGCCGCCCGCCGGCCGTCCAGGAGCCCCGCCGCGGCCAGCAGGAAGGCTCCCGTGCACACCGACGCCGTGCATCGGGCCCTGCCGCTCAGTCCCCGTACAGCGTCCAGCAACGCGTCGTCCTTGACCAGCGTCTCCCATTCCGGGCCACCCGGGATCACCAGGACGTCGCAGATCTCGTGCACGTCGTCGACCGACAGGTCGGCGGCGAGACGCGTCCCGGCGGCGGTGACCACATCCGCCCCGTCCTCGGACACGACCTGAACCCGGTATTCCCCACCCCAGTCGTTCGCAGAGGCGAAGACCTCGATGGGGCCCGTCACGTCGAGCAGCCGTACCCCCGGGAAGACGAACACCGTCACCGTGAGCGGACCCGCTCCAGGGTGCTTCCGATACATGGGGTACCTCCCGGCTGTGCGCCCCGCGGACTCTGGACGACGCGACGCGAGACGAGCCGCCGACCGGCGGACGACGGCTGTTCCTGACGGGGAACCCCCGTCATCGATCTTGCGGGACTGTCGCTCCCCGGTCTTCCGCCCGCAATCCTGCGCCCGCCCCGCACACCGATGCCACGACCTGCTTGCTCCCTGGTGGTAGGCCGTACCTCCCAGACAGCCCGGACCTCCTGTGCCTCCGCACACAGGGGCTGCTGACCGCACTGCGCAGAGCGCACTCGCCGGAGTCGGTCAGCAAGGTCAAAGCGGCCCTCCTCCAGCGCCTGGATCCTTGGCCGCCTCACCGCCTCACCGCCTCACCGCCTCACCGCCTCACCGCCTCACCGCCTCACCGCCTCACCGGCTCGCCCGGACGGCAGAGGCGGTCCGGGCCGGGGCTCCCTGGGAGTGGGCACCCAGCGGTGCAAGGCAGTCGGCCCAGAGCGGACCGAGCTGCGCCGTGTCGTTGTGGAGCTTGGCGAACAGTACCCGGCCCTCAAGCTGTGCCATCACCGATCGGGCGGCCACGCGGGTGTCCGAGACGTGCACCCGGCCCCGCTGCCGGGCATCGGCAACCACCGACTCGACCACGGCCAGCTGTGCTTCGAACACCTCCCGCAGGCGTACGCGGACGGCATCGGTCGAACCGCCCGTGGCCACCGCGGCGTTGGCGAACAGGGAGCCGGAGACCGTGCCGCAGACCCGCTGCCCCTCGCGCTGTCGGACCGTGGTGGCCTCGAACAGCGTCCGCAGCCGCACCAGGGGCGCCGTGCCAGGATCGAGAAGGCAACGCCATGTCCGCCACTGCGCGTCCCCATGTTCGTCGATCACGCTCAGCGTGAGTGCCTCTTCGGACGCGAAGAAGAAGTGGAAACGCCCCTTGGGCACTCCGGCCTTCCGGCAGATCTCCGCCAAACCCAGGGTGAAGTAGCCACGCTGATCGAGCAGCGAGTGGGCAGCGCGCAGGATCTTCTCTCGGGAATCACCGGCACTCTCCATGAGCGCAACTATACGACCGGTCGCCTAACCGTGCTCACGAGATGACGGCAGAGCGTGGAGGGCGAGCGGGGCCGAACGCCCCACCACGTGCTCGGTGCCCGGGCCGGCGACACGGAGGACATCGGCTACACCCAGACATTCCTGCCCGGGCTGAAGAACTTCTACCGCACGGCAGCACGGAACGGCCGCGCGGCGATCTTCACGGTCGATCAGTAGTCCAGGTCCGACGCGAGCCGGAAGCCGGGGCCCCCAAGGCCGTAAGAGTGCGGCCACTGCGAACCGTCAACGCCACCTGGGCGGTGGCGGCAAAGCGATACGGTCGAGGTGGCGGGCGCTGCCGCCCGGGAGGATCGCGACCATCGTCCTGGCCGTACTGCGGCGCGACCAGCGCCTGGCCGGCCGACATGGCCGGCGGCAACGACGTGTCCGCAACCAGCGCACGGCGCCGCCGCGATCAACTGCTCGGGCTGCTCGCTGTCTTGGCGACAACGCCGGGAGGAGTCCGGCCCCGCCAGTCGTCCGTGTCCCTGAAGAGGAAATGCCAGAGTGGTGGGGCGTCGAGACACCCGCAAGCGTCCCCTCCCCGCAGGGTCGTGGCCCGGACCGTCACACCCGGTGCGGCCCCATCATGGCGACGCCGAGACGTCAGCAGGCCGACATCTACAGCCTCCTCAGCACACGTGCTCCCGCTGCGGGCCGCGCGGCCGCCTGGGCCGGGGGCTCGGGGCGGGACCGGCTGGTGCTTCAATGGCCTGCGGCGCGCGGGCCGGGGAGGGTCCGGGCGAAGGGGAGGGGCTGCATGATGCGCAGGGTGGGCCAGTTGCTGGCCGGCGCGGTTCTGTTGGTCGCCGTTGCCGGATGCGGTAGCGACTCCGACGACGACAAGGGCGGGGGCGTGCCGTACGGGGCGCAGACGTGCTCGGACTATGTGGGGCGCCTGAGCGACGGTGAGCGCTGGGACGCGGCCGAGGAGCTGCTGATTCAGGCCAAGGGCATCGACGGCACCGACGGCGACCGTTCCCCGGCGACGAGCAGCATCGAGGCGTTCGAGCAGGCGCTGGGCGAGATGTGCGACCGGGGTTCCAGCGATGATCTGTTGGCCACGGTGGCCGACGAGCTGTACGCCTCGGATGCGGCGTTCTACAGCTACTGAGACGTGAGCAGCGCCCAGACGGACCGTCACGGTCGTCTGGGCGCGGACCAGCGGCAGGTGTCCGGGCCGCTTCCTGCCGCTGAGAGCGTGCGGCGATCACAGGGCGGATGCCCCGCCGCCAGAGCAGTCGCAGCCGGTATCCGTCGTGTCGTAACCGTGGTCCGCGAACAGCATGTCGCGTCTTCCCGGCACCGGTTGGGCGGACGGCGTCGCGTCTGGGCCGGCCGACGGCACGGGCCACGGCTGGGACCTTGTCCAGCAGCGGCATCAGCCGGGTGACGTCGTTGCGGTCGCCACCGGTCAGCTGAACACGTCATTCAGCACATGCTCGCCGAGCTACCGCACCGGCTCATTCACCGTCATGTTCCTCCGCCATCAGCTCGTCCAGCCGGTCCCGCAGCCCTTTCACCGCGGCCACCCCGAGATCGGATGCCCACGCGCCCCGGAGGCCGGCCCGGTCCACGCCCTCGACAACGCCTTGCAGAACGGCGAGGGACAGGCCAGCCCACTGCTCGGTGCACAGGTGGTCCGGTGGTGACACCGAGATGTGTGCGGGCTCTTCGGTCGCATGTGGCATAGCCGATCCTTCGTCTCGGGGGAGAGAGGCAGGTCTGTCCGTTCGCCCTGCTGAGGTGGGTTCGCTTCGAACCATACGGCCACCTCGTCAGCGCGGATCCGCGCCCCGCCCGTCGACGAGGCCGACAGGGACAGTTGACGGTGTGACGCCACGGATACTCCACCGAGACAACGTCAGGCGTTGGAAGTTGACGGCAACTCACCAACCACTGGGACCCTGACGGCGCGATGTGAGATGGTCCGCGAGTGACCGACGACACTCGTGCGGCAACGACCTCTCAACGACCGGAGGCCGAGTTACGTCCGCCCTGCGCTTCGCGACGGAACTCCTGGCGTGGGTGGCCACCCCCTGGGCCTTGGCCGACCACTCATGGCTGCTCGCCGTCGCGTCCGTGGTCGTTCTGATCGGCCTCCCTACGATTTTCTCGACCCCGGGGACAAGGCCAACGTGATCATCCCGGTGCCGGGCTGGGCCACGATCCTGCTGGTGCTGCTCCAGTTGGTCGCGGCCGTGGTCTCCTCGTGGGTGGCGTGGCCGCCTGGGCCCGCGGTCTGTGTGACCCTTCTGGCCGCCGTCACCCTGGTCACCGAGCGTCGGCGCCGGCGGTGGCTGCTGTCCGCCGATCGACTCGCCCACTGATCGACCCTTGAGATCAGTGCCGGCTGACGCGAGCAACACCTGCGACGCCGTGGACGAGGTCGTCGTAGCCGCGGACAGGTGGAGAACGGCCACCGATCTCATGCGGGCCTGCGAGTACCAGATGCCGCACGCCTCCTGATCGGGCTTCACCAGGGTCGTCGTCCTGTGCTCCGAGGTCGTCGAGCACCGCTGCTCCTGCACCCTGCATGGGGCGTCCGGTACGCCATCGACCCGGACGACGCCCGACGCCTGTGGACCCTGTCGCAGGAACTGCTCGCACCCGCCCGCCGAGAGGACCCACCGGTCCCTGAGGAGGACCCACCCCCCACTGAGAGGACCCACCGCCCGCTGAGGAGGACCCACCGGCCGACACCGCGGGCGCCCTTGCCTGATGCTCGCCCGGATCTGAAACCGTCAGCGGAGTTCCGGTACGCGACCTCTACCGCTGCGGCTGTGTGCGGAGGCCGTCACCGCCGCGGTGGTGTGCGCAGCCCGTCGAGGATGAGCGCGAGCATGCGGGGTGACCGGTCCTCGGGACCGGACGCGGCGCGCCACAGTGCGCCGGTGAGCTGGAGGAAGTCGCCGGGGTCGGCGTCCGTGCGGATGCTTCCGTCCTTCTTGCCGGCGTCGAGGAGCTCGGTGATCGCGGCGATGACCGGCTCGTAGCTCTGCTCGCTGATCGCCTGGTGCGCGCCGGGGCTGAGCGCGTCGCCGAGGCCGTGCTTCCGGCGCATCGCTTCGACTAGGTCGGTCGTCCAGTGGCGGAGCGCTTCGAGGGGCGGCATCTCGGCGAGCAGCCCCGGCACGCTGCCGACGATGCGGGTGACCTCGTCCTGGTAGACGGCGAGGGCGAGTGCTTCGCGGGTGGGGAAGTTGCGGTACAGGGTGCCCGGGCCGACACCGGCGCGCTGGGCGATCTGGTTCATCGACGCGCTGCCGTCCTCCGCGAGCGCTTCGCGGGCGGCCTGGAGGATGCGCGCCCTGTTCTCGCGAGCGTCTGAACGGACCACGGGACCTCACCTTGCTAAGCGGAGAGTTCTCCACTACGTTATGTGGAGACCTCTCCACTTACTTTAGAGGAGCATCATGCGGTACATCAAGCTGGGCACCACCGGCCTGGACGTGTCGCCGATCGCGATCGGCGCGATGACCTACGGCGAGCCCGACCGGGGCCACCCCGTCTGGTCGATGGGCGAGGAGGAGGCGCGCCCGCTCATCAAGCACGCGGTGGAGGCGGGGATCAACTTCTTCGACACCGCGAACATGTACTCGAACGGGTCCAGCGAGGAGATCCTGGGCCGCGCGCTCAAGGACTTCGCCGACCGCGACGCCGTGGTGATCGCCACGAAGCTGCGCCATCCGATGCGGTGGGGACCGAACGGACGGGGGCTGTCGCGTAAGGCGATCATGACCGAGGTCGACCATTCGCTGCGCCGCCTCGGTACCGACTACATCGACCTCTACCAGATTCACCGCAACGACCACGCGACCCCGTGGGAGGAGACGCTGGAGGCATTCAGCGACCTCGTGAAGTGCGGCAAGGTCCGCTACCTCGGCGCCTCCTCCATGCACGCCTGGGAGTTCGCGAAGGCGCTGCACCTGCAGAAGCAGCACGGCTGGGCGCGATTCGTGTCGATGCAGAACCACTACAACCTGCTCGCCCGTGAGGAGGAGCGGGAGATGATCCCGCTGTGCCTGGACGAGGGCGTCGGCACCATCATCTGGTCCCCGTTGGCCCGTGGCCGCCTCGCCCGGGCGTGGGACGACGCCCGCTCGACGGCGCGCTCGGAGACGGACGGCGCCTACGCGGACCTGCTCTACTCGCCCGAGCAGGAGGCGTCCAACCGCGCGATCATCGACGCGGTCGGCCAGGTGGCGGACGCTCACGGCGTCAGCCGTGCACAGGTCGCGCTCGCCTGGCTGCGCCGCCGGCCGGTCGTCACCGCGCCGCTGGTCGGCGCCGGCTCGATCCGGCAGATCGACGAGGCCGTGGCCTCCCTCGACCTTGAGCTCACCGACGACGAGGTGCGCGCCCTGGAGTCGCCGTACACGCCGCGGTACGACTGGCAGGGCGTCTCGGACGAGGCCGAACTGGAGGCCATCCGCCGGCGCGTCCCCGGCATGGCCCTTTCGTGAACCGCATCGTCCGCACCGGCCCGGCTGCCCGCGCCGGAGCCCTCCTCATCCTGCTCGGCCCGCTCCTGTCCTGGCTCGCCGAGTTCATCACCGCCGCGGCCTGGCGGGACCCGCCGTACTCGCCCTTCCACGACTGGGTCAGCCACCTCGGCCTGACCGGCCCGCGCCAGATCGCGTTCGGACAGGTCGCCGACTCCCCCCTCGGCGCCGTCATGGACACCGGCTGGGTGATCTACGGCATCTTCCTGATCATCGGCGCGTTCCTCGTGTTCGACCCACGCAAGGGAACCCGCCCGATCAGCATCCTGATCCTCGCCGTCCTCGCCGGCGTCGGGGTCTCGCTCGTCGGCGTCTTCCAGGGTTCCCGCACCAATGTCGACAACGGCCTGATCGTCTTCCACACCCTCGGCGCTCAGGGAGTCATGCTCGCCGGCAACATCATGGCGATCGCCGTCGGAGCCGGCGGAGCCCGCATCGGCCTCCCGAGGAGCCGGTCGATCGCGAGCATCGCACTCGGCACCGTCGGGCTGATCGCGTTCCCCCTCTTCATGGCCGACGTGTTCACGGGCTGGATGCGGAACATCGGCATGTTCGAGCGCGCCGTCATCTACCCGATCATGATCGGCCACGCCCTCCTCGGAAGCAGCCTGGCCGCCCAGCGACGTCATGCGACGTGCCGGCAGGCACCGCTCGAAGCACAAGTCTCGAACTGAGGAGACACACATGACACCGGTACTGGTCACCG
Source organism: Streptomyces sp. NPDC017676 (assembly GCF_044329325.1). Classification (NCBI taxonomy): domain Bacteria; kingdom Bacillati; phylum Actinomycetota; class Actinomycetes; order Kitasatosporales; family Streptomycetaceae; genus Streptomyces; species Streptomyces sp. NPDC017676. The sequence goes on along the minus strand of NZ_JBIRJA010000018.1, from coordinate 168,153 downwards.
GAGGCACAGGATTCATCGGCAGCTGGTGCGTCCTCACCCTGCTCGACGCCGGGCACACCGTACGCACCACGGTCCGCGACCCGCGGCGCGAGCCGGCTCTGCGCTCCTGGCTTCACGCAGCCCAGGCGTTCGAAGACGACCGCCTCACGGTCGTACGCGCCGACCTCAAGCACCCCGAGGGCTGGGACGAGGCCGTCGCCGACTGCGATGCCGTCCTCCACGTCGCCTCGCCGACCCTGCGCAGTAAACCGGCGAACGACGACGAGATGGTGGTCCCAGCGCGCGAAGGCGTCCTGCGGGTGCTGCGCGCCGCTCGCGACGCCGGCGTGCGCCGCGTCGTCCTGACGAGCGCCTTCGGAGCCGTCGGGATCGGGCATCCCCCGCGCTCGACCCCGTTCACCGAGGAGGACTGGACCGACATCGACAACGACATCCCGCCCTACCAGCGGTCCAAAACGCTCGCCGAGCGCGCCGCCTGGCAGTTCATCGAAGACGAAGGCGGCGGCCTGGAACTGGCGGCAGTTCATCCCGTGGGTGTCTTCGGACCACTGCTCGGCCCGGACGACCCACCCTCCCTGCGCCTTGTGCGCAGAATGCTCGAAGGACGGATTCCTGCGTGCCCTCCCTTCGGAATGGGCTACGTCGACGTGCGCGACGTGGCGGACCTGCATCTGCGCGCGATGACCCACCCGGCAGCCGCCGGCGAGCGCTTCCTCGCCGTCGCCGGGCACAGCCTGCGCCTCGTCGACGTCGCGCGCATTCTCCGTGACCGCCTGGGCGAGCGCGCCGCGAAGGCCCCGACCCGTGAACTGCCCGTGTGGCTCACTCGCGCGCTGGGCGTCGTGAACCCCGAACTGCGACTGCTGCGGCACCAGCTCGGCCGGGATCTCGACGCCACAAGCGCCAAGGCGGAACGCCTCCTGGGGTGGCGGGCACGTCCCATAGAGGACACCATCGCCGAGACCGCCGAAAGCCTCCTCGCCCACGGCATCGGGGAATGACCGGCTCGTAGTTGGACAGCGCGCAAGGGGTGAGGAGCCCGGACAACGGCCTCAGCGACGGGAACATGCCGTGGAAGCAGTGGGTCGCGGGCAGCCCGACCGCCTGACACCTCGACACGCTCCAGCCGGCCGAACCGGCATCTCTTCCCGCGGGCGGCGGCCGACACCGCATCGGCCACCGCCCGCGGCGCCAGGACACTCGAACAGCCCTCGGCCCGGGAGCCCCACCCTGGCGGCATCCTGCCCGCCCAAGGGGCCTCGGCTGGAACCGCGCAAGTCATCCGTGCCGCCCTAGCCTACTGTCTCCTGCTGAGGACCAGCGACGGCACGGGAAGCAGGGCAGTGGCGGGCGGCAGGCTACGACGTCTCCTTGAGGCAGAGGGCAGCCAGTCGGGGGAGCCGCCGACGCATCTCCTGGGCATCGTCGAAGTCGAAGTCTTCACCCATGTCGTGCTGCTCGTTACCCAGCCCGCTGAGTCGGCTGAGGTAGTGGTCGAAGGACGGATAGAAACCGTCCTCGCTCCCGGTGATCCGCCCATACACCGGCGGCCCTATGAACCCCATCTCCTCGTAGAAAACGGCCTCCTCGACGCCGCTTGCCATGGCCCGCCGCACGTCGGGGTGCTCGGCCAGGGCGTCGGGGCAGAGCGCAACGCGTTCGTACCACGAGCGGCCCAGAGCGATCAGGCCCGCTTTGAAGTCCATGAACCTGTCGTCCGAGCAACCGCCGCCGATGAGGTAGGCGGCCGCCCAGACGTCCCACCGGTCCACGACCGTGTCGAGCTGGTTGTAACAGGCATGGAAGGCGAGTACGTCTTCCGTGCCCCGCGCGGCCAGCAGCCGGATCAGGGCTTCGTGCAACGGTGCCTCGGCCGTACGCGCGGTCTCGATGAGCTGCCAGAACGTCTCGGTGTCCATGGCCGGTGACTGTGCCATGAGGCTCTGACATTGCCGCCTTTCCATCGTCCTTCGCTCTGCCGTGGCAAGCGACGTCCCGCGAGGCTGCGCTGTTGGGCGACTGGGATGTGCAGCACAGGGCGGCGGCGGTCCGGTTACCGCGTATCCCGAGCGGATCCAGCGTTCTCCCTGTCACGCTTGATCTTGGTGGTTGGCAGCCCTGGCACTTCGCCACCGGGGACGGCCGCTTGTTACTCTTCCCGATCATGCGAGCCCTGTTCCCAGGATCCTTCGACCCGGTCACTCAAGGGCACCAGGATGTACTCCGGCGTGCTGCCCTGCTGTTCGACGAGGTCGTCGTGTGCGTGATGTTCAATCCGAACAAGACCGGCCGCTTGCCCATCACGGAACGGCTGGACCGGCTCCGCGCGGCAGCAACCGATTTGAAGAACATCACGGTCGATTCCCACACCGGCGGCCTCTTGGTCGACTACTGCCGCCGGGTAGGAATCGATGTCGTCATCCGCGGAGTCCGCGGCGTTCGCGACCTGGACTACGAAATGCCGATGGCCCGGATGAACCACGAACTGGCCGGAGTCGAAACGTTCTTCATCGCCGCAGACCCCACCCTGGCCCACATCTCCTCCACCCTCGTCACCACGATGAGTCAATAGGAGCGGGTCCCGATTGATCATTCGAGCGAGCTTCTTCCAACAGGTGGGGGGCGGCAGCGAGGGTTCCCAAGACGTGTCCTGCCTGGGGAGGCGGACGAGCCGTTTGTAGCACGAGAGGGCTGCAACGAGGCCGAGGAATGCCAGGTAGTTGCGGGAATGGCGTTCGTAGCGGCGGTTGGGACGGCGATAGCCGGTCAGCCAGGACATCGTCCCCTCGATCACCCACCGGCGCCGTCCGAGCCGTTGCGATGACTCGACGCCCTGGGAGAGCGGGGAACGCGGGCTTGCGCGGTGCTCAGCCAGATGTCACGGCTGACCATCTCGCGGGTGTGCCTTCACCGGGACCTGGAATGCCAGCGGCGGCCGCCCGTGCTGCGGGGTGTCGCCTTGCAGTGATCGGACCGCTCGGGGCTCGGTCCCGGGAGCGGTGAAGAGGCAGTATTCGATCCATGCACTATTTCCGTAGCGGTCCGCGGCAGATGGTGCGCCCAGCCCGCCGCATCACTGATGCGGGAGCTACTGGCGTATCCAGGGGCGCCTGTCATCTCGCCGCCGTCATGGCATCGGCGGATGAAAAACGACGACATCGACTGGACCGCGTCGGTGGACTCCACCGTCGTCCGGGCCCATCAGCAGGCCGTCAGAGCAGCAGAAGAGGGCGGCCCGCTCTGGCGAACCGGCCGACCATGCGCTCAGACGCTCCTGCGTCCGGCTGCCACCGCCCCGCCGTACTGACGGTGAGCAGTATCCACGCCGTACGCCGAGCAGGACGGGTGCCAGAACCCGTCCGGGTGCGCAGTCGCACGCGCCCCGGCCGGACACGTCTGCTGGAGTAGCCTCTGCCCTCCGGCGCCTGCCCGGCAGCGCCGCAGGCCCCCGACGCTGACGATCCGGCGGGGATCGACTCGGAGGAAGTGGGCGCCGCCCCCGGTGCCCACCGGCGACAACACCGCCCCCAGGTTGCCCGAAGCCGGCATGGCGCCCCGGGCGGCCACCACCCATCCCTTCCCGCAGCCCCCCCGGCGCAACACCGCCGCCCTCCCCACTGCGGCTGCCTCAGCTCCGCCCGGGAGTATCCCCACGTGAAAGACCCCCCACGCAGCACCCTCGGTCGCCGGGAGGGGCCCGGAGCGGGGTCAGCGATGCCGCGAACGGAGGCTTCATCCAATGCAGTTGATGGGACACGCGGGGTCGACTCGACTACGCTCTGGCCGGAGGTGCAGATGTGGATGCCGGGACGGTAGCTCTGCGGTTGGGATCGGCGGCGATGACGCCGCTGGTGAGGAAACTGTTCCGCAATGATCAGCCCGGTGCGGGCCTGGTTGCCGAACCGGTGCGCATCGGGTCGCTGGTCTCCTTCCGGGGTGAGAAGCGTTCGCTGACCATCGGCGATCTGGAGAAGCTGGTGCGGCGGCTGCTGGAGCGAGCCGTCTCAGCCGCCGGACCTCATGACACTCCCGCGGTCGGCGAACACGAGGCCGTGGTCCGGTCCCTGGCACTCTCCCTGTACCGGCTCGGTGATCTGGAGATGGACGACGTCCAGGCCGTAGCACTGGGACCCGAGAAGCTGGCGGCCGCTCTGAGCGCAAGGCCGCACAACCTGCTGTCCTATGATGCCGAACAGCTCCACGACCAGCTACTCCAGGTCGCCTGCCTGCACATCATCGACTTCTTCACCAGGCGTTCCACATTCGTGGCCCGCACCCTGGTGGAGGAGGCCCGGCAGACCCGACGCTTGGTCGAGGCCGTCGACTCGCTCATTCAACGTCTCCCCACCCAGCGCACCGAGGACGCCGACTTCGAGGAGCGCTACCGGCGGCACCTCGTCCACCGGCACGGGCGCCTCACCATCTTCGGCATCGAGGTCGACGACGAATGGCCCCTGGACGACGCCTACTTGAGCCTGGAGACCGTGGACGGCAAGGCGCAGCAGGCGAACATCGAGGCCGCGGGCGAACATGGCCGCCCGGCCGCCCGACCAGAGCGGGCCGAGCGGGCCCTCGCGGGCCGGGGAAGGGTGTTGCTGCGCGGTGTCGCCGGGGCCGGCAAGACCACCTTGGTGCAGTGGCTAGCCGTTACCACCGCTGAATGTCGTCCGAGCAGAAACCTGGCCCACCTCTTCGGACGCGTCCCGTTCGTCCTGCCCTTGCGCTCCCTCACCCGTGCGGGACGCGAACTCCCCGTTCCGTCCGACTTCCTGACGGTGGTCGGATGCCCGCACACGGCACCGACTGGCTGGACCGAACGGGTCCTCACCGCCGGGCGCGCCCTGCTCCTGGTGGACGGCATCGACGAGGTACCGGAATCGCAGCGAGACGGCACACGCCGATGGTTGCGGAACCTGCTCCGCGAGTTCCCGGGCAACGTCTGGCTGGTGACCGCACGGCCCTCGGCGGTCCGGGAGAACTGGCTGGAGGCAGACGAGTTCCACGAACTGTCACTAGCGCCGATGAACGGTGAGGACGTCACCACCTTCATCAAGCGCTGGCACGTCGCGGCCGGGAGCGATCAGGAGGAGGCCGACCTTCTGATCACGGCCGTCCGCAGCAGGCAGGATCTCTCAAGACTGGCGAGCAACCCCTTGATGTGCGGCCTGATCTGCGCCCTGCACCGAACCAGCCGGGGCTTCCTGCCCCGGGGCCGCGAGGAGTTGTACGAGGCGGGTCTACGCATGCTGCTGGAACGGCGCGACCTGCAGCGGAGCATCGACGACGGCATGTGGATGGACTACAGGTCACAAGTCCTGCTTCTGGAAAGGCTGGCTTACTGGCTGATTCGCAACGGCCACTCCCAGATGGACCGGGAGGACGCCGTCGCCCTCATCGACCAGGTTCTGCCTGCTATGAACCGTGACGTGGTCACCTCTGCCTCCGCCGAGGAGGTCTATCGGCGTCTGCTGACCCGTTCGGGTCTGCTCCGTGAGCCCGCCGAGGGTGTGGTCGACTTCGTGCACCGCACCTTCCAGGACTATCTCGCGGCAAGGGCCGTCATCGAACACCGCGACTTCTCCCTCTTGGTCCGCAACGCCCACCTGGACCAGTGGGAGGACGTCGTCCGCATGGCCGTGGCACACGGTAGGCCCCATGAACGCAGGCGCCTACTCACCCAGTTGATCAAGCGCGGCGACAAGGTACGCCGACACCGTGTCAGGTTGCACCTTCTCGCCGCTGCCTGCCTGGAGCACGCCACCGAACTGGATCCGGAAGTGCGCCAGGAGGTGGAACTGCGCGCGGCAGCTCTTTTGCCGCCCAGGACCTACGACGAGGCGAAGGTGCTGGCCGAGGTGGGGCACGTGGCGCTGGAACTCTTACCGGGCCCAGAGGGGTTGACCGCCCGCGAGGCATCGGCCGTCGTCTACACGGCCACCCTGGTGGGAAGCGACGCCGCCCTGCCGAAGCTGGCCGAATTCCGCGACCACCCCTCCCCGAGCGTCAGCAACCTGATCCTCAGCGGATGGGGCGACTTCGACCACACCAGGTACCAGAAGGCCATCCTGTCCGGCCTGTCGCTGGAGGACAGACCGCACCTCCAGGTGCGCACGCATACCGAACTGACGGCTCTATCCCAATTCCCGCCCCATCCCTACCTGGCCCTGTTCGGACCCTTCACGGACGTAGAGATCACACAGGCGCTGCGCGACAAGCACATCAAGGAACTTTCCCTGAGTTGCGAGCGCCTCGACCACCTCGACTTTCTCAGGCGGTACCGCCACCTGGACCGCCTCGCCCTTATCGAGGGGCCCATGGTGACCGACCTTTCCCCCGTGGCGGAATTGCCCATCCACGAGCTGCTCCTGCGAAAATTGCCCGGGGTGAGCGACTACCGTTGTCTGAACGCGCTCACCGGTCTTCGTGACCTCTACGTGGGCGACGGAATGATCTGTCGTGACCTCGACGAACTGCCCACCGAGGTACCTATCGAGGACCTGGGCATTCCCAGCACCGTCACCGACCTCACGCCGCTTCGGGATGTCTGGCCAGGACTGACCGCCTTGCGCCTCCTTGAGTCGGACGACGTTCCACCGCCACCGCCGCCCCGCGGGCTGAGGACACTGGCCGACATGCCGTCGTTGACCACGCTGGTGGTCAGTGCCCGTCTGCTACGTGCCTTCGCCGTCGCAGGTACTCCGTTTCCTCGCGTCAAGTTGCTCCGGCTCATGGATACCGAGGACGGCCAGGATCTGGCGGAGGTGGCCACCGCCTTCCCAGGACTCGAAGAACTGGTTCTCTCGGCGAGCAAACGGCCGGCGACTGTGGACGTCACTCCGCTGCGCGAGATCGGTCCTCTCCGTTCCGTGGAGGCCCTGGGCACGGTGCGCCTGGTGAACGCGGATCGTGTCCACCAGGCACCAGTGCACCAGCCACCGGAGTCCCGGTACTGACTCATCGGAGAACCCCGACCGGGTGTTCGGCGTGCGCGGTACTCACTGTCGGTGTCGGCCGCCTTCAGGACGCGCGGGAGATGGACGTGAAGGCGTTCGACGTCGACCTGGCGGCCGCGGGCGCGCAGTTCGCGGGCAAGGAGTTCGGTGAGTCCGGATGCCCTTCTCCGGACTAAGCAATGATCTTGTGGCTGAGACCGGCGTGGCTGATCCGTAGGCTGCGTGCCATGGCGCGATTTGATGAGGTCATGGCGACGTTCTGGGATGAGGGCGATCACGGCGTCCAGCAGCCGCTGACGGACGAGATGGTGCGAGAGGCCGAGCGTGTGCTCGGTGTGACGCTGCCTTCGGCCCTGCTTGATCTTCTGCGGGTTCAGAACGGTGGCGTCGTGAAGGCTGATCATGACGCGTTCCCCACCAGCCGACCGACCTCGTGGAGCGAAGACCACGTTCCCTTCGACGGCCTGATGGGCATCGGGCGTCGCGATGGGATGACCTCGTTGCTCGACACTCCGTGCTTGGTTGAGGAGTGGGGTCTGCCGACACCCCTTGTGTTGCTCTCCGGCGATGGCCACTGCTGGATTGCGCTCGACTACCGCACCTGCGGGCGGGATGGCGAGCCCTCGGTCACGTGTTTCGAGACCGACCTCGACACGGAGCTCGTCCTGGCTGATGATTTCCGCTCGTTCGTCGAGGGCCTCACTGCGGGCGGCACCTATGGTGACGACTTTCCTGGGGGCCCCGTACCAACAACTTGTTGACCACGGCGTCCTCCAGGTCAAGGAATCGATCACGAGGCGGCCGTCTTCTGCACGCGGGGGAAGTGGACGTGCAGGTGCTCGGCTTCGACGTCACGGCCTTGTTCGCGGAATGCTCGGGCAAGGAGTTCTGTAAACGCTGCCGGTTTCGCGCCGCCGAGCCGGGCCCGCCCCGACGAGCAACCGCGAAGCCGAAAGGGGTCAGGCGGTCCAGGATCGCAGTTGGCGGCCGATCAGGCCGACTCCCAGGCTGCCGGATGCCGCATCGCGCACGAGTGAGACGGCCTCTTTGGGCGGGTAGCCGAGCCGGTGCCCGTTCAGGGCCAGGTAGGCCTCGGTGGAGTGCCAGGCGAACGCCTCGTTGGAGTGCTCCAGGCATGGCAGTCTCGCCAGTGTCTGGAGCAGCGCGGCTGCCTTGAGATACACCGAGCCGTAGATGTCGCGTTCCATCGCCCTGGCGTTGACCCGGCCGGCCGCTGCGTAGAGCGGCCCGTAGTCGTCCACCTGAGGATCACCGGGCAGCAGCTCTGCGGCGTGCAGCAGGAAGGCGACGTCCAGCGGGTGGAGCGGTTCGCTCGACGTCACGCGGCGTGACCCCGCTCCTGCTGCTTGTCAAGCTCACGTCGTGCGTGAAGCTCCGCCTCACGCTGCTGCCCACCGGAACCGGCTGCGCCGGCCTCCTCGGCGAACGCGTCACCGCTGTGCGACATCGACGCCCTGAACGCCTCAAGGAAGCGCTCCTCCACGGCGGTGGCCCGGGCGTAGGCAGCCGAAAGGATGTATTCCTGCAGGCTGACGCCCTCCTGCTTCGCAGCGGCCTCGATCGCGGCACGCTGCGCTGGATCGGGGAAACGCAAGTTCATGGCCTTCGTCATGGTACCGATGGTATCGCCGGTACCATTGCCTGGACAGCCCTCACGCCCAGGGACTGCTATCCGACGGGCCGCGATGCTTGACGACAGCCCGGCACTGACGGCCCCGAATGCGGCACCTGGCGCAGGCTTCCTTGCCGCCGTCGGCTACTTCACCCTCTCCGCCCTTTCCGATGACGGCGATGGACGGCAGGGGCCGCGTGCTGGTGAACGAGCTGCTCGATCCGCGTGAGCCGATCACAGCGGGGGCCAGCGACCTGCACGGCATCACCCGCGCTCACGTTGTCCGCGCTCCCTGTTTCGCCGACCTTCTGCCGGAGCTGACCGGTGGAGTGGCGGGGCGGCGCTGTGTCGCCTGCAACGTCCGCTTCGACTACGGCGTCCTGGCCCGGGAACTGCTGCGGCACCACGGCGACGCTTCGTCGGCGCGCACCTGACCGGATCCCGCACAACACCCGCCGGTCCGGCAACGGCTTCCGGCTCGGATACCGGAACCGGCGCTCCCGCCTCGGCAACAGCGGCTCGATCCGAGCCCACAACTCATCCGACACAATCCACGGTGATGTCCCCACGCACCTGCAAGGGCTTGACCCACCGCACGGACACGGCCGGCGGCGCCACCTCACGTCATCTGTTAGCCGTTGTCACGCACTCCTACCGGACCAGCGCCTCCGACCTCGCGCGATCAGAGATTTCCAGGATCTGTTCTGCTTGAAGGGCATCTCGAAGATTTGGGAGAAGAGCCACGCCCCGAGCACCGAAACCGGGAGGGCCAGGGCAAGCGTGAACCAGAATGTGGGCAGACCGGGAGACACGAAATGAGGGGCTACTCGGCGAATCACGGCCATGACGATCGGTAGATGGATCAAGTAGAGACTGTAGGAGAAGCTACCGAGACTCTGAATGGGGCGCGCGGTCAGGAGCTGAAGAAGGGGCGCGGGCCTGCCGGTGGCGATCGCGGCAAGCAGCATCGTCATGGCGGGAGCGATGGCGAGATCCACCCAGAAGTAGTGGTTCACGGTCCAAACGGAACCCTGGATGAGGCCGAGAGCCAGGACGGGGAGGGCAGCGAGTCCGGCGAACCATCCCCACGGCAGGCGTCGAACACGTTCCGACGCAACGACGACTCCTGCGCCGATCATGCCGGCAACGAACACGGGAGCGAGATGTGGAGCGAGCCAGTTGTTGCCCTCCACCGGAGATGCGTCAGCCGCCATCAGCCCGCGAGCGATCACCGGTAGTGTCACGCAGGCGATCAGCGCCGTCGCGCTCAGCCGCCGCCGCACGAACAGGAAAAGCGGGAAGAGGAGATACAGTTCGGCCTCCACTCCGATCGACCAGAAGGCGCCGTTCGGTGTGGGGGCGGTGAACACGTCCTGAGCAACGAGGCTGTACACCAGGATCGACGCGCCGGTCGGTCGTCCGTAATGCGAAGGCGACACCACGAACCAGGAAATGATCAGGCTCATGGCCAGTGCTGCCCAATACGGAGGCAGGATCCGCCAGGCCCTCCGGCGCAGGAACTCGCCGACGCCACCCGACCGCCAGTCGTGAAGCGCCGGGGAGATCGCCAGGGAGAAACCGGACAGCACCAGGAAGAAGACGACGGCGAGGCGCCCGAACTTGAGCCCGTCCAGCCACGCAGGCGCCGAACTGTTGGGATAGCCCGGGAAGGTGTACAACCAGCAGTGGAACAGCACCACATACAACGCCGCCAGTCCGCGGAGGCCATCCAGGCCCGGTACTTGCCGACGGACGCTTGCCCGGCTCGTTCTCTCCTCCCGTCCCGCTGGAGCGGCTCCATCGAGAGCACTGCTGACTGGACGGCTCGAATCCACTGAAATCGTTCGACCCCTTCTCATGGGCACCGTGTACCGCACGCCACCAGCGTCCCGGCGGTCGAGCGCACGATGCGTACCCGCGACCGGCGCGTGCCCGCCGACCCGTTTCCCTGGCAGTACGCCAGGCGGCACGGTGCCGCCCGCGGTGACTGGTACGTAACGTCCGGCCGGGCAGTTCAAAAGCCAAGCCGACATGTCCTCGTGTCGCAGGGCGGACCTGCGCTCGTGCGGAGGGGTTTCCATCCGGACCACAAGAACAAGCCAGGGGGAACGCCCCTCGGATCCGGTCCGCCCGTCGAGCGGTGATCAGCATCTATACCTCCGCGAGACACAACCGGCGTACCTCGTCGAGTAGTTACTTTCAGCCCTACTGCCCGAGGGATCTAGCAAACCGTCACTCAGCATTGGTTGAGTACTTCCAGTGACGCCAACACAATCCAACGTAAGGAAACCTGTCATGCGCACAACAAGCATAAAAGGGCACTGACCGTCATCCTCACCGGCGCGCTGCTGGCGGTGGCCAGTCCCGTGGTCGCTCACGCACAGTCGTCGTCGCAGGGGAGTGAGCCGAAGTCGCCTGAGATCAAGACCGGGTATTCGCACCTGAAGAATCTCAAATCCGGCAAGTATCTGCAGGCCGCGAGCACCGCCAACGGTGCCAAGGTCACCCAGCAGACGTATGACGGTCCCAGCACCCTGCAGCAGTGGGACATCTACACGTTCGACGGCTACTACACGTTCGAGAACGTCGCCGCCGGCAGAAACCTCGGCGTCGACGGTGCCAGTACGTCGGCTGGGGCCGCGGCCATCATCGCAAACGGCTCCAGCGACCTCAACCAGGACTGGGCAGTGGACTGGACCGTCTACGACGGGGACTACTTCGCACTGAAGAACCGCAAGAGCGGTCTGTGCCTGGGCATTTCCGGCGCCAGCACCGCCAACGGCGCACAGGCTGCCCAGTTCAAGTGTGACGGGTCGGCCAACCAGGGCTGGCTCTGGTGACGTAGTGAGCCGACCGCCATGGGGCTTTGCCGACGCTGTCCAGTCGTGTGGACCAGTCGGCTCACTCCAGTGGAGTGGACCTCCCCGGTGAAAGCAAGAGACCTGCGCCTCGCCACCACAGGCGCGAGCACCCCCAGCGGTACGGCGGGCACCCGAATGCTTCGGCGTGTTCCCGGCTGAGGCGCTCCTGGCCCTGGCGTGAGCGGTTCCGGGCATGCGCCGCCGTGGTGCCCGGCCCTCCCTGGTCTGGGTACCACGGTTTGTTCCCGAGCCGGCGAACTGTGGACGGAACCGCCGCCGAGGGCTCGGGTCTCTCGCCAGGGCGAACAAGTCCGGCTGGCTCATGACCCGACTGTTGTCGGCCCCGGACCTGTCCCAGGCCGACCAACTCGCGCTGGGCTCCTTCGTCGACGCCAAGCCGTTTCGAATGGGGCCCCACCGGTGCTCAACGGCTTGCACCGGACGTCGCCTGCCTGGTGGTAGTCGACGTCCTGTCATGCACGACATCGGTGACGGTGGCCGTGGAATCGGGCACCCGGGTCTTCCCCTACGCCTGGCGCGACGACACCGCGCTCGCCTTTGCCCGCGACCAAGCCGCGGAACTGGTGGTGGGGCGACGGAAGACGACACCGGTCTCCCCCTGGTCGCTGTCACCGGCGGCCCTCCGCAGGGCTCCCTCCACCCCGCGGCTGGTCCTGCCGTCGCCCAACGGATCCGCCATCGCCGCCGCGGCCGGTGCCGCCACCGTGGTCGCCGGCTGCCTGCGCAACGCGACGGTCGTGGCCCGATGGCTCGCCTCCCACGGCTACGGAGTCCCCGAACGACCGGTCGGCGTGATCGCCGCAGGCGAGCGCTGGCCTGACGGAAGCCTGCGCCCTGCACTGGAAGACGCGTACGGAGCCGGTGCCATCATCGCCGAACTGTCCGAACGGTGCGCCGGCTTTCTGTCACCAGAGGCCGCCGCCGTACGCAGCTCCTTCTACGGCACCGCCGATGTTGCAGAGGCAGTGGCGGACAGCTTCTCCGGCCGGGAACTCGCCCAGGACGGATTCGCCGATGGCGTCGCGATCGCGACCGAGCTGGACACTGCCTCGGTCGTCCCCATTCTGACCGACGGAGCCTTCCAAAGCTGGTGACCAGCATGCGGCTGACCTGCGCCTAAAGCAGACCGAGCCCCGCAAGGCTTCCGGTGCCGCTTCGCGCCCGCCACGTCGGTCATGGCGGACGGTTCGCGACGTGATGACTCGGCCTCGCCGCGAGCGACCGGCCAGGTTCGCGTCATCCGAGCAGGACGCGCGCGGGCTGGAGTCAAGGGTCCAGCGCCTGAATGTTGCCAGACATGACGTTGGTGGCATCGGTCAATGCCGGTGGAACCGGGGTGTCTCGGCGGGCGTCGGTCGGGTAGCGTGCGGGTCATGTCGAGTCCTGAGTCAGACAGGGTGGGGGCTTTCGGTCACGCCGTCAGCCCCTGAACCACTGAGCTCGCAGCCTGTCGTCGCATCGCGTTCCGCGGTCGGACGACGTGCGCCTTGGGGGCTGGCCGCGGTGACGAGATGACTTTCTCGTGCCTCTCCTCACCTCGGAGCCCACTCGATGCCTCTCCCGTTGTACCTACTTGCCCTGGCGGTCTTCGCCATGGGCACATCAGAGTTCATGCTCGCCGGCCTCCTGCCGGACATCGCCTCAGGCCTCGGCGTCATCGTCGGGACAGCGGGCACGCTCACCTCGGCATACGCGATCGGCATGATCGTCGGTGCCCCACTCATGGCCGCACTTGCCCGGAAGCGGCCCGGACGATCGAGCCTGCTCGGGTTCGTCCTCGTGTTCCTGGCAGCCCACGCCTTGGGCGCCGCCACCGCGAGCTTCCCGGTCCTGTTCGCGACCCGGGTGGTCGCAGCGCTCGCGAACGCCGGGTTCCTCGCCGTCGCCCTGACGACCGCCGCCACGCTGGTCCCTGCCGACCGGAAGGGGCGCGCGCTCGCCGTGCTGCTGTCGGGCACCACGGTGGCCATGGTTGTCGGCGTCCCTGGGGGATCGGTGCTCGGTACCCTGCTCGGCTGGCGGGCCACGTTCTGGGGCGTCGCCGCGCTCTGCCTGCCCGCAGCCATCGGCATCCTCACCGGCATCCCGGCGCGCCGTGGGCAGAAGGACGCGGCTGAGGGGCCGACCCTGCGAGCGGAGCTCGCACAGCTCGGGAGTTGGCGGTTGCTCGTGGTCGTGTTGCTCGGCGCGCTGGTGAACGCGGCTACCTTCGCCGGCATCACGTTCCTCGCCCCGGTCGTGACCGGCACCGCCGGGCTGGGCGAGCTGTGGATCTCCGTCGTCCTGGTGCTCTTCGGCGCCGGTTCCTTCGTCGGCGTCACCGTCGCCGGACGGCTGTCCGACCAGCGCCCCGGCCTGATCCTCGCCGTCGGCGGTCCGCTGCTGCTCATCGGCTGGCCCGCCTTGGCGGTGCTGGCTGACCGGCCGGTCGCACTGCTCGTCCTCGGGTTCGTCCAGGGTGCGCTGTCGTTCGCGCTGGGCAGCACCCTGATCACACGGATCCTCTACGAGGCGGCCGAGGCCCCCACCATGGCCGGCTCCTACGCGACCGCCGCACTCAACATCGGCGCCGCCGTCGGACCGCTCATTGCCGCGACCACCCTGACCACTGCGGTCGGGGACCTCGGGCCGCTGTGGGTGAGCGGGCTTCTCGTTGCCGTCGCGCTGCTCATCGCGTTCCCCCTGCGCACAGCGGTCACGGCCGGGCGGAGTACGGAGGTGCTCCGGTGACGCATGCGAACGCCCCCTTGACCATCGCGGGACGCCTGAGGCTCGTCGAACGCTGCCGCACTCGTCCGATTGCGCACGTCGCCGCCGAGGCCGGCGTCTCCCGCGCCTACCTGTTCAAGCGGAAGAGCTGATACGACACCTACGGCGAAACGGGTGTAGGAGGGCAGCCGCCCGTGCAGGGCGGCGAGCAGCGGCGCCGGCTCGGGAGCCTCCCCGGTGTAGACGGCCTCCAGGACGGGGGTGGACCGCTCGGTGCGGGCCACGACCACGGCGTCGGCGACACCGGGGCACGGGCGCAGGGCCTCCTCGACCTCGCCCAGTTCGACGTGGTAGCCGCTGATCTTGACCTGGTTGTCGAGGCGGCCGAGATGGACGAGGGCGTCGCCGCCGTCGCGGCACACCCGGTCTCCGGTCCGGTACCAGTGGGAGCCGGTCAGCGGAGCCGTCGTAGGGGCTGAGTCCCGTGTCCGGCCCGCCGGTGGCGAACCGGACCGCGTCGTCCGCCGGGTCCAGGTAGCCGGGGAACCGCTGCGGGCCGCGTACGAGGAGTTCGCCCTGGTCGGCGGGGCGCATCCGCTTGTCGACGACGAGCGTCTCGGCGCCGGGATGGGCGGTGCCGATGGGCACGGTGCCGTTGGCGGTGTGCGGCCAGGCGGCCGGGTCGGCGGACAGCCGGTAACCGGTGCAGGTGACGGTCACGCGGCCCGAGGACTCCCTGCACCGCCCCCCAGCCCGGCCCCGGACGGTCGCGGCGTGAGCGAGGCCGCGGCCCCATCCGGCCGCGGCCGGGGGCGGCGACGGTGGCACAGCGCCGGCCCGGTCAGCCGAGCCCGCTCCCAGTGCCGTCGAGCCGGTCGGTCAGGGCCGTCGGACCGTCGGCGTGCAGGTCGAAAGCGGACCGCCGGGGCGGTCGGGCCGCCGCCAGGTGGAGGCTCACCCGCTCCACAGCGAGTCCGTGGGGCGCCGTTCTGCGCACCCGCTGGGCCGGCGCTGGCGTTTGCCTCCTTGTTCCAGGTCCGCTACCGGATGAAGTCCCTGACTTGCCGGTAGACGGCCGCGTTGGCGGGGAGAGCGGTGTGCTGCAGACATGCCGTCTTCGTGTTGCGCGCTCCGGTGAGGGGCACGGTGTCGTCGGGAGTGACGACGATGTCGCACGGAGAGCGCCAGGTGGCGTATCGGGTGGTTCCCGGTGTCTCGTCCTTGGCGTTGAGCTGGTTGAGGAACGTTGATCCGGGTCGCATCTCGGTGCAGGAAACGCCGCCGCACCAGTAGGCGGCGGGTGTGCCGTGGTTGGGACCTGCCAAGGACACCCAAGCGTCTACCTTGGCGTGCCCTGCAAGGTTCTTGAGGTAGTAGCGGGAGGAAAGGCCGCCCATGGAGTGGGTGACGAGGTCCACCTTGGAGGCGCCGGTGGCAGCGAGTACGCGGTCGATCTCCCGGGCCAGCTGGGAGGCGGTCGTCGCGTTGGACTGGCTGGTGGGGTAGGTCCACCGATCGAGGCGGCCGACCGGCCAACCGTCGGCGCGGAACTGGTCGGCCATGGTGTTCCAGGTCGAGCCGTTGCTGTTCCAGCCGTGCACGAAGATGACTGGATCGGGCACGGCCGCCGCGTGGGCCGATACCGCCGGCGCAGCCGCGGTCGGGGGCAGCAGTGCGAGGGAAGCAATGGCGATCACGCGGCACGCATATCGGATGCTCGATTTCACAGGCAGCGTTGTAACGCCGACGAGCTAGGCCGACCCGGGGTGCGCGCCGTCGATCACCCGACCGGCCCGTCTGCTTCACCCCAGGAACGTTTCCCCATGTCCAGAGCCTCCGGGCGGTCCGGCGTGCACGGCGCAGCAGGCGGGCGGATACGCGGTGGAGAAGCAGCTGCACGCCGGGCACCCGCTGAGTGACGCGGTAAGAAGGGTCGTCTGTACCGAGTGCAGACTTCTCCCACAAGCACCGACGCCACGGCGTGAACGTCCAGGTCGTCACCTCGTCACCGACCCGGAACGCAGGCCGATGTGCATCTCACCGTCCCTGCCGGACCCCCGGCCCGCCGCTCCGCCCATCGTCCCGCCGGGCAGCGCCCGGACCCCCGCCACCCGTCCGCCCGTCTGTCACTGTCGGTCGCCGTCGGTCGGCCTCGGACGGACCATCGATCGTCAAGCAGTGTGTTCCCGTGGAGGCGGGGAAGGAGGCAGAGCGGGAGGGAGGACAGGAGACAACCGTGACCGTCCTCGCGATCTTTCTCCTCATTATCGGAACACTCTTGGTCCTGATTGGGGCTCTTCTGATCCTTATCGGGACGTTTCTGATCACTGTCGGGGTGGCCTTGATCCTTACGGGGGCGGCCCTGATTGCCGTGGGCACTTTCTTGCTGATCCGTGGGCTTCTCGGCCGTGATCGAGGACGAGCTCACTCCTGGTGAACCCGAGGACAACCCCTCAGCACAACCATCTCAGAGTCGGACGGTGGATCATGGCTGGGTGAAGGCGGCGGGGACCGGCCAGTAGCTGTTTGTGTCAGCGACTGGTGTCAGGCCCACCCGCGAGCTTGACGCTTGGCTGCGCAAGGCTCGGTCCTCTGCGGTGCTTTGTCGCCATAACCATCGCCATGCGGTGAT
This sequence comes from Streptomyces sp. NPDC017676, assembly GCF_044329325.1. Classification (NCBI taxonomy): domain Bacteria; kingdom Bacillati; phylum Actinomycetota; class Actinomycetes; order Kitasatosporales; family Streptomycetaceae; genus Streptomyces; species Streptomyces sp. NPDC017676. Next base: position 151,344 of record NZ_JBIRJA010000018.1, on the reverse strand, counting down.
CTTGTGAGAAGGCCGGGCACGTGTCAGGCGAGCGAGCGTGGGCAGCGCCGAGACCGGGTAATCCGGTCTCGGCGCTGCCGCGTCAGGGCCCTGGGTCAGAACTCGTCGGCGTTCGGTTTTCGGATCGGGCCGGACCTGAAGGCCGTAGGGGCCCGGTGCGGTTGGCGATGGGTGGCTGCTGCGGGCAGGCAAGGGGGAGGGGCGGGCGGTAGCTGTCCGTCCCTCCCTCGTCGCGCTGCGCATAGTCGCTTATCTGATGACAATCGGGAAGACGACGTGCGGGCGTTGGGCCCGCAGCGCCCTCATGCCGTGTGGAAGTGGTGCCGGATCAGCCTGATCACCCCCTGGCGCGCGTTCTGTGCTTCCACCCGAGGCAGCTGTGTGCAACCCCGGCGCCAACGTCCATGACGGCCTCGGCCCGAAGCGTTGGTGCAAGGGATCCCGCCCATCCGCTCACGACGCGGTCCGCGTCGTCGGCGTCCGGTCAAGCTCCATGCCGACAAGGGATACGGCTACGACCACCTGCGCCGATGGCTGAGCAAAAGAGGCATCCGCCACCGCATCGCCCGCCAAGGCGTCGAGTCCTCGCAGCGGCTGGGCCGCCACCGCTGGGTCGTCGAGAGAACGCTCTCCTGGCTCGCCTGCAGCCGACGCCTGCACCGCCGCTAACGAACACAAGGCCGAACACTCCCTCGCCTTTGTTGCCATCGCCGCATGCCTCATCGGCTACCGCCGATCGGCCACCCTGCTCAGGGCCTGAGCTGGTTTTGCTGCAGTCGAAGCAGACCAGCCCCCTCGCATCCGCCAGGTCTGCGGCGTAGGCCGAGGCTTCCTCGGCCCTGCTCCAGCCCATCCAGAAGTAGATGAGCGGACCACTGGCACAGTCGATCAGCGGTCCGACCGACCAGGGCGAGGTCCCCTCCTTGTCCTCGGTGATGTCACACCACCGCTCAAGAAGTGCGGTGACGTAGGCCGCGATGCGCTCGGACGGAGGCTCCTGGGTCTCACCGTCGAGACAGCGGTCGTTCAGGTCGTCGGAGACCCGGGCGGCGATCTTGTGATTCGCCGGACGCTCGCCTTCCCAGACAGCCAGGTTGTAGCTCATGCCCGGAGACTCTGCAGCGAGGGGGCGGCACCCGTTCCAGGCAGACCGGTCGTCACGGTGGCGGCACGGAGCGGGTGGGTGTGGGCGGGGAGGGCCGCTGATGAGCGCCGGGGAAACCGGCCGTCCCCGTCCCACACGGTCATGCCATTTCGACGTAGCGGTGGACCCGGTCGAAGCGCCTGGCTGCCACGTCCCGGCGGCGGACCACCCAGTGGGCCACGCCGGAGTCCAGTTCCGTGACGTCGTCGCCGCACCTCCAGGTGGCCAGGAGAGCCCAGTCGTCGGCGTCCTCTCCGTGGGCCGTACTGCCCTGCTCGGGGAGGCCGGCCTCCTCGGGATCACGGGCGTGGTGGACGGGGTCGTTCTGGGGCGAGACCGGGTGGCCGCCGATCTGCAAGGTCCAGGAAGGACGGTAGCCGCCCACGTCTGCCCAGGCGTCGGCGAGTTCGTCGGCGAGTTCGAACTGTTCGTCCTCGGGGAACTCGCCCCATCTGTCGAGGGCGAAGCTCTCCGGCATCGGCGCGCTCGGCTGGTGCCAGACGGTGCGGAGCTCACGGGGCCGGTACGGCTCGCGCCGGCTGTGTTCGAGTGGGCTCGGGGCCGTCGGGGTCCCGGCGGGGACGTACAGCACCGCGTCGGACACCTGTCCCTCGGTGCCGTGGACATCGGTGCCGGAGAAGAGGAGCAGGTGGCCGTCGGCGGGGAGCGGGAGGCCGGTGGCGCCCGGCGGGAGAGCCGCGAGGTCGACGCAGGCCACGAAGGGATCGGACGGCCTCGGCGCGTCGTGCGGCAGCAGGGGGTCGCCGCCGACCCGGGCTACGAGGGGGCCGTCACCGCCCTCCGCCAAGTACACCGCCGGGCGGGCGACACGTATCCATTCCTCCACCTCCTCCGTCGGCAGATCCCGGGATGCCGCCTCGGCCCGGAAGCGGTTCATTCTGTCCACGCTCGCGTCGGTCACCGGGCCACCCTAACGGGGTCATGGGCGGACATCGGCAGGACCGAACTCGCCTGAGTGCAAGACGATTTGGCGCTCCTGACCTCAGGAACGCGATCGGGGCTGACGATGTGTGATCGGTGCGGTCTGCCGGTCATGTGAGATACCCGCAAGGCGCGGGCTGACGCCCGAACGGCAGGCGTTATCGAAGTACCGTCTGCTGGACAAGGACGAGTACCGGGTGGCCTTCCCCGAGTTCGCGCACTGCGACGCATCCAAGGTGAAGGGGACAGTGTCCCCGGGCCTCACTCATTGCCTGCGGGGACGATCGTTCGGCTGAAGCCCCGCAGAGCCTTTCGTCGCGTAGGCGACCACCCTTCACGACCACACGCGTCACGGGTTCAGCCCCGGCCGGCGGCCACGCCGACCGGGGCTGTTTCCTGCCCAGGGAAGCCGTTTCTTCAGGATCACCTGGCCGACCAGATGAGTGTGAGCCGCTGCAAGAGGCGCCCGGACACCAGTGCAGCCCCCGGCGTCCGCGAGACGCTCGCGCTGAGGAGAAGTGCTGGGATCGCCGTGCCGCTGGATATGGTCGGCATGTGGACGCCAGCACAGGACGGCAGAGCGATGTGTTCGCCAGGGAAGCGCGGGGTGAGCTGTCGCCCCGGACGGCCCGGGCGCTGTGGTGCGGGTCGGCAGGCCTGGTGATCGTCGCCTTGGGCATTCCGGTGTCCGTCGCCGGTGCGGAGGACGGCCGGCGGCTGCTCGCGGCCGCGGCCCTGGTCCTCGTACAAGTCTGTGCCCTGTGGTGGCAGGTGCGCGTCCCGTTCCCCGTACTGGCCGTCACCACGGTGGCGGGGATCGCGGTGTGGGCGCTGCTGCCCGCGGTGACGTTGACGGGGGCGCTGCTCGCGGCGCAGGTCACGTTGTGCGTGCTGTCGGCCACCAGGCCACGGCGGGTGTCGTTGGGGGCGCTCGCGGCGATGTGCCTGCCGGTCGCGCTGGAGTTCGGGGCGGGCGGCGGTGCGGGCCCGGCGGTCTATGTGCTGACGGTGGTCCTGGCGTGGACCCTGGGGCAGTGGCGCAGGGCGCAGCAGGAACGGATGAGGGCGGAGACGCACCGGGCCGTGGCGGAGGAGCGTGCGCGGATCGCGCGTGACGTGCACGACGTGGTGGCGCACACCTTGTCGGTGATCGTCATTCAGGCCGGCGCCGCGGACGACGTGTTCACCGAACGGCCGGACCAGGCCCGCCAGGCGCTGCGGGCCGTCGAGACGGCCGCCCGCTCGGCGCTGGCTGAACTGCGCCTGACCTTGCGGGCGTTCCGGCCCGAAGCGGACGAGGGCTCGACAGGGGAGCCGCGAAGGCCGGGGCCCTCGCTCGCGCGCCTGGGCGAACTCGCCGACTCGGTGCGCGCGACGGGGATGACCGTGCACGTGCACCGCGAGGGAGCCACTGACGGGCTGCCGGCCGCGGTGGACCTGGCGGCGTACCGGATCATTCAGGAGGCCCTCACCAACACGCTGCGCCACGCGGCCGGCGCCGATGAGGTCAGCGTGCGTGTGACGGACGAAGGGCATTGCGTGAAGGTCACGGTGATTGACAACGGGCGTACGGCTCAGGGACGTTCGGCCGGGGCCGGAGGGGGGCGCGGGCTGGTGGGGATGGAGGAGCGGGCACGGCTCGTGGGCGGCAGCCTGCGCGCCGGTCCACGGCCCGGCGGCGGGTTCGAAGTGGCGGCGCGATTGCCGGTGGAGCGTGCCTGATGACGCCGGTGGAGCGCACCTGATGACACTGCGGGTGGTGGTGGCCGACGACCAGGCCCTGGTTCGTACCGGATTCCGCCTGATCATCGACGCCCGTGAGGACCTGGAGGTGGTCGGTGAGGCGGCGGACGGCCGGGAGGCGGTGCGGCTGACCCGTGAACTTGCGCCCGACGTGGTCCTGATGGACGTACGCATGCCCGTCCTGGACGGCATCCAGGCGACCCGGCAGATCGCGGCGAGCGGAAGCCGGGCCCGGGTCCTCGTGCTGACCACCTGGGACGTGGACGCGCATGTGGTTGCCGCTCTGCGGGCAGGGGCGAGCGGCTTCCTGCTGAAGGACATCCGCCCGGGAGAACTCGTCGACGCCATCCGCGTCACCGCGCGGGGCGACGCGCTGCTGGCCCCCAGCGTCCTCAGCCGTGTCCTCGACCGGTTCCTGCGCACGACCCCCGACCCGGCGCCGCCGCCGTCCCTGAAGGACCTCTCCGTCCGCGAACGGGAGGTGCTCACCCTGATCGGGCAGGCCCTGCCGAACGCGGAGATCGCCGAGCGGCTGGGCCTGTCGGAGGCCACCGTCAAGAACCACGTGACCGCGGTGCTGCGCAAACTGAACCTGCGCGATCGCGTCCAGGCCGTCGTCGCCGCCTACGACCACGGCCTCGTACGGCCACGACACCCCTGACAGCCGCCTCCTCCTCAGGGAGGAGAACCGGGCCGCGCTCCTCCCGTGCTCCCAGTGCCGCTCCGCTCCCGCGGCCGATGTGTGTCCAAAGGTGCCGGTCCTACCGTCGAGCTGTGATCGACGACCTGCCCTGCACCCTGTATCTGCTGGTCCACGACGAAGCAGCCGAAGGTCCCTACGACCGTTCCCGCGCGGCTCTGCTGGTCCGTGCCGCCGCCCTGATCGACCTCGCGCTGCGCGGCCGACTGGAGGAGCACGGCGGCACGGTCACCGTCTGCGGCACGGAACCGACCGGCGACCCCGTCCTGGACCGTGTCCTGCGCGACGCCGGCGACGGCCACAGTTGGAAGCGCCTCGTGCGCCTGCACCGCGCACAGACCCTGACGGACGCGGAGGACCGGCTCATCGCGGCGGGACTCCTCAGCGCGAAGGCGCCCCGCACCCGCCTGGGCACGCGCCGTCTGAGCGTGACGGACCGCGCGGTGCCCGCCGCGCTCCGCGCCCGCGTGTCCGCGGTCCTGCACGGGGACGGCCCGGTGCGGGACGTTCCCGCCGCGGACGCCGCGCTGCTGGCGCTGGCCGCCGCGGGTCGGGTTCGTTCCGTGGTGTCCCGGCAGGACCAGAACGTCTTCCGGGCCCGCATCGACACCTGCACGGGGTCTCTCGCCACCCTCGCGCCGGGACTGGAGAAGGCGGTACGCGCCCTTCCGACGACCATGGTCGCCGCGCAGGGCGGCATGGGCGGCAGCTGACCGAGGGGAGACGATGACCATGCACCGCGTCCTGACCGCCCTGGGCTGCGCCCTGGCCGCCGTCCTCACGACGGCCTGGTCCCCGGCGCCGCCGGCGCCGCCCGCCCCGGACGCCGCCACAGTGGTCCGCACCCACCACGGCCTGGTGCGGGGTGTCCACCGCGACGGCTACCGCACCTTCGCGGGCATCCCCTACGCGGCGCCTCCCGTCGGCATCCTGCGCTGGGCGCCACCCGCGCCCGCGGCGGCCTGGTCCGGGACACGGGACGCGACCCGCCCCCGGAGCGCCTGCCCGCAAGCGGCCGGCGAGGTGCCCGCCGGCAGCACCGACGAGGACTGCCTCCACCTGAACGTCACGACGCCCGACGGCGCCGGACCGGCACACCCCCGGCCGGTCGTCGTGTGGCTGCACGGCGGCGGGTTCACCACCGGAGCGGGCAGCTCATACGACGCGCATCGCATGGCCGTCCGCGGTGACGTGGTCGTCGTCACCGTCAACTACCGCCTCGGTGCCCTCGGTTTCCTCGCACACAGCGGGCTGCCCGGCTCCGGCACCTTCGGCCTGGCCGACCAGCAGGCGGCGCTGCGCTGGGTGCGCGCCGAGATCGGCGCCTTCGGCGGCGACGCGCACCACGTGACCCTGGCCGGCGAGTCAGCAGGCGGCTACAGCGTCTGCGCCCAGCTGACCTCACCCGCCGCGGCGGGACTCTTCGACCGGGCGATCGTCCAGAGCGGCCCCTGCACAGGGCGTCCCGAGCGACCGTTCGCCCCCTCCTCCGTCCCCTTGCCCGCGGCGCGCGCGGCGGGCGCGGACTTCGCGGCGAAAGCCGGCTGCGGTTCCGCACACGACGTCCTGACCTGCCTGCGCCGCGTGAAGGTCTCCCGTCTGCTCGCCGCCCAGAGCGCGGACCAGCAGCCCGCGAACGGCACCCCGTTGCTGCCCCGCGACCCCGCGGCGGCCATCGCCGACGGCCACTTCCACCGCGTCCCCGTGCTGAGCGGCCACACCCGTGACGAGGGCAACGGATGGGCCGCAGGGATCATCCGGGCCGGCCATCCCGTCACCCCGCAGACCTGGCCCGACGTCGTGGCCTCCTTCTTCCCACCGGGACAGGCGAGGGCGATCGTCCGCGAGTACCCGGTGCACCGCACCGACGGCGGCCCGGTGTTCGGCGCGGTCATCGGCGACGCGAATTTCGCCTGCCCGACGGCACGCACCGGCCGCCTGCTCGCCGCCCGGGTGCCCGTGTGGCGCTACGAGTTCGCCGACGAACACGCCCCGCCGCTCACCCCCGGCACGCCGCCCTTCCCGCTCGGCGCACCGCACGCGAGCGAACTGCCGTACCTCTTCGACCTGGGCGGCCGCCCCCGCGCCCTGACCGCGGCGCAGCACCGGCTGGCCGACACCATGATCGACTACTGGACACGCTTCGCGCGCGGCGCCGACCCGAACGGCCCGTCCTCACCGCACTGGCCCCGGCGGGCGGTGCTGTCGCTGGCGCCGGACCGCATCGTCGCCACCCGCACGACACCGCCCCGCCACCACTGCGCGTTCTGGAACGGCCTCGGGTGATCCCGGAAACGACGCTCCCACGAACCCGTCGCACGTACGCCGTGGCCCACGAACCGACGGGGAACCCACCACACGAACTCCAGGGGGACAGCCATGAACGAAACCGTAGCCAGGCGTCTGACGGGCCTGGCCGGCATCGCCACCGCAGCCGCCTTCATCATCGAAGTACCCCTGTACTTCCTCTACTCCGGCCCGCCACCGGACTCCAACGTGCTGGCCAGGCTCCTGATCGGGATCCTCGCGCTGGCGCTCCTGATCGTGTTCGTCACAGTCTTCCGTGAGCTGGTCAAGAGCACGGATCCCGCAAGCGAGTGGCTCGGCAACCTCGCCTTCGCCGCCGGACTGGTCTACGCGACGATCACCCTGGTCTCCAGCGGACTGGAGGGCGGCGCGGCCATCGCGGCCGTCCACCCGATCGACCCCACCATCACGGTCCACGCCACCTACCTCCTCTACGGGTCGATCGGCCGCCTCACGCTCGCGCTCCTCCTGACCGCCGTGGGATGCGCACTCCGGCGGACGAGGTTGCTGCCGCGCTGGACCGGCCGCTCCGCCTTCGTCCTGGCAGGGATCAACCTCGCCTTCGTGCCGTCCATGTTCTTCGGCCACACCCCCGCCCACTTCTACGCGGCGAACGGCTGGGGTACGACCGCCCTGATGGGCGCGCTGTTCAGCTACTGGCTGCTCGCCCTGGGCATCACCACCTACCGCAGCGGGGCAGCAGGCACACCCGCCGGCTGACCGGCTCCGCGACGCCCGTGGGCGCCTGCGCGGCGATGCTCGGTGCCACGGTCATGGACGGCTACGAGGACCTGGACCTGAACCTGGACGAGATCGACTTCGCACTGATCGAGACAGCGGGCGAGCGACTGCCGCTGCTCACGTTTCATGAGGCACACGACCTGCTGAACTGGCTGCGCCTCATCACGGGCCGAGTGCGGGTCCCATGCGGCAGAGGCCGGGCCGGAGCGAGATGCGCGACGCGCCGTGTGCGAGATCGACGACGCGGCCGACATGCACTGACCGCAGTTCCCCTTCGACCCGGCAGCGGCGCCGGGGCGTGTCCGGGACTGCTCCACCGTACCCGCGATCCCAGACGGCACCGGAGGCGCCGTACTTGTCCATGCGCCTGGCGCCTGGCGCCGGGAGCCCGCGAGTCCTGGGTCACCGCGGCATCCAAGCACCCGCCTCGACCTGGCAACCCGGCGGTTGCCGCTGTGCCGCCGTGCCGCCGGTGCCGTTCGCAACGCCGTGTCGCGGCGGCAGCGACCCTTCGCCCTTCGATCGGATTCAGCGTTGCCGGCCCGAGCCTCGGCGCTGGAGTCGCTGCGTGGCCCGTCGGGAGCGCCGGACGGGTGTGGCCGGAGGGTCGTCCGGTCCGGCGGTGGGCGAGGAGAGGTCACCGGGAACGCCCGGCCAGGCGGCCGGCATCGGTCCGGCGGATCTCACGCAAGGCCTCGACCATCCCTTCGAACGCAGCACGCACGGTCCCCCGGCCTGAGACGGAGGCAGCGAGCGGGCGATCTTCTGCGCTCGGCGTCACCGTGAGCCTGTGGCTACCAGGGTCGCGGTGATGGGTGCGAGCTCGGTGATCAGTTCGTCGAGTTCGGTGGGGGACAGGGCCTCGTAGGGCGGGGTGGCGAGTTCGTCGGTGAGGGTTTCGATGCGTTGTTTGGTCGCGCGGCCGGCGTCGGTGAAGTGGCCGTCGGTGTCGATGAGTCCGCGGTCGCGCATGCCGTCCATGACCGCGGCCAGGCGCTCTTTCGGCAGGTGATGGATGCGTCCGAACGACTCTGGGGGGTGGATGCCCTGGTCCAGAGCGGAGAGCACGTGGGCCTCCGTGCCGCCGACGCGCGCGCCGACGAGAGCGGCGATGTGCCCGTCGCCGCGGTGCTCGCGCAGCATGGTCGCGGAATGCCACAGCCGGGCGACGGGGTCGCTGGGAATCTCAAGGGTGCGCATGCCGGCGTACATCATCCGGCCTTCGGTGGGGGCGCTCGTCGCGGCCTTGGTGGTCAGGTCCGCGGCGCGCACCAGGCCCGGGGAGTCTGCCAGCTCGCCGCCGAGGATGCGCCGTAGGGAGGCCGCGCTGCCCCGCTCCCGCGCGGCGATGGAGGCCTCGGGCGGGATCGTCTCCCAGGCGCTGGGGATGTGCCGTGCGGCTTCCCCGTCGGCGAAGTTGTAGAAGGCTGCGTGCACGACTTGGGCCGGCACCCGTCCCAGTGGTGCGGCGCGGCTGGCGAAGTAGCCGTCCCAGTAGGTGCGGTGGCCGAGTGCGGCCAGTTCCTCGTTGCACTCGTCGGCGAAGTAGGTGACCAGGCAGATCGGCTCCAGGAGCTCGAACATGCGACGGGCGATGTGGGTCATCGGGTGCAGGCGCGTCTTGCCCATCGGGTTCTCCCTTTGGTCGGTGTGCCGACTTGGACCGTCCGGCACACCGAAACTCATCGGCGATCGAAGGGAAGCAGTGCGGATGCGTTGGCGCCTGCGTGGCTGTGTGTGCGAGAGCGGGCTCCGGGAGGCGAAGGTGTCGGGCCTGAAGCTGTCCCGCACGGATACGACGAATGGCGGCATGACCGAGGTCGTGCCGCGTCTTGCTGAGGTCGAGGCCGATGTGCAGGGTCTCGTCGAGGCGCATAGGGAGACGCTGCTGGGCGTCCGGTTCCTGGCGAGTGAGTATGGCACCGGACCGGTGCATGGGGGCCGGATCGACTCGCTCGGGCCAAAGCTTGTCCCGTAACCCGGTGGGCGGGGTCAGGTTTCGTTGCGGTCGAGTGAGGCCACGTCCGATGCCGTGCCCGGTGCCGCGCCGTGCGATGGCGGTCACGATGCCGCGGGCGGACCTCGTTGCGGTGGCGGTCGTGGTCGTAGCCGCGCTCGGCGTAGAGCGTCACCGCTCTGCGACGCGGTCGGCCGACCCGGCCGCGGACGGGCGGGACGGCGTCCAGCAGAGGCAGAAGCCGGGTGACGTCGCCCACGATCCCCACCGGTCAGGCTGACGGCGAGCGGGGTGCCGTGGCCGTCGGTGATCAGATGGTGTCTGGGGCCGGCCCGGCCCGGACACCGGAACCTGCGCTCCCTCCTCGGCAGCAGCCGCTCGATCGGCCGCACGGACACGGCCCACCACACCACCTCACCTCGTTGTGTCAGCCGCTGTGAGTCGCTCCTGTCCGCGGTCACGCGCGCCCGCTGGCGGTAGAGGCAGTCCGTTCCGCTTCGACGGCCGGTGGCGCTGACGCGTGAGTGAGTTCGAGTTCGAGGTCGTCCAGGGCGCGTCGTGCTGTGGCGATGCGGTCGAGGAGTGCCTGCTGCTCGGCCGGGGCGGGTGCCGGGCGGGGCGCTGGTGCTGACGGGGCCTGTTCCATGTCTCGGGCTTCCTCCAGGGAGGTCAGGACGACGCCGATGAGGACGTTGACGAGGACGAAGGAGGCGAGCAGGACGTAGGAGGCGTAGTAGAGGAGGCTGAGGCGGGAGATTTCGAGGCCGGAGTGGACGGCGTCGCCGATGCCGTCGAGGGTCATGAGCAGGAAGAGGGTGAGGGCGGCGCGGCCGACGGAGCCGTAGTGCTGTGGGTCGTGGTGGGCGAAGAAGACCCAGCCGACCATCGCGTACACGTACAGCAGCAGGATGCCGACCAGGAGGAAGCTGAGGGTGCCGGGCAGGCTGCGGGCGACGGCGACGAGGACGATGCGCAGTTGCGGCAGGAACCGGGCGGTGCGCAGGACGCGTGCCAGTCGCAGCAGCCGCAGGACGGTGGTGTTCTCCCGGACGACGGGCAGGAAGGTGCTCAGTACGACGGCGAGGTCGAAGAGGTTCCACGGGTCGCGGAAGAAGTGCCGGGGGCGGTCGGCGTGGGCGCCCAGCCGCAGCAGGATCTCCACGGTGAAGGCGGCCACACATGCGTGCTCGGCCAGGCTCGACCAGTTGTGCCAGTCGCTGACCACGCCTGAGTAGGTCTCTGCGCCCAGCAGCGCGGCATTGGCGAGGATCAGGCAGAAGACGGTGACCGCGAACCACCGGGTCTCGGTGATGGCCCGGCACCATCGTGCCATCGAAGCCCGCGCCGGGGCGTGCCGGACCGTGGGGACGCTGTCCGTCATCCTGCTGTGTTCCTTCGCGCAGCACACTGTTCCCGGCCATCCGGGCTGGAAGGCGGGCTTGTTGAGCGATCATGCTCTACGGCAAACTTCTACAGCAATGTAGATGTCGGCGGGGTGCCGGGTGCTTGGTCCGGCCGCCGTCCGTGGAGAGGGAGCACTCTGATGTTCGGCCTGAGTGAGCTGGCGCTGATCCTCCTCGTGGTGGTCGTCGTCCTCGGCATCAAGAAGCTGCCCGAGCTGACGCGGTCCGCGGGCAAGGCGGCACGGATCTTCAAGAGCGAGGCCAAGGCGCTGAAGGAGCACGAGCCCGCCGGGCCGCCGCCTTCCGGACCGGTCGTGGAAGCCACCGTCCGGCAGCGCGACGACGGGCCCCCGCGCGTCTGACACCGCGCTGCTGGACGGATGGGGTCGGCGGGTGCGGAACGTCAGTCCCGCGACTTGCCGAAGAGCAGGCGGTAACCGATCAGCAGGACGAGCGCACCGCCGATGGCCGAGCCCCACGTGGCGAGGTCGAAGAACTCCCGCTGGACGGGACGGCCGAGGAAGGCCGCCGACAGCCAGCCGCCCAGGAACGCGCCGGCGATGCCGATGGCGGTGGTGCCGATGCACCCGCCGGGGTCGCGTCCGGGCAGGACGGCCTTGGCGATCGCCCCGGCGAGAAGACCCAGAACCAGCCACGCGATGACACCCACATTGCTTCCCTTCGTCGGCCCCTGGGCAGGGGACGGAAGTGCGTCGCGGGCAGCATAGCTTCTACAGCCGTGTAGAAGGTGTGCGGTGGCCAGGTCCCGCCGCACGAATCCCCAACGCCAGTTCGGTACGGGCGCCTCTACGATGTGCCGCTTGTGACGTTGTGACCGGCGGAAGGGAGAGGGCGTGAGCGACCAGCGGCAGCGGCCCCGGCGACGGGGGCAGGGTGAGCTGGAGGGGCTGGTCCTGTCAGCCCTGCGCGAGGCGCCCGACCCCGCGCCGGCGGGCTGGGTGCAAGAACGCCTGGGCGGGGACCTCGCCTATACGACCGTGGTCACCATCCTGACCCGGTTGCTGGGCAAGGGAGCGGTGACCCGGGAGCGCGCGGGCCGCTCCTTCGTGTGGACGCCGGTGTCGGACCAGGCCGGGCTCGCTGCGCGCAAGATGCGCAAGCTGCTCGATGGTGAGAGCGACCGGGAGGCGGTGCTGGCCCGCTTCGTCACCTCCCTGGACCCGGATGACGAACGTCTGCTGCGGCAGCTGCTGGGCCGGTTCGGCCCGGAAGGGAATGACTGAAGCCTGATGGGGGTGTTCGTCTTCCTGCCGCTGGTGCTGCCGTTGACGGCGTGGCCGGTGGCGCGTCTGGCCGAGCAGCATCTGCACCCGCGGACAGCGACGTGGCTGTTGTCCCTGGCAGCCGGGGTTCTGGCGGTGTGCAGCACGGTGTGCCTGGCGCTGCTGATGGTGGTCGGCACCGCCCAACTGCCGGGCAATCCGCTGCCGGACGGCTGGTCGGACGAGGAGGTGCGCGAGGCCGTCCCGTACGACGAGATCGCGGGCAAGGCCGCCATTCCCGCCCTGCTCGCCGTGATGGTGGCCTGCTCGCGAGTGCTGTGGCGACACCGCCGCATCAGGCGGGGAGCCGAAGACGCATTGGCCGGGCTGCCCAGGAAGTCGGTGGCGGTACTGCCCGACGAGGTGCCGTATGCCTTCGCGCTGCCCCCGGGCCGGCGCGGCGGGGTGGTGATGGTGTCCACCGCCATGCTCTCCTGCCTGAACGGGCGGGAACGGCGGGCGCTGTTCGCCCACGAGCGGGTGCACCTGGCCAGCCGCCATCACCGGTTCCTGCTGGTGGTGCGGCTGGCCGCGCAGGCGAATCCGTTCCTGCGACCTCTGCGCACAGCGGTGACCTACACCGTCGAGCGATGGGCGGATGAGGAAGCGGCACAGGCGATCGGAAGCCGCCGGACGATGGCTTCGGCGGTCGGCAAGGCGGCACTGGTCTCCCGGGGCGCTCCGGCGGCGACACTCGCCGGCTTCGCCTCGGCCGGGCCGGTTCCGCGCCGGGTGGCCGCCCTGCTCGGCCCTGCTCCCGCCGTGAGCGTGTGGCCGCCGGTCTTCACCGCGGTGGGCTTGGCGGCGTGGACCGCCGCCGCGGGCACCATGATGTCCGCGCTGTCGTCGGCGAATTCGGCCGTCACGCTGTTCTTCGTGCTGAAGGCGGCGACCCCGCTGTAGCACGCGTGGGCCGTGCCGCGACCGGCGGCACGGCCCACGCTCCGTGGCTGTTCGGTGATAACAGGTCGAACTCGTGGCCGGCGGCGAGCTGCGGGTGCGGCCGATATCAAGCTCCTGACGATCACGGGATCGCCGGACCCAGCCTCGCCAGGTCAACTGCCGTGCGGACACCGGCGGCGTACTCCGACGGGCGCTCCCAGGCCGCGAAGTGACCGCCGGCGGGTTCCTCCGTCCAGGAGCGGACGTCGAAGAAGCGTGCCGCGAACTCGCGGGGCGCGTTGACGAGGTCCATCGGGAAGATCGTGAACGCCGTGGGGACGTCGATGCGTCCGGTCGGCTTCGCCGCGCTCTCGGCGTAGGGAGTGAAAGAGGTGCCGATGGCGCCGCTCACCCAGTACGCGGTGATCCACGTGAGCAACTCGTCCCGGGTGAACACCGTTTCCACATCGCCGCCGCAGTCGGTCCACGCCCGCAGTTTCTCCAGGATCCAGGCGGCCAAGCCCGCGGGCGAGTCACCGAGTGCCACCGCCAACGTGTGCGGCTTGGTGGCCTGCTCGTGCATGTAACCGCCCTCCGTGGCCTGCCAGTGACGACCGTGCCGGACATACGCCCGCTCCGCGTCGGACAGGTCCCGCGGCGCGTCCACCAGGAAGCGGTACTGCGACACGTCGGTCAGGTGCAGGGCGACGACGCGGTCGGGGTGAGCAGCGGCCAGTGCCTCGGCCACGTCGCAGCCCACATCTCCGGCGGACACGACGTAGCGCTCGTAGCCGAGTCCGGCCATCGCGTTCGCGATCGCTTCGGCCATGTCCCGGGACGACATGCCACGGCGGGCGACAGGGGCGGCGAACGGGAAGCCAGGCAGGGCCGGGATGACCACATGGAGGTCGCACAGCAGCGGCCAGACCTTCTCGAACCGCAGGACGGAGTCGGGCCACCCGTGGAGGAGCACCACCGCCACGGCGTCGGTGCGCGCCGCTCGCAGATGGATCGCCCGCACCGGTGCGTCGGCCAGGCCGGCCAGGGCCCAGGGCAGGGTACGGATCCGGGCTTCGTGCTGACGCCAGTCGTAAGAGCGGGCCCAGTAGGAGATGAGGTCCGCGAGGTAGTCGCCGTCGACACCGCGCGCCCATCCGAACCCGGTGGGGACGTCGACTCGGCGGTAGCCGCGCAGGCGCAGGCGCAGGTCGTCGAGCACCGACTGCGCAACGACGGGGGCAGCGGCGGGTTCCCTGCTGATCATGCTCGGTCGTCCTCTCGTTCGCTCGCAACGTGTCTCATGTCCGCGTCCTGGCGATGCCCAGAACGCCCTCTGAGGGGTGTCTGCCCCGGAGGGGTTACGGCGACGACTGACCACCCAGGCGTGGACGGGGGCGTTGTGACGCGCCGCGCCGTGCGGGCGATCTCTCCCGCGACTGGTCCATCTCCGCATTCCCCATTCCCCAGCGCCCGCGGTCCAGACAATCGGGCAGGTCCCGCCGTTCACAACCGCCGCCGCTGTGTCATCACCGCCGGGCGGCTACGGCCTACGGCGCCGGAACACAGGTCGGTCCGGGACCTGGCACAGCCGCACCGGACCGGCGTCGAGTATCGGATCTGGCCGGCACGACCTCTGCTATGGCCGTCCTGGCCGACCCGCCCATCACACCGGCTCGCGGCAGGGCTGGGAGGCATGACCAGCCCACCGATCGCCGCGAATCTGCCCTCCCTCTCGGGGCGGAGGATCACCGTGCACAGCGGCGGCCGGCACGAGATGATCGTCACCGCCGCCAACGACCACTGACCTGGCTGTGTATCACGAACGACTGCTGCAGAACCGGATGAGGCTCACTGAGGTGGCGGGGCGGTCCACTCCGGTTCAGCGGACGTCCGACGCAGGATCAGGCAGACGAAGCCGAAGACGTCCCGGTAGACGCGCAGCCATTGGTCGCGGTGCGTAGTGGCTGTTGCGAGCGCTTGGGAACTGTCCGGATCGTCGGGGTGGTTCAGGGCCCATGAGGCCAGTGCCCCCGTCCAGGCCCA
The DNA here is from genome assembly GCF_044329325.1 of Streptomyces sp. NPDC017676. NCBI lineage: Bacteria > Bacillati > Actinomycetota > Actinomycetes > Kitasatosporales > Streptomycetaceae > Streptomyces > Streptomyces sp. NPDC017676. The sequence goes on along the minus strand of NZ_JBIRJA010000018.1, from coordinate 136,199 downwards.
TTCGTAGTCGTCAAGCTCGCCGCGTGTGCTGATGTGCCCGTAGACGGGTGTCCACCCATCGGCGATGACGCGGTTCACAGTGGTCGGGAGGTCAGCGAGGTCGCCGAGCATCTCGACGGCCTCGGGGGAGGGCTCACCGGCCCAGAATCCGTCACCGATCAGGACGCGGCCCCCGGGAGCCAGGTGCTTTCGCGCCGCCGTCAGGGTGGCGAGCAGGCCACCGAAGGCGTGCGTGGCCCCGACGCTGAGCACCAGGTCGAACGCGTGCACGGCGGCGAAGTCCACGGCGTCCTCGTGGTGGAGGACGAGGCGCTCATGAACGCCGAGGGTGCGCGCGGTCGTACGAGCATGCGTCAGCGAGCTCTCGGAGACATCGACGCCCTCGGCCCGCAGCTGCGGATACGTGGTCAGGGCACGCACGAGCCACTCCCCGCCGCCGCAGCCGAGGTCGAGTACGCGCTCGTCGCCGCATGGGATGCCGCGTTCCAGCAGTCGGCGCACCGAGTCGTCGTCGAGCGGAGCCGCGATCGGATGATCCGCATGGGCGAGCCTGGAGATCTGTTCACGGTTCACCGGTGGAGCCTGACATGAGGTGAGGTGGCACGCACCTGGTTTCCCTTCAGAGCCGGAACGCCGCACCGGCAACCACCGTCCAGGGGATGTTACACACACTCCCCTTGATCCTCAGTCCAGCCGTCCGACACCAGCCACGGCTGCACACCTACGATGTCCGGCGCCCACTCCCTCTTGAGTCTGTATGGGTTGTCACGCTGCGGAACACCCGCACGACCGAGATGAAGGGAACCGCCGAAGACGCCGGATCACGGGCGGTGTTTGCCGACCCGCGTGACGAGTTCGCGAGCAAGGGCATTTGCGGTGATCCCGAGAGCATCCACGGCATCGTGGAAACGGGGAGGGAGCAAGCCGACGACGAAGCTCCCAATGTGTCCATGCAGTCATTCCACTCCGAACCGGCAGGAGCGGATGAGGCACGGGTGGGTTGCCCCGCATCGACGACCGCGCTCTGACCGGCCCCCATGAGGGGCTCGCCGTCGCCGCGGACAGCGGTCGCGTCGACGGTCTGCTGCCCGGCGAGTACGACGCGCTGCGCTGGTACGACGTCCGTGGGACCGGAGTCGCTGCGCAGACCTGGCACGCCGGTGTCCTGTCCGTCGGCGAGCCCGTCTTCGCGCCGGTGCCGCGTGGCGGCGAGCGCGGCTACTGGTTGACCTTCGCCACCGATCGGACCGACGACACCAGTTGGCTCCTCATCCTGTCGGCGGAGGACCCCGCTCAGGGGTCGGTCGCCCGCGTCCGCATCCCCGTCCCGCTCGGCCTGCACGGCACCTGGTTGCCCACCGAGGAGTGACGCGGTCGTAGCGCCGCGTCCCCCACCCGGATCCCCTGCGGTCCGCGCAGTGAGTCCGTCCGTGGCCGCCGTCCGCTTCGTGAACGCCAGGGCGTCGGCTCACGTCGTGGCACCGGATAGCTCAAGTGTGCGATGTGTCGTACGGCTGGAGGTGCCCGAGACTGGACCAGGTCCCCGGCCGCGTCCTGGAACAAAGTCGGCGGTGAACGACTCAAGGCGAACGTCGTCGTCGGCCGCCCGTCCATGAAGAGGAGCAAGATGACTGAGCGAATGAAAGCGATCATCGTAGAGGCTCCGGGCTTTGCCGGGGCGATGCGCTGGGCCGAGACCGACGTGCCCGTCCCGGGTCCGGGCGAGGTTCTCGTAGAGGTCAGGGCCAGCGGGGTGAACAACGCGGACATACTGCAGAGGCAGGGCGCCTATCCCGTGCCCTCCCACGACTCACCCCTGCTGGGGCTGGAGTGCTCGGGGATCGTCCGGGCGCTCGGTGAGGGTGTGACCGACTGGGCCGTCGGTGACGAGGTGTGCGCGCTGCTCAACGGTGGCGGCTACGCCGAGGCAGTCGCTGTGTCCGCTGCCCAAGTGCTGCCCAAACCGGCCGGTCTCACCTTCGAAGAGGCCGCGGCGCTGCCGGAGGCCGCGTGCACGGTGGTGTCGAACATCGGCATGGGAGCCCGCCTCCGGTCCGGTGACACGTTTCTCGTCCACGGCGGCACCAGTGGGATCGGCACCTTCGCCATCCAGTGGGCCAGAGCCCTGGGGGCCCGCGTCCTCACCACCGCGGGAACGCCCGAGAAGGTGGCCAGAGCGGCTGGCCTCGGCGCGGATGTGGCCATCAACTACCGTCAGGACGACTTCGTGACCGGTGTGCTCGCGGCCACGCGGGGCCACGGTGCGGACGTCATTCTCGACATCGTCGGCGCCCCCTATCTCGACCGCAACATCCGCTGTCTCGCCGATGACGGGCGCATCGTCATGATCGGGGGCGACGTGTCCCCGGCCAGGCTGGACATCGCGGCATTGATGGCGCGACGTGGCAGTGTGTCGGCGACCACACTGCGCGCCCGCGGTCACGAGCAGAAGGCGAACATCGTCCGTGCCGTACGGGCGGAGGTGTGGCCCATGGTGGAGAGGGGACTCGTCCGCCCCGTCGTCGACAGCGTCGTGCCGATCACGGACGCTACCCGCGCCCACCGGATCCTCGAAGAGGGACGCGCGGTGGGCAAAGTGGTCATGACCGTCTGACCTTGCGAAGCCGTCACCTCGGGACCCGGCAGATGACGAGAGCGGATTCGTGCGGACGTCGCGAGCACAGGGAAGCCCTGGGAAGGAAGGCAGCGACCGTCATGTACCGCTGGTCACTCGCCGGGAGCGGAGGGCATGCGGCGCTGGGCGTCGGACGCGGAGATCCCCACACGCAGCGCGACCCTCTTCACCTCCGGATCGGCATCTGCCTTCCGCACACTCGCCGCGAGCATCCGTTTCTGCCTGAAGTGCTCACTCAGCGCGGATCGTAGAAGGCGGTCGAACTGCGAGCCACGGGCGGCCTCCAGGGCCCGCAGCTCGCGTGTGCTGACCATGCCCGGCATCTCGTGACCCGCGTGGGGGTTGTCGTCGGGTATGCCGGCGTCGGCCAACAGGGCCCGCAGAGCGGCGAGTTCGGCGCGATGGCCATCAGCGACGTCGGCCGCCCAGTCCAGCAGGCCCTTGTCGGCGGTCCGGCCCCGTGTCAGCCGTAGGATGTGGTGCGCCTGGTCGTCCATGGCGATCATCAGCTGGATCCAGCCGATGTCCGTGGCGTTGAGGCCGCCGTTCGCGGTGGCGGTGCCGCTCTGGTTCTCCCCGCCACCGTGAGCGGAGGCGTGCGGTGCGGTGGTCGTCGTCGCGCTCTCGGGCGGAACGGACGGCCTTGGCGAGCCGGCGCATCCCGGCACGGTCAGGGCGCACAGCAGAGCCGCGGCAAGCAAAGTCGCCTTCGGTGCGCCGGCCGCGGCATCCGCCATGTCTGCTCCTTGACCTCGTCATTGTGTCGGACGTTCGGTGCGGTGTGCGGTGTGCGGTGTGCGGTGTGCGGTGTGCGATCCGCGATCAGGACGGATTGCCGTCCGCTCCGCACTTGACGATGGCGTTGATGCAGTTGGTGACCCTGCGGGCGAGTTCGTTCTCGGGCCAGGCGTTGAAGAAGTCACCGTGCATGGTGTAGCCGGGGCCGGACGCCAGTCGCAGGCCTTGGGTGCTTCCGGAAACGGGATAGCGCAGGACCTGGCGGAGCTTGGGCACGGGCACCGGGTGGCTGGCCGGGCACGCGCCGTTCACCGGATAGGCCATGTGGCTCTTGTGGTCGGCGGAGTCGAGGTCCTTGCCGTTCCAGCACTGCGGGAAGTCGAGGTACGACTCCAGCATCGAGCTCGCGGGACAGGTGACGAAGTCCTTGGAGGGGTTGACCTCGCCGTGGTGCAGGCAGGACCACCGAGCCACCGACGTGGGGTCGTCGACGCCCGTGGCCTTGGCGTTGCCGGCCACGATCCGCAGCCCCTGCGGGAACGGCCGGATGCGCTGGATGACGTCGTCCCGGACCCCCTCGCCGAGGTAGTAGAAGGTGGTGCCGGTGGGCTCGACCGGCTGATCGTTGCGGTACATCGTCGGGACCCAGTACGACGACGAGTCGGTAGCCGGGTTGCAGGTGGAGGAGGAGCCCAGCAGATCGGTCACCTCGGTGTGCGCGTTCGTCACATGACTGCCGAAGAAGCTGTGCATGTGGGAAGCGCCAGGCAGGCCGGGAAAGACGATCGGGTCGTCCGGAAGCCGGTGACTGTACGGGCACTCCGCGAGGAACTCTGCGACACGGACGACCTGGGCGCCCTGGGGAGCGGCGTCGAGCTCGGTGGTCTTCGGTCCGGTGGCGGTGGATGCGGATCCGCTGTACCAGGTGGCGAGGATCAGGCCGAGTGCCGCCAGGGCGGTCAGGCAGGCGCGTCGTGCGCGGGAACGCGCTGTGGGCGGGCGGGGAGAACGGTCGAGCACGGCATTCCTCCTGGGGGAAATGGTGGGGGTGCTCTGTCCCGGGACCGGTTCCGGAACCGGTCCCGGCCCTCACCGTGAGTGAAGCGACGTGTCATGCTGCCGTCAATACTTCGCGCGATCCGGGATCCGACGAGCTTCGGTGCCTTCAAGAGTTCGCGGCTCCGTCCGGGTGTTGACGTCCTGGGAACGCCGCTGCTTCACTCGGGGTCACGGGTCATCCTGGTTTCAGTCACGGCGTCGGGTCCCGCGCGGCGGAGGGGTGCGGTGCGTATCACCATCGCGGATGTGGCCCGAGCGGCCGGTGTGAGCAAGACGACCGTCTCCCGGGTCCTCAACACCCGGGGTGAAGTGGATCGTTCGACCGCCGCCCGCGTCCGCGAGGTCATCGACCGGCTGGGGTACGTGCCCAGTTCGGGTGCGGTGGGTCTGGCCCGCGGACAGAGCCGCACGGTCGGCATGCTGGTGCCGTCGCTGACCTGGCCGTGGATGGGTGAAGTCGTCCAAGGTGTCGTCGATACGGTGGAGGCGGCGGAGTTCGGGCTGTTGCTGTTCACCTGCAATCGGGGCGCCGACTCGGTCGAACGGTTCACCAGCCAGGTCTTCGCGGGAGCCTTCGACGGACTGCTGGTCGTGGAGCCGGAGAACACCCTGGCGATGCTGACGGCTCTCCACCGTAGAGGCCTCCCGGTCGTACTGATCGACGACCGCGGCCGTCATCCCGAGTTCCCCCACGTCACCGCCGCGAACCGGGAGGGAGGCGCCTCGGCTGCCCGCCATCTGCTGGCCGTGGGGCGGCGCAGGCCGCTCGTCCTCGCGGGACCGCTGCGCTTCGGCTGCGTGCGCGACCGACTCGACGGCTTCCGCGCGGCCTTCACCGAGAGCGGCCACCCGCTCGAACCCGCGCTCGTCGTCGAGAGCGACTTCACGGAGGCGGGCGGACGCGAGGCGGTACGCCGACTGCTGGCCGAGGGCCGGGACTTCGACGCCGTCTTCGCCCACAACGACCTCGCGGCCATGGGTGTCATGGCCGCCCTGCGCACCACGGGACTGCGCGTGCCGGAGGACGTCGCCGTCGTCGGTTTCGACGACATCCCGATGGCCCGCCTGACCCAGCCCCCGCTCACGACGATCCGGCAGCCGATGCGGGAGATGGGCGAGGTGGCGGCACGCATGCTTCTCGCCCGCCTGACGGACACGAAGGGCCCCGATCCTGTCGCTGAACTTCCGACGTCGGTCGTCATCCGCCAGTCCACGGTGAACAGCTGACCGCCACCCGCTGAACGGCCGCGGGCGGTTCGGTCGTCGCCGGGAAGCAGCCGATGAGGGCTGTTCCCTCGCGGGGCCGGTAGGCGGCCCCCCGCCGTGAGCAACCGGGCCGGATTTCCGGTGGCGGAAGCCTTCAGTCACTGATCTGCTACGGACCGTCTGTGGGCGCGACGCAGGCTTCCGGTTCCATGGCCCTGACAGGAGCGGCCGTGGGGCAAACCCCACAACCAGCCTCCGGTCCGGCCCCACAGGTGCCTTGGGGTCCGCTCGACAGCGACCTTGGCCGCCGCTGAGCAGACTGGAGCATCTGAGGCGGCCCGCCGCCGTCACCCGCTTGCGATGGAGACCAGCGATGCCCGAGACGTCCGCGCACGTCACCCCCGTTCTTGAGCCGGCTGCCGCGGCGTTCGCCGAGGCAACCGCGAATCCGCCGTACCTGTTCGATCTGGGCCCGGCCGAGGGCCGCAAGACGGTCGACGAGGTGCAGTCGGGCGAGATCGACAAGCCGGCTGTCGACGAGGAGTGGATCACCGTCCACGGCGGTCCCACGGGCAGCGTCCGGACACGCATCGTCAAGCCCGCCGGCACCGCAGGCACCCTGCCGGTGATCGTCTACATCCACGGCGCGGGCTGGGTCTTCGGCAACGCCCACACCCACGACCGCCTCGTGCGCGAACTCGCCGTCGGCGCGCAGGCCGCGGTCGTCTTCCCCGAGTACGACCTCTCCCCCGAGGCCCGTTACCCGGTGGCCATCGAGCAGAACTACGCGGTCGCCCAGTGGGTCGTCCAGGAGGGTGCCGCCAAGGGTCTGGACGGCTCCCGGCTGGCCGTCGCCGGCGACTCCGTCGGCGGCAACATGACCGCCGCGCTGACCCTGATGGCCAAGGAGCGCGGCGACGTACCGGTGACGTTCCAGGTCCTGTTCTACCCGGTCACCGACGCCAACTTCGACACCCCGTCCTACCACCAGTTCGCCACCGGCTACTTCCTGCGCCGCGACGCCATGCAGTGGTTCTGGGACCAGTACACCACCGACGAAACCGAGCGCGCCCGGATCACCGCCTCCCCGCTGCGCGCCACCACCGAACAGCTCACCGGCCTGCCCCCCGCGCTGGTCATCACCGGCGAGGCCGACGTGCTGCGCGACGAGGGCGAGGCCTACGCCAACAAGCTCCGCGAGGCCGGCGTGCCCGTCACCGCCGTCCGCTACCAGGGCATCATCCACGACTTCGTGATGCTCAACGCCCTGCGCGGCACCCACGCCGCCGAAGGCGCCATCAGCCAGGCCGTCGCCGCACTGCGCACCGCACTCGGCACCGCCTGATCCAACCGGCCTGCGGCCACCTGACGCCGGCCCACCGCCCCCTCCAGAGGACAAACCATGAGTGACTCGAAGAAGGTCCTGTCCGATCTGGTGCTGTCCACCTCGACCGAGCACGCGCCGGTCGACGCGCCCTGGGACGCGATCGACATCGCCGACTGGCTGCTGAACCTGCCGGACAAGGAGTACCAGCGGTGTGCCCCGCCCGATCACAAGGCGGCGGGTTACACCACGACCGACGACGGCAGGCCGATGTCGATCAACGTGGAGATGATCGGCACCGGGCTGGTGATCCAGCACTACGTCGCCGAGATCGCCGAGAAGCACCACTGCCACATGGTGTCCCTCTCCGATGTGCTCACCCCGAACGGCTGGACGACCGTCCAGGTGATCTGGGACCTGTCGGTCAAGGACAACGGCGACGGCACCCTCACCTACACCAACCAGGTCACCAGCCACCCCACCCAGGAGTTCATGGACTTCATCGAGAAGAACGGCACCACCTTCGAGGAGGCCGCCGCCGCACGGCAGGCCGCCTCCGGTGACCACTGCCGGCGCGAGACACCGCTGTACGCGGCGAGCATCGCACGCCACGCCCGGGCCAAGAGCCGACCGTGACGCGGTGCCTACACGGTGGGCGGGCCCGGACGGTGTCCACTGTCCAGGCCCGCCCACCGCCACATGTGCGAATGGTCCGGACTGTATTCGTCGGTGTGGTCGGCGGCCCCCGAGCGAGCCGACGTCGTCGCCCGCCGGCTGCGCACCGGGACCACCTGGCTCAACCGGGCGAACGCCGCCGCGTGTGACGACCGGCCCCCTTCGGCGGGTTCCGCCAGAGCGGCGTGGGCCGTGACATGGGACCGGACGGCCGGCTGGACTTCACCGAACCGCACGTCATCACCCACCCCGTGGCACCGGCCACGCACGCGGCGGCCCCGGCGGCTTCGGTATCCGTGACACCGGACAGGGAGGTTGCCGGTCCCTGAGCCATGAGGTACGCGAATCATCACGCGGGCAGGAACGAGAAGGACGCGTCAAGACGATCACCGAACACGTCTCCTTGCGGCAGCGGCAGCGGCAGCGGCAACGGCAACGGCGGTGGGTCGCTCCCGTGTTCCTACTCAGGTGCGCGGGAGGCTGGGTTGACGTTCACCCCGGCCGCCACCGCGATGGGCCTCATGCCATGTCGGTACCTGGCGTTGTCGATTTCCTGACGCCGCACGAGGCCGCCTACGCGGACTCACATCGCACCGGACGAGCCGGCAACCGCAAAGACTTTCCCTGGGAGTCAGACTCGGTGGCCCCAAGTGAATCGATCGTCTTGCTGCCACTGACCCAGTGAGGGAAACTTCGTGGGTGATCGAGCCAGGTGCCGAAGCCGAAACCCTCGTGGGACGCCTGGAGGAACTCAGATTCCTTCAGCACTTCGTCCGTCACATCGGTGTGAACGGCGGCGCATTACTGCTGTCCGGTGACCCAGGCGTCGGTAAGTCGGCCCTCTTGGAAGCGACCGCCGAATTTGCGCATCCTGCCGAGATGACCGTTCTCCGTGTCATCGGCACGGAATTCGAGGCCCAGGTCAGCTTCGGCGCACTCAACCAGGCGCTGTTGCCCCTGATCGACGATTTCGGCGAACTCGGTGACGAACATGCCAGGGCACTCAGCGTGGCGCTGGGGTGCGAATCCGGTGCCGCGCCGGACCGGTTGCTCCTCGCCAGCGCCGCCACCTTGCTGCTCCGCAAGGCAGCCGCCCGCACCCCGCTGCTGCTGATCATCGACGATCTCCAGTGGCTCGACCGGGCCAGCGCCGGAGTACTGAGCTTCGTCGCGCGCCGGCTCGTCGGCAGCAGGGCTGGAATGCTGGCCGCGTGCCGCACCGGCGAGGTGGGCTTTTTCGACACCTCCGGGCTACCTGAAAGAGCGATCTCCGCTCTGGACGACGGGGCCGCCGCCCGGCTGCTCGCGGACAGGTTCCCCCGTCTCGATCCGGAAGTGCGCGCACGGGTGCTGGCCACTGCCCAGGGCAACCCCCTCGCCCTGCTGGAACTGCCACAGGCGTTGCACGCGGGATGGCGCGGACCCCCGCAGTCCGTGCCACGGATCCTGCCACTTGGCACACGCCTGCAACGGTTGTTCGCCTCCCAGGTGCGGGCCCTGCCGGCGCGCACCAGGACTCTGCTGCTGACAGCTGCGCTGGAGAGCACCTGTGATCTCAGGTTGCTGAGCACGGCGGCGGGACTCGGCTACCACCTGGACGACCTCGCCCCCGCCGAGCAGGACCGGCTCGTGCGGGTCGACACGGACTCGCACCAGGTGATGTTCCGGCACCCGTTGATCCGCTCCGCCGTCGTCGCTGAATCGACGTCCGCAGAGCGCCGACGGGTGCACCAGACCCTGGCGGAGGCCCTCGCAGCGGACCCCGAGCGCCAGGCATGGCATCTGGGGGAGGCCACCGTGGAACCCGACGAGGCGGTCGCGGCGCTGCTGGAGACGGCGGCGCACGACGTCGCGAGGCGGGGGGACTACCAGGCGGTGATCTCCCTGCTGTGCCGGGCCGCCGATCTTAGCCCCTCAGCTGCGGCTCGCAGCCGGCGCATGGCCGCCGCCGCGTACATGGGCGCGGAGGGCCTGGCGACAACGCACCACACGGCGGGGCTGCTTGAGGGCGTCCGCCAGGAGGGGCGGCACGCGCACGCCTCCCTGCACTACGCCTCGGCCGCCGCGCTGCTGCTGCTCGACTCCGACGGGCAGATCGACATCGCTCACCAGCTTCTGACCGGCGCCATGCGCAACCATGTCCGCTCCGCGGACGGTGACGAGCAGGAACTGCTGCACGCACTGCGGACCCTCGTGATGCTGTGCTTCATCGGTGGCCGGGCTGAGCTGTGGACAGCCTTCTACGAGGAAGCGTCTCGACTCACCTCGTTGCCCGAGCTGCTCGTGCTGTGCGTGGACATGTCGGCGGACACCGCTCGCACGGGGGTGGCCGCGCTGCCCCGCCTGGATGCCGCTCTGGCCGACGCGCACCATGAGACCGACCTGACGAGAGTGCAGGCCCTGGCGTCGAGCGCGATGTATGCCGACCGCATCGTCGAAGTGCGTGAGCCGCTGTGGCGGATCATTCAGGACGGACGCGCCGGCGGACCCGGCAGGCAGCGGATCGTCGCCCTGATGAACGTCTGCATCGACGACTTCCACCGGGGCGAATGGGCGGAGGCGGCGGAACTGGCTGCCGAGGGACTCAGCGTCTGTGAGGAATTCGCTGCCACATCATTCGGCTGGTGCTTCCGTTACGTCCAGGCCCTCTTGGCTGCCGTCCAGGGCAGTTTCGAGACCAGCAGAGCGCTGGCCAACCAGATCATCGGCTGGGGTGGCCCGCGGGGCCTGGGCATGGCCCGGGCCTATGCCCGGCAGGCCCTGGCGCTGGCAGCCGCAGGAGAGGGTGACTACGAGGAGGCCTACCGGCACGCGACGGCGATCAGTCCCGCGGGGACGCTCCCCTCGCACATGCCGCACAGTCTGTGGGTGGCCCTCGATCTCGTGGAGGCCGCGGTGCGCACCGGCCGGACGGCCGAGGCGGAGCGACACGCGCTCGTCCTGCGCGAGGCGGGCGTGGCCGCGCTCTCTCCGCGGCTGATGCTCATGGAGGCGGCGTGCGAGGGGCTCGTCGCACAGGACCGCGAGGCAGTGCGGCATTTCGACAGGGCGCTGAGCCTGCCGACGGTCGACGAGTGGCCGTTCGACACGGCCCATGTCCGGCTGCTGTACGGCGAACGGCTGCGCCGGACAAGGGCCACGACCGAGGCGAAGGCCCAATTGAAATCCGCGCTCACAGCGTTCGAGAAGTTGGGGGCCGTTCCCTGGACCGTCCGCGCCGAACGGGAATTGAGGGCAGCTGGCCAAGCCACGAGAAACTCCTCCGGAGCGCGGGGAGCAGCAGCCCTGACACCCCAGGAACTCGAAGTCGCTCGACTGGCCGCCTCCGGCATGACGAACAAGGAGATTGCCGAGCGGCTGTTCGTCTCACCCAGAACGGTGAGCAGTCACTTGTCCCATGTCTTCCCCAAGCTGGGCATCACCAAGCGGGCGGCGCTGCGGGACGCGATCGGCAGCGGTGAGCCCCGGTAACACCCCAACGCGCCACAGCCGGTGCCCGTGCGGATGACCGCGCATGTCTGCCTGCCCACCCCGACCGGCGCACAAGCTGGCCGCTACGCCGACTGGTCCGGCCTGCTCCGCGCGGGCTGGTCCGACGCCACCGCTCATGAAAAGCGGCCGTGGCGCCGGACCTGCCCGCCGACCGACCGCGGGGCCGGGTCCACCCTGGCGCTCGTGTCATTTTGAAAATGTCATGACCATGGCTAGATGTGATCATGACAAGCTCTCTATATTGCGTGAGTCCGTAACGCCCCTCTGACAGGAGGCCCCGCGTTGCAAGGCTCGACACTCGCGCGAAGAGCGCGCCGCGCACTTGAGGCGGCCCTACTCGCCGGCGTACTCGTAGTCACGTCGTTCGGAATGGTCGGCCCGTCCACCGCTCACGACGGTGACCTCGGCGTCGACGAGATATCACACAGTGCGAACATCAAGCCCCTGGCGAACGTCCCGAGGCAGGGCCCGCTCGCCAATGCCACCCACAGCGACCTGGCGTTCTACGGCAACTACGCCATCCAGGGCAGCTACGCCGGGTTCACGATCTACAACATCCAGAACCCTGCGAAGCCGAAGATCGTCTCCCAGATGGCGTGCAACGGCAGCCAGGGCGACCCCACCGTCTCCGAGGACGGGAAGCTGCTGTTCGTGTCGGTCGACGGTCCGCAGTCGAATCCGTCCTGTGCGAGCACGAACTCCAATGCGGCCAACCCGGATGCCTGGGAAGGCATCCGCATCTTCGACATCAGCGACAAACAGAACCCCACGTACCTGAAGTCGGTGCGGACCGACTGCGGTTCCCACACGCACACGTACGTTCCCGCTGACGGCGGGGACACGGCCTACCTCTACATCTCCTCATACGGCCCGTCCCCGGCGTTCCCGCACTGCCAGCCTCCGCACGACTCGATCTCGATCGTGAAGGTTCCCCTGGACGACCCGGACTCCGCGTCCGTGGTCGCCACGCCCGTGCTCTTCCCCGACGGCGGCGCGGGCGCCACCGCGGGCTGCCACGACATCACCGTCTTCCCCGAGAAGGATCTGGCCGCCGGCGCCTGCATGGGCGAGGGTGCTCTGATCGACATCTCGGATCCCACCAAGCCGTACGTGATCACGAGCGCCACCGACGCGAACTTCGCCTTCTGGCACTCGGCGACGTTCACCAACGACGGGAACCGCGTGGTCTTCACCGATGAGCTCGGGGGCGGCAGCGCGCCGACCTGCAACGAGCAGATCGGGCCGAACCGCGGCGCCGACGCCATCTACGACATCAAGGGGAAGGGCGACAACCGCGAGCTGGTGTTCCGCAGCTACTTCAAGATTCCGCGCATGCAGCAGCAGACGGAGAACTGCGTCGCCCACAACGGCTCGCTGATACCGGCCAAGCACCGCGACATGATGGTGCAGTCCTGGTACCAGGGCGGCGTGTCGGTCATCGACTTCACCGACCCCGACCATCCCAGGGAGATCGGCTACTTCGAGCGCGGCCCGCTGTCCAAAGAGACCTTGCAGCTCGGCGGCTCCTGGTCGGCGTACTGGTACAACGGTCGCATCTACTCCAGCGACATCACTAAGGGCCTGGACGTGCTCCAGCTCACCGGAGCGCCGAACAGCGCCAACCGGGTCCGGCTGGACTTCTTGAACACGCAGACCCAGTACAGCTACAAGCCCTGATCCTGCCCATGGCCCGGCGGGCGACACGTCCGCCGGGGCCGCACCCACACATGCAGCAAGCCACAAGTTCAGCCCGCCGCGTGCGTGGCTCCCAGGGTGCCGCGTGGCGAGGCAGAAGGGAACAGGCGCACAGTGAGGTACCGCAGAGTTGCAAGTGCGCTGCTGACAGCAGCCTGCCTGCTCGGCGTCGCAACTGTGTCCGCCAGCGCGGAGGCTGGGCGGACGCCCCCGGCCGCGGCGGCCGACCCCGCCCCGGCGTCGACGAATCCGCAGGTCGAGTCGAACAACGCCGATGCGGACTTCGTCGCCATGATGATCCCGCATCATCAGCAGGCGCTCATCCTGAGCCGGCTGGCCACGTCGAGGTCCGGCGACAGCGAGCTGCGTGCGCTCGCCGACCGGATCGACGTCGAGCAGGGCCTTGAGATCTACATGATGCAGTCATGGCAGGAGTGGAACGGCCTAGAGAAGACGGACCCCCAGCAGTCGTACGAGGAGATGCTGCGGGATCCGATGATGGTCGAGGCGATGGGGATGGCCACCCCCGAGGAGCTGGACCAGTTGAGCGCGGCGACCGGCAACGCCTTCGACGTGCAGTTCCTGCGACTGATGATCAAACACCACAACGGCGCGATCGGCATGCTGACGGAGGTGCTCACCAACGGCACAGACGAGACCATGCAGACGTGGGCGACCGACATGCTGGCCACTCAGTACGCCCAGGTCCAGATGATGCAGCGGATGCTGGACGACAAGACGTAGGTCCTGCTCGCCAAGAGCACGTGCACCTACGTCTACTGCTATCGGAGCATCCCCCACCAATACCCCCTGGGACTACATCAAGGTCACGTCTGGGCCGAACAAGGGCGTCAAGGGCTGGGTGCGCGGCGACTTCGACGATGGGTGTTGGGCCTTTCGCGTCAACGGCACACGCGATCATGAAGCGGCGGCATTCGTTCCGTGGGGGTGCCGCCGCCTTGTGATGCCGCGGGGTCATTGCTGCCCACCGTCTCGACAGCAGCCCGTTCGACGGAACACCTCACAAGGTGGTGCGGCCTGTGCTTCCGCAGGGGAGAACAGGTTCGAATAGCCAGGCCCGGCCGCTTCGAACGCCGTGTGTGGTGTCGTGTATGGCCGCAGAACCACGTCGGCCGGACGTGCAGCCGTGAGTATGCCGGGACCGCGGCTTTGGCGTTTCGCGGCCCCGCACCTTCCGGAAGCATGGGGATGGGTGTGCTCGGCCGGAGCCCAGCTTGAACCCCGCCTCACCCATGCCGACCCCGACAACCTCGCCATCACAACGGGACGGGGCGGCGCGCAGCACGGAGTACCGCGGCAGCCTCCTCATCGCGCACGGCATCCTCCCCGAACGTGACGAGCATCTGGCGGGTACTGAACGGCACCTCGCCCGCACGGTGGCACGCCATCCGCGGCACGCACCGCTGCTTCGGTCCTCCGTCCGCTGGTCCTCTCCCGCCCGCGCCCGACGCCGAGCAGCCCCTATCCCCGGCACTCGCGGCCGTACAGCCTGGGCCTCCACCGCGTGAACGCCGCCGTCGACTGTCCAGCATCGTGCCGCCCTCGGCCAGCGCCTGGACGAAGCCGCGCAGCACCACACCGACCGTTGACTCGTGGCCGGGCCACCCGCTACGAGACGCGCGACTTCCTCCTTCGGACAGCAAGTCAAGGACACGCACTCCGCTGACGGTCCCCCCACCACAGCTAGGCCGAGCCCGGGGTGGACGAAGACGCCAGTGGGCCTCCTCCAGCAGTGCCTGCACGACGAGGAACTACCCCTGGACGAGCTTCGCGGCCGTCGGCGACGACATCCGCACGCGTGTACAGGAACGCGTCGCCGATCAAGGACACCGGCCCGGCCGCAAGCCGAGCGGCACGGGGCGCCGCGAGGCCCTCGACATCAGGGCCAGACCGGCCGGTCGCATTCTTCGAATCAGCGCCCGGAACGGCAACTTCCCAAGCCGAGAGCGCGAGTTCGGTTCTTGTCACTCCCTTCATACTGAAGGCCCAGGTCAGACATCTGGGTCTTGTTGTCTTGTCTGGTGATCAGTGGCCGCGTGCCAGAAGCGCGACAGGTTCACATCGCGAGGGTAAAAGCGGCGCGCCGAAGCCACAGCGTCCGGCCGGTCGCGTAGTGGCACACGGCAGCGTTGTCGGCGATCACCCGGACATGCGTACCGTGAAGTTTTCCACCCTGCCGGAATTCCATTCAATGTGATCCTGAACTGACAAGTAGTTCGAATCCCGATTCAGGCGCCCGGGACGTACTTGCTGGGGGTCAGCTTCTTCGTCCGACCGTTGTCCCAGGGGCAATCCCTGGTCGAGTCGTGGTCGCACGTGGAATAGGCCCTGACGTAAAGACCGCAGATTTCCGAAACAGTCACGTCGACGCGGCTCATCCTGTCATTGCTCGAATACCACTTGCCTGGAAGCTTACTGCTAGAAGGTGTGGGTGTGCTGCCGACCGGCTGCGCAAGAGCGCAACGCGCCTGGCTGGGCTGCGGTCTTGATGTCGCGGGTTCGGCCGGGTGTGCGCACCTGACGGGGGACCTTCGTGTCCGTTTCTTCTTCCGTCCGTCGTCTGACCGCCGTCGCCGGTGTGGCCGTTGCGGTGGTGGGGGCGGTGGCGCTGCCGGCGTCGGCCGCCACCACCACCGCCAGTACCGCCCGATGGTGTGCATCAGCGACGTGCAGCACGACTCCCCCGGGCCGGGACGACCGCTCCAACCGCTCGCTGAACGCCGAGTGGGTGGAGATCACCAACGTCTCCCGGCGGGCGGTGAACCTGGACGGCTGGCCCCTCTCCGACGAGGACGGCCACACCCACACCATCGACCACTGCGGGCTCAACGGCCGGGCCACGGTTCGCGTCCACACCGGCATCGGCCGCGACACCAGGACGGACCTGTACCAGGACCGGCGGGCGTACGTGCGGGACAACCACTCCGACACCGCGACCCTGCGTAACCACCGTGGCCGGTTCGCCGACGAGGTGTCCTGGGGCTACGACCGCGATCACCGCGATCACCGCGATCACCGCGATCACCGCGATCACCGTGGTGACCACCGCGGCGACGACTGGCGTCATGGCGGTGACCACCGCGAAGGACACGGCGACTGATCTCACGCGGAGGTCGATGACGCCGGTCCATGAGCGGGAGGTGTCCAGGGTGGCTCGCCTCGTGCGGGGGCGGCCCACCTTCCGTACGCACGTAGCGTGGTCAGCCGGAGTGCGGTAACCGCTTCGGCCCGTTCAAACGCGCGCGACGGACTTCGGGCAATTCCGGCCGGGCGGCTGGGCGCGGTACGGCCCGCCCCCGGGCGACCGCGGCCGCTTCGACTGGTCCGGCGACAGCCCCTGACCGACGCGCCGGCCTATCCAGCGTTGCCGAAGGGTGCGACATCGCCGGGAGAGAGGTCGGGGCGCGGGCGATGCCATCGTGCCGGGTGCCGCCACCGGCCGGCGCTGTCGCGGGCGACGTCGACCCCGACTTCCACGACGAGCTCCGGTCGTACCAGGGTGACGTCCAGGACTTCCCGGCTGCCCCATCCGGCGGAGAAGGTCCAGCCCGTCCACGGGTGCTCGCCTCTGCACGGGGCCAGGAGAACGGCGACACTGCGTGCGGCAGCCTGGGGGGCTTCGTCGTGCGACCGGTGTACTGAAGGCGTCCGTCGAAGGCGACGAAGTGCGCCGGCCACTCACCGGCGAGCCGGGCCGCACCGGCCCCACGGGCCCGCAAGCGGCCCTGGAGCCGCTCGAACGCCAGCCGCCCGGCCTCCCACACGACCAACTCGCCGTCCAGCGCGGTCGCGTCCGGCAGCTGCTCGCACCCGGCCCGCACTTCCGGGAACGCCGGCAGCAAGTTGGTTCCCCGGCGCGAGCGCAGCACGATGTGGGCCGCCTCCACCGATACCGCGGCCCGCCATCCGTCCCACTTCACCTCTGCCGCCCAGCCCGCAGGCAGAGCCGGGTCCGGCACGGGGGCGGCGAGCATCGGCTCGGGCAGCGTCCACGTCATGTCCGATGCCTTCCACCCCGGCCGCCCGCCGTTCGGGTGCCTGCACCGGCGGCCCAGCGGGCACGGACAGCGGTGCGACGCGTGAAGACAACAGGGCGTGACCCCGGCACCTGTGCATGCCGGGGCGGAAGAGGCGGAGCACGATCATGGTGCGGGCGATCTGGACAGGCGTGATCACCTTCGGGCTGGTCACGGTGTTCATCTAGATGTCGTCCGCGATTGCAGGTCAGGAGCACTCTCCTCAACGAGGGACGTTAGGTAGCGGGCGTCAACGATGAGGGTCAACGCGAGCCACGGGCCCCGCGCGGGTCAGCCCAGTGCGGGGCCGAGACAGAGCTCGGCCAGTTGGGGCAGACGTCGGCGCATCTGCAGGGCATCGTCGAAGTCAAATGACTCACCCATGCCATCGCCGCTGGCTTCGTCGGTCGTGGCGCGAGCGTCGCTGTAGGCCTCCCAGGCCTCCCAGAAGGCGTCCTCGTCATCGGTCAGCCGCTCGTAGGCGCGGGAGGATACGAAATTGAACTCTTCGGCGAATACGACGTCCTGGTCTCCAGTGGCTGCTGCGGCACGCACGGTGGGATGCTCTGCGAGCGCGTCCGGGCAGGTAGCCGCCCGTTCGTACCACTCGCGCCCGAGCGCCACCAGACCCGCCGCGAAGTCGTTGAACCGGTCGTCAGAGCAACCGCCGCCGATGAGGTAGGCAGCAGCCCATACGTCCCAGCGATGGACATCGCTGCGCAGTCGGGCGAAGCGATATTCGAACGCGAGGACCTCTTCCGCGGTCCGTCCCGACAAAAGGGCGGCGACGGCGACATCGAGCGACCCGTCACTGTCCCCTGCGGCGTCGAGCACGCGCCAGAACGCGTCGGTATCCATGGCGGGCAGTCTGCCAGTGCCCAAGGACAGCTTCCTCAACGGCAGCCCGGAGGTTTCTCCCGTCAGCGGCGGCTCTCGTCCCGGATCATCTGTCGGGGACAGGTTCGGGCCGCCGACAGATCCTTTTCCAACTACTCGACGCGGTTGCAGGCTTCTGAGGGTGGAGATTTCCTGTTCGAGCCGACGATTGGCTTCGGTCAGCTCGGTGATCCGTTCCGTCAGTTGCCTGTTGCTGATCAGGTCGAGCCGATGTCCGAGCTGGTGCCCCGGGGCGGCGCGGGTCCGCAGCCGCGTGGGAGCGGGTCCGCGGACGATGTCGGTCATCTCCCGTCAGCGCATGCCTCCGCCTCCGCCAGGTACCGCGCCACCGGCCCCAGTGTCAGCATCCCGCTCGCTCCGCCCGCGTGTTCGGTGCGGGCGGGGCGCAGGGCCACCGCGGCGCGGGCGGCGACCGGGCGCTCGCCGAGGCGGGCGGCGGCGTGGGCGGACAGGCACCACAGTGCCTCCTGCATGTGATCAAGAGGTGGCTCGGGTGCTGTGGCCAGGGCGGCACGGGCCTCCTCGGCCCGGTTCTGGGCGAGCAGCACCAAGGGCTGCGTCCAGGGGTGGTACGGGCCCCAGTCGAGGGCGGGATCGGTGGGCGCGGGACGGTCGTGCAGGAGACGAAGGCCCAGGAGGGCGAGGGCGAACAGGCCCCGGTGCAGCCCCGGCATGCCCGCACTTTCGGCGAGGGCGTCCTCGGCGGCGCGGTAGTGCGCCGCGGCCGTGGCGGCGGCCGGCCCGCCCGGTGCGGCGCTGCGGGCGGCCGTGACCCGGGCCCGGAACCAGGCGGTGAGTACGGGGACGAGGGAGGCCTCGGTGCTGATGGCGAGCTGCTCGGCGGCCTCGGCGTGTGCGGTCGCGGCGGCGAGGTCGCCGAGAGCGGAGGCGGACTGAAGACGGATGAGCCGGCCGAGCACGGCGAAGTTCGGCAGCTCGTGCCGGGTGGCCAGGTCGAGCATCTCGGCGCCGATCACGTCCCGCGCCGCCGCGAGGCCGGGCCGGGTGAAGGACTGGAGGAACACGCCGTTGAGGGCGAACATCAGCAGGGCGGGATCGCCCAGCTCCCGGGCCAGCGCCTCGGCCTCGCGCGCCGCCTGTCCTGCGCGCATCGGTGCGGTGCCGGACAGATCGGCGCTGCGGCTCTCGACCGCGACGGTGGCCAGCAGGCGGGCGCGCAGTTCGGCGGAACCGTCGGTGCCGAGCGCGGTGAGTGTCCGCTCGGCCGCCGCGACGACGGCGCGGGACTGCTCGGGATCGTCGGCCCGGCTCCACAGGGCAGGCACGTCGTAGGCGCCGATGACCCGGGCGGTCAGGGCGATGTCTCCGGTGCGCTCCGCTGCCTGGACGGCGGCGAGGCGGTCGCGCCGCGAGTGGACGAGGGCGTCACCACCGGCCAGGGCCAGGGTGCGGGCCAGCTCGACCGTGGTGCGCGGGCCGAGCCGCACTCCGGCGGTCCACACGGTACGCGCGGGCTGGAGCGTCGAAGCTCCGTGGAGGATGTCCATCTCCAGGCGCCGCAGGTCGGCACCGGGGTCGAGCCCGAGCTGGTCCACGAGTATCGTGCGGGCGCGGCGGAGGGTGGCCAGCGCGTCCGCCTGACGACCCGCCCGGTGCAGTGCGCGGGCCAGCAGCCCCCAGGCCGGCTCGCGCCAGGGGTGTTCGGTGACGTGGGCGCCCAGTTCGGCGACCAGTTCGGCTCCTGCACCGGAGTCGAGGAGGAGGCGGGCGCGCAGCTCCACCCCCTCCAGCCTCAGCTCCTCCAACCGGGTCCGCTCGCGCTGGGCCCAGGTGGAGCCGGTCACGTCGGCGTAGGCGAGGCCGCGCCAGGCCGCGAGGGCCGCGTCGAGGTCGGTCAGCGCAACGGGTGTACGCCGGGCGCGGGCCAGGGCGTCCTCGAACCTGTGGACGTCCACGTTGTCGCGCGGGAGGCGCAGCGCGTAGCCGGGGCCTTCCGTGACGAGGATGCGCGGCGGGGTGCGGGGCGGCCGGTCGGGTTCGATGGCGCGGCGCAGCGCGGCGACGAACGTGCGCAACGCACCCACGGCGCGCACCGGCGGCTCGGCCCACAGGTCGTCCACGAGGGTGTCCGTGGCGACCATCCGGCCCTCGGCGGCGACGAGCCGGGCGAGCACCTCGCGGTGGCGGGGTCCGCCCAGGCCGACCGGTGTGCCGTCGTCGCGGAGGGCCCGCACCGCACCGAGTACGTCGATTCGCATGCCCTCCATCTTCCGTGCCGCGGGTCCGCGGCGTCGAAGCGCACTGATCAGCTGCTGATCGCCGACGCCCACGCTGATCCCGTCAGCCCTCGGACCAAGGCTTTCGTCGGTCCACCGACCCCAGGAAGGGACTTTTTCATGACGCTCGCCATGCCCGGTTTCGACCACGTCCGTCTGCCCGGCGCCGACGGAGTGGAGCTGGCTGCCGCCGTCGGCGGCAGCGGCAGCCCGGTCGTGCTCCTGCACGGCTTTCCGCAGACCCACCTGATGTGGCGGCACGTCGCAGAGCGGCTGGCCGGCGAGCACACGGTGATCTGTCCCGACCTGCGTGGCTACGGCGCCAGCGACAAGCCGGCGGCCACCGGCCCCGAGGTGTACTCCAAGCGCACCATGGCCGCCGATGTCGTCGCCCTGGCGGCGGCGCTCGGCCATGAGCGTTTCGCCCTGGTCGGCCACGACCGGGGCGCCCTGGTCGCCTTCCGGGCGGGACTGGACCATCCCGAAACCCTCACACACCTCGGCATCCTCGATGTCCTGCCGACGCTGGACATGTGGAACGTCCTGCACGGTGTCCCCGCGGCGGTCGGCTACCACCTGTTCCTCATGGCGCAGCCGCCGGGACTGCCGGAGACGATGATCGCCAACAGCGCGGACGCCTACTTCGGCTCCTTCCTCGACGCCTGGGCCGGCGATCCGGCCGCCATGCCGCAACCGGTCCGGGCCGCGTACCTGCGGGCGAGCGCCGCGGCCGTGCCGTCCATCGTCGCGGACTACCGGGCCTCGGCGGGCATCGACGTCACGCACGACCAGGCGGACCGGGACGCCGGTTCCCAGCTGGCCATGCCCGTGACGGTCGTCCAGCAGGACTGGGGCGCGCGGCTGGGCTACGACGCCGCCGCCCTCTGGCACGCGTGGGCACCGGACCTGGACCACCGGCTGACCGGCGCGGGGCATTTCATGGCCGAGGAGGCGCCCGAAGAGATCACGCAGGCGATCCGCGACCTGCTGCTCCGCTGAGCCCTCCACCCGGCCACGGGCGGTGGCGGGCGAGCCCCGCGAACCGGCGACCACTGACCGGCCCGCGTGTCTACGGCCACTGCCGCGGCCCGGGGGAACACCGAGCGACGTTCAGCAACGGTGGCGGCACGGAGCGGGTGGGCGTGGGCGGGGAGGGCGACCGACGAGCGCCCGGGGAAACCGGCCGTCCCCGTCCCACACGGTCATGCCATTTCGACGTAGCGGTGGACCCGGTCGAAGCGCCGGGCCGCCACGTCCCGGCGGCGGACCACCCAGTGGGCCACGCCGGAGTCCAGTTCCGTGACGTCGTCGCCGCACCTCCAGGTGGCCAGGAGAGCCCAGTCGTCGGCGCCCTCTCCGTGGGCCGTACCGCCCTGCTCGGGGGAGCCGGCCTCCTCGGGACCACGGGCGTGGTGGACGGGGTCGTTCTGGGGCGAGACCGGGTGGCCGCCGATCTGCAAGGCCCAGGAAGGACGGTAGCCGCCCATGTCCGCCCAGGCGTCGGCGAGTTCGAACTGTTCGTCCTCGGGGAACTCGCCCCATCTGTCGAGGGCGAAGCTCTCCGGCATCTGCGGGCTCGGCTGGTGCCAGACGGTGCGGATTTCACGGGGCCGGTACGGCTCGGGCCGGCTGTGTTCGAGAGGGCTTGGGACCGGCCGGATACCGCCTCGGCACGGAAGCGGTTCATCCTGTCCACGCTCGCGTCGGTCACCGGGCCACCCTGTCGTGGCCGCGCACGCCGGGGACTCCGTATGGCGGGCGGGCGAAGCGATCGCCCTTGGCCGCCTCCCGGGGCGAAAGGTCACCATCGCCTCCCTGACCTTCGGCGAGCGCGGCGAGTCCGCCAAGGCGTGGCGCGAGGGCAGGACGACGGCGGAGATCAAGGCGGTACGCCGCGAGGAGGCGGAGCAGGCCGCCGCCACCCTCGGCGCCCCGGTCCGCTTCTTCGGCGCCGACGACTACCCGCTCAGCGCCCCTGCCGTACTCCGGCCGCCCGCCACCTGCCGTACTCCGGTCGCCCGCCGCCTGCCGTCCTCGGGCGGTCCCGGCCAACGGCTCGGCGGGCGGACCGCGGCCCGCCCCCGGGCAGGGGATCAGCCCTCGTCCGGATCCTGTACGTCCATGCCGGTGCAGGCCAGTTGTTCGGCCACCTCCGCGCAGGCCTCGACGCCCCGGGGGGAGCGTACGGAGAGCATCGGGCTCGTGTAGCCGGTGGTGTCGTCGGCCGGGTAGGTCGTGGAGAGGACGTCCCGGCCCGCGCGTACCGAGACCTCGCGGGCGTGCGGGGAGCGCACCCGCACCTCCGACCAGGCGGTACCGCAGGCCGGGGAGAAGCGCAGCCGGACGGTGTAGGCGGGGTCGGCGACGGTGCTGGTGGTCCGCGCGTCGCGTGCGCAGGCCGTCGCGTCGGGCAACTCGCCCCGGCAGGAAGGCCTGTGACAGTGCGGGACCGCCAACACGACCGGCGTACCGGTCGAACCGCCCTGGTCGTGCGCGGCGACGGCGGCCACCACGGCCGTCACCCCCGCCAGCGCGAGCACGCACAGTGGCAGCCACCGCCGCCCGCCCGAGCGCCGGGGTCCGGTCCCATCCGGGGTGCTCGCGGGCGATGGCCCGTCGGCGGTGTGCTCGGTGGCTTCCCACAGGGCCAGTACCGCGTCGGGATCGACGCGGGCCAGCCGGGTGAGCGCCTCCACGGCCGGCCGCGGTGGCCGCTGTGCACCGGTCAGGTAGCGGTGCCAGGCGGACTTGCTGTACGGGGTGCGCGCTGCCAGCGCCGCCAGGCTCAGCCCCGTACCGTCCTTCAGTTCCCGCAGTCTGACCAGCAACGGTTCGTCGGGCGCGGTCGGTTTTTCGGGGTGGGGCATGGTGCGTCCCTCGACTCCTCATCCACTATGGGCGCTTCGCCCTTGATGCCGGAATGGCTTCCCGAGGGGAAGGCGGTTGCAACACTCAGTGAGGTGTGAGGAGGGTGAGGCACATGAGCACGTCGAAGGCCTGTTCGGGGATGCGTGGTCCTCGAACAGGCCGCGACGGTCGGGGTGGGCGGTGGTTCAGGGGGTACGGCGGTGGGGGACCGTCAGCACCACGGGAGCGCGGCGTTGACCCTGACGTACCGGGCGGAGACATAGCCCCTGTGGTGGGACAGCCGGTACCACGTGTGGTTGCCGAACACCCCGGTGCCGTAGCGCTTGCAGGTCAGGGCCACGAGCCGGTGGTGGTGCCGGTGGCCGACCACCCGGTAACCGGTGCCCGGGCCGGAGCGGACGTTCAGCGCGAGGCGGTGCGTGACCACGCGGCCCACGGCGGGGACGCCACGCCGGTACGACGCGGTCTGCACGATGACGCGGCCGAGCCGGTGGGTGCGGTGCGCCGAGTGGAGGCGGCGCCCGGCGTGGTGCACGCGGTGGACGCTGCGGTGGTGGCGGGCGGTGTGGTGCTTCGCCGACTGGTGCCGGGTCGGAGCGGGCAGCAGCGAGGGGAGGGTGTGCCGTACGCCGGCGGCGGGCGTGGGGTACGGGGTGGTGCCGCCCGCCGGGGCGGCACCGGCCGCCGTGGGCAGGATGGCGAGCACCGCGACCGCGGCCAGCAGGCCGCTCTGCAGGGTCCGTCGGATCATGGAAACCTCCGGGCTGTCGTTCTCGTGACCACGCACCGTGATCACGACAGCCAGCGTTTCCGTGACGAGCTGTCAGAATGCCGTTCCCACGTCCCGTGGGACACCGGGGACGTCCCCGGGAACGGGCGGGGCGCGGGGGACGGGGCACCGGCGGTGCCGAGCCGCCCCGGCGCGCCGCCCCGGCGACGGCGTCCTGGTACTGCAACGGTACGTGCCGTGACTGATGGCCAGTTCATGTGTGCGCGTCGTTCGCAGTGGCTGGTGCGGGCTTGGTGTTGTCGTCGTCGGCGCCGGGTCGACCAGCGCAGGAGGTGCTCGACGGGTGTGGGTCGGCGGTCGGCGAGGTGGGTGATCAGCCGTCGTATCTCGGCGAGGCTGAGGTGGATGGGCTGGGAGGATCCGTTTCTGCATTCCCGGTATCCAGCTCGCCGGCTCTGGCCGCCGTCCATCTCCGGCATGCCCGCGCCGACGCGCAGGTGCGCGACACGGCGATGAACCTCCAGCGCACGCTGCTCACTGAGCCAGGCCAACCGCACCCCGATCTTGATCTGGCCACGTGCCACCTCCCGTCCGGGGGCGGTGTTCTGGTGGGAGGCGACTCGTTCGGGTGCGGCTCTGCCGTGGAAATGATCGCGAAGGCAGTGGGTGACCGCCTCTATGGTGTGCCTCGCGAACGTCCACCGATCGATCCGGAGATGTCATGCCCCTGCAGATGAAGCTGTGCGCGATAACACTCGACTGCTCTGATCCGCTGGCTCTGGCAGCGTTCTATCAGCAGGCCACCGGCCTCGAACCTCACCCGAAATCCGACGTTGACTTCGCCGGTCTCAATCGTGAGGACGGACTCTTCATCGGCTTCCAACGGGTCGACGACTACCGGGCTCCCCGCTGGCCTGACCAAACTGTTCCCCAGCAGTTCCACCTCGACTTCGCGGTCGATGACCTGGACGAAGCCGAGGCCCGGCTGCTTGAGCTGGGGGCGAGCAAGCCCGATCATCAGCCGAACGAGGACAGGTGGCGGGTCCTCACCGATCCGGCCGGGCACCCCTTCTGCCTGGTCAGAGGCTGATGGACGCTGACGTCGACGGCGTGCGTCGGCCTGACGAACTCGCCTCGTAGGAGCCGGTTCACGCCAGACCTGCTGAGGGCCCGGCTGCCGGCCCTGGCCGTACTTCACCGAGGAACACGAGGTCTGGGTCTGACAGTCTTCCGTGCGTCGATGGATGCCCCGACCGGCGCCGAGACGGTCGTCCCGGCGACACACTGCGACAGGAAATCAGCGTTCGGTTGGTTGGTGGGGGTGGAGCTGTGCCCACGGAGTGGTCTGTTCGCGGGCCAGCGGGACGGGCGCGTGCTGTCCTCCCGCGCTGACACAAGTCCCGCCGGCCCCGCGCGCCGGGCCAGGCAGGCGGGGGAGAGCCGTACTCGGGGTAGATGGTGGAGGTGCCCGGTAGCCTGCACCGCTGAAGTACGCAGGCGGCGTGGCGCTGTCAGTGGCGCGACCGGAAGGACCAGTCGGTATGGCACGTACGCGTGCGGAGGCGAGCACCAGGCATCCCCGGCACGAACGCAGGGGCGAAGTACGACTGCCTGCGGTCGTCGCGACGCTCGCCGCGATCGCCCTGTACCTGTTCCTGCCGCAACGGCTGCTGGTCGCTCCGCGCTATGTACTGCCCGCCCTGGAGTGCCTTCTGCTCGTTCCGCTGATCGCGATCAACCCGAAGCGTTTGACCCGGCAGACGAAGGCGTTCCGGGTGCTTTCCCTCACGCTCGTGGCGGTCATCGCCGTCAGCAATCTGGTGGCGCTGGTCATCCTGATCCACGAGCTGGTGTACGCCGGGGTGAAGGACGGCCGGTCCTTGCTGGTGGCGGCGCTGCAGGTGTGGCTCACCAACATCATCGTATTCGGCCTGGCCTACTGGGAGCTGGACCGCGGCGGCCCGGTCAGCCGCACGCAGGCGCCCCGCTCGGCCCTGCCCCTGGCGGATTTCCGTTTCTCGCAGGACGAGAACGACGACGCCGTCCAGGAAGTGGCCGACGGCGCCAGCGGCAGGTCGGACTGGGTCCCCACCCTCGCGGACTACCTCTACGTGTCCGTCACGAACTCCACGGCGTTCAGCCCGACCGACACGATGCCGCTGTCGACCCGCGCCAAGCTCCTGATGAGCATCCAGAGCGTCTCCGCCCTGTGCACCTCGCTCCTCGTGATCGCCCGAGCCGTCAGCATCCTGCACTGACCGGCCGCGTGGCTCAGGCCTCTTCCTCACGAGGCGGCGGGGCCAAGAGGCCAACACCGCATGACCGAGAAAGTGACCGAGCTGGGCGAGGCACTGCGCGCCCTGGGCGAGCGTGCTTGTGGTCCACGCTGCCGCCGGGTACCGGGCGCAACCGGCCGCCCACGACACCATCAGGGAGCCGACGCGCGGTGCCGTCTTCGACTGGCACGCTCGCAAGCCGGACAGCAAGCCACGCGAGTGGTTCGTCTCCCTGATCAGCTGCGTCTACTGCACGGGCTGGGGAACAGCGGCGCCGGCCTCTCGACTTGGCTCCTCACGGCCGGCGAGTGGACGGTCTGGCCCGACGCAGGACGACACAGACGGCTGTGGACCGACCCGCCACCCCCGCACGTACGGGAAGTACGACCCGAGTCCGGCGAGTTCGCCGAGCCCGTCGCCGGCGGCAGCCTCCAGGGGGAGGGCCGGATGCTCCGTGGCTCCAGGAGAGGGAAGGATACCGGCGAGAGGCGAGCGGGTCCGTGACGTAGGTGCGATGCAGGTGGGCGAGCCGAGCGGCGAGGACGCGGCGGAGGCGGAGGAGCGGCCGACGGACCCTGAGGCGGAGCGGCTGGGGCGCCGTATCGAGTTTTTGTTCACGTACGTGCAGCCACTGGGACGGGCTCCGGGCCCGGGCTCAGTGGCGTTGGCGTGACCACCGGTGGTCCGGGTGATCACGGAAGATGTCTGCGCCGGCGAGTGCGGTTGGGCGGGAAGGCGCACGGGGAGGGGTTTCGTCGTGAACAAGGTCGAGGAGTTCGAGGAGCTGCGGCCGCTGCTGTTCTCGATCGCCTACCGGATCCTGGGCAGCGTGGGCGAGGCCGAGGACGCGGTGCAGGAGACGTGGCTGCGCTTCGACGGCTCGGCGACCCGGATCGCGTCGGCCAAGGCGTTCTTGTCGGCCACGGTGACGCGGATCTCGATCGACGTGCTGCGCTCCGCGCGAGTGAGGCGGGAGCAGTACGTGGGCCCGCGGTTCCCCGAGCCGCTGCTCAGCGATCCGTATCAGGATCCGGCGCGCTCGGCGGAGCTGGCCGACTCGGTGTCGATGGCGGCGCTGCTCCTCCTGGAGCGGCTCAGCCCTCTGGAGCGGTCGGTGTTCGTCCTGCGTGAGGTCTTCGGCTTCGGGTTCGACGAGGTCGCCGCGGCGGTGGGGCGGTCGGAGGCGGCGTGCCGACAGCTGCTGGTACGGGCACGGCGGCACATGCAGGCCGGGCGGCCACGGTTCGAAGCGGGCCGTCAGGAGCGGCGGGAGCTGGCGACGCGGTTCTTCGACGCACTGAAGGACGGTGACGTGGGCGGGCTGCGAGATCTGCTGGCCGCCGGCGTCCAGCTGGTTGGGGATGGCGGCGGCAAGGCCCCGCAGCTTGCCAAGGCCGTCAGCGGCAACGAGAACGTGGCCAGGCTGCTCGCCTCCGTGTTCCCCCTGATGGCTCGGATCGACGTGACGTTCGAGCCGCATGAGATCAACGGGCAGCCTGGCGCGATCTTCCGCGACCGGGAGGGCAAGGTGCTCCACATTCTCGCCCTGGAGGTGCTCGACGGGCAGATCCAGATCATTCGCTCAGTGATCAATCCCGACAAGCTCGGCCACCTCGGGCCGGTCGCCGACGCCTGGGCCGTTGACCGCGAGGTGAAGCAGGCCCGCGGGCGGATGAAGTGACCTCGGGACCGGCATGGACCGACTCGTTCACCGGCGGCTCATGGCAGCGTGCAGGGGCGGGCCGGTTCGTTCATCCGGCGAGGTCGAGGTCGTGCAGGCGGGCGATCCCTCGTATTGCGTGTGGGACGCCGTCGCCGCGCTGTCGGCAGTCGCGCAGCCGTTTTGATCTTGCTCACGCAATGGCCGTTCGTCGGAACCGCGGCAGTGAGGTCCTGTTGGGCTTCATCGCCGAAGTCGGCCGCCGCGTACGGACTCGCCTCACGGCTCGCTGTCGCCGGCCTTGAGCGTTGGCGAGGCGTGTGCTCACCGGTCGTACTCGCCCGGTTCCGCTTGACCTACGATGACGCGGTGAAGTTCGTGATGGTGCCCGGCGGTTGGCAAGGCGGATGGGTTTTCGACTCGGTGGCTGCTGAACTGCGCCGAGCCGGTCACGACGTCGAGGCGGTGACCCTGTCGGGGTTGGAATCGGACGGTCCGGTCGATGTGGACTGTCCGCCGAACCTCGACACTCATATTGCCCAGGTGGCCGACATCATCGGCCGTGGCGACGGAACGCCCGTCGCGTTGTGCGGGCACAGCTACGGCGGGATGGTGATCGCCGGTGTCGCGGATCGGCTCGGCGACCGCCTCGATCAGCTCGTCTTCATCGACGCCTATGTCCCGGACGACGGGGATTCGTGTTGGTCTTTGACCAGCGACACTTTCCGGGAGTTGTTCATAGCTGGCGCACGCGCCGACGGTCGATGGGTCGCAGTCCCCGAAGGACTCGACCCTCGCGCGCGACCGCACCCCCTGGCGAGTTTCGTCCAGTCGATCAGGCTGGAAGACAATACCGGCCGCGCCCTCAAACGAACGTTCATCAGTGGTGGCGCGTGGTCGGGTAGCCCGTTCGCGGCCCTGACCGAACGGTTGCGCAACGACCCAGGCTGGCGGGTTCACGAGATCCCCGTCGGTCACAACATCGCCCGCCGAGACCCGCATAGCCTCGCTGCCCTTCTCGGCGCGTTGCCGCCCGGCCCCGCCTGACGCCCAGCCACCCGCTCCTGCGGGGTCACGGTGCCGTGCACCTGGTGCGGCGAGGTGTAGTGGGCGAACCTCGCCGAGAACGGCCGCACCTCCGCCGAACTGCGGTCCTGGTGGCCCGACCCCACATACGCGACCGCGCCGGCATCGTCCTGCGCCTGTGCGATGTCTGCCCCGGGCTCCGCGAACTCGGCGACACCCCGGACGGGGCACGATCGTGGACCCGGCGTCTTCGCACCGCCTGCCGCGTAGGGGGATGCAGGATTGTCCGGGCCAAGAAGCACACCTGCCCGCCCGGCCCGTACCGCAGCGGAACACAAAGCCGGCCCGCCGTCCCCGCCCGACGAAGGCACATCACGACATCTCGGAGACCATCAGACGCTCGGGCGCCATGGACGCCGTCGCCCTTTCCCAAGACGCCCCGGGCACAACTCACCCCAGGACTCCCTTGCACGGTGGCACAAGCGCATCCGCGACCTCTTCGCCCGCCATCTCGTCACCCCCGATCACCAACCCACCCAGTGCCTACCCGGGCAACACCGTCCGGATCCTCGACGACGACGAACGGGAACCGGAGCAACGGGTCTACACATGGCACGTACCGGGTCCCGCGGGGGATGGGGAGCGCGTCTCGTGGGAGCCCATGCCGCCAGATGGCTGGCGGAACTGAACGCCCAGCTCACAGCACTGCGGGCGGGACGAGACGAACAGGCTCTCAGCCGGCGCGCCCGTGAGCGCTCCACCGGCTGAGAAGCGGTCGGTACAGAGGCCGCGCGCGGAAGGCACGGACGTACCCTCGCCGGTCATCGAGCCAGCAGCGCATCCCGAGCTGGTCCAGCCGGGCTTCGTCGCATCCGGTCCGCTGCCCGTGGTCCGTGCCGCCCCGCGCCGGGGGCCGCCGCCTCCCCGCGCCGTCCCGCTCGTCCCCCCTGCCGGTCCCCGCCGTCCGGCCGTCGGGCTGTGCCGGTCCCCTGTGGTCCTTGCTGCGCGCCGGTGTCGTGGTCCCGCTGGAGCGCCGGTCTCCTCCCGTCCCCGCTCGCCCCCGTCCCGGTCCCGAATACCGGTTCGGCGGGCAGCGGCAACGACCAGCCGGGCCCGCGACCCGACAGGCGCTAGACGGAACTGACCGGCGGTCTGCTGAAAGGCCTGCTGCTCGACCGGCTCGGCGCAGGCTGGGTGGCGTGACCCGGGCGCCGGTCGTCGTGCACCGGCCCTCCCTGTCGGGCGGCCGGAGGGTCACCGTGCACCGCCACGGCCAGGACGAGTTCCTCGGCACCGCCTACAGCGACCACGGCCCGGCCCGGTGGTGTTCCTCGAAATCGCCGGCGTCGCCGACCCCCGATGCGTTCCTGGACGACCCGCAGTGGGTGGAGTGGCGCGGTGGTCCCGCTCACGAGTACAGCCCCGCCCGCCTGACGTGCCGGACGGATGCTGTGCCTGCCGCCTGTTTCGCCTCGCGGCCGGCCGTTGGGTGACGGCGGTCCCTTCGCTGGTCATCGATGCCGAGGGAGCGCATCGCCGGTCTACGGGGGTCGGGCGGCGCTGCCCGCCCCGGACCGGACGCCGTGGTGGGACCGAACACAGGCCCGGCCATGAGGCCGACCCCGCCCGGGGGCGACCCCGACCACATGTGGTCCGAGCACTTCAGCTGGCCAGTGAGCACCCGAGTTGGGCACTCCAAGCTCAACGCGTGCCATCGCTGTGACTGACGGCGACGGTCCGGTTCGGGTGGGCCTCGCGAGCCCACCCGAATCAGCAGAACGGTCGGAACTCCTTGAAGTCCGGCGTCGGGCGTGGATCGGGCAGCCGGTAGGCGCCGATCCGGGGCCGGCCGCTGGCCGGGCCGGCGGTCCCGTCGGCCAGAACGCCCGGTATCGAACACCACCCCAGATTGGTCTCGAAGTACGCCACGGCGGCGCTGACGGATGGCCACCAGACATCGTCGAGCAGCACGACGCCGCCAGGCCGGACGATCTCGCCCAGGAAGTGGAGATCGACGAACACGTTGTGGAAGTGGTGGCTGCCGTCGACGAACGCCGCGTCCGCGGCGAAACCCGCGTCGGCCAACCGGGCAAGGAACCGCTGCGATGGTTCGGTCACCAGCTCGGCGATGTCGTGCAGGCCGGCGCTGCGCAGCAGCTCCCACCCGACGCCGTCGTACGCCGCGTACTGGTACGGGTCGATCACCACGTGCCGCGGGTTGCGTGAACCGGTGCGCAGGAGCGCCTCACCGATCGCCAGCGCCGAGCTGGCATAGGCGAGCCCGATCTCGACGACCGTGGCGACCCGCTCATCGACCAGGAGGTCCCGTACCTGATCACAGTCGCGCTCCGGCAGCGTGACGGTGGCGAAGTCCGGAGCGCCATCGGGGCTCCGGGGAGGGCCGTGCTCGGCGAGCTCGCGGCGTACGGCGGCCACTCGATCCCGCCACCCGCCCGCGACTCCGTCCGGCTGCACCATCGAGTTCACCAAGCACACTCCTGCTGGCTGAGGGCACGGGACGTGGCCGACTGTGACACGCGGAGCGGCCACTGAAGCGCTCGGCCACACCACATGTGCCGGAGCGCGTTTCCTGTCACGGGGTTGCGCGTCTGCCTGGGCGTCTCCGTAGGGCGGAGCACGACGGTTGGCACTGTCTGCTCAGGATTCTTGCCACCTGCGGGATGTGATCAGTCTTTTCGTCACCTGCTGTTCGTTGAAGATCAGCTTCGAGTGACCGTGCCGCGTAGGACGACCATGAGGTGTTCGATCACCTCGGCCGGTACGGCGAGGTGTCCGCGAGGCGCCTGTCTACGAGCGCGTTCGTCGACCAGGCGGCCCGCCTGCGTGAGGCGCTGCTGCCGGCACTCAGGGGAGCGCGCAACGGGTTCCGGGCGGACTGCGTGGTGGCCACACCCAGCCGTGCGGCCACCACCAGGTGTCGGTCTTTCCCTACCGGGGGGTCATCCTCGCCATCGAGAAGTGGTCGATGTTGCCGACGCCGGGCGCGCTGCCGAGGGCCTTGATGTAGACGTCATGGCTGCCGCTGGCGGGGACGATCGTGAACGTCTGGTCCAGGTAGGTGTCCCACGCGCCGGTGCTCTCCACTGTGACCGTACCGATGACAGGGCCGGTCGCGGAGTCGACGCGGATCTCGAACCGGCCCCCGGAGTATGGTCGTTCACTGCCGATGCTCGCGATGAGGAGGTTCCGTCCGTCTCCGAAGTCGACGTCCTCGTAGCGGACCCAGTCACCACCGTCGAAGCTGCCGAGCACGGTGCCGGTGCCGGCGCTGTGGGTGGCGACCCCACTGCCCTCCGCGTACGACTCGGCCTCGACCTTCGTGGTCTCTGCGGCCACGCCTGCCTTCCAGGCAGTCGCGCCGTACTGGTAGGCACCGGCGCTGGGCTGCGGATCCGTGTACCCGTCGGTGGCCGGGGGCCGCACCAGCGCGTAGTTGCGGGCGGGAGAGGTCGACTTGAGGGTGTAGTCGTGGACCGCGGGGTCCACGAACTGCGGCCCGGCCGACTGGGGCAGGTTGTTGGTCGACGACACGCCCTCCATGGTGTCGGCGTCGCCGATGTTGTTGGCCACCTCGGTGTCCGAGTAGGTGCCGCCGAAGAGGCTGACCGACTTGCGGTCGGTGCCGCTGGTGTTGTTGTGGACGCGGTTGCCGGAGGTGCTGCTGCCGTTGGGGTTGATCAGTACGACACCGTATGTCGTGCGGTTCCACGCGACGTTGTCGTACACGGTGGCGTTGTAGGTCGACAGGTCCAGGTACACACCGGGTGCCGGGGCGCTGGCCGCGAAGAGCGCGGCGTCGTGCAGGAGGTTGTGGTGGATCTCCGTTCCCGTCAGGTTCACCCGGCAGCAGATGTAGATCGCCCCGACGTCGACGACCAGGTTCCCGTAGTCCGAGAGGTCGTTGTAGGCGATGTGGTGGCCGGAGGCCGTGGCTCCGGCGACCTTGTCGTCGATGTTGATGTCGCTCCGGCCGCTGTTGGCGACGGTGTTGTGCGTGACGTCGTGGTCGCTGCCGAGCAGGTTGATCCCCGCGGCGTAGCTGCCTCGGTAGTCGACGCGTGTGATGAGGTTGTTGGTGACCGTGTTGTGGGAGCCCGAGACCAGGACGCCGTTGCCCGCGCTGTAGTCGATCCGGCTGTTGCGCAGTGCGTTGGCCGTGCCGCGAAGGAGGATGCCGCTGGTCGTCTCACCCGCGGTCAGTACATCGCACGGGTCGGTGGGCGTCACCTTGCCGGGGTCCACCGTGAGGTCCATGTAGTGGGACACGTAGGTGGCCTCGATGCCGTCCAGCACGTTGTGGGTCGACGTCGAGGAGGTCTGGGCCGTCGCGGCCCTGATGCCCATGCCGATGACGGAGATGTGGGAACGTCCCGACAGATCGAAGGCCACATTGCGCTGCTTGGCCTCGATGGTGTGCGTGGCCGGGCTGCCGTCGTCCGGCATCCACAGGTACAGCCGGTGCGCGGCCTTGTCGTAGAACCACTGGCCGGCATGGCTGAACGATTGGAGTTTGCCGGTGAGGGAGTACAGGTTCTGCTGATTGGGGCTGAGACCCACGCACGCGGTGGACAGTCCCGTCGCGGTCACCGAGCCGACGCCGGATGAGGTGACGGTGCCGGTCTGGCTGACGAACCAATTGTGCGACGTCAGCCTTGCTCCGTCCCAGTAGCCGGCGGGCTGCGTCAAGGCGTCGTCGTACAGAGTGTCATCGGTGCCGGCGTCTGCGGAGTTGTAGACGGGGCGCGTCGGGTCGGTGCCCGGGTAGGGCCACTGCGCCTCGCCGAGCATGGTGCCGTCGACGAACAGTTGGTTGCCCGGCAGCGAGAGGTTGAGGACGATGTCGGTCCGGTGGATGTAGCCGGCGGACACGGCCGAGGCGAAGTCCGAGCCGGCCAGTGTCGGGTCCGCGTCCTGGAGCTCCGACAGATCCGATGCGGTGACCGGGGACCATCCGGTGACCGGGTCGCTTCCGTCGATCACGACATCCGCACCGGGCGCGGCGCGGTAGGTGATTCGGGCGGACGCGGTTCCGCTGCGGGCGGGGGTGATGGTCTCCCGGTACGTGCCTGTTCCGATCAGACAGGTGTCGCCGGGTACGGCGACGGTGGCGCACTTCTGCACCGTGCGGTACGGGGACCGTGCGGTGCCGGGGTTCGTGTCGGAGCCCGTAGGGCTCACGTATCGGGTGGTGCCCGCCTTGGCCGATGCCGGGAGGGCGGTCGTGAACGCGGTCAGCACGGTCGCTGCCACGGTTGTCAGGGCCAGCGCGCGACGTCTCCAGTGCATGGCTCTCCTATCGCCTATCGCCTATCGATAATCGCGAATCGGCGACCAATATAGGACCCTGTGACGGGAACGCGTAAGCAGTGAGAGACGACCGGTACGCGCATCGGCACGCTGCCAGGCAGGCAGGGACAGCGGCCGGTGGTCGACGGGAACACACTGGTCCAACTGCCGGAGGAGTCACGAGAACTGGCGGGGCCCAGGTCGTCTCGGTGGGACTCCACGCTTGCGCGTGCTCATCAGCACGCCGCCGGCGCCTGCGAAGAAAGGGAGACCCCAACGGCCGCGCCGCACGACGACGCCACCGGGCGGACGCGCGGGGACCTGCGACGAAGCTGATCGCCGCCGACTGCCGCTGTCGGTCTCTCGCGTTCGTCGTGACCGGCGGCCAGGCGGGCGCGATCCACGACCACCTGAGCAAGCGCGGCATCCGAGCAGCGGTCCCCGTGCCGGCAGATCAACGTGGCCAACGGCCTCGGTCGCGGCAGCCGGGGCGGGACACCGCCGACGTGCGAACGCTGCGTCAACCGTCTGAAGCAGTGACGCGGCACCGCCGGACGCTACGAGAAGGCCGCGGCCATCTGCGCGCACGTCCACGGTCAGACGCAGCCGGCGGCATCACCACCATGAACGCCACCCCCGTACCATCCCGCCGCAGCCGGTCGGCGTGAGGTGCCCTTCCCTCAACCGGCCTCGCCGGCACGCACAGCGACCAGGCCGCACCCGTGCCCCGGGGCGCCGACCGTGCAGGGCAGCTCCGTCGCGGGGGCGCTGCTGTGACCCGCCGACGAGCCGTCGTCGTACTGCGACGAGCCGTACGACCTCCGGGTGGCGCCGGTGGTCGGCTTACGGGACGACATACGGCTCCTCCGCCGCGTCCGTGCCGCAGCGGTCCTGTGCCTCGACCCCGGGGCGCGCCCAGTGGACCCCCGAGGAACTGGCAACCCCGCAGCGGTGCAGCGCGGGCCGCCCGTGGTGGACGGCCCGATCGCCCTCCTCCCTGTCGCCCCGCTCTACGCCCCTGACCTCCCCTTACCGTGCCCGCCCGACGCGGACCTCCTCCAGGTCCTGTGGTGATCACTGATGCGATGTGGGACCGGGTCGAGCCGCTGATGCCGGCCGATCCGGTCCGTGGACGGCGTGGGCCGACCACCGGCGCACTCTGGAGGCCATCGCGTGGAAGTACCGCACCAACTCGCCCTGGCGGGACCTCCCCGGCGAGCCCGGCCCGTTCCAGACCGCCCACAAACGGCTGATCCAGGTGGGCCGTCGACGGCACGTGGGAGATGATCCTCGCCGCTGTCCTGTCGGCGGCGGACGCCGACGACGACATCGTCTGGACGGTGTCGGTTGACTCCACGGTCATCCGGGCCCATCAGCACGCCGTCGGCGCACGTACAAGGGGGCGGCCCGCTTCGATGAGCCCGGCGACCACGCTCTCGGACGCTCCCGCGGCGGGCTGAGCGCGAAGGACCACCTGGCCGCGGACGGCGGGGCGCGGCCTCTGGCCTTCACCATCACCGCTGGTCAGGCCGGTGGCGCACCTGCCTTCGAGACCGTGATGTCTCGCATCCGCGTTCCGCGCAGCGGCCCGGGAAGGCCACGGACCCGGCGTCTGCGGTGCCGGCCGACCGGGCCTGCTCCTCCCGCGTCATCCGCAGCCGCCTTCGGCGCCGGGGAGTCCGGGCGGTGATCCCGCAGCCTTCCGACCAGTTCGGCCACCGCCCGCGGCGGCGCCGACAAGGCGGCCGCCCACCCGGCTTCGACCGCGAGGTCCACAAGCAGCGGAACACCGTCGAGCGGTGCGTCAACCGGCTCAAGCAGTGGCGCGGCCTGGCCACGCGAACCGACGAACTCGCCGACTTCACCCTGATCGGCATCGTCGGCGGCTACAACCTCCAGCGCTACGCCTGCCCGGCCGACCCGTCCCGCCCTCACATTCCAGGGGTCTCGCGAGCCCTCGCGGAAGCCCTCCGTGCGAGGGGCCTCAGAGTGCCGCACCGTGTGGAGAAGGGGCGGCACTGTGGACGATCGGGTTTCCGTCGGCGCCGCCGGGCGGGCTCAGTGGTGGTCGAGGATGCCGTCGTCACCGCGGGCGTGGGCCGCGAACGCCGCGGCGGCACCGTCGGCGTCCGCCGACTCGAGGATCCCCAATAGCACGCCGTGATGCTCCGCCATCTCGGCCCAGTCGCCGGTGAACAGAGGGTCGGAGACCACCCGCAGGGCGCGGAGGCTCGGTTCCATCAGGCTCCAGATTCGCGACAGGAAGGGGTTGCCGCTCGCCTCGCACAGCACCCGGTGGAAGGCGATGTCGGCGTCTCTGAAGCGTCCGATGTCACCGGCGCCGGCGGCCTCGCGCATGGCGTGCACCTGGGCGCGGAGAGCTTCGAGGGCCTCGGCCGTGGGGTGCTCGGCGACGGCGCGCGCCGCGAACTCCTCGATGATGACGCGTACGGCACGTGCGGCGTCCGCGTCCTGCGAGGACACGTCGGCGACGAAGCTGCCGCGCCGCGGGATGTGGTCGGCCAGTCCTTCGTGCACCAGCCGCTTGACCGCTTCCCGGACAGGGGCCTGGCTGACGCCGAGGTCGCGCGCGATCTCCGCCTCGACCAGTCGGTCCCCGGCCCGCAGGTCCCCGCTGACGATCAGGCTCCGGACGCGGGTGTACACCTGATCGGACAGCAGGGCCCGCGTCAGCGGCTCACCGATGCCCGTCATGACAGCCCCCTCGGATCCCAGAACTTCTTCGCATCGTATCGATGATCGTGCGTCATGGTCAGCACCTCTTGACAACCGCCTCACGCTGACCATCATAGCGGCTATCGATAATAGATAATCGATAGGAGGCCGATGTGGCCCGAAGAAGATCCATCAACGTCGCGGTAGGCGTCCTTCTGGGCCTGAGTCTGACGACAGCGTGCGGAGGCGGAGGGTTCGAGGCGGACTCGGCCGGTGACCCGGGCTCGGGCGCCACCGGAACCGTGCGGATGCTGGTGAACATCACGCCCAACCTGACCAAGGCGTACTGGCGCGACCTCGTCGCCCCCTTCGAGAAGGCGAACCCCGGCATCAAGGTGCAGATCGACTCGCCCACGGCCGCGGACGGCTCCGTGGACAGTACGCTGCAGCAGCAGCTGGCGGCCGGGAACGCGCCCGATGTCGTCGAAGGCTCCCACAACGACAAGGTCGTCCCGTACCTGAGGGACCTGTCGGACCTGCCCTGGGCCGCGGGAGGGCCGATGGCGGACGCGCAGCGTCTGGACGGGCACCTGTACGACGCCGCGATCGGGCAGCAGGTGCAGTCCCTCATCTTCTACAACAAGAAGGCGTTCGCGAAGGCGGGCATCACCGAACCGCCCGCCACCATGCGGGAACTCACGGCGGCGATGAAGAAGCTCAAGGCCGCCGGATACCTGCCCATGCAGACGGCGGGGGAGTGGGTCACCCAGGCCCAGGTGATGATGCTCTTCGCGCCGACGGTGACCACGTCGGAACCGGAGTGGTTCAAGCAGGCCGCCGCCGGCGAGCGCTCCCTGGACGCCGACCTCGGTCCGTCCATGGATCTGTACGAGTCGTGGCTGGACAAGGGATACCTCGACAAGCAGGCACTGGGGACCAAGTACGCCGACGCCGAGACCGACTTCCTGTCCGGCGAAGCGGCGATGTACCCCATGGGCTGCTGGTTCGTCGCCGCGGAGGCGCAGGCGAAGAAGGACTTCGAAGTGGGCGTCTTCCCCTCGCCCCAGCTGAACGACGCGTCCGCACCGCGGCTCGCGGTGACGCCGGGCGCCAACTACCGCATCTTCAAGGCGGGCAAGCACCAGAAGGCGTCGGAGAAGCTCGTCCGGTTCCTGACCACGGACCGCACCGCGGTGGTCGGCCAGCTCAAGCAGGACTCCTCGTTCCGCACCGGATACCCCTACAAGCTCTCCCCGCTGGCCGACTTGGTGCAGGCGCTCGTCGACGAGTCCACCGGCCGTCAGGCCATCGCCGGCGGCGGCGAGTACCAGATGCCCGCCGGTTTCGAGGCCGAGCAGAACAAGCAGGTGCAGAGCCTCTACACCGGAGGTGACGCGGCGACCGGGCTGAAGAACCTGGACATCTGGCTGAAGGCGCACACGGGATGAGCCTGCCGACCACCTCCCGGCCGGCCCGGGCCGTACGCGACCTGTTCGCCACCGCCCGCGGCCGGGACCGCCTCACGGGGCTGCTCATGGGCGCTCCGGCGGTCGTGCTCTTCGCCGTCATGATGATTGTCCCGCTGGCGCTGTCGGGGTACCTCAGTCTGACCGACTGGGACGGCTACACGGCGCACCCGGCGATGGTCGGCCTGGACCACTACCGGACCCTCCTGGAGGATCCCGAGGTCCGTCAGGCCGCCTGGATCACCGTACTCCTGGCGGTGATCGGCACCCTCGCCGTGAACGCCGTGGGACTCGCGCTGGCCCTCGCCATCTCCGCGCCGAGCCGCACCAACACCGTGCTGCGGACCGTGTTCTTCTACCCGTACGTCATCAGCGCGCTGATCATCGGCTTCCTGTGGTCGGCCCTGCTGTCCACGAACGGAGCGGTCAACAACGTGCTGCGCTCCGCCGGACACGCCGGGCTGCCGTTCCTCTCCCAGCCGGGGTGGGCACTGGCGAGTCTGATCGGTGTCGTGGTCTGGTCCGGCTTCGGGTTCACGCTGGTCCTCTACATCGCCGGGCTGCACACCGTCCCCGAGTCCCTGCTCGAAGCCGCTCGGATCGACGGCGCCGGCCGCTGGCGGACCCTGCGCAGCGTGACCTTGCCGATGATCGCGCCGGTCGTCACCGTCAACGTCGTCCTCACCCTGGTGACCCTGCTGCGCTCCTACGATCTGGTGCTCTCCCTGACGGGAGGTGGACCCGCGGGCTCCACTCAGACCGCCGCCTACCTGATCCTGGCCCAGTCGTTCCAGAACAACGCCCTGGGCTACGGCTCCGCCCAGTCGATGGTCCTGACGCTCGTGACCGGCATCGCCGCGCTGGTGATCACATTTCTGCGGCGCCGCGCCGATGAGAGAGCGAGTGCCTGACCATGGCCACCGAACCCACCACGGGCCTGCCCCCGACCCCTT
Organism: Streptomyces sp. NPDC017676; assembly: GCF_044329325.1. Taxonomy (NCBI): domain Bacteria; kingdom Bacillati; phylum Actinomycetota; class Actinomycetes; order Kitasatosporales; family Streptomycetaceae; genus Streptomyces; species Streptomyces sp. NPDC017676. The sequence continues at coordinate 97,242 of NZ_JBIRJA010000018.1, read as the reverse complement.
CCGCCGAGGCGTCCGCCATCACCCCGGTCTCGGACCGGCCGCGGCCCGCGACCGCGCACCGGCTCCGCGCCCACGGCTCCGCGCCGGGCACCTCCCTGTGTCGGATGCCGCTGCTCATCGTGTCCGCCTCCTTCATGGTGATCCCGCTGTGGCTGCTGGTGGTCAACGCCTTCAAGTCCGAGCAGGACATCCGCAGCGCCCCCTTCGGTCTGCCGCTGACCCGTCTGACCCTGGACCCACTGCGCGAGGCCTTCTCCAACCCGGACTTCGAGGTCCTGCGGGCCTACGGCATCACCCTTCTCTTCGTGCTGCTGGTCAACGTCCTCTCCCTGGCGGTCTCCGCGCCGGTGTCGTACGTGATCGCCCGTGGGACGACCCGCCGGCACACCGCGCTGCTGCTGCTCTTCGTGGCCGGGACCTTCGTGCCCAGCCAGGTCCTGTTGATCCCGGTCGTCTACGTCCTGAAGTACCTGGGGCTGATGGGCACCATCACCGGCTTCGTCCTGTTCGAGACCGCCCTGACACTTCCGCTGTCAGTGTTCCTGTACAGCGCCTACATCCGGACCATCCCCCGTGAGCTCGACCAGGCCGCGGCCGTGGACGGACTGGGCAGGCTGCGGACTTTCCAGCTCGTCGTACTCCCACTGATGCGGCCGATGGTGGCGACCGCGGTGATCCTGCACAGCCTCAGCGTGTGGAACGACTTCGCCAACCCGCAGATCATCCTGGGGCCCGGGAGCGGACTGTACACCGTCACCACCGGCGTCTACGCGGCCGTCGGCAAGTATTCGACGCACTATGCGGTGGTCTTCCCCAACCTGCTCCTGGCCGTGGCGCCGGCCCTCGTCTTCTTCGCGATCATGCAGCGTCACATCATCAGCGGCCTGACCTCCGGTGCTCTGAAGGGCTGACCTGACCGTGTTCCACGACGCCGCGGGCAACACTCCCGGCCCCACCGAGATCACCGCCTCCGTTCCCACCGGCCCACCGCCGGTGTGGGCCGTGCTGCAGCGCCGTCTCTTCGACGAACTCGACGCTGCCTGGCGGCTGTTCAGCGACCGCTACACCGAGCCCGACGGCCGACTGCGGTTCAGCGGCACCCTTGTCGACCGTGACGGCGCGGACGACTTCTACGAGGCGTTCTTCAACTGGCCCGCGCTGTACCGCCTGGGCGGCGCCGCCGACCTGCTTCCGACCGTCAAGCGCCACTGGGAGGGCGTCACGCGCCAGTTGACCGAACTCGGCTTGTACCGCGACGAGTTCGAACGCGGATACGACTGGTTCCATCAGGGTGAGGCACTGCTGATGTTCTACGGGATCTGCGCCGCCGATCCCGCGGACGGGAAGTTCCAGGAACGGGCCGTCCGCTTCGCGGAGCAGTACCTCGCCGGAAGCGCCACCCACAACTACGACCCCGCCATCCGCGCCCTGCGGGCCCCGCACAACGGCTCGGACGGCCCGCGGCCGGGCCTCGGCCCCCAGTGGGACGACCGGTTCGGCCACGAGCAGGAGAACATGCGGCCCTACGGCCTGCCCCTGCACGATGTCCCCGGCATCCGGACGTGGGACGATCTGGCCGACGAGGACAACGCCGTCCGGATGGGCCACCGGATGCGCGACCGGCTCGGACGCGGGGACACCGCCGTCAACCTCGCCGTCACCGCCCTGGTCGCCAACGCCTGGCTCTACGACCACGATCCGCGCCTGGCGGCGTGGGTGCTGGAGTACGTCGACGCCTGGCGCGAACGAGCGGCCGTCCTCGGTGCCATGCCCGACAACGTCGGGCTCTCCGGCGCTGTCGGCGAGTACCACGACGGCCGCTGGTACGGCGGCCACTACGGCTGGACCTGGCCGCACGGGGTGCATTCGATCGGCGCCGCCGCCCTGGTGGGCGCGATCAGCGCCGGCGTGGTGGGCGGGGGAACCGAACGACTGGACCTTGCCCGGCGACCGCTGGACCAGGTCTGGGAACAGCGCCGTACCGGCATGCCCTACGACACCGGCGCCACCCGCCGCCCCGGCTGGGCCCATGCCCTGGGCCTGGGCGAAGGGAGCATCGTCAACGCGCTGCCCACCCGCCTGGGCCCGGACGGATGGTTCGACCACCAGCCCGCACAGGTGGCGTACTGGACATGGCTGTGGTGGTTCGGCATGCAGGAGCAGGACCGCGGCCGGCTGGAGGAGATCCGCGTCCACTGCGGCTACGACTGGCGCGAGGTGCACACCTTCCGCGACAAGGAGGAGGCCGGACACGAAGCCCCGTGGCTCGCCCACCTCGACGGCGACAACCCCGACTACCCCGAGCGGGCACTGCGGGTGGCCCTGGCCCAGGTGGCGCACCGCATGGCCCTGATGACGGCCGACACATCCGGCACCGACGACCTGGACCTGCACAAATGGCAGCGGGTCAACCCGGTGGTCACCGAAGTGCTCACCCAGCTCACCACCGGCGCACCCCAGACCCTGTACAACGGCGGTCTTCCCTTGGCCCGGGTCCGCTACGACGACCTGGACGCCGCCCGGCCCGGCCTGCCGCCCGACGTCGCCGCCCTCGTCGAACACCTCGACGCGGAAAGTACCACGGTGAGTCTGGTCAACCTCAGCACGGTGCACACCCGACGGCTGCGCCTGCTCGCCGGCGGCTTCGGCGAACACCTGATCACATCGGTGCACTGGAACAGTGGCGGCGGCCGGTACCCGGGCGACTCCCACGACCACCACCTTCCCGCCGGTGAGGAGACCGACAACTCGGCCCGCGTGGACGACAACAACCTCCACATCACCCTGCCGCCCGGGCGCCGCGTCCGGCTCCGACTGGACATGCGGCTCCACGCCCGTCCTGCCACACACCACTCTTCCCCCACCACGTCACGGAGACTTTGATGACCGCCACCCTCCCCGACCCCTCCGGCCCCGAGGCCCGCCAGGACACCCCGCCCGTGTGGGACCTCCCGGTGCACGGCGGTGGCTGGGAACGGCCCGACGACGAACTGGTCCGGGGCCTCCACCGGGTGAGCTCGGCCACCGCCTGCGCCAAGCTCCACGAACTCGGCATCCGGCGCACCTACATGTCCGGACCCACCGCCCTGGAATCCGGCAACAAGGTCACCGGCCCGGCCCTCACCCTCCAGTTCATGCCACAGCGCGAGGACGTGGCCAGTGGCCTGGCCCAGGAGTACGTCGAACGCAGCACGGCCCTGTGGGCGGTCCTCGAAACCGTCCAGCCCGGCGACATCCTCGTCGTGCAGGCCTACGGCAGCGCCTTCACCGGATGCCTCGGCGACATGCTGGTGCGCTACTTCAAGCGCAAGGGCGGTGCCGGCATCGTCGTCGACGGACGCATCCGCGACGCTCCCCGCGTCCGTCGGCTCGGCGTCCCGATCTGGTGCACCGGAACCACCCCGCACTACGCGTCGCAGTCCGAACTGTTCCCGTGGGCCTACGACGTGCCCGTGGCCGCCGGCGGGGTGCTCACCCTGCCGGGTGACCTGGTCGTGGCCGACGACGACGGCGCCGTGGTGGTCCCGGTGTCCAAGGCCCAGCAGATCGTCGACAGCGCCTCCGACCACGAACAGTGGGAGGAGTTCAGCCGCATGCGCATCGACCAGGGGGCACGGCTGTCGGACTACTACCCCCTGAGCCCGGACAGCAGAGAGGAGTTCGAGCGGTGGCGCGCCACGAGGGAGAACTGAGCACCGGCGGGGCCCGCGGAATCACGCTGCCCCGCTTCGGACTCGGCTGCGCCCCGATCGGGGACCTGTACGGCGCCGTGGACCCGGACACCGCCGTGGCCACCGTCCACGCCGCCGTCGAACACGGCGCGACGCTGCTGGACACTGCCCCGCTGTACGGCGACGGTCTGTCCGAGCAGCGGGTCGGGCGGGCGCTGGCGACCGTGGACCGCACCCGCGTCCAGTTGTCGACCAAGGTCGGGTGGCTGGTCGCGGAGGGGACCGCCCCCCGGCCCGCGTTCGGCCGCGACGACGTCCTGCGCAGCCTCGACGCCAGCATGGAACGCCTGGGCGTCGACCGGTTCGACGTCGTCCACGTGCACGACCCCGACGAGCACCTCGACGACGCGGTACGGCACGCCGTGCCCGCGCTGCTGCGGCTGCGGGACGAAGGCGTCGTCGGGGCAGTCGGCGCCGGGATGAACCACAGCCGGCCGCTCGCGGAGCTGGTGCGGCGCACCGACCTGGACGTGGTACTGGTCGCCGGACGGTACACGCTGCTGGAGCAGTCGGCACTGGCGGACCTGCTGCCCCTGTGCGCCGACCGGGGCGTCGGAGTCATCGCCGGCGGTGTCTTCAACTCCGGGCTGCTGGCGGACCCGCGGCCCGGCGCGCCGTACGACTACCAGCCCGTCCCGGACGCCGTACTGCGGCGGGCGCTCGCCGTCCGGGAGGTGTGCGCACGATACGACGTGCCGCTGCGGGCCGCGGCCCAGCAGTTCCCGTTCGGACACCCGGCCGTGGTCTCCGTCGTGGTGGGCGCCGTATCGCCCGAGGAGGTGACGGACAACGTGGAACTGGCCCGTCACCCCATCCCGGACGGCATGTGGGCGGAGCTGCGCGGCGCGGGACTGTTGCCGCAGGACGTCCCCGTGCCATGAGACGGTTCGTCCGGGCACTGACGGCACAGGAGCAAGGGAGACAGGTGACATGACAACCACCGGTTCCGCACGAGCCGACCGGGGCCCCTTCGACGGCCTCACCGCGCTGGTCACCGGCGGAGCTTCCGGCATCGGCCTGGCCACCGCCCGCCTGCTCACTGCCGAAGGGGCACGTGTGGCCGTACTCGACCTGGCCGGACAGGACTCCACGGAGTTCGCCGCCCACCTCCGCGCGGACATCCGCGACGACGCCTCGGTCGTGACCGCCGTCGAAGAGGCGGTCTCGGCGCTCGGCGGTCTCGACGTCCTGGTCAACAACGCCGGAATCGGGGCACAGGGTGGAGTGCCCGACAACACCGACGAGGAGTGGCACCGGGTCCTGGACACAAACGTCGTCGGCATGGTCCGGGTCACCAGGGCGGCCCTGCCGGCCCTGCGGGCCTCTGCGCACGCGGCGATCGTCAACGTCGGCTCGATCGCCGCCACGGCCGGGCTGCCGCAGCGGGTGCTGTACTCGGCCAGCAAGGGCGCGGTGCTGGCCATGACCCGGGCCATGGCCGCGGACCTGCTCCGCGACGGCATCCGGGTCAACGCGGTGAACCCCGGCACCGCGGACACCCCCTGGATCGGCCGGCTCCTCGACCGCACGCCGGATCCGGCAGCCGAGTACGCGGCACTGGCGGCGCGCCAGCCGCACGGCCGCCTGGTCGGCGCCGACGAGGTCGCCGCCGCGATCGCCCATCTGGCCTCGCCCGCCGCCGGGTCGACCACCGGATCGTGCCTCGCGGTGGATGGTGGCATGGAGGGCCTGCGGCTGCGCAAGGAGGGCTGACCGCCCGGAACGGCAAACGGACTCCGCCACCCCCATGACCCGAGGGATCGATCGTGCGACTGGACGCCCATCACCACGTGTGGGACCTCGCTGAGCGGGACCAGCCGTGGACCTATGGCATCCCCGCCCTGAACCGCACCTTCACAGCCGACGAGCTGCGGCCGGCGTTGTGCAGGAACGGGATCGACGCCACCGTCGTCGTGCAGACGACCGCCTCTTCGGCGGAGACCGCGGAGCTGCTCGCCCTGGCCGCCGGGGACCCGCACGTGGCGGCCGTCGTCGGCTGGACCGACCTCACCGACGCCGCCGTCGCCGACCACCTCGCACGACTGCGCGACGGCGCCGCAGGCGCCGCGCTCGTCGGCATCCGGCACGGCGTGCAGGGGGAGGCGGACCCCGAGTGGCTGTCGCGGTCCGAGGTCCGCCGTGGCCTGCGGGCGGTTGCCGAGGCAGGTTTGGTCTACGACCTGCTCGTCGGTCCGGACCAGTTGCCCGCCACGGTCCGGACCGTGCGCGCGTTGCCCGAACTCCGCTTCGTCCTGGACCACGCCGGCAATCCCGTGATCGACGCGGACGGCCTGCGCGTCTGGACGCGGTCGATGACGGAGCTGGCCGCGTGTCCCAATGTCGCCGTCAAACTGTCCGGCCTGGTCACCCGGACCATCGAACCCCCGGTTGCCGCGCTGCGTCCGTACACCCAGGTACTGATGTCGGCCTTCGGACCGCATCGCCTCATGTACGGCTCGGACTGGCCGGTGTGTCTGACGGCCGCCGGATACGACGAGGTGCTGGCGGTCGCCGAGGCCCTCACCGAGGGCCTGGGCACCACCGAACACGAAGCGGTGTTCGGTGGAACGGCCCTGCGCTGGTACGACATCGCTCCGTGAGCCAAGCGGCTACGGCCGGTCAGCTGGTGTCCAGGACACCATCGACCTCACCGGCGCGGATCCATGGTCCGACATGACATGGATCCACGCGCCGGGGACGGCGACCCTTGAGGTTCGCACAGTCCACCGCACAACAGGGAGCCCGTGATGAAGGAAGTGACCGTGACCGGCGTACGAGGCAAACGCGTCGTCGTGACCGGCGCGAGCGACGGCGTCGGTCTCGGCCTGGCCCGGCGGCTGGCCGCCGCCGGCGCGGAGCTGGTCCTGCCGGTGCGCAATGAGGCCAAGGGCGCTGCCGCCGTGGAGCGGATCCGGGCGGCGGAGCCGGACGCCGAGGTGTCCACCCGCGCCCTGGACCTGGCGTCGCTGGCCTCGGTCGAGAAGCTCGCCGCCACCCTGGAGGCGGAGGGCCGGCCCGTCCACATCCTGATCAACAACGCGGGGGTGATGGCACCGCCGACCCGGCACACCACCGCGGACGGCTTCGAGCTGCAGTTCGGCACCAACCATCTCGGGCACATGGCGCTCACCGGTCGGCTGCTGCCCCTGCTGCGGGAGGGGCGGGCCCGGGTGACCACGGTCACCAGCAGCGCCGCGCGCAGCGGCAAGCCGGACTGGGACGACCTCCAGGGCGAGCGGCGGTATGCGCCGGTACGGGCGTACAACCTGTCGAAGCTGGCCAACCTCCTGTTCGCGCTGGAGCTGGACCGCCGTAGTACGGCGGGTGGCTGGGGCATCGTCAGCAACGCCGCGCACCCCGGTACGACCCTCACCAACCTGTACGCGTCCGGGCCCAACCTGGGCCGGGCCCGGCCCTCGCCGCACGAGGCGATCGTGCGGCGGCTGGCCCGCTGGGGTCTGCTGGTGCAGTCCGTGGACGCGGGGCTGCTGCCCCTGCTGTACGCGGCCACCAGCCCGGAGGCGGGCGGCGGGCAACTGTACGGCCCGGACGGCCTGGGGCAGTTCACGGGTGGTCCCACCCGGCTCGCGGTCTACAAGTCGGCCCGCGACGAGGCGACGGCGGCCCGGATGTGGCGGGTGAGCGAGGAGCTGACCGGCGTGGCGTTCCCGGCCGTGTGAGACACCCATCGCGCGGGCTGAGCACCCGCTCGCGCGCGAACAGCACATATGAGGGACGGAAAGACAGAAGGACGACAGACAGGGGAGACAGGCGATTTCGCGCCGCGCCGGCGGCGTTTCTACGGGCGTGCCGGAAGACGCTGCAACCGCGGAGGACGTGGGTCTGCCACAGGAGACGCCGCCGGCGCACCGGAGGGCTGCACCGGGAGGAGGTGGCGGCGCTGTGCGATTGGTGCGCATGTGGTCGGTGACGGACCAGCCGACGACCTTGCGGCTGAAGCAGTCCAGCACGGTCGCCAGATACAGGAACTCTCCTCCGGCAAGCGGCAGATATGTGATGTCGTCCGGGCTCCGGGGCGGTGCAGTCCTGCTGGAACAGGTCCGGCACCAACGGTGATACCGGTTCCGCCAGGGTGGTGCGGACCCGTCTGCGCAGCGGACCCCGGCGATCGCGCTCTCGCGCATGACGCGGGCGACCCTCTTCTCGTCGACCAGCACTCCGGCGTCGCGAAGTTCGGCGGTCACCCGCGGCGATCCGTAGGCACCACCGGAATCCGCGTGGACCTGGCGGATCCGCTCGGCCAGGAACTGGTCCTCCCACTGCCTCGCCGCCCTCGCCTGCCTGCCGGCCAGCCACTTGTAGCGCGATGCAGCTCTCCGACCTCCTGTGCCTTTCGAATCGCCCATCTTTTGCCTGCGATTCGGTATCCCCCTCACGGAATCCCGTCGAATTCCGGGAGCAGCCACCCGTCATCACGGTGCGGCGCCATCGGCGCACCGAGTCATCCGTGCACAAGGAGAAATCACCATGTCTTCGAACATTGAACGCCGTTTCAGCCGCAAGGTCGCAGTCGCCGCCGCCTTCACCCTCGCCATGGGAACCGTTGCCGCCACCAATGCACTGGCCGCGCCCTCCAGACCAAGGCCATCGAGTGGCCGCTCACCCTTGAGCCCGACGCCAAGGCGTTCGCCGACGCCGCGGCCCAGGGCACACCCATCTACAAGCTGTCCCCCGCCGACGCCCGCCAGGCCCTCGAAGACGTCCAGTCCGGCCCGATCGACAAGCTGCCGGCCGACATCAGCCACCGCACCCTGAACGTGGGTCCGACCGGCAAGGTCGACATCCGTATCGTCCGCCCCGCCGGGGACAACAGCAAGCTCCCCGCCATCGTGTACACGCACGGCGGCGGCTGGGTCCTGGGCAGCGAGAACACCCACGACCGGGAGGTGCGTCAGATCGCGAACGGCGCCCATGCCGCCGTGATTTTCGTCGACTACACGCCCTCGCCCGAGGCACAGTTCCCCATCCCGGTCGAGCAGGCCTACTCCGTCACCAAGTGGGTGGCCGAGCACGGTGACGAGATCAACGTCGACTCTTCTCACCTCGCCATCGCCGGTGACAGCGTCGGTGGCGACATGACCGCCGCCGTCGCCCTCATGGCCAAGGACCGGCGCGGCCCGCAGATCGACGCGCAGGTACTGATGTATCCCGTCACCAACGCGGACTTCAACACCGACTCCTACCACACCTTCGCCAACGGCCCCTGGCTGACGCGTACGGCCATGGAGTGGTTCTGGGACAACTACGCCCCGAACAAGAAGGACCGCAAGAACCCGTACGCGTCCCCGTTGCAGGCCAGCGACAAGCAGATCAAGGGCCTGCCCAAGACGCTGCTCATCACCGACGAGGGTGACGTGCTGCGCGACGAGGGCGAGGCCTACGCCGCCAGGCTCCGTGGGGCGGGCAACGACATCACCACCGTCCGCTACCAGGGCGCCATCCACGACTTCCTCATGCTCAACCCGGTGGCGAACACCAACGCCGCCAAGGCCGCCATCAAGCAGGTCAACGAGTTCCTGTGCGACAGCCTGCACAACGGCTCCTGATCCACCCGCGGCGCCGGGTCGCCAGACAGGTGGCGCCGACCGCCACAGCGGCCGACGCCGTACGTCCTGGCCTCAGAATTCGCAGAACATCAGCCAGGTGTTGTGTGTCGCGCCGTGGATGCAGGTGGTCGCCTTGGCCCACCAGTACTCGGTCTTGTGCCACGCGGCTTGGCGAAACAAGCGCCGCCGTGACGGATGCCGCGTAGAAGGTCCAACCGGACTCGTACGTCGGCCGGACGCCGGCCACGGACGATGTGCTCGTGGGGGGTGCCTCTGTGTTTTTCGTCAGGTGAGGTGTGGGGTTCTGGGTTTGTAGGAGGTGCCGTCGCGGGGCGTCGCGAGCAGTATGTTGATCTGTTGTCGGGTTGGGCGGAGGGGTGCCTGGGTGTGTGTCCTTGCGCGGGCCCGGCATCGGTCGTAGTGGGTGCGGGAGACGGGGTCGTGCGGGGTGGCGAGCGCGGAGAGGAGCATCGCGCGTTTGGGCTGCTGGTTGCCGCCTGTGGGGGCGTGTTCGCCAGGGCGTTTGACAGGCCGGGCCGGCGCTTCATGGTCCCCCGGGCCTGTCCCGGGCTGCCGAGCCGTGGAGACATGCCGGTGATCGTGGACATGGTCGAGGCGGTCGGTGATCTCGCCCTCCGGGGCGGACTCCGGCGGTCACCGTGACGGGCGCGCTCGCTGCCGCCGGGGCGTCCGGACCGTCCGGGCCGCCCCCCGCGCGGCCTGGACGGTCCCCCGGCCCCCGGTCAGCCTGCCGCCGCGTCGGCCGCGGCCGGCAGGAAGTCCGGTGCTCGCGTGCCCAGCCCCAGGGATTCGGCACGACGGCGGACGAGGTCGGCGAGGGCGAGGTCGAGGATGCCCAGGCCGAACGGGGAGAACACCGTGACACGGTCCTCGGCGCGTCTGAACGGCTTCCCGGAGCGCAGCACGGAACCGAGCGAGGTGGCGATGAAGTCCCGGTTGCCGCAGAGCTGTTCGGCCAGGTGCAGGGAAGTCGACTCGCGGCACACGTGGTCCGCGTCGTCGACCACGTTGACGGAGGTCAGGATGCTCCCCGGCGTGAGGTCGCGCAGCGACACGTGCAGGACCAGGGTGCCGCGCCGGCAGGCGTCGGTGGTCAGGTGCGGGGCGGACGCGGTGGTCGCCAGACAGACCAGCCGGTGCGCGGAGAGCGCCTCCTCGACGCTCAGGGCGACCTCGGTCTTCAGATCGGGCCAGCGCTCCTGGCAACGGGCGGCGAAGGCCTCCGCGCGGGCGTCGTCGAGGTCGAACACGGTGACCGCGGCCAGGTCGGGCAGAACGGCCCTGAGGCAGGCGAGGATCTCGAAGCCGATCACACCGCAGCCGACCAGGGAGACGCCGGTGTCGGGGACGGACGGGGCCAGCGTGGCCGCCGCGAGCGCGGCGCTCGCCGCGGTACGCCGGGCCGAGATCACCGAGCCCTCCAGCAGCGCCTCCGGCTGCCCGGTGACCATCGAGTTGAGGATCACCGCGGCGGAGGCCCGTTCCAGGCCGCGCGCGGTGTTGCCGGGGAACGAGGCGATCCACTTGATGCCCGCCACCGGCTCGTCCTCGCCGAGATAGGCCGGCAGCCCGATGATCCGGTTGCGCGGATCTTCGGGGAACCGGAGGAAGACCGAGTGGGGCAGGGCCGTACGGCCCTCGTCGTGCAGCAGGTACGCGCGGCGCACCGCCGCGACGATCTCGGCCTCGGCGTCGTCGAGGACCTGGTGGACCTCTGCGGCTCCCAGGATCAGCATGGTGCCTCCTTCATCGCCGGCTTCGGCTCTTTCCACAGGTGGGACACGTCGCCGAAGTGGCGGGCGACCCATTCGTCGTCGTAGATCGTGTCGAGGTAGCGCTCCCCGCGGTCGGGCAGCACCATCGCGCAGCGCGCGCCCGCCGGGATGCGGTCGGCCATCTGCTCGACGGCCGCCACCAGGGCCCCGGAGGAGCCGCCCGCGAGGACGGCCTCCCGGGCGGCGAGCCGCCGGCAGCCCACCACGCAGTCGAGGTCCGTCACGTGGACCACCTCGTCGGCGAGCCCGTCGCGGTGGAGCGCCGGCCGCACGGCCGCGCCGTGGCCCGGGATCAGCCGGGGCATCGGGACGTCGCCGAAGATGGCGCTGCCCCGGGCGTCCACCGCGACCACGGTCACCGGCAGTCGCCGTTCGCGGACGTACTCCGCGCAGCCGCGCAGGGTGCCGCACGAACCCGTCGCGCAGAACAGGTAGTCGACCCCGCCCGGCACCGCCTCCCACACCTCCCGCATGGTCCGCCGGTGCGCCTGCGGGTTGAGCGGATTGGCGTACTGGTTGGGCCAGTAGGCGCCCGGGATCCGGTCGACCAGCGCCTGGATGCGGCGGATCCGGACGGGCAGGTACTCGCCGGTCTCGGGGTCGCGCTCGTTCACCACCTCGACCTCCGCTCCGAGGGCCCGCATGACGGCGACGTTCTGCCGGTTGGTGCGGGGGTCCACCACGCAGATGAACCGGAGCCCGTAGTAGGCGCACACCTGCGCGAGCCCGATGCCGAGGTTGCCGGAGCTGGACTCGACGACCACCGAGCGGCCGGGTACGAGGGCGCCGCACCGGATGAGCCGGCGCAGCATCCCCAGGGCCGAGCGGTCCTTCATGCTGCCGCCGGGGTTGAAAGCCTCCAGCTTGGCGTAGGTGGTGAAGCGCCGCCCCGGCGCCAGCTTGGTGAGTTCGACCAGCGGAGTGCCGCCGATCGTGCCCAGAATACCGGGGGGCCCGTCGTCAGGTTCCGGCATGGCGGCCTCGCCCAGTCGGATCGGGGCACGGCCCGAGCATGGTGCGGAACACGCTGGTTCCTCCTGTCTGTACTGTCTGTACTGGCTGCACGGACTCCACTGCCTGCACTGTCCGCACTGGACCGGGGACGGCCCGGCCGCCGTCGCCAGGCGGTGACCCGCCGGGCCGCGGCGGGTCACCGCGTTGGCGGGCCGGGCGTGGTGCGAACGGAGCGGGCAAGGGACGCGGCGCCGGCGACGAGCACCATCCAGCCCGCCAGGGCCAGCGCGGCGGTGCGCGCGCCGGCCCGGTCGAGCAGCAGGCCGCCGAGCAGCGAGCCGATCGGCAGCGCCCCGCTGGACAGGGTGCTCGTCGCCGCGAGCACCCGGCCGCGCAACCGGTCAGGGGTGATGTCCAGTTGGTAGCCGCCGACCGCCACGTTCCACAGCGGTCCGACGAACCACATCGCGGCGTAGGCGGCGGCGAGCGAGAAGGGATCGCGGCTGAGCGCTATCACGGCCATCAGCACCGCCCACGCCCAGTTCGCCCCGATCACCAGGGCGCCCAGTCCCACCCGGCGGGCGAACCAGGGCGCCGCCAGCGAGCCGAGGAGCCCGCCGCCCCCCGCGACCCCCACCATCAGGCCCACCCCGGCCGAGGAGGCGCCGAGGTCGCCCGCCAGCACGATGGCGACCAGGAAGAGCGCCCGGAACATCAGGTTGCTGCCGGCCACCAGCAGGGCGGTGGTGCGCAGGAAGGGCTGGCGCCACAGCCACCCCAGACCCTCCCGGACCTGCGCGCCCATGCCGTCGCGGCGGTCGGACCGCTCGGCCTCGAACTCCTTGCGGATGAGGAGCAGTCCGGTCAGCGAGACCAGGTAGCTCACCGCGTCGGCCAGGAACGGGACGGCCCGGCCGAGACCGAACAGCGCACCGCCGAGCGGCGTGCCGAGCATCACGGCGGCCCGCCCGCGCGCCTCGTTGCGGGACAGGGCCAGCGAGAGCTGGCCGCGCGGCACGACGTTCGGGACGGCCGCGTGCGCGGCGAGCCCGTGGAACACCGTGAGCGCTCCCTCGGCGAATCCCACGGCCAGCACCAGCGGCAGGCCCAGGACGTCGAGGGCGGCGGCGACCGCGATGGCCGCGGCGCCGAGCGCACGCAGCCCGTCGCACCAGATCATCAGTCGCCGGCGCGGCCAGCGGTCCACCAGGGCGCCCGCCGGCAGCGGGAGGAGCAACCCGGGCAGTAGCGCCACGAACCCGGCCAGCCCGGCGGCGAACGGCGAGCCGGTCAGCGCCAGGACCAGCAGCGGGTAGGCGATGGTGGTGGCCGTGGATCCGAGCAGGGAGACCGCCGAGCCGCCCCACAGCAGCAGGAAGTCGCGGTTGCGGTGCAGCGGCACGACCGGTTCGGCGGCGGCCGGGTCCGGTGGTTCGGGCGGGCGCGGATCGGCCGGCGCCCTCGTGTCGGGGCTCGTCATCTGTCACACTCCCAGTCCGGCCGGGGCCGGACGCTAGCCGCGTGCCGCCTGCTCCATCTGCCGGCGCAGACTGAGCGGTCGCATGTCGGTCCAGACGGCGCCGATGTGGGCCAGGCACTCGGCCCGGGTGCCTTCGGTGCCCTCGGCGCGCCAGCCGAGCGGCAGCTCGCGGTCGGCGAGCCAGACGGAGTACTGCTCCTCGTCGTTGAGGACGACGCGGTACGTGCGCTCGTCGATGTCTTCCTCGGCCACGGCGGGGCCTCCCTCGGGTGAACTGCCGCGTCACGAACCTCACGTGACCGGTGGCGGCGCCGGAGAGCCTGCCGCAACGGCACCCCGCGCCCACAGAGAAGGAGGCGCAGTCACCGCCGCGCCGATGCTGCCGGTGTGACTGCCGGTTGTTCTCTCGGAGCGGCGACGGCCCGGCGGCGACGCTGAGGCGCATGACTGCGAACCCCTCCCTCGCGCCGGCCGGCCGCGCCCAGCAGCGCGACGCGAGCCGCGCCCTGCCCCTGACGCTGTCGGCCGAGTCGCCCGGTACGCCCCTGTCCGCATACCTGTCGGACGCCCGGCCGCTCGTCCGGGCCCGGCTGCTCGAACACGGTGCGGTGCTGCTGCGTGGTTTCGATGTCGGCGGTGTGGACGGCTTCGAGGCCGCGGTGCGGGCGGTCTCCGGCGCGCCGCTGCCCTACGCGGAGCGGTCCTCGCCGCGCAGCACCATCAAGGGACAGGTGTACACCTCGACCGATTACCCGCCGGACGAGGAGATCTTCCTCCACAATGAGAACTCCTACCAGGCGGACTGGCCGCTGACCCTGTTCTTCCACTGCGTGCAGCCGCCCGACACCCTCGGCGCCACACCGCTCGCCGACACCCGCCGGGTGTACGAGGCGATCGACCCCGCCGTCCGGGAGGAGTTCGCCGCCCGGGGCTGGATGGTCGTGCGCAACTTCTCCGACGGCTTCGGCGTGCCCTGGCAGCAGGCCTTCAACACCGGCGACCGCGGCGAGGTGGAGGCGTACTGCGCCCGCAACGGTGTCCAGACGGAGTGGACCGCGGACGGCCTGCGGACCCGCGCGCGCCGCCGGGCGGTGCACCGCCACCCGGTGACCGGCGAGACGGTCTGGTTCAACCACCTCACCTTCTTCCACGTGACCACGCTGTCCGAGGAGGTGTGCGGCGCGCTGCGCGAGATGTACGACGACACGCGGCTGCCGACCAACACCTACTACGGCGACGGCAGCCCCGTCCCGGACGAGGTGGTCGCGCACCTGCGGTCCTGCTACCGCGCCGAACAGCGGCGCTTCGACTGGCAGCGCGACGACGTGCTCCTCGTCGACAACATGCTGTCCGCGCACGCCCGCGAGCCGTTCACCGGGCCGCGCCGGATCGCCGTTGCCATGGCCGAGCCGTTCTCGGCCGCCGTGCGGCGCTCCGCCCCGTCCGCGGAGGTGACCGATGTCCGCCGGTGACAGCGGCCTGCCGCTCTCGTTCGCCCAGGAACAGCTGTGGTTCCTGGACCAACTCCGCTCCGGCGCTTCCACCGAGTACCTGATGTGCGAGGCGTTCCGCATCGGCGGCCCGCTCGACGCGCGGGCACTGGAAGCGGCGTTCACCGAGATCTCGGCGCGGCACGAGGTACTGCGCACCCGTTACGGCACCGCCGCGGGCGCCGGGGTCCAGTACGTGGACGAGCCCGGCCCGGTCCGGCTCGCCCGGCTGGACCTGACCGGCACCGCGCCGGCGGACCGCGAGGCGCGCGTGCGCGAACTCCACGCGGCCGAGCTGCGCACACCGATCGACCTCTGCGCCCGGGCGCCCTGGCGGCTGACGCTGGTCCGGTTCGCCGAGGACGACGCCGCCCTGCTGGTGACGGTCCACCACATCGCCTTCGACGGCTGGTCCTGGGGGGTCCTGGCCCGGGAACTGCACGAGCTGTACACCGCGTTCACGGCCGGCCGGCCCTCGCCGCTCGCACCGCCGGCGGTGCAGTACGCGGACTTCGCGCAGTGGCAGCGCGACACCTGGGCGACCGCCCCCGCACGGGCCGAGCGGCGGCGCGGCTACTGGCGGGAGCGGCTGGCGGGCCTGGAGCCGCTGGAGCTGCCCGCCGACCGCCGTCGCCCGTCGCAGTGGGACCCGGCCGGGGACAGCGTCGCGTTCACGGTGCCGGCGGAGCTGGCCGAGCGGCTGGCGGTGCTCGGCCGGGACGCGGGCGCGACCCCGTTCATGGTGCACCTGGCAGCGTTCCAGCTCCTGCTCGCCCGCTGGTCCGGCCGGACCGACGTGGCGGTCGGCGTGTCCGTCTCGGACCGCGGCGAGGTGGAACTGGAGCCGCTCGTCGGCCTGTTCCTCAACACCGTGGTGCTGCGCACCGACCTGTCCGGCCACCACTCGTTCCTCGACCTGCTCGCGCGGGTCAGGGACACCACCCTGGACGCCTACGAGCACCAGGACGTCCCCTTCGGCTGGGTGGTGGCCGACCTCGCGCCCGAACGGGACCCCTCCCGCAACCCGGTGTTCCAGGTGGGCTTCGCGCTGCACAACGCCGAACGCCGCCCACTGCGGCTGCCCGGACTCGACGTCGCGAAGATCGCGCCCGCGACCGACCGCTCCGCCTTCGACCTGTCCCTGCACCTGTCCGACCTCCCCGACGGCTCGATGGCGGCCCGGCTCATCTTCCCCACCGCGCTGTTCGACCGCGCGCGGATCGAACGGATGGCGGCGAGCCACTTGCGCCTGCTCGCCGGCATCGCCGAGCACCCGGACATCCCCGCGCACACGCTGGAGACCGTCCCCGACGCGGAACTGGCGGCTTTCCAGCGCTGGAACCGCACCGAGACCGAGCGCCCGCGGCAGTCGCTCGCCGAGCTCTTCTTCGCCCAGGCCCTGGCCACCCCGGACGCCGTGGCCGTGGTGTCCGGCACGGAGGAGACCCGCTACGCCGACCTCGCCGACCGGGTACGGCGTCTGGCCGGCGTGCTGCGTGCGCGCGGCGTAGGCCCCGAGCACGCGGTGGGCGTCGCGCTGCACCGCGGGACCGACCTGGTCGCCACCGTCCTCGCGGTGCTCACCGCCGGCGGCGTGTACGTGCCGCTCGCCCCGGAACACCCGGAGGACCGGCTCGCCCACCTGGTCACCGACGCCCGAGTGACCCTGCTGGTCACCGAACAGTCCCTCGCGGGGCGGCTGCCGGCCCACCCGAACACCCTCGTCCTCGACGCCGTCCGGCCCGCGGCGGACGAGGAGGCCCCGGCCCTGGAACCCGCGGGCGCGCCTGGCACGCGGGCCGCCTACGTGATGTACACCTCCGGCTCGACCGGCCGGCCCAAGGGCGTCGTCGTACCGGAGGCCGCCATCCGCAACCGCGTCCTGTGGTCGGTGGAACGCTTCGGCCTCGGCCCCGGCGACCGGGTGCTGCAGAAGACCACCATCGGTTTCGACGCCGCACTGTGGGAGTTCCTCTCCCCGCTGGTGTGCGGTGCCGCGGTGGTGACCGGCCCGCAGGACGCCCACCGAGACCCGGCGGTGATGCTCCGCGCCGTGGCCGACCACCGGGTCACCGTGCTCCAGGGCGTGCCCTCGATGCTGCGCCTGCTGCTGGAGGAGCCGGCCGTCGCCGACTGCGCCTCGCTGCGCCTCGTGTGCTCGGCGGGCGAGCCGCTGACCGCCGAGCTGGCCGGCCGGCTGCGCCGCGCGTTCGACGCGGAGGTGGTCAACACCTACGGCCCCACCGAGTGCGCCGTGGACTCCACCGCCTGGCGGTTCGACCCGAACGAGCCGGGTGACCTGGTGCCGATCGGCCTGCCGCTGCCCAACGCGCGCACGTACGTGGTGGACGCCGAGGGCCGGCAGGTGCCCCTCGGGGTGACCGGCGAGCTGCATGTCGGCGGCATCGGCCTCGCCCGCGGGTACGCCGGCCGGGGCGACCTCACCGCCGACCGGTTCGTGCCCGACCCGGACGCGACCGAGCCCGGCGCCCGCCGCTACCGCACCGGGGACCTGGTGCGGCGCCGCGCGGACGGCGCGCTGGAGTACGTCGGACGTGTCGACGACCAGGTCAAGATCGGCGGAGTGCGGATCGAGCCCGGCGAGATCGAGGTCCTGCTGGCGGCCCACCCGTCGGTGGCCGCCGCCGTGGTGGCCGTGCACCGCTCCGGCACCGGCGACGCGCGGCTGACCGGCTACGCGGTGCCCGTCGCGGGGGAGCGGCTCGACCCGGAGGCGCTGCGCGCCCACCTGGCCGCCGCGCTCCCGGAGGCGATGCTGCCGGCCGCCCTCGTCGAACTCGCCGAGCTGCCGCTCACACCCAACGGAAAGGTGGACCGCCGCCGGCTGCCGGCCCCCGCCGAACCGGACCGGCCCGCCGCCGGCGTCCGGCGGGCACCGCGCACCGCCGCGGAGGAGACCGTGGCGGAGCTGATGGCCGAGATCCTCGGCGTCGGACACGTCGGCGCCGAAGACGACTTCTTCCTGCTCGGCGGGCACTCCCTGCTCGCCATCAAGCTCGTGCTGCGGCTGCGGCGCGCCTTCGGCACCGAACTGACCGTCGGCGAGCTGTTCCAGGCCAGGACGGTCGCCGCCCTGGCCGCGCGGGTCGCGCGGACCGACCCGGGCACGGACCCGGACGCGATCCTGCCGGCGGGCCGGGGCCGCCCGCTGCCGCTCTCCTTCGGTCAGCAGCGGATGTGGTTCCTCGATCAGCTCGAACCCGGCACGAACGAGTACGTCGTCCCGCTGGCGCTGCGACTCACCGGAGCGCTCGACACCGTGGCGCTGCGCCACGCGCTGGACGCCCTGTCCGAACGGCACGAGGTACTGCGCACCAGATACCGCTCCGAGGACGGCGAACCCGCCCAGGTCGTCGACCCCGCCGGGCCGGTCGACTTCGTCCTCGTCGACCTGACGGACGCGCCGGACACCGAGGACCGGGCCCGGACCCTGCTGGAGGAGCTGGCCCGCCGTCCGTTCGACCTCGAACGCGAGCACCCGCTGCGGGCGACCCTGATCCGCACCGCCCCGCAGCAGCATCTCCTCGTCCTCGCCCTGCACCACATCGCCTTCGACGCCTGGTCGACCAACGTCTACCTGCGCGACCTGGACCTCGCCTACCGGGCCCTCGCCGCGGGAGAACCGGTGCCGCACGCACCGCAGCCCGTGCGCTACGCCGACTTCGCGGTGTGGCAGCGCGCCCAGCAGCGGGCCGGCCGGCTGGACCACCAGCTCGCCTACTGGCGCGACCGCCTGACCGGCCTCACTCCCGTCGAACTGCCCACCGACCGGGTCCGCTCGGCCGTCCGCGACACCCGGGGCGACAACGTCGTCGTCGAGGTGGCGCCGGAGACGGCCCGCGCCGTCGCCGAACTGGCCGGCCGGCACGGAGCGACCCCCTTCATGGTGATGCTCGCCGCCTTCCAGGTGCTGCTGCGGCGCTGGACCGGCCGCGACGACCTCGCGGTGGGGACCCCGGTCGCCGGACGCACGCGCCAGGAGACCGAGGACCTGGTCGGGTTCTTCACCAACAGCCTGGTCATCCGCAGCGACCTCGGCGGCGACCCCGTCTTCACCGATCTGCTGGAGCAGGTCCGCGGCACCGTCCTCGACGCCTTCGCCCACCAGGACGTGCCCTTCGAGCACCTGGTCGACGCGCTCCAGCCCGAGCGGGACCTCTCCCGCAACCCGCTGTTCCAGATCATGTTCGAGCACCAGCACCTGGCGGGCGTTCCCGACCGGCTCGGTGCCGTGGCCGTGGAGCCGGTCCGCGCCGGACTGGAGACCGCCAAGTTCGACCTCACCGTGACCGTCAAGGAACGCGGCGGACGCATGTACTGCTGGTTCGAGTACGCGACCGCGCTCTTCGACCGCGAGACCGTCGAGCGGATGGCCGGTCACTACCTGACGCTCATCGGCAGCGTCACCGCCACCCCCGGCGCGCGCATCGGCGACCTCGCCATGCTCACCGAGGACGAGCGGCACCGCGCCCTCACCGTCTGGGCGGACCCGGAGTCCGAACGGGCCGGCGTGCTCGACCCGCCCGAGGAACACGGGCTGTGCGTACCGGAACTGTTCGCCCGGCAGGTGCGCCGCTCCCCGGACGCGATCGCCGTCGTCTTCGGCGACCAGCAGGTCAGCTACGCCGAACTCGACGCGCGGTCCGACCGGTTCGCCGCCCGGCTGCGGTCCCTCGGGGTCACCGCTGAGACGGTCGTCGGCTCCTGCCTGGAACGCGGTGTCGAGGCCGTCGTGGTGCTGCTCGCCGTGCTCAAGGCCGGCGGCGTGTACGTGCCGTTCGACCCCCGGCACCCGGCCGAGCGGCTGGAGCTGATGCTCGCCGACGCCGGCCCCGGACTCGTCGTCACCACCCGCGCGTTCGCCGGCCGGCTGACCGGCGCGCACCGGGTGGTCCTGGCCGACGCCGACGCCCAGGAGGAGACGGGCGCCCCGACCGGCGCGCCCGCGCCCGTCCCGGCCCGGCCGGGGAACCTCGCCTACGTCATCTACACCTCCGGCTCGACCGGCCGTCCCAAGGGCGTGATGATCGAGCACCGTGCCTACGCCCACCACTGCCGTATCATCGCCGACGCTTACGGGATCGCCCCCGGCGAACGCGTGGCACTGCTGTCCGCGCTCACCTTCGACGTGGCGATGGACCAGATCGCGGCGACCCTGGTGGCCGGCGCCACCGTCGTCGTCGCCGACCCGGTGTTCTGGACCCCGGAGGAACTGCCCGCCCGGCTCGCCGAGCACGGCGTCACCGTCCTGGAGATCACCCCGTCCTACTACCGGGCCGTCCTGGAGTCGCCCGACCTCCCCCTGCTCGACTCCCTGAAACTGATGAACGTCGGCAGCGACGTGGTCACCGGCCTGGACGCGCGACGCTGGGCCGAGACCGGCCTGCCCGCACGCTTCCTGTGCAACTACGGGCCGACCGAGGCCACCGTCACCTGCCTGCTGCACCCCGTCCCCGACACCCCCGCCGAGGGCGACGCGGCCGGCGCCCTGCCGCTGGGCCGGCCCGTCCCCGGCACCCGGGCGCACATCCTGGACGCGGACCTGCGCCCCGTCCCGGTCGGCGTGCCCGGCGAGCTCTACCTCGGCGGGGTCCGGCTGGCCCGCGGCTACCACCGGCGGCCCGACCTCACCGCGGAGCGGTTCGTCCCCGACCCCTTCGCCACCGAGCCCGGCCGGCGCCTCTACCGCACCGGCGACCTCACCCGCCACCGGCCGGACGGCACCATCGAGTTCCTCGGCCGCATCGACCACCAGGTCAAGGTCCGCGGCCTGCGCATCGAACTTGGCGAGATCGAGGCCGCGCTCGCCCGCCACCCGGCCCTCCAGGAGGCGGTCGTCACCGCCCCGGAGACCGCCCCGGGCGAACGACGGCTCGCCGCCTACCTGGTGGCACGCCCCGGCAGCCCGGTGCCCGACGTGGCCGAACTGCGCGCACACCTGGGCGCCCTCCTGCCCGAGTACATGATCCCCTCGGTGTGGGTGCCGCTCGACGCGTTCCCGCTGACGGCCAGCAAGAAGATCGACCGCAAGGCCCTGCCGGACGCCTCCGCCGCCCTGGCCGGCGCCGCCCGCGATCACCTCGACCCCCGCGATCCCGTCGAGGAGGCCGTCGCCGGAATCTGGTCCGAGGTCCTGGGTGTGGAGCGGATCGGCGCCCAGGACGACTTCTTCGCCCTCGGCGGCCACTCACTGCTGGCCACCCGGGTGCTGGCCCGGCTCCGCGAGGCCTTCGCCGTCGAGCTGCCGCTGCGCCTGCTGTTCGAGGCCACCACCGTGGCCCGGCTCTCCGAAGCGGTGTCCGAGGCCGTGGAGGCCGACGTCGCCGCCCTCTCCGACCAAGAAGTGGCGGGCCTGCTCGCCGAGGAAGGCCCGCGATGACCGACACCAGGGACCGCGACCAGCTCAGGCAGGAACTGCTCCGCCGGCGCCTCGCCGGCCGGGCCGCCCCCGCCCCGGCGGAGGGCATCGCCCGAGCGCCGCGCGGCGGCCCGCTCCCGCTCTCCTTCGCCCAGCGCCGCCTGTGGATCCTCGACCGGCTCCGGCCCGGCACCACCGAGTACCTGATGACCGTGGCGCTCCGACTGCGCGGCCCTCTCGACCGGGCCGCACTGCGCACCGCGCTGGACGGCGTGCAGCACCGGCACGAGGTGCTGCGCACCCGCTACCCGCTGGTCGACGGCGAACCCGTGCAGTTCGTCGACGAGCCGGGGAGCGTCCCCCTCGACGAGGAGGACCTCAGCGCACTCGACCGCACGGCCGCCGACGCCCGCGTCGCCGCCCTGACCACCGTCGCGCGCCGGCCCGTCGACCTCGCCGAGGGCCCGGTGTTCGCCGCCGTGCTGGCCCGGCTGGCACCGCACGAGCACGTCCTCCTGCTCACCGTCCACCACATCGCCTGCGACGGACGGTCCGAGGACATCCTCGTCCGCGAACTGGCGGAACGCTACGCGGACGCGGTCGCCGGACGGCCCACCCGCACGCCCGAACCGCCTGTGCGCTACGCCGACTTCGCGCTGTGGCAGCGCGAACGGCTCTCCGGCGCGGCGCTACGCGGCCCGCTGGAGCACTGGCGCGAACGGCTGGCCGGCCTGCCGCCCCTGGATCTGCCCACCGACCGGCCCCGCCCCGCCGTGCGCGACGCGGCGGGCGGTCTCGCACCGCTCACCGTGCCGGCCGGCACCGCCCGGCGGCTCACGGCGCTCGCCCGGGAGAACGGCGCCACCCCCTTCATGGCGCTGCTGGCCGCGCACGCCGTCCTGCTCGGCCGCTGGAGCGGACGGCGCGACGTCGCCGTCGGCTTCCCGGTGGCCGGACGCGACCGCGCGGAACTCGACGACGTGGTCGGCCTCTTCCTCAACACGCTGGTGCTGCGGGTCGACCTGTCCGGGGGGCCGTCGTTCGCGCACCTGCTGCGACAGGTCCGCGAACGCGCCCTCGACGCATACGCCCACCAGGAGATCCCCTTCGAGCGGCTGGTCGAGGAACTGGCGCCGCAGCGGGACCCGTCCCGCACGCCGCTGTTCTCCTCCATGCTGCTGTGGCAGGACGCGGACGGCTCGGCGGCGCCGACGGCCATGGGCCCCCTGACGGCCGAGCGACTGCCGGTCGGCGAGAGCAGCGCCAAGTTCGACCTCACCGTGGGCCTCGCCGCGCGGCCCGACGGTTCGCTGTCCGGAGGCGTCAACTACGCCACGGCGCTGTTCGACCACGCGACGGCCGAGCGGTTCGCCGCACAGTTCGCCCGCCTCCTCCTGAGCGCGGTCGCCTCGCCCGACACCCCCGTCGACGAACTGGAGATCCTGCCCGCGGCGGAACGCGACCGCCAGCTCCTCGACTGGAACGCGACCGGACGGCACTACCCGGCCGGCACCCTCCCGCTGCTGTTCGAGGCCCAGGCCGCCCGCACCCCCGACGCCGACGCCGTGCGCTTCGAGGGCGCCGCCCTCAGCTACCGGGAGCTGAACGAGCGGGCCGGCCTGCTCGCCCGCCACCTGCGCACCCTCGGCGTCGGACCCGAGTCCGTGGTCGGGGTCTGCCTGCACCGCGGCACCGACCTCGTGGTGGCGCTGCTGGCGGTCCTCAAGGCCGGCGGCGCCTACCTGCCGCTCGACCCGGACTACCCCGCCGACCGGCTCGCCTTCATGCTGGAGGACTCCGGCGCCCGCGCCGTGATCACCGAACCCGGGCCGGCCCCCCTGCTGCGCGACCGCGCGCCGCACCTGGTCGACATCACCGCGGGCGTCCCCGAAGGCAGCACGCACACCGCCCCGGCCGTCGCGGCCGCCCCCGGGCACCCGGCCTACCTGATCTACACATCGGGCTCCACCGGCCGCCCCAAGGGCGTGCTCGTCGAGCACCGCGCCATCGTCAACCGGCTGCACTGGATGCAGGAGGCCTACGGACTCGGCGCCGACGACCGGGTGCTCCAGAAGACGCCCTACAGCTTCGACGTCTCGGTGTGGGAGTTCTTCTGGCCCCTGCTCACCGGCGCGACCCTGGTGCTCGCCCGCCCCGGCGGCCACCGCGACCCGGCCTACCTGGCCGGGCTGATCGGCGCCGAGGCCATCACGACCGTCCACTTCGTCCCGTCGATGCTGCGGGCCTTCCTCGCCGAACCGCTGCCGCCGCTGCCCTCGCTGCGCCGCATGGTGTGCAGCGGCGAGGCGCTCCCCGCCGACCTCGTCACCGCTGTGCACGAACGGATCGGCTGCGAGCTGCACAACCTGTACGGGCCGACCGAGGCCGCGGTCGACGTCACCGCGACCCGGTGCGAGCCGGGCCTTCCCGTCACCATCGGCCGCCCGATCGCCAACACCCGCGCCTACATCCTCGACGCCGCCCTGCGGCCGGTGCCGATCGGCGTGCCCGGCGAACTCCTCCTCGGGGGCGTCCAGCTCGCCCGCGGCTACCTGAACCGCCCGGCGCTCACCGCCGACCGCTTCGTGCCCGACCCCTTCGCCGCCGAACCCGGCGGGCGGCTGTACCGCACCGGCGACCTGGCACGATACCGGGCGGACGGCACGATCGAGTACCTGGGCCGGCTGGACCACCAGGTGAAGATCCGCGGCCAGCGGGTCGAGCTCGGCGAGATCGAGGCCGTACTGGCCGAGGCCCCCGGTGTCGCGGCCGCGGCCGTCGCCGTGCACGACGAACAGCTCGTGGGATACCTGGTACCGCCCTCGGCCGATGTGGAGGCCGCCCGGGAACACCTGCGCGCTCGGCTCCCGGAACACATGCGGCCCGTGCACTGGACCCTGCTGGAGGCACTGCCCCTGACGCCCAGCGGCAAGACCGACCGCACGGCGCTGCCCGCACCCGACCGTACACGGCGGACCGACCTGGTAGGCGCGTTCGTCGCCCCCACCACGGACACCGAGCGGACCCTCGCGGACGCCTTCGCCGCCGCCCTCGGCGTCGACAAGGTCGGGGTGCACGACGGCTTCTTCCAGCTCGGCGGGGACTCCATGCGCGCCATCCGGGCCGTCGGAGCACTGCGCGACCAGGGGCTGTCCCTCACCGTGCAGGACGTCTTCGCCCGGCAGACCGTCGCCGAGCTGGCCCCCCTCGCGGCCGCCCGGCCGGCGGCCGAGCCGCAGGAGACCACCCTCGCCGGCCGCTTCGAGCTGCTGGCCCCGGACGACCGGGCCCGGCTCCCCGAAGGACTGGCCGACGCCTACCCCATGGGGCAGGTCCAGACGGGCATGGTCTACGAGATGCTCGCCGACCCCGGGCGCAACACCTACCAGAACGTCAGCACCTTCCAGATCCTGGACGACGGCCCGTTCTCCGCGGACGCGTTCACCGGCGCGGTCCGCCTGCTGATCGAACGGCACGAGATCCTGCGCACCTCCTTCCACCTCACCGGCTACTCCGAACCGCTCCAGTTCGTGCACGCCCCGGACGGCCTGGAGGTGGAGATCGGCGTCACCGACCTGCGCGGCCTGCCGGCCGAGGAACAGCGGGCACGCGTACGGGAATTCCGCGCCGCGGCCCAGCGCACCCCGTTCGACATCGGCCGGGCGCCCCTGCTGCGCTACCACGCCCACCTGACCGGCGACCGGGAGTGGCTGCTGACGCACATCGAATGCCACGCCATCCTGGACGGCTGGAGCCACCACTCGGTCATCGGTGAACTGCGGGCCGCCTACCGCGAGCTGTCCCGGGGCGCCGTGAGCCCGCCCGCCGCCCCGCCACGGGTCCGCTACGCCGACTTCGTCCGGCTGGAGAAGCAGGCCCTGGCCTCGCCGGCGGACCGCGCGTTCTGGCAGCAGCGGATCACCGGTCACGAACGGCTCCGGCTGCCCGCCGACAGCGCCCCCGCCGCGGCCGGCTCGCCGGCCCCCGAGGTACGGCTGCCCTGGCGCGACCTCGAACCGCGGCTGCGGCGCCTCGCCGCCGAGACCCAGACCTCGCTCAAGAGCGTCCTGTACACCGCGCACCTGAAGGTGCTCGGTCTCCTCAGCGGCCAGCACCGCTTCCTCGCCGGCGCCGTCACCAACGGCCGGCCCGAACTGCCCGGCGGCGACCGGGTGCGCGGCATGTACCTCAACACGGTGCCGTTCGCCGTCGACCTGCGGGCGCCGAGCTGGCGCGAACTGGTGCGGTCCGTGTTCGCCGAGGAACTGGCCCTGTGGCCCCACCGGCGCTACCCGCTGCCCGCCATGCAGCACGAGTGGGGCGGCGGCGAACCCCTCGTCGAGGTGGTCTTCGCCTACCTGGACTTCCACGTGCTCGACGAGCAGCGCACGGACATCGGCACGATCGACGACCACAGCCCCAACGAGTTCACCTTCGACGTGTGGACCTTCCCCGGCGAGCTGCGCATGACCTGCCGTCCCGGCTGGGCGGACGAGGACCGGCTGTCGGCCATCGCGGACACCTTCCTGGACATCCTCACCGCCATGGCCGACGACGCCGACGGGGACCCGCGCGCGTTCCGCGCCCGCGCCCTGGAGCAGACGAGCGCGACGCCGGCCGGCACCCGGCCGCTGCCCGAGGTCTGCGTGCCCGAGCTGCTCGCCGCCCGCGCCCGCCCCGACGCGACCGCGTTGGAGGACGGGCCGCGGCGGATGACCTACCGTGAACTCGACGCCCGCGCCAACCAGCTGGCCCACCTGCTGCGCGGGCTCGGCACCGGCCCGGAGAAGCCGGTCGGGCTCTGCCTGGACCGCGGTGCCGAAGCCGTGGTGGCCATGCTCGCCGTCCTCAAGGCCGGCGGGTACTACGTGCCGCTCGACCCCGCCTACCCGGACGCGCGCATCGGCTACGTCCTGGCCGACGTCGGCGCAGACGTGGTGCTGTGCCGCCCGCAGGACACCACCCGCCTGTCCGGGTTCACCGGCGTCCGCGGCGTGCCCCTGGACGCACGGTGCGCCGTACTCGACGGGCTGCCCGACACCCCGGTGCGGGCGGGCACGGTCCCCGACAACCTGGCGTACGTCACCTACACCTCGGGCTCCACCGGCCGGCCCAAGGGCGTGCAGGTCACGCACCGGGCGATCGTCCGGCTGGTGCACGACGCGAACTACGCCGACCTCGACCCGGAACAGGTCCTGCTGCTGCACGCGCCGCTCGCCTTCGACGCGTCCACCCTGGAGGTCTGGGGAGCACTGGCCAACGGAGCCCGGCTCGCCGTGTGCCCGCCCGGGGCGACCACGGCCGACGAACTGGCCGAGGTGGTCCGCCGGCACGGCGTGACACTGCTGTGGCTCACCGCCGGACTGTTCCAGCACATGGTGGAGGCCCGCCCGGAGGCGCTGGCCGGCGTACGACAGGTGCTCGCCGGCGGCGACGCGCTCTCACCCTCGCACGTGCGCACGGCCCTGGCGCACGGCGTGGCGCTGACCAACGGCTACGGCCCCACCGAGTGCACCACCTTCAGCACCGCGCTGCGCGGGGTGACCGAGGCCGACGCCGACCGGGGCGTGCCGATCGGCACGCCGATCACCGACACCCGGGTGCTGGTCGTCGACGAGGACCTCGACCCCGTGCCCGTCGGGGTGCCCGGCGAACTCCTCATCGGCGGCCCCGGACTCGCCCGCGGCTACCTGGGGCGTCCCGACCTGACCGCGGACCGCTTCGTGCCGGACCCCTCCGGGACCGTCCCCGGGGCGCGCATGTACCGCACCGGGGACATCACCCGCCGCGACGCCGACGGAACGCTGTCCTTCCTCGGCCGGCGCGACGGCCAGGTGAAGATCCGCGGCCACCGGGTGGAGCCGGCCGAGGTGGAGGCCGCGCTCGGCGACCTGCCGTCCGTCCGGGCCGCGGCGGTCGCCGTCCACCCCGGGCCGGACGGCCACAAACGGCTCACCGGCTACGTCGTCCTCGAACCCGGGAACGGCCCGCTCGACGTCGCCGCACTGCGCGCCGAGCTCCGGCGGCGGGTGCCCGACCATCTGGTGCCCGGCGCCTGGGTGGAACTGGCCGCCCTCCCGCTCACCGGCAACGGCAAGATCGACCGGGCCGCGCTGCCCGAGCCCGCCCGGCCCGCCACGGCACCGGACCACACGGCCCCGCGCACCCCCGCCGAGCGCGCCCTGGCCGAGGTCTGGGGCGAGGTCCTCGGTGTGGAGGACATCGGCGTGGACGACGACTTCCACGTCCTCGGCGGTCACTCCCTGGCCATCCTCCGGATCATCGCCCTGCTACGCGAACGGCACGGCATCGAACTGACCGTGCGCTCGTTCCTGGAGCACCCCACCGTAGCCGGGCTCGCCGCGGTCGCCGAGGCCGGCGCGCCCCAGACCCGGTCCCTGCTGTGGCTGCGGCGCGAGGGCGGCAGGCCGCCGCTGTTCTGCGTGCACCCCGGAGGCGGCAGCGCCCACTGGTACCGCCCGCTGGTACGGCACCTCCACCCCGACCAGCCGGTCGCGGCGTTCGCCTGGCCCGGCCTCCAGGCCGAGCACGGGCCCGTGCCCTCGACGGAACAGATGGCGGAGCGCTACCTGGCCGAGCTGCGGGCCGAGGCGCCGCACGGCCCCTACCGGCTGTTCGGCTGGTGCGGCGGCAGCGGCATCGCGAGCGAGATGGCGCACAGGCTCGCCGCCGACGGCGAGGAGGTCACCTTCATCCTCCTCGACCCGGGCCTGGACAACCACGAGCGGATCGAGCTGTGGCGGGAGTACTGGCTGATCGAGAGCTGCGTGGCCAAGCTGACGGAGCTGGCCGCCGCGCCGCCCGAAGAGGACACCTCGGCGCTGCGGGCGCAGACCCTGGCACTGCTCGAACACCTCGTGGACGACGTCGACCCGGAGGTGGGGATCACCCTGCCGGAACACGGCGCCGGCGACGTGTGGCTGCCCTCCGCGAAGATGTGGCGGGAGGTCATGGAGATGTGCCTGACCTACCGCCACCGCCCCTACGGCGGCCGGCTGCACCTGATCGCCAGCGACGAACTGGCGGACGGGAAGCACGAGGTGGCCTCCGGGCAGTCGTTCCCCGACTACCTCGCCCGCTGGCGCGAGCTCACGGGGGACGTGACACTGCACCGGATCCCCGGTGACCACTTCGGCGTGATGAAGCCGCCGCACCTCGGCCGACTCGCCGATACCGTCACGGGCATCCTCGCCGAAGCCGAAGCCGAAGCCGAAGCCGAAGCCGAAGCCGAAGCCGAAGCCGAAGCCGAAGCCGAAGCCGAAGCCGAAGCCGAAGCCGGGGGCGCCGGCTGACGGCGCCGGACGGGACGGCCGGGAGGGCGGGGGCGCCGTGGGCGCCCCCGCCCTCCCGTCGTCGGCCGCGCCGGCCGCCGGCCCCGGGGCGCGCGCCGTGCTCATCACCCCACCGGGCCGAGCGGTCCTGGACGAGGACGCCGCGCGGCCCGGGCACCTGCGCCGCCGGCCCCCGGGGGGGAAGGGCCCGGACGACACCGCCCACCGGCGGATCGCGGGCGATCCGGCCGCGGTCCCGCAGGCCCGGAGGGTCGTCCGCCGGCGGAGCTGCGCCTGATCCCACCGGGACGTTGTGGACGCGGACGGGACATCCGTGAAGTCGGGCAGGGTGGACAGCTGTACGACCTTGTGGCAGCCCGGTGGCCGCGAGTAAGGCGAGTGCCGGGCCGGTGTGACGCGCGGCGCGCCTCCTCATGGCCGGGCCGGAGGGGGTTCAGGCCCTGCTCACGACCGTGTGGAACGGTGCGGCTACCGCATCCCGGTGCCGTCCGGACGGGCGCCCCCGGACCCCCGGCCGTTCGGCGCCGCACGCGACCGGGCCGGGCTCCTGGAGAGGGGCCCGGCCCGGTGCGGCCTTGTTCAGGCGTCAGGAACGGTCCGGCGCCGCCGTCTCGTACGGGGCGGCGCGCGGGTGCGCCGAGGGTTCAGTCCGTCACGGCGACGAGGCGGAGTTCGGAGGTGTAGCGCCGGCCTTGGTCGTCGGTGAGCCAGGTCTGTTCGGGGGTGGGGAGCATCTCGGTGACGGTGAGGCGGGCGTCGGGGTCCTTGCGGGCGAGCCGGCGGGCGGCCTTGGCGAGGATGTTGACGTAGACGGGGCTGTCGAAGTCGACGAAGAAGGGCCGGGGTTCGGTGGGGGAGACGACGAAGACGAAGCGGGGCAGTTCGTGGGCGTCGCGCCACTGCCGGGCCCGGACGAAGCGCCGGGCCTCGCTCTTGTCGTCGGCGAAGGCCAGCGCGGACCCGGCGAACCGCCAGCTCTCCCGGGCCACCGTCATCCGGTCGATGGTGACCCGGGGGCAGTGGTCGGCCTCCGGCAGCAGCCGGAACCGGTCCGTCACCAGCGTGGTCAGCACATGGGCGAACACCTCCACGACCGGGAACACCGCGCCGTCGGGCAGCACCACGCACAGCCGGCCCTCGCGGTGCTCCACCACCGCGTCGGCGCTCGGCACGGTGCGCTCGCGGAACGGGTCCGCCGTGTCGTCGAGCAGGGCGACCTGGTAGTCCCGCGGCCGTACCAGCGCGTGCCGGATGCGGGCGGAGAGCCGGGACCTGTGCTCCTTCGGCAGCAGTGGCATCAGCCGGGGCTCCGGGTGGTCCCGGTCGGTGCGGTCGAACAGCTCGCGCGGGTCGGGATGCTGATTGACGAACAGCTCGTTCCCCATCGTGTTGGAGGCCAGGTGGAGTTCGCCGAGGGTCAGGCCGAACTCGCCGCGCTCGACGGCGGCGGCGTCCTCCGCGGCGATCATCACGTCCGGGCTGATGTACCGCGCCGCGGTCCAGCCCGGCGCGGTGGCGGGCCCGAAGACCTCCGCCACCCGGCCGGCGATGTCCGCGGCGGCGACCGTGACCCGGCGCACCCCCGGCGGGGCCGGGAGGATCCGCTGCCAGCGACGCTCGAACTCCGCCTGGAGGCCGGCGGCCTCGGCCGCCGCGGCCCCGTGCAGGACCGGCATGCAGGCGAACCAGAAGGCGGCGAGGTCCACCGCGCGCCCGGGCCCGGCGTCGGCGCGCAACCGCTCGTACACCTCCGTGACGCGCTCCGTCACACGGGCGGCCAGGGCCGAGCAGAGCCAGGAGGCCGAGGACATCAGCAGGTCGAGCGGGGCGAGCGCGTCCAGCACCCGGCTGCCGAGCGTCACCCGGGCGGCACGGCGGCTGTCCGAGTAGACGACGGCGCGGCCGGGCGCCGTCGTGGTGCTCTTCTCGCGTTTGGCGGCCGACTCCGTCACGCGTCGGAACGTCTCCTCGACGGCGGTGAGCGCCGCGACCAGCCGCTCGGGGTCCCCGGCGGCCGCCCGGACACCGGCGACCGCGGTCTCCAGTTCGTCCATTCGGGCGAGGGCGGCGGCGCGCGGCGCGGGCTCGCCGATCCGCTCCAGGCAGGCGCGCAGCCGCCGGTCGGGCCGGATGTCGGCGGGCACGTCCAGCCGCCAGGTGACCCAGCGCAGCCGGACCAGCTCCTCCAGCAGGGCGGGCACGTCCGTTCCCGGGCCGATCTCCCGCTGGAGGGCCGGGACGGAACGGGTGCCGTCACACAGGCGCAGCAGCCGGAGCGTCTGCGGCGGCACCGGTCGCGGCGGTCTGGCGGGGAGCCGTACGGCGTCCTCCTCCAGCCGTACGAACGGCACCCGGCGGGGCGCCGCCCAGGGCCGCACCGCCGGGTCGGCCTCGATCTCACGGGCCAGGGCGTCGACCGACCAGCTGGACCAGAACACCTCCGAGGAGGCGGTCAGCCCGGCGCCCGGCTCGACGGCCACGCCCGGCCGGTCGGTGTCGAAGACGCCCCAGCCGACGGGACCGAAGAAGCCGATGGTGTCGTTCTTGACGCAGAACCGCTGCCAGTAGTGGGCGACCAGCTCCTCGCGCTGACGCTGCTTGAAGGTGCGGCCCGCCGTCCGCGGTGACCAGTTGAGGAACGGCCGGATCGCCGAGTCGAGCACCCCCCGGTTCTGCCAGGCGACCGCCGCCCGGAACGGTCCGGCGGCGGCGATCTCCTGCGCGGTCCCGGCCGCGCGCACGGCAGCCTGCGTGAACTCTGTCTCGAAGGCATCCCAGGCCGCCCCGGACAGGGCGTCCCGCGGCCCGAACTTGTCCGCTGCCGCGGCCAGGCCCGCCGGGGCGAGCCGGAGCACCCCGTCCGCCGGGAACCCCGCGCCGCGCACCGCGACCTGGTCCCACAGCCGCCAGCGGCCGCTCAGGGAGACGGATCCGTCGTGCATCCCGGCCCCCTAGGCCGACGCGGGAGCGAGGGACAGGTCGTCGGCGACGACCTCCGCCAGCTCGGCCGGGGACGGATAGGTGAAGACCAGGGCGACGGCGATCTCGGCGTCCAGCAGCTCCTGGAGCCGGTGGACGATCTGGAAGGCGGCGAGCGAGTCGCCGCCCGCCTCGAAGAAGTCGCTCGCGGCGTCCAGGGTGTCGTCGCCGAGCGTCTCCCGGTAGTAGCCGGTGATCAGCCCGGTGAGTTCGGCGGTGTCGATGGGGTTCATGGCCCGTCCTTCTTCGTAGGGGTAGGGATGTGGACAAGGGAGGGGAGGGGAGCGGCACGGTGCGGCGCGGCCGGTCAGCGGCCGGTGGCGGGCGCGGACCGGGCCGTGGCAAGGGCGGCTGCGCTGTTGCCGCCGGAGACGACGACGGCGACACGGCCGGACAGCCCCAGCCGCAGCGCGCCGGCCAGGGCGGCGGCGCCGCTCGGCTCCGCCGGGATGCCGGCGCGGTGCAACAGGGACATCGCGCGCAGCACGGCCCGGTCGCCGACAGCGGTCAGCTCGTCGACCCGGTGCCGGACGATCGGCAGGACCACCTCGCCGGGCCGCTGGCCCCGCAGTCCGTCCGCCACCGAGTCGCTGGGCGGCACCTCCACCGGGCGGCCCGCGGCGAGGGAGAGGGCGTAGCGCCGGGCCCCCTCGGGCTCCACGCCGATGATCCGGACCCCGCTGCCCAGATGGGCGGCGGCGAGGCAGACACCGGCCAGCAGGCCGCCGCCGCCCACCGGGACGACGATCGCGTCCAGGTCGGGGGCGTCCTCCAACAGCTCCAGGCCGACGGTGCCCTGTCCGGCCACTACGAGTTCGTGATCGGAGGAGGGCACCAGCGCCGCCCCGGTGCGGCCGGCGAGGTCCCTGGCGTGGCGGTCGCGGTCGGCCACCCCGCCGGCCACCCGGACGACCCGCCCGCCCAGTGCCCGGACGGCCGCTTCCTTCGCCTCCGCCGCGCCGGACGCCATCACCACCGTGACCCGGACGCCGAGCGCGCGGCCGAGGGTGGCCACCGCGATGCCGTGGTTGCCGGAGGAGCCGGCGACCACCTCGTCGGTGCCGAGCGCGAGCAGCGCGTTGGCCGCGCCGCGGAGCTTGAACGACCCGCTGCGCTGGAGGTGTTCGCCCTTGACCAGCAGCCCGGGCAGCACGTCGTGGCGCAGCAGGGGAGTACGCCGCACATGGGGGGCGATCCGGTCGGCCGCTGCCTGGACCGCGGCCGGTGCGACGCCGGTGTCCGCGGCCCTCATGACACGGGCTCCGGTACGGAGGCGCGCAGCGCCCGCCGGTCCGCCTTGCCGCTGTGGGTGACGGGCAGGCGCTCCAGCCGGGTGAACCGCCGGGGCATCATGTGCGGCGGCAGCGTGCGGGCCAGGTGTGCGCGCAGCTGGGCGTCGGTGATGCCCTCCAGCGGGCCGGTGACATGGGCGCCGAGCCAGGTCCGGCCCCGGTCGTCGGTCTCGGCGGTCACAACGGCGCCCGTGACATCGGGGTGGGCGAGCAGGGCGCCCTCGATCTCGGCCGGGTCCACGCGGTGGCCGCGGATCTTGATCTGGCGGTCGGCCCGCCCGAGGTATTCGAGGGTGCCGCCGGGGCCGCGCCGGGCGAGGTCGCCGGTGCGGTACAGCCGCGCGCCGGGCGGCCCGTACGGATCGGGCGGGAACCGGTCCGCCGTCAGCGCGGGCCGTCCGCCGTAGCCGCGCGCCACACCCGCGCCGCCGATGTGCACTTCGCCGGTCCGCCCGTCCGGGACCTCGTGGCCCTCCGGGTCGAGCAGTCGCACGACGGTGCCGTCGACCGGGGTCCCGACGGTGTCCACGGAGGTGTCGGGGTCGGCCGGCACCTCGTGGCGGGTGGAGGTCATGGTGCACTCGCTGGGCCCGTACTGGTTGACCAGCCGGCCGCCTACCAGGGCACGGCCCCCGGCCGCGAGGAAGGGACGCAGCGACTCCCCGCTGGAGCAGACCAGGCGCAGGGAGCGCAGCCGCTCGGCCGCCGTCGGGGACTGGGCGAGGAAACCGAGGAAGGACGGGGTGGTGCTCAGGAGGGTGTCGACGCCGTACTCGGCGACGGTGTCGGCGAAGGACTCCGCCCGCAGCAGACTGGAGCGTTCGACCAGGACGACGCACCCGCCGGCGGCGAGCGGTGCGAAGGTGTCCCGGATCGAGGCGTCGTAGCCGGGCGGGCCGAGCTGGAGGGTGACGGTGCCCGGGCCGAGGGCGTTGTCGCGGACGACGGCGCGCAGATACGTGTCGAGACCGCCGTGCTCGATCAGGACGGGGTTGGGGGCGCCGGTCGAGCCCGAGGTGTGGCTGACGTAGGCGAGCGAGCGCGGAGGGGGGGCTGCGAAGACGGCCGGCGGCGGGTCGTCCGCGGGGAGCCGGTCGACCAGGAGCGAGGGCGCGTCGACCAGCGGTCCCAGGCGGTCGGCGAGGGCCGCGCGGGTGATCAGGCGGGCCACGCCGGCGCCGGCGGCCAGCGCGGCGAGCCGCCCGTCGGGCAGACCGGTGTCCAGGGTGAGGAACGCCCCGCCGGCCCGTACGACCGCGGCGGTCGCGACCACGGCGTCGGCGCCGGGCGGCAGGGCCACCGCGCAGACCCGCTCCGGACCCACACCGTGGGCGACGAGACGGGCGGCGAGCCGGTCGATCCGGGCGGCGAGTTCGCCGTAGCCGGTCGGACCGTCGGCGGTCAGCAGGGCGGCGGAGCGCGGCGCGCGGTCGGCGTGCGCGCGGATGTCGTCGACGAAGGTCGTCCGTGCGGGTGCGGTCATGCCGGCTCCCCGGGGGCGGCGCTCCGGTCGACGGCGACGAGGCGGAGTTCGGAGGTGTAGCGCCGGCCTTGGTCGTCGGTGAGCCAGGTCTGTTCGGGGGTGGGGAGCATCTCGGTGACGGTGAGGCGGGCGTCGGGGTCCTTGCGGGCGAGCCGGCGGGCGGCCTTGGCGAGGATGTTGACGTAGACGGGGCTGTCGAAGTCGACGAAGAAGGGCCGGGGTTCGGTGGGGGAGACGACGAAGACGAAGCGGGGCAGTTCGTGGGCGTCGCGCCACTGCCGGGCCCGGACGAAGCGCCGGGCCTCGCTCTTGTCGTCGGCGAAGGCCAGCGCGGACCCGGCGAACCGCCAGCTCTCCCGGGCGACGACGGTGGAGTCGATGGTGATCCGGGGCGAGTGGTCGCCGTCCTGCCGCAGGGTGAAACGGTCCATCACGCGGTTGCTGAGCGCGTGGCAGAACACGTCGAGCAGGTCGAAGACCGAACCGTCGGGCAGCACGGCCGCCAGCCGGCCGTCGCGCTCCTCCACCCGTACGTCGCCGGAGCGGACGGTACGGGGGCGGTGCGGGTCGGCGCTGTGGTCGGCCAGCGCGACGTAGTGGTCCTCCGGGCGGTCCAGGGACTGCCGGCTGCGGGCGGACCACTTCAGCGGCAGCTCCTTGGGCAGCATGGGCAGCAGCCGCGGGCCGGGGAAGTCACGGGTGGTCTCCTCGACCAACTGCGCCCGGTCGGGGTGCTGGTGGACGAAGAGCGACTGGCCGATGGTGTTCATGGCCACGTGCAGTTCGCCGATGACGAGCTGGAAGTCGCCGCGTTCGACGGCGCCCGGGTCATCGGCGACGATCATCAGGTCGGGGCTGACGTACCTGCTGAGCGACCAGCCCCGCCCGCCTCCCGGGAACGCCTCGCGGACCCGGTCGGCGATGGCGGCGCTGGACAGGCGGACCCGCCGGGCGCCGGCCGGGGCGTCGATGATCCGTCCCCAGCGCTCGCGCAGTTCCGCCTGGATGCGCTCGATGTCGGTGATGGACTCCGGGTGCGGGGCGGGCAGGCAGGCGAACCAGAGCGAGCCGAGGTCGACCTGTCCGTGCCGCTCCCGCAGCGCGAGGTAGGCCTGGCGGATGCGCGCGCTGACGGCCTCGGCGTACCGGTCGGTCATCCAGCGGGCCGCGGTCAGGCACAGTTCCAGCGGGGCGAGCCGTTCCAGGACGGCGGTGCCCACCGTGGCCGTGGCGGAGCGGCGGCAGTCGGAGTACACCAGCGCGCGGTTCGGCGCGGTGCGGGCCCCCTTCTCGCGGACCGCGCAGGCCTTGGTGATCTCGGCGAAGTCCGCCTCCAGGGCGGCGAGCGCGGCGATCAGCTCCTCGGCGTCGGCGCCGGCCCGCTCGACCCGGTCGCGGCCGGCCTCCAGCACGGCCAGCTTGGCCAGGGCGGGCTCCCGTACCGCCGGGTCGCCGATGCGCTCCAGCAGGGCGCGCAGCTCGCGCTCGGGGTAGGTACCGGCCGGCACCTCCAGCCGCCAGCCGACCAGACGGCGCGAGACCAGCCATTCCAGGGCCTCGGTCACCTCGCGCTCCGGCAGGTCCCGGCCCAGTTCCCGGGCCGCCAGCGCGGTGATCTCGGCGGGTGTCCGCCGCCCGTCGCACAGGCCCAGGACGGTGAGCGCGGGCCCGGGGGCCGCCTGCGGCGGGCGGCCGGGCAGGCGCACCGTGCCGTCCACCACCCGGACGTACGGCACCGGGCGCGGCGCAGTCCACGCCCGCACCCGCGGGTCCTGGTCGATCGCCTTGGCCAGGGCGTCCATCGACCAGCTTGAGAAGTAGACCCGGGACTCGGCGACCAGACCGGAGCCCGGGCGCACCTCGACGCCGCGCCGGGAGGTGTCGAAGACCCCCCAGCCGACCGGTCCGAAGAACCCGATGGTGTCGTTCTTGACGCAGAACCGCTGCCAGTAGTGGGCGACCAGCTCCTCGCGCTGGCGGGGCATGCTGGTGCGGCCCTCCGCGGACGGCGTCCAGTCGAGGAACGGCTTGATGCCGGTGCGCAGCACCGCACGGTTCTGCCACGCGACCGCCGCCCGGAACGGTGCCGAGGCGGCGATCTCCTGGAGTTCGCGGGCCGTGCGCACCGCGGCCGCCGAGAAGGCCTCCTCGAACGCCTCCCAGTCCGCCCCCTCCGGCACCTCCCCGGGGGCGAACTTGTCCGCGGCGGAGGCCAGGCCCTCCGGGGCCAGCCGGAGGACCCCGGCGGCGGGGAAGCCGGGACCGCGGAGCGCGAAGTGCGTCCACAGGCGCCACCCGCCGCCGGGCATGCGTACGGTGTCGGACATTGCTGGGGTCCCTCCCTGGGAAGAGTGCGCCGGACCGGCGGCCGGCCGGTCGTCAGGCCAGCACGGCCGGAGTGCCGCCGAGGCACCACTCCAGAACGGCACGGGCGCTGTGGTACTTGTTCTCGGCCTGCTGGAACGCGATGCTCGCGGGGCCGTCCAGTACCTCGCCGGTCACCTCGTCGCCCCGGTGCGCGGGCAGGTCGTGCATGAAGACGGCGCCGGGGCAGGCCGCCATCACCTCGGCGTTCACCTGGAACGGCGCGAAGACGCGCCGCCAGTCGGGGTCCGGCTTCGTCGTGCCGGTCGTCTCCCAGCGCGTGGTGTAGACGATGTCGACCTCGGGCAGGTCGGCCATGTTGTGACGTTCCTCCACCCGCGCGCCGGACTCCTTGGCGTGCACGCCGGCCCGGTCGAGGAAGGACGGGTCGAGTCCGTAGCCGGGCGGGGTCCGCAGGTGCAGCTCGGTGCCGGGGAACCGGCTGAGGGCCAGGGCGAGCGCCGAGGCGGTGTTGTTGCCCTCGCCGGCGTACAGCACCCGCAGCCCCTCGATCCGCCCGAAGCGGCCGAGCATCGTGGTCAGGTCGGTCAGCGCCTGGGTGGGGTGCTCGGCGGCGCTCATCGCGTTGACCACGGCCATCCGCTGCTGGGCGGCGTAGGCGCGCAGCTCCTCGGTGCTGCCCGCGGTGCGCGCCACCAGCACGTCGAGCATGCGGGACAGCACGTCCCCGGTGTCCTCGGAACTCTCCCCGGTGTTCTCCTGGAGGTCGCCGGGGCCATAGGTGATCAGCCGCCCGCCCAGCCGGAGCGCGCCCGCCGAGAACGCGGTGCGGGTGCGGGTGGACGTCTTGCGGAACAGGACGCCGACGACGGCGTCGGCGAGCGGTCGGGCGCCTTCGCACTCGCCGGCGGCGTACTGGGCGCCGCGGTGCACGAGCCAGCGCAGCTCCCGGTCGGTCAGGTCGTCGACGGAGATCAGGTGGTGGCGGTTGGGGCGGGGCATCGGTGACTCCTCTCGGGTGGCCGGCCGTCAGTTCGCCCGCAGGGCGTCGAGCAGGATGCCGAGCCCTTCGTCGAGCAGGCCGGGGGCGATGGTCAGCGGGGGCATCACCTTCAGGACCTCGTCATGGCGGCCGCAGCGCTCGACGACCAGGCCGTGCTCGAAGGCGTGACGCTGGACGCGTGCGGCCCGCTCCGCGCCGCCGGCGAGGGCGGTGTCGACGCCGAGCACCATGCCCCGGCCGCGCAGTACGAGACCGGGGTCCAGCGCGCCCGCCTCGGCCCGGAACCGGGCGAGGCGTTCCGCACCTCGCCGCAGGCCGGTCAGGAAGCCGTCCTGCTGCCACAGTTCGCACGCCGCGGTGGCCGCTACGAAGGCGAGCTGGTTGCCGCGGAACGTCCCGGTGTGGTCGCCGGGCTGCCACAGGTCCAGCTCGCGGCGGAACAGGGTGAGCGACAGCGGCAGTCCGTAGCCGCTGAGGGACTTGGAGACCGTGACGACGTCCGGCACGATCCCGGAATCCTCGAAGCCGAAGAAGGCGCCGGTGCGGCCACAGCCGGTCTGGATCTCGTCCAGGATCAGCAGCACCCCGTGCCGTTCGGTGACCTCGCGCAGCCGGCGCAGCCACTCCCGGCTCGCCGGGTAGACGCCGCCCTCCATCTGCACCGCCTCCACGACGACCGCCGCGGGCACCTCGGTTCCGGAGGACGGGTCGGCCCACAGCCGCTCGATCAGGCCGATCGAGTCGAACGGGCCGAGCGGGCCGTCCTCGAAGGGGACGAAGGTCACGTCCCCGCCGGCGACCGCGCCCGCGCGGCGGGCGCGGCGGCTGCCGGTGACCTCCAGCGCGCCGCGCGACATCCCGTGGTACGCGCCGGTGAAGGCCATGAGGCCGGTGCGGCCGGTCGCCCGGCGGGCCAGCTTCAGCGCGGCCTCCACCGCGTCGGTCCCGGTCGGGCCGGTGAACTGCACCTTGAAGTCGAGGCCGCGGGGCCGCAGCACGACCTCGGTGAAGCGGGTGAGGAAGTCGCGCTTGGCGACGGTGTGCAGGTCCAGGCCGTGCATCAGCCCGTCGTCGGCGAGGTAGTCGAGGACGCGTCCCTTGACGGCGTCGTGGTTGTGCCCGTAGTTGAGGCTGCCCGCGCCGCAGAAGAAGTCGATGAAGGCCCGGCCGTCGTCGGTGTGCAGCAGCGCGCCCTTGGCGCGCTCGAACACCACGGGGAAGGTACGGCAGTACATCCGCACCTCGGACTCGATCTTGTCGAAGACGGAGGTGTCGGTGGTCGCAACGAGGGTCATGGCGGTCCTTGGGGGAGGAGGCGGTTTCGGTCAGCGGCCGGCGGTCGTGCGCGCGCCGCGCGGGCGGGCGGTCAGCCGGGGCAGTGGGCCGTCCGCCGCCAGGGGCGGGTAGCCCTCCAGGGCCGTGGCGAGGGCGGCGACGGTGGGGTGGTCGAACAGCGCCCGTACGGGGACGTCCACCCCCAGGGCGGCGCGCAGGCGCACCGACACCCGCGTGGCGAGCAGCGAGTGTCCGCCGAGCAGGAAGAAGTCGTCGTGGGCGCCGATCCCGGTGGTGCCGAGGACGTCCTCCCAGACCTTGGCCACGGACCGTTCCCGCGGGGTGGCGGGCGCGGCGGCGGGGCCGGCCGCCCGCGGCGCCGGCACGGGCAGCGCGTGACGGTCGACCTTCCCACTGACCGCGGTCGGGATGGCGTCCAGCAGGACGAACGTGGCCGGGACCAGGTGGTGGGGGAGCGAGTCGAGCAGTTCGGCGCGCAGGGCGTCGGGCGTGGGAGGATTCCCGGCGTCCTCCGCGACCAGGTAGGCGGTGAGCTGCCGGCCGCCGTCGGCGTCCGGCGTCGGGTGCACCACGGCGGCGCGGACGCCGTCGAGGGCGAGCAGCGCGGCCTCGACCTCCCCCGGTTCGATGCGGTGGCCGCGGATCTTGACCTGGTGGTCGCTGCGCCCGAGGATCTCCAGCGAGCCGTCCGGGCGGAGCCGGCCGAGGTCCCCGGTGGCGTACAGCCGGCCGCCCGGCGACGTGGCGTGCGGGTCGGGGAGGAAGACGCCGGCGGTCTGGGCGGGCCGGCCCCGGTACCCCCAGGCGAGGCCGTCGCCCCCGACGCAGACGTGCCCGGTGACGTCTTCGGCCACCGGCTCCAGCCGGTCGTCGAGCACCCGGACGGTGGTGTTGTCCACCGCGGCCCACTGCCGTACCCGCCCGTCGGCGCCGTGCCGGGCGACACTGGTCCAGATGGTGGCCTCCGTCGGCCCGTACAGGTCCAGCACCGAGGCGCCGCCGGCGGCGAGCGCCGCCGCGAGGTCGGTGTGCAGCTTCTCACCGCCGGACAGCACGGTGAGGTCCGGGCCGGGGGTCCAGCCGCCGTCGACCAGCATCCGCAGCATCGACGGCGTGGCCTGGAACAGGTCCGGGCGGGTTTCGTCGATCAGCCGGATCAGGCGTTCGGGGTCACGGGCCTGCTCCGCGTCGGCCAGCACCAGCCGGGCGCCGGTCAGCAGCGGCAGGCACAGCTCCAGCATCGAGGGGTCGAAGGAGGCGGTGGTGACGCCGAGGACGGTGTCCCCCGCCCGCGGCCCCAGCAGGGCCGCCATCGCGTGGAGGAAGTTGGTGAGCGCGCTGTGCGGGATCTGCACGCCCTTGGGGGTGCCGGTCGAGCCGGAGGTGTGGAAGACGTACGCGAGGTCGTGCGGGCCGGTGCTCCGGTCGAGCCGGTGCACCGGGCCGGCGGGCGGCGGGGCGCCGTCGAGCAGCAGGGTCCTCGCCCGCGTGCCGGCCACCCGGTCGGCCAGCGGTCCGCTGGTGACGACCACGGCCGCGTCGGTGCCCTGGACCAGGTCGCCGATGCGCCGCGCGGGGTGCAGGGGATCGAGCGGGACGTAGGCGGCGTCCGCCTTGAGCACGCCGAGCAGGGCCACGAGGAGCCCGGTGCCGCGCTCCAGCAGGACGCCCACCCGGGAGCCCCGCCCGACACCGAGCCCACGCAGCCGGTACGCCAGCTTGTCGGCCCGTTCGTCCAGACCGGCGTAGCTCAGCTCGCCGTCGGTGGAGCGGACGGCGACGGCGTGCGGGGTGCGGCGTGCCTGCTGTTCGAACAGGTCGGTGACGGTCCGCGGGGGCACGGCGCGGGTGCCGCCGAGGCCGAGCGCTAGCCGGCGGCGGCGCTCGCCGCCCGGCAGCGGTTCGAGGGACGCGGTGGCGTGGGTGAGGGGTTCGTCCGGAGCGGCGAGCAGCGCGCGCAGCAGCCGGACGTAGTCCTCGGTGATGCGGGTGGCCGTCTCGGGCGTGAACAGCGCGGTGGCGTACTGGAGGCGCAGCCCGAGGCTGCCGTCGGGCCGGCCGAGCACGTCGAGCGCCAGGTCGAACGGCGTCCCGGCGATCGGTGTCGGCACCACCTCGACCGACAGGCCGGGCAGGTCGGGCGGCTCGGCCTGGGCGTCGAGCGTGAGGAAGGAGACCTGGAAGAGCGGATTGCGGCTGAGGTCGCGGGGCGGGGCCAGGTCGCCGACCACCCGTTCGAACGGGGTGTCGGCGTGCGTCAGGTCGGTCAGGGACGCGTTCCGGACGCGGTCCACCAGGGCGCCGAAGCCCGGCCGGCCGGACAGGTCGGCGCGCAGGACGACCGTGTTGACGAAGGGGCCGATGAGGTCCCTGGCGGCGGCGTGCCCGCGGCCGGCGACCGGAGTGCCGACGGCGAAGTCGCTCTGCCCGCTGTAGCGGCCCAGCTGGGCCTGGAACGCGGCGAGCAGCACCATGAACCGGGTGGCGCGGCGGGACCGGGCCAGCCGGTCGGCCTCGGCCACCAGATCGGCCGGGAGGGTGCACCGGGCCACGGCGGCGGCGCCGTCGAACTCGGCGGGGCGGGGCCGGTCGGTCGGCAGCTCCAGCGGCGGCAGGCCCGCCAGACGCGTACGCCAGTGGTCGAGGCCGCGGGCGAGCCTGGGACCCGCGGACCGCTCGCGCTGCCGGGCCGCGAGGTCGGCGTACTGGAGGGGAAGCTCCGGCAGCCCGTGCGGGACGCCGGTGGTCCGGGCGCGGTAGGCCGCCGCCAGCTCGCGGGTGAGGATGTTCCAGGAGGAGAAGTCGAAGGCGATGTGGTGCACCACGACGACGAGCAGGTGATCGTCCGGCCCGAGCCGCGCCAGGGTGGCCCGCAGCGGTGGCGCCGCGGACAGGTCGACCGGCCGGCGCACCGCGCGGTCGAGTACCGCGGCGACGCCGGACGCGTCGGCGGCGGGCGCCTCCACCGTCTCCAGCGGCACCTCGACGCGCGGGACGACCTGTGCCACCGGCTCACCGTCGGCGGCCACGTACCGGGTGCGCAGCACTTCGTGCCGGTCGGCCACGTCGGTCAGGGCGGCGGCGAGGGCCCCGGCGTCGAGGCCGCCGCGCAGGCGCAGCGCCAGCGGAAGCAGATGGTCCGCCGTGCCGGGTCGCAGTTGGTCGAGGAACCACAGCCGTTGCTGTGAGAAGGACACCGTCCGGCCGTCACCGCGGTCCACCGGCTCACCTCCAGGGAAGTCGGGTAGGTCGTCACGCGCCCCGGGTGGCCGGGGCACGTCCGGAGCTTGCCGTCCGGGCACGGCGGCGCAGTAGGGAAGGAGCGGCAGCGCCCGTCGCGGCTTTTGCTGCGTCAATGTCTCTGTTCGTGGCCGTGACCGGGTCAGATCAGCCCGGTGCGGACGCCGTACGCCACCGCGTGGGCCCGGTTGCGGACCTGGAGGCGGGTCATCAGGTCGTACATGACGTTCTTCACGGTGTGCTGGGAGCAGGAGAGCTCACGGGCGATGTCCGCGTTGCCGTGCCCCTCCGCGACCAGTGCGAGCACCGTCTTCTGCCGGGCCGTCAGCGGCGAGTCGGGGGCGGGGCCCCGGCGTTCCGCGTCGCCGTCCGCCCGGTCGAGGAGGCGGACCAGGACGTCGTAGGACATCCGGCCCTCGCCGTACCGGGCCGCGTGGACGGCGGTCAGCAGGCGCTCCGGGGTGGCCTCCGCGGACTGCAGGATGGCCACCGCCCCGGCCCGCACGGCCAGCCGCACGCCCGCCGCGGTCAAGGTGTCGGCGACCAGCACGAGCGGACCGCCGCCGGACGCCGGCCAGCCGTCGAGCGCCGCACCGGGCGTCCGCCCTACGGCCACCCGGACGGCACCCTCGCAGCGTCCGGCCGTCAGCTCGACGCCCGCCCGGCGCAGTCCAGCGGCCACCGCGTCCCGGACCGGCCCGCCCGCCGGGCCGAGATGCACGCGCGGCACGACGTCGGCCCGGCCGGACCGGGGCGGCGCTTCGAGGACGAGGCCGCTCACAGCAGGCCCGTCCGCAGGGCGTAGGCCACCGCGTGGGCGCGGTTGCGCAGCCGGAACCGCTGGGTGATGTCGCGGACGACGGTGGTCACCGTGCGGGGGGAGTAGCAGAGTTCCCTCGCTATCTCATCGGTCTCCCGGCCGTCGGCCACCATCCGCAGGACCGCGCGCTCCCGCTCGTCCAGACCCCAGTCGGGTCCCCGCCCCCGCACACCGGGATACGCGTCGGCCTCCTCGGCGCCCCGGTCGAGGAGGCCGTCGATCAGGTCGGGCGGCACGGTGCAGTCGCCGCCGGCCACGGTCCGCACGGTCCGCGCCAGCCGGTCGGCGTCGACCTCGTGGCGGCGCAGCAGACCCCGGGCCCCGGCACTGATGGCGTCCGCGGCCTCGCCCGGGGACATGTCGGAGGCGATCACGACGAGGGCCGGCCGGTGCGGGCCGGCGCCGGCCGAGGCCACCAGGTCGAGTTCCCGGCGATCCACCCGGTCGAGGATCACGACGGCCACGTCGGCCTCTTCCTCCGGCTTCACCAGCGTGAAGTCCGGAGCGCCCGACAGGGCGCTGACGGCGCCGGCCTCCAGCAGCGGGTCCAGGGCCACGACGCACAGCGACAGGGGACTGCCCATGTGTACTCCTCGGTCAGCGTGGGCGAACCTCTCGGCGAGGAGTCTCGGCAACCGGTGCGCGGCACCGCATGGGGCGCGACTACCCGCATTCCCGCGCCCCGCCGCCGGGCCCGCGCGCCCGCCCCAGGCCCGTAGCGGCGGGTTCGCGTACGGCGGGTCCGCGTTCGGCGGGTCCGCGTTCGGCTGGATGCCCCCACCGTTCGCGCACGGCCGGGCATTCCCCCTGGCGGTGCCGGTCGCCGGGGTTCGTCCGGCCTGGATCCGGTGTCGTCACGGCCGTCACCGCTCCCGCTCCGCTGCTGACTGTGTGTCAGCGGCGGGTCCGCGCACGGCGGGTCCGCGCACGGCGGGTCCGCGTTCGGCGGGTCCGCGTTCGGCTGGATGCCCCCACCGTTCGCGCACGGCCGGGCATTCCCCTGGCGGTGCCGGTCGCCGGGGTTCGTCCGGCCTGGATCCGGTGTCGTCACGGCCGTCACCGCTCCCGCTCCCCAGCTGACGGTGCGTCAACAGCGGCTCCCCGTAAGGCCGGGCACCCTCGATCGCGCCCGGTCGG
This sequence comes from Streptomyces sp. NPDC017676, assembly GCF_044329325.1. NCBI lineage: Bacteria > Bacillati > Actinomycetota > Actinomycetes > Kitasatosporales > Streptomycetaceae > Streptomyces > Streptomyces sp. NPDC017676. Next base: position 52,957 of record NZ_JBIRJA010000018.1, on the reverse strand, counting down.
ACGCCCCCGACCGCACGCGGCCCCCGCCCCCGGACGGCGCCCGTCGCCGCGGGCTCGACCGGCCCCGGCCCCACGTCCTCACGGCCGCCCACCGCACCCGGCGGACCCCCCCTCCGGGCGAATGGGGGCCCGGCGGTGGCGCCGACTGGGTAGTCCGCCGCGGAATGTGGGGGTCCCCATCCCCTGTACGGGCGGGCGCCGCCGCTGGAAGGGTGGCGGACGTGACCACAACCGACACCGCCCGTCCCACCACGGAGGCGACGCCCGCCTGGTGGGCGCCGGCCGCGACACTGCGCGAACGGCTGTCGGCCCCGCACCCGCCGACGGCGCCGACGGCGGGCCCGGCCGCCGGACCGCACCCGCGCTCGCCGATGGAGCTGACCTGCGAGTCGGTGCGCTCGGCCTATCTGGGCGCCGACAGCCGGCTGATGGCCGCGCTCGCCGCCGAACCCCCGGCCCGGCTGGCCGCCCGGCTCACCAAACCGCGGTGGTCGGTGTTCGTCGAGGACGCGGTCGCCGCGGCCCCCGAAGCACCCGCGGAGGTCGGCGGGACAGCCGTGACCGCGCCCGCCGACCCGGCGGACGGAGCGACCGTGTTCGCGCCGGTGCTGCGCCCGCTGGTGACCGCGGCCGTCGCAGAGCTGGCGGAGCAGGCCGGGGCGGACGGCGCGGAACCCGACGAGGTGGCGGTGTTCACCGGGGCCTACGAGCACTGGCTGACCCGCCGGCTGGCCAAGGCCGCCGCCCGGACGCTGGCCGTCGAACTGGCCGCCGCTCGGGCCGGCGGCGAGCTGTCCGGCGCCACCGCCGCGGCCCGGTTCGCCGACTTCACCGCCCGGACCGGCACCCGGGCCGGTCTCGCCCGCCTGTTCGCCGGATACCCGGTACTCGCCCGGCTGCTCGCCCAGACCTGCCGGCACACCGCCCGGTCCGGCGCGGAACTACTGGCGCGGCTCGCCGCCGACCGGCCGCGGCTGACCGACGACCTGTTCGCCGGACGGGACCCCGGCCGGCTCACCTCCGTCGAACTAGGGCGGGGGGACCTGCACCAGCGCGGCAGGTCGGTCGCGGTGCTCCGCTTCGCCGACGGTGCCGGCGCGGTCTACAAGCCGCGGCCGGTCGACCAGCACGCCCTGCTGGACCGGATGGCCCGCTGGCTGGACGACAGGACGCCGGAACTCGGGCTGCGCACCCCGCGCTGGGTGGCCGGGGACGGTTACGGCTGGGTGGAGTACATCGAACACCGGACGTGCCGTTCGCTGGCCGAGATCGACCGGTTCCACCGCCGGCAGGGGGCGCTGATCGCACTGGCCTACACCCTCGAAGGGGTGGACCTGCACTACGAGAACGTCCTCGCGCACGGCGACCACCCCGTGCTCGTCGACGTCGAGACGCTGCTCCACCCCGCCCTGCGCGAGGGCGGGACCACCCTGCCGGACCCCGCCGCCGCGGCGCACGCCTCCTCCGTGCACCGCACCTGCCTCCTGCCGCAGCTCCTGGTGGGCGAACTGGGCGCGGTCGACGTCTCCGCGCTCGGCGGCGCACCGGGCGGGCTGTCCCCGAACACCCGGATGGTCTGGGAGGACGCCGGCACGGACGAGATGCGCCTGGTACGCCGCCCGGTGCCGTTCACCGGCGCGCTGAACCGGCCCTACAGCGCCGACGCCGGTCCCGGGAGCGCCGACCGGCAGGCCTCGGTGCTCGCGGGATTCCGCACCGGGTACGACGCCGTCGTCCGGCACCGCGACGAACTGTCCGGCCCCGCGGGACCGCTCGCCGCCGGCGCGGACGCCGTCGGCCGACTCGTGCCCCGCCCGACGGTGCTCTACGCCACCCTGCTGGAGGAGGCGACCCATCCGCAGGTGCTGCGCGACGGGCTCGACCGGGACGCCATGTTCGCGGTGCTCTGGGCCGACTCGGACGGCGACCCGGCCCGCCAGGCCCTGATCGAGCACGAGATCGCCGACCTGTGGGACGGCGACGTCCCCGTCTTCTTCCACCGGCCCCGCTCGCCCGAGGTCCACGCCTCGGACGGCAGCCCGGTCGAGGGCGTCCTCGACACCTCCGGCCTCGCCTCCGCACAGGCCAAGCTCGCCGCCATGACCACCGTCGACCGCCACGCCCAGGAATGGATCATCTCGGCCACCCTGGCGTCCGCGGAACCCGACGCCGCCCGGCGCCACCACCGGGTGAGCCGCCGGGCCCGGCCGGCCCCCGCCACCCTGCCGGAACCCTCCGCCCTGCTGGCCGCCGCCTCCGGCATCGCCGACGAGATCGCCGGTCGGGCCGTCCACGGGCACGGCCGGGCCAACTGGATCGGCCTGGAGGCGGTCGACGGCCGATGGACGGTACTGCCCATGGGTGCCGGACTGGCGCAGGGGTACAGCGGAGTGGCCCTCTTCCTGGCCCAGCTCGGCGCGCTCACCGGCTCTCCCCGGCACACCGGACTGGCCCGGGCGGCGCTCGCCCCGGTGCCCGACCTCGTCACGGCGATGGCCGCCGATCCGGCGCTGAGCCGGGCCGCGGGCCCCGGCGGCTTCGAAGGCCTCGGCGGGATCTGCTACGCCCTCGCACGGGTGGCCACCCTGGTCGACGACGACCTCGCGGGGTGCCTGCCGACGGCGCTGGACGCCCTGGCGTCGGCGGCCCTCGACGACGACACCCCGCCGGACGTGTCGGAGGGCCTGGCCGGGGCCCTCGCCGCCCTGCACGCGGTGCACCGCGAACGCCGGCTGCCGCAGGCCGCCGCCCTCGCCGACCGCGTCGCCGCACGGCTGCTGGAGCTCCCGCCGGCCCGCCGGCCCGGCGACGGGACACCGGAGGACTTCGGTTTCGCCTTCGGCGAGGCGGGGATCGGCTGGGCGCTCGCCCGGCACGCCCGGTTCTCCGGCGGCCCGCTGGGCGCGCGGGCCGAGGAAGCCGGCCGGGCCAGGCTGACCAGCGCCCTCGCCGCGGCGGACCGGCTGGACGCGGGCTGGTGCTCCGGCACGAGCGGCGTCCTCCTGGCGGCGGCCGACGCCGGACTCCCGCCGCACCGGGCGAACGGCCCGGCCGGGAACGCGGCCCGTCGGCTCGTCGAACACCCCCCGGTGACCGACCTCAGCCTCTGCCACGGCGAACTGGGCATCGCCGAAGCGGTGGCCGCCCTCGCCGGCCACGGCCAGGCCGAGACACGCAGCGGCCCCACCGGACGGACCGGCCTGGCACTCGGACTGCTCCACGCCTGGGGACCCCGCTGTGGGACACCCGGCCGCGTGGCCACGCCCGGCCTGCTCACCGGACTCTCGGGCATCGGCTACGCCCTGCTCCGGCTGGGCTTCGCCGACACCGTGCCCTCCGTCCTGCTGCTCGAACCCGGCCCGGACGGCGGGGGCTGAGCCCCCCGCGCCCAGGCTCGGGGGCACCACACCCCCTTGGAAAGACGAACATTCGGTGAACCCAAGCGATCCCCAGCCGGATCGACGTCCACAGAGAGGAAAACCCATGTCCAGCTTCCCGCAGAACGGTTCCGTCCCCGCCCGGAGCACGGGCGCGTCCGCGACGGTGGCCGACCCGGCCGGCCAGATCCGGCTGTTCCGCTGGAACGGGGCGTGCGCCCGGACCCGGGCACTGGCCGGAATGACCCTCGGCAGCGGCGTGGTGGTCGCCCTCGGCTCCGCCACCATCACCACCGTGTCGAGCCCCGCCTGACCCCTCGTCACGCACGGTCCGTCCGCGCGGTGTGTGACCTCCGTGAGCAAGTGGCTACCATCCGGAGGTATGCGTCTGCGGGCAGCTCATCTCATTGGTCGTGAGGCCGAGGTCACCGAGCTCGGCGAAGCGTTGCGCGGTCTGGACCGGTCACGCGGAGGCACGGCTTTCCTGGTCGGGGAGGGAGGGATCGGTAAGTCACGTCTGGTCGCCGAGCTGATCGGATCGGCGCTGGACACCGGTGTCCGGGTCCTCAAGGGCCGGAGCAGCACCATCGGCCCGATGGTGCCGCTCCGGCCCCTCACCGAGGCACTGATGCCGCTCTCCCGGGGCGGGGTGACCCCGGACGAGGCGAGCCTCGGACCGTACCGGCCGGTGCTCGGCCGGCTCATCCCGGGCTGGAGCACCGGCGCACCCGACCAGGGATCGACGGTGGTCCTCGCGGAAGCGGTCCTGCGGGTGCTCGCCCACGCCGGCCGTGACACCGGTTGCCTCCTGGTGCTGGAGGACCTGCACGACGCCGACACCGAGACCCTCGCCGTCGTCGAGTACCTGGTGGACAACCTCCAACAGCAACCGCTCATGCTGGTGGCCACCCTCCGCTCCGATCCCGGGGAGGCACTGAGCCTCGCCGAGTCCGCCGGGCGCCGCGGCAGCGCGACCGTCTTCCGGCTGACGCCGCTGGACGCCGACGACGTCGGCCGGATGATCGCCTCCTGCCTGGACACCGACCCCGGCCTGATGCCCGCCGAGGTCCTCGTCCAGATGTGGCAGGACAGCGCGGGCATCCCGTACCTGGTCGAGGAACTCCTCCAGGGCGCGGTCGCCGGGGGCTCCCTCGTCCGCGAGGGCGCCGCTTGGCGGGTCGTCGGCGACCTGCGCCGCAACATGCCCAGGGCGCTGCTGGAGGGTGCCATCCACCGCATCGACCAGCTCGGCCCGCAGGGACGCACCCTGCTCAGCGCCGCCGCCGTACTGGGCCGGCGCTTCCCTCTGTCGGTGCTCCAGTCGATGACCGGCGTCGACGACCGCAGCCTGCTCAGTCACCTGCACGCGAGCGTGGTGGCCCGGCTGGTCGCGGCCGACGAACCCGCCCCCGACTGGTACGCCTTCCAACACCCTCTGACCGCCGAGGCGCTGCTCGCACAGCTCACCCCCACCACTCGGGTCGCCCTCTCCACGCAGGCCGCGGACGCGATCGAGACCCTCAACCCCGGTCTGCCGGGCGACTGGTGCCCCCTGGCGGCGACCCTGCGTGCCAACGCGGGCGACCCCGTCCGGGCCGGCCGGCTGTTCACCGAGGCCGGGCGGCGCGCCCTCGCCGACGGCGCGATCGGCTCCGCGGTCGCCATGCTCGGCCGCGCCGAGCGGCTGCTGGCGGAAGGCGGCGACTCCACCGCCCGGGCCGAGGCCCTGGAGGCGCTGCTGCCGGCACTCGCGGAGACCGGGGACCTGACCCGTGCGCTCAGCCTCACCAGCAGCCTGCGCGAACTCGTCGGAGCCGGCCTGGGACCGGCCCGGCTGGCGGCCCTGCACACCCGACTCGCACACGTCGCCTACGTGGCGGGCCGCTGGGCCGACGGCAACAACCAGATCGAACGGGCCCGGGCACTGCTGGCGACGGCGCCCGACGAGGCGCAGACAGCGCTGACCGATGTCGTGGAGGCGTACCTGTGCCTCGACACGCCGGGACGGGACCGCACCCAGCGGGCCGAGCGGCTGGCCCGCTCGGCCCTCGCCACCGCCGAGCGGCAGAACCTGCCCCTGGTCGCCTGCCAGGCATGGGAGCTCCTCGGCGTGGTCGCCCGCGAACGCGACCTCGCGGAGGCCAGCACCTACCTGGAACAGGCGATGAACACCGCCGAGCGGCACAGCCTGCCCCTCCCGCGGATGTACGCGCTCACCCGCCTCGGCGGCATTCGATGGCTGGACGACGGCAGCACCGCCACCCTCGACGAGGCCCGCGCGGAGGCCCGGCGGCTCGGCGCGGTCCCCGTCGTCTACGGCATCGACGGCATCCTCACCCTGCACGACGTGCTGCGCGGCCGGTTCGCCGAGGCAAGGGCGCTCGGCGACGAGACGCTGACCATGGCGGCCCGCCTGAAGCTCACGCCGGTGGCCCGCTATCTGATGATGGCCCGCGCGGTGCTGGCGGCCCACCAGGGCGACCGCGACGCCATGGAGGAGGCCCTGACCGGATTCGGCCACTGGGGCGGGAGCCGCTCGCCCGAGGAACCGCTGGCCCTCGGTCTCGCCGAGGTCTTCTGCGCCCTCTTGGAGGAGAACCGGGAACAGGCGGCCCGGACCATGGCCGACCTGGAGGCGCTGGAGGCCGAGAACCCGACCACCTTCCACCTCAGCGGACGGCACGGTCTCGGCCTGCTGCTCGACCTCCTGGACGGCCGGGCCGACCGCGCCCACCTCGAACGGCTGGCCGGCAGCGCCGCGGGCCGTATGCGCTGGAACCACCACTTCGTCCTGCTCGCCGAGGCCCTCCTGCTCGGCCGGGAGGGCCGCCCCGAGGCCGCCGGAGAGGCGGCACTGCGCGCCCAGCAGGCGGGCGAGCCCTACCCCACCGCCCGCCACCTCGGACAACGGCTGATCGCGGAGGAGGCCCACGCGCTGGGCTGGGGCGAGCCGGAGCGCTGGCTGCGGGAGGCCGAGCACCACTTCCGCGAGACCTCCGCCGCCGCGGTGGCCGGCGCCTGCCGGACCCTGCTGCGCGCGATCGGTGCCCCGGTCCGCCAGCACCGCACCGGCAGCGACCGGATTCCACCGGAGCTGCGCCTGAAGGGCATGACGGTCCGCGAATACGAGATCTTCCGGCTGCTCGCCGACCGCCCCAGCAACAAGGACATCGCCGCCCGGCTCTACATATCGCCGCGCACCGTCGAGAAGCATGTCGCCAGCCTGATCGCCAAGACCGGCCTGCCCAACCGCTCCCAGCTGTGCGCCCTGGCGGCGGAGCAGTGCTGACGGCCGAGCGGTGACGCCGGTCCCACGTGGGCGCCGACCGTGCCCCCGCTCCGCCGCTGACCGACGCGACACGCCCGGCCCGCCGCGCGACACATCGTCTCCACCCCGCAACCATTCCGGGTCCCCGAACCGCCCGCGCACACCATCACCGCCCGCGACCCGGTCCGCGACCACGCCGCCCCGGACGAGGCGAAGTCATGGCGGCACCTGCGAGCAGGATCAGCCCTTGCCCTGACCGGGTCACCGGTCCACGACGCAGAACTCCCCGCGCAGCGGCCGCAATTCCTACGGACTCAGCGGACTCCTCATCGAGCAGATCGCGGAGGAGTATGCCAAGAACGACCCCGCCCGACCTGTGGGTCACCGCGTCGCGCCTGCCCTGTGTCCAGGACGTGGAGGAGTACGCCGGATACCTCAGCTTCGCCGACGACCTCGACTACCACATCCGGGACTTGTGGTCCTACATCGACGGCCGTGACACCGGCACCGCCATCGAAAGGGCCCTGCCCACCAGCTCCGCGGCTTCGGGACCTTCCTCATCGTCGCCGACAGCGCCATGAGCCGTGCACCCGCCCCTGCCAGCTCCGCGGACCGGGCACCGAGCCCGGGTTGCCCGGCATGTGACACCCACCCGGATCACGTCGCCGTCGTCCTGCGCGATCTCCAGACGATCCCGCGGGACGAATCAGCAAGATCAATGGTCACAGGTGGTAGGTACACCACGGAAGTTGAACCGGAACCCGTTCTCGTGGACGAGGCCAACCAGGATTATGCCTCCAGGCGGACGACGACCGTGGCGATGTCGTCGGCGGCCCCGCTGGTGAGGTCGAGGCGGGCGAGGACGGCATCGGCCGGGATCAGCGCCGGTGGGGCGAGTGTTATCTGCGGGGGCTGATGCTGGCCGGCCGGCGATAGTCGATCCAGCCGATGGCCGAACGGCTGCCGGACGGCACCATGCAGGCCCTGCAGCAGTTCGTGAACCAGTCGCCGTGGGATCCGCTGCCGGTCACGCGGCGGATCGCCCAGCGGCTGTGCGAGGCGATCCGCCCTGAGGTGCGGGTGGTCGAGAATGTGTTGTTTCCCAAGTGCGGCACCGCCTCGGTGGGGGTGGCCCCGGCAGTACTGCGGAACGCTGGGCAAGCGGGCGAACTCCCAGGTCGCGGCCACGTGATCGTGTGCCGCTGTTCGCGAGGCGCATCCAGGTCCGCCCGCAGCATCTGGTCGATTGCGAACTTGTACGGATCGAGCGCGGTAGCACCCGGCGGGCGTTGCTTCCGCGGCTCCGGCCAGGCAGAGTTCACCGCCTGCCGCACCGTCCGGTACGCCACTCCGGACTTGCGCTCCAGGGCCCGCGTCGACGCACCAGTACGGTGGTCACGCCGGATGGCGGCATACAGCTCGGCCTTCGACATCTGCGGCATCACCAGCACCTTTCACCAGACCCACCCCGATGCTGCCCTGACAAGAACCGCAGTGCTGTCAAAGCTCGGGCTCTGGCTCGCTTCCCGTGAAGCGGTCACACACTGTTCAGGGACGCCGGCCGCTGGGATGATCACTGCTCACCCGTAGCTGAGGAGTCGAGGCCCGGATGAGTAGCTGGTCGCCAGAGGTAGATGAGGTGTTGGAGGCGTCGGGATGGACACCTGGACGAAAGGTGGACACGGCACGCTGGCGATCCGTGTTCGACGCGGTCGGCCTCGCCATGCACGACGCTGCGGAAGCCTTCCTGCAAGAGTTCGGCGGTTTGACTTTGAACGTCAGCGGACCAGGGATCAGCTGTGCACGCACGCCGTTCGAGCTGGACCCCGAACTGGCCTGGGGCGAGGATGACCGATTCGCAGAGTGGGGCGAAGCGGTCGGGCGCCACCTTTACCCGCTCGGCGAGCTGGACCACGGCCGGTTCTTCCTGGGTATCGATGAAGTGGGCGTGATCTATCTCGTCGAGACCTGGGTCGCCCGCTTTGGACCGATGCCCCAGGCCATGGAGAACTTGGTTCTCGGTGTGGCTCCTCGCCGAATCGATGAGGGGTATGAGCCAGCGGGACAGCCGTCCTGACGCGTCGGTCACCTTGAGCATCTTGATCCGGTCATGGTGAGACCGGCGATGACAGCGTCGCGGTCGATACCGGCGGCGACGGTGTGGAGACCGGGCAGGTTGTCGTTGCGGAAGGCGCCGAGCCACTCTGGCAGCCGTTGGCCTTGCCACTCGGTAAGGATCTCGGGGAAGGACCGGACATGTCCGGTGAGTGCATCCGGTTCGACCGGAAGCCGAGAGACGCTTGGCGCGGAAGGAGACGCGAACTCGCTGGTAACTGCTGCCTCTTGTAGCCGAGGCACGTCCCGGCCGCCGGGCGCCCACAACCCGCCGCTGCACCCGTGGTCACCTGCGCCGGCGGCGCGGGCATGAACGGCGACGTGGCCGAGGAACAACACCGCTCGCGCCAGGCGGCCGAGGTACTGCCTGGGCAGCTGAGTGGTACTGACCGTCCACCCCGCCGGTGGCGGGCCGTTCCGCTGGGCCCGCCCGTCCTGCAACTTCACCGGGTGCGGGCGCGGCCCTCTCCGGCGTCTGGCTGGACAGGAATGATCGGTTGGTGGTGTCACCTGTATGAAACGGGTTCTGGTACGGCAACGCCTCCTGGCCGCAGTTCGAGGCGCTGGCCGAGAAGACTGCCGGCCAGGATCTGACCGGCTTCTTCGCGGCCTGGGCACACGGCACCACGATCCCCGCCGACGAGTACCTGTACCCGTGCACGCTTGGATCGGCGACAGGCGGGCAGTAGGGCCGGGCAGCGCGGTGTGACGGCCGTCGTGCGCAGGCTTCCCCGCCGCGCAAGCAGCGGCTTGAGTGCACGGTAGTAGGTGGTCCGCCTGCCTGTGGCAGTGGCAGACGTTGTACTGCTATCGGCTTCAGATGATGTGGGGGTTCGAGATCGTGGGCGATGTGCGGCGGGCAGGGAGCGCACTCGAAGGCACGCTCGTGGTCAGGGGCCCGTCGGCGTCAGGTCCTGCAAGCCCACCACCCGCAGCAACTGCAAGCGCTCGTAGGACTCCGTGCCGGGGCGGGCCGTGTGGATGACGAGCTGCTGGTTGTGGTCGGAGTTGACCAGGACCTCGCAGTCCAGTTCGAGGATGCCGATCGTAGGGTGCCGGAATCGTTTCGTGGAGGCGCGGCGTACGGCGACCTCGTGTTCGTCCCAGAGGCGTGCAAACTCCTCGCTCGCGGCGCGCAGTTCGGCGACGAGGGCGGCGGGCTCGGGGTCCGCGGGACGGGCCGAGGCCACCGCTCGCAGGCCGGCCACCTGCTCGCGGGCGCGCTCCGGGCGGTCCTCGGGCGGGAACAGCTCCTGGGCCGCCGGGTCCAGGAAGAAGCGGCGGATCATGTTGCGTCCTCGGGGCGGGCGGACCAGGACGTCCCCGCTCAGCGCCCGCGACAGCGCGTTCTGGGCCAGGACCTCGCCGCAGTCGGTCGCCACCATCGCCGGGGTGTCGTGCAGTCGGTCCAGCACCAGGAGCAGGCCCGGGCGCACGTGCTTGCTGGTCTCCTCCCGGCGCGACGGCTGTTCACCGGTGAGATGGAAGAGATGGTCGCGTTCCTCCTCCGTCAGGCGCAGGGCGCGGGCCAGCGCGGTGAGCATCTGGCGGGACGGACGCGGGCCCCGGGACTGTTCCAGCCGCGTGTAGTAGTCCACGGACATGCCGGCCAGCTGGGCCACCTCCTCGCGGCGCAGCCCCGGCGTACGGCGGCGGGCTCCGTCCGTGAGGCCCACGTCGGAGGGGTTCAGGCGGGCGCGAGCGCGGCGCAGGAAGTCGGCGAGTTCGGCGCGGTTCACCTCTCCAGGGTGCGCGAGGCCGGCCGGCTTATCCAGGGACTCCCGATCCCCTGATGAAGAAGTCTCTCCTGCTCGTCCCCGCATCCGCCGAGGCTGGTCATCAACGACAGGCGACACAGCGCGTGAGGTGAGGAGCACATCATGCTGACTTTGGTGACCGGTACGACGGGACAGGTCGGACGCCGCTTCGTGCCGAGGCTGCTGGCCCAGCGGCAGCCGGGCGAGCAGGTGCGCGTCCTTGTACGGGACGCGGCCCGCGGCGAGCACTTCGCGGAGCTGGGCGCCCAGGTCGCCGTAGGAGACATACGCGACGAGAAGACACTCGGCAAGGCGCTCGCCGGCGTGGACGCCGTCGTCAACGTGGCCGCCTCCTTCCGCGGCGTGCCGGACGAGGAGGCATGGGCAGTCAATCGGGACGCCGCGGTGGCCCTGGGCCGCGCCGCGCAGGCCTTGGGCGTGGAGCGGTTCGTGCAGGTCAGCACGAACAACGTGTACGGCGTCGGACGGGGCCGCCCGCTGACCGAGGAGGACGAGAGCCGGCCGGGCGGCGCGATGTGGGGCGCCTACCCCGAGTCCAAGGCCGAGGCCGAGCGCGAACTGCTCGCGCTCAAGGGCCTGGACGTACGCATCGGACGGCTCCCCTTCGTCTACGGCGAGGGCGACCCGCACCTCGCCGACGTCCTGCACTGGGCTGCCCGTTGGGCGCCGCACCAGCGCCTGCAGATGGCCCACCATGCGGACGTAGCCCAGGGCCTGATGCGCCTGCTGTACGCGCCGGGCATCGCCGGCCGGATCTACAACATCGCCGACGACGCCCCCGTCACGACGGTCGAGCTCTTTCAGCTCAACGGCGTCGAGGTGCCCGCAGGGCTCTACGAGTTCACAGACCCCGACCCGTGGTTCGGGATCACGTCCAACCTGCGGATCCGTCGGGAACTCGGCTTCCGGCCGATCTACCCGAGCGTCTGGACGGCCCGGGACGCCGGAGCCCTGTGACGTCACCGCAGTCCACCCCTGTGATTCGCCCGACCACATTCCAGCTGCGGGGCGCAGAGGCGGTGACATCGACTCTGCTTCGCGGGCCGCTGGTGACAGATGGCGCGCCGTATCGGTGACGACCACTGTTCTTCGCCCGGCTGAAGCCGCAGTTCAGCGGATGCCGGTGGTGACACCTATCGTGCTTCGGCTCACCACAGGGGGTGTCGTTGTTGCGCACGCTGTGAGTGGTGTCGTGGAGCTGGTAGGAACGCAGGTCGCCGATGGTGCCGCCCTCGCGTCCGACGCAGACGTGTCGGCCGAAGGAGTCGTCCTTCTGGTAGACGCGTGCGGTGCGGCTGCTGTTGTTGATGATGGAACTGCCCTTGCCGCGGATGTAGTCGGGCAGGTGCCGCACCGACCCGTCGACGGCACGTTTGACGTCGGGCTGGCCGTTGACCGGACGACGAAGCCCTCGTCGTCAGGACTGAGAAGGCGCGGACGGCCTTACGCCCACCGAGGGTCCAGCCAGGCCAGGCCGATCTCGTTGGACCGGTGGATCACTTCCCGGACGGTGTCCTGGTTGGCCTGCCCCAGCTTCGCGGCAGCGCCATTGCCAGTCCAATCCTCAGTGGCGGTACGCGGCTGTCGCGATCTCGATGAATGATCGGGTCAACGGGTTGGTGTCTCCTTCGTTACACACTGCCACCACTCGGCTAGGCGCCATGTCGATCAGCGGCACCACGGTGAACTCGACGGGCAGGTCGTGCCCGAGCGGAGCCAGGCCGACCGTACCGTTCCACAGCACAGCCTGCAGGCATTCCTGGACGGCGCGCACCACTGGTCCCTCGCGCGGCCTGCCACCGTTCCAGTACGACTGCCAGATGGGGTCGGTGCCCTGCGGGAACTGGAACCAGCGGCGGTCGCTCAGCTCGGCCGGCCGCAGCTCATCGCGGCGGGCCAGCGGATCGTCGGCGCGCAGGACCACGCCGACCGGATCGGTCCGCAGCGCACGCACCGTCAGGGCGGTCTCGTCGAACGGCGCCCGGGTGAGGGCGACGTCGACCAGTCCAGCGCGCAGTCCGCACGTCGGGTCAGTCAGATCGGTGTCGCGGATGCGGATGTCGACTCCGGGGTGGTTTCGGCGGTAGGCCGCGGCCAGCCTGGCCACTCGCGGATCGGTGCCGTCGCCCAAGATGCCGACGGTGATGGTCGCGACGCCGGCTGCTGCGCTCACGCGCACCTGGACGCGGTCGGCGTGGTCGAGTAGGGCTCGCGCCTCGTCGAGCAGCACCGCACCCACCGGAGTGAGCGTGACGCCGGTGGGCGAGCGGGCGAAGAGCAGAGCCCCTACCTCGGCTTCCAACTGTTTGATCGCCCGGCTCAGAGGCGGCTGACTCATATGCAGTCGGGTGGCGGCCCGGCCGAAGTGGAGTTCTTCGGCGACCGCCACGAAGTAGCGCAAGGTCCGTAGCTCCACGCTGCAACGATACCCATGAGGTATCGGCTCTGCCGAATGGGTCTTGGACAAGGGCGAGGTCCCGGCGGTGCACTCGTGAACATGACCGAAGAAGCGAAGACCAACGAGCCGCAGGCCCACCCCGCCGTATCGGTGGTGGGTCCCCACGACGGCGAGACGATCATTCTGGGCACCACGCGCATGCGTGTTCTGGAGGACGGCAGCCACACCGGGCACCGCCTCGCGATCGCCGAGTCCGTCCTCGCCCCGCACACGCAGGGTCCACCGCAGCACCGTCACAGCCAACACGACGAGGGCTTCTATGTCCTCTCCGGCAACGTGCGGTTCACCGTCGGGGACCAGGACTACGACGCCACCGCGGGGACGCTCGTCATGGTTCCGCCCGGCACCCCGCACACCTTCGCCAACCTGACCGACCAACCCGCCGTCATGCTCAGCACATTCACACCCGACCTTTACCTGCGGTACTTCCGAGACCTCCAGGAAGTGCTCGCATCCGGCCGGCCGCTGACGCCACAGGCCAACATCGACACGATGAGCCGCTACGCGACACAGCCCGCCACCGACCTCGCCTGAAGCCGAAGGGACGGGAAACGGCCCCCTCCCTCGGGCCTCTGGGACCGTGCCGCTCCCGCCTTTCGCGTCCGAACCCCTCGGACGACGGACCAGCCGTCTCCAGGGGCTTCCCTGGCACCCGACGCAATCGACAGGACCCCGCGAACCGGGGCCCGTGAACGGGAACCATGAACATCGCCTACTGGATCGTCGCGGGACTGCTCGCGCTCTTCTACTTCTACGCAGGCACGCTGAAGGTGATCCGCAGCCGCGATCAGCTCCGACCGATGATGGCTTGGGTCGACCGCATACGCTTGCCCGCCGTCAGGGCCCTGGGAACGGTCGAAATACTCGGCGCGGCCGGTCTGGTCCTCCCACCGCTGACCGGTACCGCTCCCTGGCTGGCGTCGGCCGCAGCCATCGGCTTCGTACTTCTTCAGATCGGTGCGATCGCCGTTCACCTGACCGGAGAAGACCGCCGGATCACACTCAATGTCGGACTCACCGCCACCGCGGCCGTGACCGTCTGGTTGGCCACCAGGCCGTGATCGTGGCTCAGCGCACACCCTGCTGGCTACCAAGCCGCCCGCACAGGCCCTCCACGCGTGGATGCTCCGATTCGCCGACTGGGCCGGCGAACGACGCGGCATCTGCGAGGCCCTGGTCGCCATGAGCGCTTCCGGCCGCTTCGGCACCGGACCGGTCTGCGACGAGGTCCAGCAAGTCCTGGCGATGGTGCTAGAGGCCGGCGCCACAGCAGGAGAACTGCGCAGCGACATCGACCCGGTCGAGGTAGGCGCCATCCTCGCCGGTTTGCTCTCCGTGGCCGGCGCACCCGAGCAGCGCCCTCAGCTGAACCGCATGCTGGACGTCGTCGTCGACGGACTCAGGCCCCGCTAAGCGACACTCCAGCGGTTCGGTGAGGCGTCGGCCCATGCCGGGCGGCATGGCTGCGGCCGCGGCGGTCGTGGCGCCCCAGACCTTGGTGAGGACCGTCGGGATGGTTGCCTACGTTCGGCTCGTTCCCCGCCTCGCGACAGCGCCCGAACGGCTCGTCAGGTGTTCCTGCCGTCGCCGCTCAAGGGGGAGCACCGAGGTGGATCCAGAAGCCGCCAGAAGTTGATCTTTGAGGCATCAGCGTTTCCGGCGGGCGGCGGGGTCGCGTTCGGCGACGTGTCGGGCGACTGCGTCGACGCTGGGGCGGGGGTAGCGTTCCAGGGAGCGGACGGAGGCGTGGCGGGAGCGGGCCCGCAGCATCGGGGTGGAGGTGCCCCCCTCAGCGTCGTGTGTCAGGGCACTGTGGCGTAACCGATGGAGCCTCCAGCCGTTCAGGTCCTCGATGTCTTCGGGCGAGGCGAGAGGGTTGGCCAGTAGCCGGGTGTTCTCCTCGAAGATTTCCTCGGCCCGGCGATAGGAGAGCCGGCCCGGCCGGTGTCGGAGCACACGTCCAGCGTGGGTGTTCCGGCCGGGGCCTTGCGGTCGGTGAGGAACAACGGGCCGCGGGTGCGACGGGCGATCAGTCGGGGCAGGAGCTGGGCGGTGCCGGACTGCCAGTGAATCCACTCGATCGCCCCGCCCTTGGCGGTGATCCTGCCGCGCTTGTCCTGCGGATATAGGTCCTCCACGTTCAGGCACAGCACCTCATCGGCGCGGGCCGCCGACTCGTAGAGCACCTTCCAGAACGGCTTCTCCCGCAGCGAGACGTCCGGCCGCCACAGGGCGGCGATCTGTTCCTCAGCAAGGGCCTTGGTGCGGTCGGGCGGTGCCGGCCGTCACTCGATGCCGATCGTGGGGTCGGACTCGATCCGTCCCTAAAGGTTGTCCTACCTTCACCACGTGGGTCTGATCTGGTCACTCGTACGATCGGAGGGCCCGGGGCTCCGGGCATGGCTGTAAAGGCTGAGCCGCTGGACGGCTTACGGGACTTGGCCGCCCGGGGCCCCGCGACGACTCGACCGCCAATTGGGAGACGCGACTCGATCGCTGCTGTAGGACAACGCCGGCGAGGTCGTCTGCGGGATCGATGTACGACGAGCTGGCGGAGGTGACCGTGCCCGAGATCTGGGCCGGGGTGGACATCGGCAAGACGCATCATCATGCCGTGGTGATCAACGCGGAGGGCGAGCGGCTGCTGTCTCGCCGGATCCAGAACGACGAGACAGAGCTACTGGCGCTGATCGGCGATGTGCTGGCGCTATCCAACGACGTGTTGTGGGCCGTCGATCTCAATCACGGCGGTGCTGCTTTGCTGATCGGGCTGCTCACCGCCCACGGTCAGCCCGTCGCCTATCTCACCGGCCTGGCAGTGCATCGGGCCTCAACCACCTACCGCGGTGAGGGAAAGACGGACGCGAAGGACGCCTTCGTCATCGCGGACCAGGCTCGCGTCCGCCGGGGGACCTGGGGCTGCTGCGGCCCGGCGACGAGATAGCCACCGACCTGCGCACCCTTACCACCCGACGGCTGGACCTTGTCTTCGACCGCACCCGGCAGATCAACCGTCTCCGGGCCCAACTGCTGGAGATCTTCCCAGCGTTGGAGCGCTCGTTGGACCTGACTAACAAGGGTCCCGTGATGCTTCTGACGGCTACCAGACTCCGGCCGAGATCCGCCGCACAGGCGCAAAGCGGATCGAGACCTGGCTGAGAAACCGCAAGGCCAAGAACGCCGCCGCGCTCGCTCGCACCTGCGTGGAAGCCGCGCAGGCCCAGCAGACTGCGCTGCCCGGTGAGCAACTGGCCGCCGCGATGGTAGTCCGCCTCGCGAAGGATGGCGACAAGCCCACCCATCACCGGTGGGTGTTGGCCCGCCGCAGTCTCACACGGACAGAGGAGATCCCCTACTACTTCGCCTACGCGCCGGTGACCTGCACGGTTGAAGACCTGGCGAGGGTGGCCGGGATGGCTGGGCGATCGAGGAATGCCTCCAGGCCGCGAAGAACGAACGCGGTTCGGGCGAGTACAAATGGAGGTGCTCCGGCATCTACCCCGGCGTCACCGACCGTGCGCTGCGCCGGCATCGAACCTTTCTGCCGCGCTCCCTTGGTTCTCACTCGCGTGCCCCACTGGGGAGGCGGCATGGCCTGGGAGAGTGGAGCAGCGCCGTGGACGGGCGGGTTGTGTCTGTCCGCGGCGCCGGGGTGTTCGAAGGGCCAGGGGCATGGTGGGACCTGCGGCGATCGTCTTGGTGCACCTGGCCCGGCGGCGAACCGTGCGTCGTCGGAGCACCTCAGACCCACCCGCGTCGCGCCGCGGCCACGCCGGCGCCGAACCGGTTGGTGGTGCCCAGTTCCCCGTAGAGTTCCTGGATGCGGCGCCGGAGCGTCCGCGTCGAGATCCCGAACTGGCGGGCGATGGTGTCGTCTTTGACACCCGCGGCGAAGAACGCGAGGAGTTTGCGCTCATCGTCGGTGGGAGGCCGGGGCTCATCGCTCATGACGGCCGGCGCCGTCGACCGGGGGCCGGGGACACCGCTCAGGCGGGAGGCTGCGCTCCAGTAGTGCTCGAAGAACTCGGTGAGCGCGTCCAACAAGGGGGGCGCTTCGGTGTAGAGGCACTCAGCACTGCCGGGCGACAGGTCCAGTGACACCATGGCCGCCGACCGGTCGGCAATTGCCAGCTTGATGGGCAGGGACGGCACGATCCTGGCTTCCTCGCCACGCGAGACGAGACTGCCCAGTTCCTGCCAGCCGGCCTCGGTGTCGAAACTCGCGGCGGCGTAGACGGCACGCACCCGCACGCCGCGCCCGACCGCGGCTTCGTCCATCGGCTCGTTCGGAGCGAGGAGGAACGGCGGACGTCCCAGCGCGGAGAACTCCTCCTGGGCGGCCTGCTTCAGACGGTAGTAGTGGTCGCCGACCGCCTCCGGGCCGCTGATCGTCCTGGTCGCGGGTGCGGCCGCGCTGCCGCGTCGCGCGTCGTCGAAGATCTCCCCCAGCGGACCCGCCGCATCCCGCACGGCGGCCAGCTGCCGTTCACGCGACTCCACCAGTGCGCGCAGCGCGTGCCGCGGATCGACCGTGAGGAACTCGCCCGAGGAACGGCGGCTGACCAGACCGGAGTGGTGGAGTCGTGTGAGCAGGGCGAGTGCGTCCGGATAGGTCATCCCGAACGCCGAGACAACGTCGTCGACCGTTCCGCCGCCTTGTGCCAGCAGCCGGCGGTACACCTCCTCGGCCTGCTCGTCCAGCCCGACCGTCGCCAACGGGGCCTGCTTCTCCGCCATGTCGTCCACTCCCGACATCACCCGCGCACACCCGTGGGGAAGGCCAACGCCGCGGCGGCAGACGGGGAAACATCCGTCTTTGTCGAGTGTCCCAAGTGGGTCGACTGCACCGTTTTGCATCCTGTCCGTTCGGTGACATGACACCCAAGTGTCAAAGATCTTTGTTTACAGTACGGCGAACGGATGGCTGACTGCGGAGTCTCCTGCCCTTCTAGTTCATGAGGTTCTCTTGCGCATGCCTCCGTCCCGCAGACGCGGGCTGACATCAGCCGTCGCCGTTCTGGCGGCATTGACAGCCACAGTGCCGACCGCGTCGGCCGGCACGTCGGCCCCCTTGCCGGTTTCCACTGTCCGGAGCGCCGGCTCCACGCGTGTCGTCACTCTGATCACCGGTGACAAGGTGACGGTCTCCACGACCGCCGACAGGCATTCCTCAACGTCCGTGGTCGATCCGAGCGGCAGGTCGGGCGGCTCCCACGTCATATCGTTGGGCGACGACACCTACGTGTACCCGGACGCGGCGCTGCCCTACATCGCCTCGGGGGCCCTCGACAAGCGGCTGTTCGACGTCACCGAGTTGCTGAAGGACGGCTACGACGATGCCCGCAGCGACCGGCTGCCCTTGATCGTCACCTACACCGACGCCGCCGCCCGTGCCCGGAGCGCGAAGACCCCGGACGGCGCACGCAGGACCCTGACGCTCAGCAGCATCCAGGGCGCCGCCATCTCCGCCGAGCACGCACGGGCGGCCGACTTCTGGTCCTCCCTCACCGGCACCTCGACGGACCCGTACCGCGCGCGGACGGCCGGCAGCGCTCCGTCGGCCGGGAAACTGGCCGGCGGCATCGCCAAGGTGTGGCTGGACGGCAAGGCCAAGGCCACACTCTCCGACAGCACCGCCCAGATCGGCGCCCCGGAGGTCTGGCAGGGCGGAGACACCGGACAGGGCGTGGACGTCGCAGTCCTGGACACCGGAATCGACGCCGAGCACCCGGACTTCGCGGGGCGGATCGCGGCGACGCAGAGCTTCGTACCCGGCGAGGACGTCACCGACCGGCACGGCCACGGCACCCACGTCGCCTCGACGGTCGCCGGCACCGGCGCCGCCTCCGACGGCAAGGAGAAGGGCGTCGCGCCGGGCGCGTCCCTGCACATCGGCAAGGTCCTGGACAACGACGGCAGCGGCCAGGACTCCTGGATCCTCGCCGGCATGGAGTGGGCCGCCCGGGACCAGCACGCCAAGGTCATCAGCATGAGCCTGGGTGGCGACACCACCGACGGCACCGATCCGCTGAGCCAGGCCGTGAACCGGCTCAGCGAGGAGACCGGTGCCCTGTTCGTCATCGCCGCCGGCAACTCCGGTCCCGACCCGTACACCGTCAGCGCACCGGGTGCCGCGGACGATGCTCTCACCGTCGGCGCGGTGAACGGTCCAGGCAAGGGCATGGACCAGCTCGCGGCGTTCTCCAGCCGCGGCCCGCGCGTCGGCGACAACGCCGTCAAACCCGATTTGACCGCGCCGGGCGTCGGCATACTCGCCGCGCGCTCGCAGTACTCGCCGGAGGGCGAGGGCGCCTACACGACCATGAGCGGCACCTCGATGGCGACCCCGCACGTGGCGGGCGCCGCGGCCCTGCTGGCGGCCAAGCACCCGGACTGGACCGGCCGGCAGCTCAAGGACGCGTTGGTCAGCACCACGTCGAGCACCCGCCAGTACAGCCCCTACCAGGGCGGCAGCGGCCGGCTCGACATTGCGGCCGCCGTCAGGGCCACGCTGGTCGCGCCGTCGTCGGCATTCACCCAGGCCCACTATCCATACACGCCGGGACAGACCGATCGCAAGGACGTCACCTACACGAACACCGGGTCCACGCCCGTCACGGTGGACCTGAACCTGTTCGGACCCAACACCCCGGAGGGCCTGTTCACCCTCTCCGACGACCATCTGACGGTGCCCGCACACGGCACGGCGTCCGTCGGCCTCCTCACGCATTACGACGCGGCCCAGGACAATGCCGCCTACACCAGCATGCTCACCGCCACCGGCCCCGACGGCTCGGTCCTCACCCGCACACCTATCGGTGTGAACAAGGTAGGACGGCGCGTCACACTCGCGGTGACAGCGAAGGGCTCGCACGGAGGGCTCCCCGGGACCCTCGTTGTGAAGGACATCAAGCGGAACACCGCACCGCAGGTGTACACCGTGGACGACTCCGGCTCGCTGAATCTGAGCATGGTCCCGAGCACCTACGCGGTATGGATGTACGCCGCCGTGCCCGGCGCCGACGGGACGCACTCCCTGGGCCTCGGGGTCTTCTCGGCGCCGCAGGTCGACCTCGACACCGACGGCGCGATCCACTTCAACGTCTCGGACCTGCGCAAGGCGGCCGCCCTCACCCCGGAGCCGACCGCCAACAGCTTCGTAAGAGCGGACCAGTACCGTTCGTACGGCGACATGCGGCCCTATCTGGACAGCTACATGCCGGAATACTGGATATACGACACCCTGTGGGTGACCCCGACACCGAAGGTGACGCAGGGCTCCTACACCTTCGCGACCCGTTGGCGGCAGATCCAGCCACCGCTGACCTTCTCCTCGGGTTCGCAGGCGTACGACGACGTCGTCGTCCAGAGCCAGTCCCCCGAGCTGCCCGAGGGCAGCGGCACCTACCGGGCGGTCTGGGCCGGCGACGGATCGGCGGCGGACCTCCGTGGGCTGGAGGTGCGCGGTCAGGTGGCGGTCGTCCGGCGCAGTGACACCGTGCCCGCCCAGGACCAGGCCGCCGCGGCGGCACAGGCGGGCGCCCGACAGTTGCTGATCCTCGACGACGGCTACGGAAAACTGGACATGTGGGCCGATCTGCCCGACGCCGCCCCGCTGCCGGTCGCCTCCCTCGGCACCGACGACAGCACACGACTGCTGAGCCGGATCCGCAAGCCCGGCCAGGCGACGCTGAAGGTGGTGTCGCACCCGTACCCACGCTACCTGTACGACCTCGTCCAGCATCACGAGGACGCCGTCCCGCGCGATCCGTCCTACCGCCCTGGCACCGGTGAACTGGCCCGGATCGACGAGTCGTTCGGCGACACCCGACAGTCGGAGGGCCGTGAACTCCGCGGGGACCTGGCTGTCGGTGCCGATGTCATGCTGGGCGCCGATTCGACGCCGATCCAAGCCCAGGGAAGCCTCACATCCTGGGTCACGGCAGGTCCCGACGCCCGGTGGACCGCGGAGGCATCCGTCGCCGACCTCGGCGAACGTGGGACGGTCCGCTCCTACGCGCCGCGCAGCGTCACGACGGAGACCTGGTTCTCGCCCGTTCACAAGCCGTGGCTGCTCAACGACGCCGTCCACCATGCGCCTTTCCGGGTCGGCGACTCCATGAGCACGTCCTCGATGACCGCCTGGGGCGACTCCGGCGGCCACGCGGGCGTCGTGTGGGCCGGCAGCGACACCTCGAGGATCTCCCTCTACCAAGGTGACGAACTGCTCGGCGAGGAGGCCAACGAACGGATCATCTCAGTCGACGGACTCTCCCCTGACCCGCAGCCGTACCGGCTCGTCGTCGAGGGCACGCGTGATCTGCCGGGCAGACCGTACTCCACTCGGACCCGCACCGAATGGGGATTCACCTCCAGCACCACCGCCTACACGACCATCACGCCCCTGCCGCTCATCCAGCTCGACTACGCGGTGGAGACCGACCTGTCAGGCCGGGCACACCGGCGGACCGCGCTGACCGTCACCGCGTCGCAGATGAAGGGCGCCGCAGGCGCCGCCCCGGTCCGCGATGTCGAGCTGGAGGTCTCCTACGACGACGGGACCACCTGGCTCCCGACACCGTTGCACAGTACGGACGGTGGCCGGACGGCTCTGCTCGACGCACCGTCCGGCGCCCGGTACGCGAGCCTGCGCGCGACCGCGCGGGACACCGGCGGAAACACGGTGAACCAGACCCTGATCCGGGCCTTCGGCCTCAAGTAGGGCGTCACCTACTTCTCAAGTAGACCGTACGTACCCCTTCAAGTGGGACGGTACGTGTTCCCTGGTTTCCCCGGTCAGGACAACACTGGAACTGCCGTGCCCCGGCCCGGGCGTACGGCACTGCGACAACTGCGGCTCGACCACCATCACGCCGAACCAGTTCGTTGAACTGGGCTGGATGCAGGCCAGCCTGGGACTGGCATGCGGCCCACGCTGCTACGACGCCATGAGCGACGCCCCCGGCCGCCACGCCCAGCGGCACCACCGCGTCTGGACCGGCCAATGCCGCCCCCTGCAGCGGCCGGCTGAGCGACCATCCCCGGGCGCCGCCGGGCCTGGTCGCTCAGCCGGCGGTCCAGGGCGTTGTGGACAGCGGTGCCGGTGTGAGGCGGCTGCACCGACGTCGCGTCGGCGGCGCAGCGGCCGAAAGGCCGCCCGGCGCCGGGGCGGGGCCAGGAGCTGCTCGGCGGCTGCGGCCCGACACTGGTGACAACTTCGGCTCTGGCCCTGCAGTTCGGGTGCTTATGGGCGGTTCTCCTTCCTTGCCTCGTCGATGGCCTGCTGGGCCTCGTCCAGAGTCATGGCGTGCTGGTCGCCGGGCTGGGCGATGGCGGTCCGCGGGTTGTTCTCGTCGGTCCAGTCGACGTCGTGGCGTCGCTGTGCTGTCATGGTGTTCTCCCCTCCTCGCCGGTGTGGTCGGTGTGGTGGTCCTGCATGACGGCGAGCAGGGCTCTCAGCTTGTCCGTGGGCATGTCCGCCCGTTTGCCGTGCCGGATCTTGACCCCGGCGGCGAGAAGAGCGGCGAACAGCGACGCCCTGTGTGTTCTCTCCTCGTACTGCTCCGGCGTCAGCAGCCTTCCCCCGAAGACCACGCTGGCCTCCTCGATTCCCGTCTTGCGGTCGTAGCGCTCCCGACACTCCTGGCCGTGGAGGGTCACGTACACGTACTTGCTGCCGACGCGGGAGACGGTCACGGGCTCGTCTCCCCGAAAGCGGTTGCCGGTGACCAGAACCAGGTTGTCGCCGGCCTTCACGCCGTTCAGTCCCTCGGTGCTCACGTCAGTGTCCTCACTCACTCGTCGTCGTCGGGGCCGGCGGTGTGGGCTTTGCGGTCGCGCGGGCGGCCGTGCTTGTCCAGCACCCGGTACAGCCGGGAGGGCGGCATGCCGGCGGCGAGGGCGATGCCCTTGCGGTCGGCGTAAGGGCCGGTCTGGTCCGCTGCCACGATGGCGAGCTCCCGGAATGCCTCCAGGTGCTGGATGACGCGGGAGGTCTGGGCGATGGTGGCGATCAGATCGGTGAACGTAACGGCCTGCCGGGGCGGTTCAACGCCGGCCGTGTTGCGGATCGCGTCGATGAACGCGTTGGCGAGGTCGGGTGTGACACCCGAGACGGTGTCCTTGTTGCCGTCGGCGTCACCGATTTCGGCGTACAGCTCCTTCAGACGCATACGCTACACGTGTAGCGAACGCTACGCTCATGTTTTGTTGACGACGGCGACGGCATCACCGGCCGGGAGGCGGTCGGCGGGGCCGAGGTGGCGGGCTTGTGTGGTGGCCTGTGCCGGGTGGGAACTTCCGTGAAGAAGTCTTCCACCAGCTGTCCGGCGTGCGGCTGGGAGAGTTCCCAGCCGCCGAGGCGGTAGGTCTCGTACCCGGCCAGCCGTAGCCGGCGGTCCTCGTCAATCATCTCCGCGTACAGCCGGGGCCTCCAGCCGGTCGGCTTCGGCACGCAGGGCAGCGGCCTTCTCCAGCCACATGCGTTCGTCGTCGGTACGCGGTCCGGCGGACACCGGTGGTACCCGGGACTCCAGATCGTCGGCGCGTGCGCGCAGTTCGGCCGGACTACTCATGCCCGTGTCTCTCCATTGTCCGCTGACGCGTGTAGGGGAACAGGGGCGGCGCTCTCGCCGGCCGAAGAGAGGGGCGTTCCCTCCCGCACAGCCGGGCCCCGGGGCGGGGGTCGAGGCGCAGGCGAGCGTTCTTACTCGGGGGAGTCTGTCAGTGGGGGGCGGCACCCAGCGCTGCCCACCACTTGGCCAGCTGGGCATTGCTCACCAGGCAGGTGTTGAGCTCCCAGCTGGGGTGCCCCTGGGGCCGGATGTGGCTCGGGACGTCGCGCAGGGTGTTCTCCAGAGCCTCGATGCGGCGGGCGTCGGCCGTCGTGCCGGACAGTGCATCTACGGCCTGGGGGAGGGGGCCGGTGACGAAGGTGCCTCTGCCGTGCACGATGTCGACCAGCCCCTCGGTGCGCAGCACGCGCAGCGCCGCCTGGGCTGTGGCGCCGGCGATGGCGTACTGCTCCTGGAGGCTGCGCACGGCAGGCAGCCGTTCACCCGGCTGCAGCTGTCCGGACAGGATCTTCCGCCTCAAGTCTGCCGCCGTCCGCTGGTAGGGAGGCAGCAGTGCGGAATCCGGCGGAGGCGGCGCGGCACCGCCCGCCGCGTTCACCGGCTGCTTCCGGCGGTGTCGCGGCGAAGCCGGTTCGGCTCCCGGCCGATCTGCGCGGCGACCTGCCTGATCTCTTCCTGGCCGTAGGCGGTGCGCACCCCGGAGGGGCTGTACCCGGCGTGGCGGGCGAGTTCCTCCAGACCGTAAGGGCGATTGCCGTGGAACTCACGCCCGAAGGCCAGCAGTTGCCGGATCCGGGCGTCCACGGCCTCCTTCTGTGCCTTCAAGTCGTCGAGCGCCAGCAGCAACGGGTCCGTCCGGATCTCCTGGCTCGCGGCCTCCAGGGCGAGGGCGTCGTTCCTGCGCTGCTCCGCCACCTGTTCGCAGGCGTCGGCGTAGGAGTCCTCGGGGGTGACGGTGCCCGGTTCGGGCATGGGGTGGCGCAGGGCGGCCAGTTCTTCAATCGAATGCATGCTGCGATCATCGCAGAACTTTGCGATGATCGCAACTGATGGGTCGGAACGGCGGCACGCGAGGCTTCTGCTGCCCCGTCGACCCGTGTTCGTAGATACCGCGGTATGCAGCCGCGCCGGGTACTGGCTGTGGTTGAGGCGGAGTTCAGTCTGGACCTGCCCCGCCGGGCCGTGCTTGAGGACGCACTCACCACAGCTGTGTTGCAGGTGTACCCGCGGGGCCGCATAACGGCCGAGGACACGGAATCAGGTGGCTGACCTCGTCCCGTGCCCTGGCTTATACCGCGGCGGCCGGCCCTTGCGCGGCCGGGCAGGCCCGGCCGGCGGCGGTTTGGTGGCCGCCTGCCCACGCCGTGCCCCGCTGCGCCATTCGCTCCCGGCTCGCACGCGCCTGGCTGTCCCACCGGCGCCCCGCGCTGCCCGTGCCTGCCGTCTTCCCGCTCCCGCTGCGCCCGTGCGCCGTCCCGCGGCCGGCCACCCGCCGCACCAGCCCCCGGGGCCGGTGGCCGGATGGGCACGCCCTGGGCCCGGCCGTCCTGCGCCCCGCCGCTGTACTCCTCGCGCCACCGCGCCGTCCGCGGTGCCCCGCCCGCCGCCCGCGTTGCCTCCCGCCGTGCTGCGGCCGCGCGGCCCGAAGGCGACTTCCCGCCGCCGGCCGGGGTGGCCCCGCCATGCCTGTTGTCAGCTGTTTTCAGGCGGCTGAATCGTCCCGAGCCGTAGGCTCACGCTCTAGGGGCGGTGAGTTGCGCGGATCCGTGGAACCACGCGCAGGAGACGAGGGGGAATCAGCAGGGTGGAGAACCGGGAACGCGGCCTGCTGGGGGTGTACGGCCGGTGGCGCAAGGGGGAGTCGGACGAGGATCCTTCGCAGCTACTCATCGATATCGTCTCGACGCTGCTGGACCAGTCCGTGTCGTGGGACTCCGTACATTTCTACGACCTCACCGGCGTGCCTGCGGTGGCCTACGAGTTCGAGGGACGGGACTATCTTCTTCTCCTGGCGGGGCATGAGGAGCCGTCTGCGTGGCTCTCAGCGATCATCACGGCCGCGAGCCGAGTGGTCCGTGGCGACGTGTGGGCGGTGCTCTACTGGCCGGAAGATGAGGCGGACGAAGAGCTCGTACGCGAGGCAGCCAGGCTTGGCACCGTCCTCGACAGGACCCACCTGGACGCGGCCGTGGCTGGGGTGTGTGCACTGCCGGAGCTGGTCCGCCGTGCCGTGCGGCGGCAAGAGCCCTACCTGCCGCTGGCCGAACTGCTTGGCGTGGGCAAGGCGGCGCCGGCACCCGAGGCGATGGTTGCGCCGGCACGTCTGACGTCTGCTGTGCCCGTGGAGACGCGAACGTGGACCGGAGCGACGGCGGAGGTGCTGCTGATCGGTTCGGCGCGCCCTGACCGGCCCACGGGGCTGGCTTGCCTGCCCCAGGGCCGTGTCCTCATCACCTGCGCCGACGGCCTGCTTGAGGT
This sequence comes from Streptomyces sp. NPDC017676, assembly GCF_044329325.1. Lineage (NCBI taxonomy): Bacteria > Bacillati > Actinomycetota > Actinomycetes > Kitasatosporales > Streptomycetaceae > Streptomyces > Streptomyces sp. NPDC017676. The sequence goes on along the minus strand of NZ_JBIRJA010000018.1, from coordinate 26,909 downwards.
CGACCCGAACAGCGGCCAGGCCCACTGGCACCTCGCGCTGCCGGACTGCCGTGGCGCTGCGCTGGTGTGCCGGGACGGCGGTGTCCTGGTGCTGCGCGGCTCCTCCCTCATCCGCTGGCACGAAGGCCGTCTTCACGCCGTAGCCGGAGACTTCGACGACGGCTCCGTGCTGCTGGCCGGACCGGACGGGGAGCCGTGGGTACTGTCCGGCTCCGGTGTCACGTTCGGTGTCGGTGAAGGAAACCTTGCGCTGGTGCGCGCCGGGGACACGGTCGGGGATCAGATGCGCTACCCGATCCACTTCCCTGCCGCGGTGCGCTCGGCGGTTTGGCTGGAGCGGCGCCGGTTCTTCCTCGCCGCCTCGGGACACAGCACGGTCGTGGATCTGGCCCGCACCACGGACGCGGGCCAGCGTGAAGAGTGGATCCGGACCCCCGTGCACTTCCCGTCCCATGTGCTGCGCGCCGACTCCACCAGCGTCCTGAGCGCCTCGCCGGACGGCACCGGCACCAGGATCGCCGTGCACCGCACCGACACCGTCAGCCGTACGAGCGAACCCGTGGCCGAAGCCCGGCTCGGTGAACTCTTCGGCCTCGCGCAGGACCTGGACGGCGGCCCCGCCTTCCTGCTCGCCTCGCTGCCCTCGAACGATCACACTCAGGTCCGCCCCGTTGTGCTGCGGATCACCGGACACCGCCCCGCTGCTCCCCGCTCCGCACCCGTCCCGACGGCCTACCGCTATGACGTGGTGAGCCAGACGGCGCGCGGCGAGCGCGCAGACTACGCGCTGCAAGCCCGCCCCTTGGCTCCGCCCGGCGGGCAAGCCGAGGTGTTTCCGGCCACGCACCGGCCGTCGGGGACGCTTGTGGCCTTCAAACGCCGTACAGGCTGGCGGGAGCGAGGCCAACGGCGTATGCGCCGCGAGGTGGAGATCGCCCAGCGACTCGGTGACAACCCGCACGTCATGCCGGTCCTCGACTTCCACCCCGGCTACGCGTGGTTCGTCATGCCGAAGGCCGAGGCCACCGCAGAGGACAAGCGAAAAGAACTGCAGGACCCGCACAAGCTACGGTCTCTGGTCGAGGGCATAGCCGCCGGCCTGGCCGACGCGCACCGCCACGACTGGATCCACCGAGACATCAAACCTGCCAACATCCTCCTCCTCGAGGGCCGTTGGGTGGTCGCGGACTGGGGCATCGTGCGCCGCCCCCGAGGGCAGACCAGCACCGCCGGCCTCCTGACCACGACCGCCATCGGCACCGAGGGGTTCGCCGCACCGGAGCAGTTCCTCGACGGCCACGACGTGACCCCGGCCAGCGACATCTACAGCCTTGGACAGCTCATCGGCTGGATCTTCACCGGGACCTGGCCGCAGGCCAACGTGCCTCTCCTGCCCCCGCCGGGCCCGTGGTACGGCGTTGTGCGCCAGGCCACCCAGCTCGAGCCCTCCCGCCGCCCCCAGGACATGGCGGCTTTCCTCGACCTGGTCGACCGCGAGACAGGCGCCGGCAGCGAACTGCCCATCGTGCGCGCCCAGCGCCTGCTGGAGGACGCCAACAAGAACGACACCGCTGCGGCGGCCCAGCTGCTCGCCCTCGCCGCCGACCAGCCCGGCTCCTTCGAGTTGTACCTCGACGTGATCACCAGGCTGAGTGTGACGACAGCCAGAGAGGCGCTGCTCGACAACCCCGCCCAGACCGCCGCCGTGGCCCAGGCCCTCACCCTGCATGCTGCTGCCCACGACTGGCCCACCCCCGAGGAGGCCGACCGGGCCATGTGGTGGCTGCTCGATGTCGCCCGTCTCGCAGCGCAAGAAAAGCAGTGGGCTCTCCTCGACACGGCCGTTCAGGGCATGTGCGAATGGGACGGCCGCTTCGACCAGTGGGACCCGCGAGACGACATCAAGGACTGGATGCGCGAGCTCACCGGCCACGCCGCGAGCATCGTTGCCTCCGCGCTGCGAGCCCAGCCGAACGGAGCCCGCCTCCTCTACGAACTTGCCGATGACCGCCGGGTCGACCAGGCGATCCGAAGCGCTGTCTACAGGCCCTGAGCGGTCTTTGCAGAGCCATTGATCAACCCCACCGCGAGTTACTACGGTGTGTGAGTGGTTGATGACGAGGGGGATCGCTTCTCCGACGCGATTCGGCTGCTGCTGCTCATAGCGGCGGTGTCCGATCCGTTGAACGAAGCCGAGCAGCAGGCCGCGCCGAAGGATGCGGTGGCTGTGCTGCGCGCTGAGGGCCGGCTGCAAAAGCTCGACTTCTGGCTGCGTAACCCGGACTACCTGGCCGATGAGCTTCTCAACGACTACGAGCGCGAGAAGGAAGCCATCAACCTGGAACTGGCCGGCAGCATCCTGGATTCGGACGAGCCGGAGATCTGCGCCATCCCCATGCTGCGCTACCTGTTCGGGGCGTTCGAGTACATCGACCTGGCGATGAGCATCCTGGCCGCCCCGCGGCTGGTCGTGGTTGTGCCGCGGCGCACCGCCAAGCGAGTGCTGCAGGACAACTACTACCTCACGGCCAAGGGCCGCGATCTCGCCGAACGGGCAACGGAGCAGTTCCCGGTGCTGGCCTGGTACACCGAGCGCGCCCGCCTCGTCCGGGCGCTCGCCGAGGCCACCGGGCACTCCGCACTGGCGCTGCGCAAACGTCAGTACCTGCAGCGTGACTACGCCGAGACCCCGTTGAACGAGTACATCCCGTCGATCGCCGACCGGGCCCGCGCGCGCCTGGCCCGGCTGCGCGCCGAAGCAGAGCAGGGGGACGCCGCGTGACCACACAGCCTTTGCCCGTGCCGTCCGACGGTGAGCTGTACGAGCAGATCGCCGCCCGAGTTCCGTCCGCTGACGTGGAGAGGGTCCGTGGCGTTCTGTCTGCCCACGGCATCCAGCTGACCAGCCCGCTGCCCGCGCGCCGGCAGCTGGTCGTGCACCGGCTGTACTGCGAGGGCACCAAGACCGGGACGGACGACAACGACGGCCCCTTCACCCTCGACATGACGCTCGGGCCGGGACCCTGGGCGATCGCCAGCACCCTGAACAACGTCGGCAAGTCGAGCCTCCTGTGGGCGCTGAGCTACGCCCTGCGGGGGGAAGGCTTCAAGCCCTTCCGCCGGCCGGAGACAGTGGACTGGTTCTCCTACATCCGCGCCGATATCGAGGTCGCCGGCGTTGTCGCCTCCATCCGCCTGACCTTCGACAAACCCGAGCGCCCCAGCTGCCGGCTCCTGAGCGCCGACACCCTCGAGCACCTCACAGCCCTCGACGGCTCCCAGGAGACCGGCCCCGGCGTACGCCTGGCGGCCACCGCGGAGCCCGGCGGCGTCAAGGAACTCATCGACCGTTTCATGCTTGATCGCTTGGGCCTTCGACCACTGTCCCTGTGGGCGGCCGAGGCGGACGCTCCGAAGGACGCCGAAGGCAACCGCGACAGCGCGGAGCAGGTGCACGGCTGGGCGAGCTACTTCTACGCCATTGCGCTGAACGCAGGGAACTCCAGCACCCTGCTGGGCCCGACGTCGTACAACCAGCTCCCCGTGAAGCTGATGCAGCTCTTCCTCGACGTCCCCTACGCGTCTGAGCTCACCCAGATCAACACGGCCCGCAAGAAGGACACCCAGGAGACCAGTCGCGTTCAGCGCCGGGCGCGTGAGGACACCAAGGCCCGCGAGCAGCAGACGAGCCGCTGCGCCAGGCGCTCAGGGCTGCCGAGGAGAAGGTGGCGGCCTTGGAAGCGGGCCAGCCTGACCTGACGGGCCTGCTCGCCGACGTCGACGCCGCCGCACGACGGCTCGCCCACGACCAGGCGGCTCTGCAGGAGGCTGAAGAAAGCCACGCCCTCGCGCGCAAGGCCCGCCTCAAGGACGAACGAGCCGTCCGCCGAGCCGAGCAAAGCCGCGCGGCCCGAGCCCTTCTGGGAGCGCTTGAGCCGGAGGCCTGCCCGCGCTGCGACCACCAGATCGATGACGCCCGGCGCACGGCGGAAGAAAGTGAACACCGGTGCTCCGTGTGCGCGAGCCCTCTGCCGGAGGTTAAGGACGATCCAGAGGCGCGGGCAGTGCTGCTCAGCCGGCTGGAGGACCGGGCGAACGCCTCCCGCACGGCTGAAGACACAGCCCGGCTGGCTGTCGAGACTGCCAGCGCCGCCTGCGACAACAGCCGTGCCGCGTACGACCTGGTGAACGCCCGCCTTACCGCGGCACGCTCCGGGAACTGGTACACCCGCCTCGAATCCGCCCGGCAGGACGTCTACCAGCTCCGGGGCGCTCTGGCAGTCGCCACCGGCAACGGGACCGGACTGCCAGGGGTGGTCGGAGACTACGTCACCGCAACGACGAGCCCGTCGGACACCGAGGACAACTCCGACGACAGCGACGCCATCTTGGAGGCGGCCGCCAAGGTGTTGTCGAAGGTGGTCACCGACCACAGCAAGGCCCTGTTCGCCGACCTGAACGTCGAGATCGTCGCCATCGCCCACGACCTGGGTGTGGCCAACCTGACCAGCGTCGACCTCAACCTGGCGGGACACCTCAACGCCCGCAAAACCGGCAAAAAGCACCCCTTCGAAGCGTTCAGCCCTACCGACCGCCTGCGCATGCGTATCGCAGCCATCGTCGGCATGATCAAAGTCGGCCGCAAACGGGGCATCATGTCCCACCCCGGTCTGCTGCTCATCGACGCGCCCACAGCCGAGGAACTCTCCCACGAGAACGCGCGCCAATGCATCAAGACCCTCTACGAGACCGCAGCCCAGGACCCCGGCATCCAGATCGTGATCACGTCGATCGACGACGCGGTTTGGGAGTTCTACCCCGAAGACCGTACCGTGACCGGTCCTGACAAACGCCATCTCTTCTAGGCCAGGCCACCAGGACTATCCAGCAACGACGAGGGAGGCGGAGGGCACCGTGCACGTCATCGACGAGCGCCTAGCCCAGTGGGCCGCACACGCCTCCCGCCCCCAACTGCGCGCCGGCCCGACACTGGAGGACCTCGGAGGCCTCGACGCCGTTCTCGCCGCCGCCGACCACCTCGCCCAAGGCCCCTTCCTGGCCCACCTCATCCAGGCGACCGCGCATCACTTCGACGCCGCGGGTAGCGAGACATGCAGGCCGCTGTGCGACGCCATCCTCGACGGCCTACGGACCAACAACAACCACGCGGCCTTCGCCAACGCCACCGACGCCCTCGCCAGCCGCCCGGCCCTGGCACGCGAACTCGGCATTCCACTGACCCGCGCGCTGCTCGCCCGCCTCCAGCAAGCCCAAGACGCCGGTGACGACCTCGCCGCGGCCCTCATCGGGGTGGAAGCCGCGGACTGTCTCGTCCAACTGACCTTGGCCGGCGTCACCAAGGCCGCGCGTCTCCTCGGCGCCATGGACGAAGCAACCGAAGACCCAGCCGCACTTCCCGAGGCCATGGCCACCCGCCTGCCGCGCCTCCTCGGGGTCCTCGACGCCCACCATCCAGGCGCCGGCCTCCGCGAAGCCCTCCAACGCTGCCTGATGCTCGACCACACTTACCGGGACGCAGCCTTCGAACTCGCCCTCGGCGACCTGCGCCACGCTCTGGAACAAAACCAGTACGCCCATATGGCCGAGCAACTGCGCAAAACCCAGGACCGGCTCGCTGAACTGATTGCTCTCGACCCCGACCGGCTGGACGCTCAGCTCTACCATGCCGCCATCGAAGCCGTCCTCGGCCTGTCCGCCCCTGACGCCCCCGCACGCGTCCACACCGCAGCATCCACTCTGCGCGACGCCCTCCACCGCTACCGGGACTACCGCTACCGCACCCGCACCCCGGCCTGGGCACGACCACGGCAGAACGACGTGATCGCCTGGTCCGAACTCACCGTTTTGCTCGACGGCGCCGCCGCACACCTCGCCGACGATGACCCCTGGTACGAAGCCGGCAACGGCATCCTCACCGCACTGCTCCGCGCGTACACCGCCCACAACACGGTCGCCGTCCTCACGGACACCCCCGCGGCCGCCGTCGTGGAAACCTTGGTGGCGCCCGTCATTGAGGACGCCTTCCACCAGCACGAGCACCGCCAGCGCTTCCTCGAGCACGCCCTGGCCCACGACGAGGAACTCCGGGACGACCCTGCGGCCCAACGACTCCACACTGCTCTCCTCCACCGCACCAAGACGAGCGAGAACTCCACCGCTCAACAAGCCGGTGATCGGGGAAAAGCGCGACGCTGGCAGCGGCTGGCATACCAACTCAAGGACGACTTCGCATCGTTCGTTGACCAGACACCCGAGCACGTCCTCGACCGCCTGGAACTCGGCCTGCGCACCCACGACGACGTCCTCGCGACCATCGCTGACCCCAAGTACGGCCACCTCAAGGCGCGGCTCCTCAGGCAGTTGGAAGCCTCCCGTGACTGGATCACCGGTGTCGCCGACGAGTTCACCGCTCTCCTGGAAACCACGATCCGCTTCGCCTACCTGTGCTACGACATCGGTCGAAAGATGGGCGGCTCCTACACCGAATACCTCCGCAAACGCGATAAAGACGGCAAGAAGCAGAAAGTAGACGAAGCGCTATTCCACCAGCACTACCGGGAAGTACTGCAGTTCTCAGCGCTCTTCAGCATCGTGAACTCGGAAGTCATTGACAAAGCAGGCGGAAGAACCGACATACTCGTCTCATTCGGCGCCGTTCAATTCAACGTCGAATGCAAGATCGAAGAAGACGACGCCAGCGAAACCGCGCTACGCCAATACGTCGCCCAAGCCGCCGAATACCAAAACACCAACGCCCGCTTCGCTATTCTGCTTGCCCTCGACAAAACCGTCGACGCCGAAGGCGCCGTCAACCTCTTCGAAAGCATCTGGATCGAGCCAGTCCAACGTCCCGGCGAATCCGAACCATGCCTGGTCGTCATCATCCGCATTCCGGGAGGACGCGAAAATCCCAACCTGCTGCGCCCCGCCCCCTCTCCGTAGCAGCGCAGCCGACAGCACTCCCACGGTGAGCGGAGCACCGACGACCGCAGACGCCCGCCCATCTCACGCTGCGGCGTCGTCTAGAGAAGCGGGGCCACCACAGCTGACGGAGATCGGGCCGCGTCCGCTGCCGGAGCGCGCACCTGGACCACGCCCACCGCCCACTTAGGTACGCCCAGTTGCCGGCGGGGCAACTCCTGGGCCTCGTCGACTGCGGCGGGGACCACGTAGTCCCTATATCGAGCAACATTCAGACCGGAGTGATAAAAGACCCGGCACGACGAACCTCTCGACTCACGTCTGACAACCCTGACCCTGGAATGGCGACAATGCTTCCCAACGGCCCCGCCCAAGTCCGCACCACCGCCGAACAATTCCCAGATGAAGCAAAGGTCCCGGCATGCCTAGAGCTGCAAATCACACCACAAGACCTGGCGCGCGCACTGTTCATCACGGGCAGAGCACCGAAGGACCAGAATAAGCACGGGCGATCATCGATATACGAGTGGTGTCACAGGGTCGCGGCGATGCCCGCCTATCTCAGCTGGACCGACGAAGACGAAGACGATGACGAGCAGTTGCGCCGCATCACACGTACCGACCTTGCCCGAGAGCTAGACCCCTCCGAAAAAGGCATGTTGTCCTACACCTTGGGACAGGCCATGTGCCAAATCTTCGCAGAGAAACAGCTGTCTGTTCGCTTCTTCATGCATGTCGCCCGCTACGCCGCTACTCACCAGATCACCTTCGCCCCAGGCCGTAGGCGAGCAGACTTTTTCGGGGAGCGGACAGTTGAGAGCGGCAGCCACACCTACGTCGTCGCGGAAGCCAAGGGTCGCTCCGGCCGCCTGACGAGCAAACTCCGCAATGACATGGAAATACAGAAGAGGACGGTTAAGACCATCAAGGGCGAAGAACCAGAGATCGCGTACGCGAGCGCGGTGGACTTTACCTCTGCTCGCGGAGCCATGCGTCTAACGGCGATTGACCCTGACGAAGCCGCTCCCAACGCCATAGACCTCCCCGTCGACCCGGATTGGCACGTCCTGGCCTACTACTCGCCATTCCTAGACGTCTTCGCCCACCAGCAACCCCAGGTCCTAGGCGACTACGTCGTGGCCAGCTTTCCCACGCTCGGCGTGACGCTGGGGGTACTGGCACCCGTCCTGCAGCGTGTTGAAAGGGCGTCACGACGCGACCAGCGCCGTGGCCTTCGCGACGACATCCTGCACCTCCTCAGTCGCCACAGTCCCCGCCACCGTCGCACGCTATATGTCGACGGCACTCTTTGCGCTACTGACTGGACACTTCCTCAAGTTGACCGGCTCCGCCCAGAAAGCCAAGGGCGCGACGAACTGCCCGACTCTCTTCACCAGGTATATCGCAGCATGGATATAGGTGGCGAATTGCAGGAAGTCCCCGCGAGGGAAGGGGATTTTGATCTGAGGAACCTATCCCGTGCGAGCGGTCGGATACCGGGAATCTTTCCTACACCGAGTGATCTTCTTGACAGCTGAGGCAGATGCCACCTGCTGCGCCGACTTGTAGCTGACCCCGGGGAATTCGCGGAGCGAATTCCCGCTGGGCTCGTATTGCGGAGCAATTCGAGCCGCAGCCAACGAAGTTGGCTGCATCCGGCGGCGGAGCTGCCGGTTACTGAGGTTGAACTCGTGATGTCGTCTTCGGTGATCAGGGGCTGATGGTCAGTCCTGTCTCGGTGAGGCAGCCGTCTATGAGGTGGCTGCGGTACTGGATGTGGCGGAGACCGCGTCGGATGGTCTGGACGAGGTGTTCGGGGGTGCTGAAGGCAACGTTGGAGAGCCAGCCGCGCCGCAGCAGCGACCAGACACCTTCGACGGGGTTGAGGTCGGGTGTGTAGGGCGGCAGGTAGTAGAGGGTCAGCCAGTCCTGAGCTGCCGCCCATTCCCGCAGGTCGGCGGCCTTGTGGACGTTGAGATTGTCCCAGACCAGGACGATCGGGCCGCCGAGCTGCCGGTGTGCGGCGATCAGCAGGTCGCGGTAGTCGCGCCAGGAGAAACTCTTGCGTCCGTCGCGGTTGCCGTCGTCGCGGCGGGGTCGGTAGATCAGCCTTGAGCGGTGACCGGGTTTGTAGCAGGTCGCCGCTGCGATGGAGATGCGTCTGCGGGAGCGGCCGCGGACCCGCACCACCGGGGTTCGACCGCGTTGTGACCAGGTCTTCGCCTGCGGCGGCGTCATGGAGAAGCCGGCTTCGTCCTCGAAGACGAGCCAGGCTCCACGGGCCGCCGCGAGTCTTCCGCGCAGGGCCAGGTCTCCTTCACCCAGCCGGCCACGGCCTCGTCGTCCCGTTCCATCGCGCGTCGGGCCGGCACCTGGCAGGACCAGCCGTTGCGCACCAGCAGCTTGCGCACACCCTGAATGGTGTAGGTCAGGTGGAAGCGCCGACCGATCACGGTCTTGATCCGGCTCAGGGTCCAGCGCTGGTCCTGCCAGCCGTGCGCGGTCGGCCCCTTGGCCAGCTCCGCCTCCAGTTGCGCGAACTGCTTCTCGCTCAGTCTCGGCAACGACGCCGGACCCTGCGACCGCAGAGCACGCGGCCCGTCCTCCTCCCAGGCCTGCCGCCACCGCTGCACCGACCGGACGCTGACGCGCAGGTCCTTGGCGATCACAGAACTCGCCTCACCCCGGGCGAACCGCTCGGCCGCCTGGAGCCGTAACCCCTCGCGGAACTGCTGCCGTTCGGCGGTCAACCCGCCCCCTTGTGGATACCGCATGCCCCGGTGATACCGCAGGGGACTGCCGCTCGTCAGCCCCTACGACACGACGAGTTCAACCTCAGTAGGCACTCCAGTCGTCCTTGGCGTAGTTCGCCCACCTCTGGGCCGTCGTGATGTTCAGGCCGAAGAGGTCGGCGACCACGATGGGCGGGTGGCTGGTGACTGCTTCGAACATGGCGAGAGGTAGCCGTTTTCGTTGCCGAACTGCTGGGGCATCCGTGAGTCGGCTACGGGCTGGGCGATCTGTTCCTCGATGAGGGTGAGGTAGGCGCCATTGTCGGCGCGGTGAAACCGGTCGCTGGTCAGTTCCACCTCCAGCTGACCAAAGCGCACCCCGGGCTGCCGCCCTACTTCTCATACGCCCAAGACGCCCTTTTGGATTGACCGACTTCGCACGATTGGAAGACCCGGCCGGGTAGGAACGCACAGGAGCCAGGAAAGACAGCGGTCGTGCACATGACATGGAGGCGCGCGGACAATCTGCTGACAGCAGGCAGACCGTACATCCGAAACCATGCCCGGTCAGGTGACCCGGGAAAGCCCGGCAGACCGATACAGAGCCGGCCGGCCCCGGGCATGCTCCCCGGCCGGGAACGAGCCGAGGCGACCGCGAGCCGGACCGGTGTGGGGACCACTGGCAGCCCGTCGGACACTTGCTCCCCTCGGCGACGAGCCGGCCACCCTGCCCGGCACACAGCCGCCGCCCGTGACCCGGTCGGCGCGCAGGTTCAGGACGCGACAGCGCGGACCCGCGGTCACACCCGCCGTCCTTCCGGATCTGCAACCAGGCGCCGTCTGAAGCGGTGGGGTCCCTTCGACGCTCCGGGCTTGTCGCCGACCGCGCGACAACCGCGACCTGCCGGCCCAGTGCCTGCGCGAAGAGGCTTTCGTCAACTGTCCGAGCGAGTGGTGGCACTGGTCCTACGCGGACCGCTACTGGGCACACATCACCGGCACCCCCGCCGCCCGCTAGCGCGCCTGCGGGTGTGGCGCCCGGCGCGGCATCGTCTGACCCGTTCGAAGGCGGCGTGGTATCTGCTGTCCGTCGGTGACCGGGGGCGGGGCCGACAGCCGGGTAGAGGCATGGTTCGACCCCCCTCCTTGTGGCCGTCACGGCCGTGTGCTGTTTGGTGAATGGTCCCGGAAATACGCGGCGAGGCTGGTCAGGTCGTCCACGGGGGGCGTGCCGTGGAGGGGTATGCGTGCGCAGCGTGCCGCGGTGAGGACCTCGTGCGGTTCCAGTTCGTCGAGGGACCGGCGCATCCGGTCCGTGAGCCGGCGGATGTGGGCGGTCAGCGCGGCGTCGTCCAGGGGGCGGGGCTGTGCCGTGAAGCCGGTGAGGAGCAGCCGCTGGAGGGCAGCGTAGGAGTCCTGGGCGCTCGCCTCGCGGATTGTCATCGACAGGTGGACGGACAGTCCGCGGTTGCCCATGGCACTGTGGGCATAACCGCGGGGGATGTAGAGGACGTCGCCCTCGGCCAGGGTGTCCTTCAGCAGGGGCGGACCCACGTCCGACGCCGCTCCCGGTGCCCAGTTGCCGTCGGCGGGGCCGGGATACACGGTCCACTGCTTGCGCCCGCCGATCTGGAGCAGCAGGACGTCGGCGTCGTCGCGGTGCACGGCGAGCCCCTGAGCGCCGGGCGGTGTGATGAAGAGGAAGCCTTCCACTGCCCGTCCCAGGGCCTGCTGCCACCGGTCGGCCAGAGTGGCGACGTCCGTGTGCCAGTGCTCCACGTTGCGCAGCAGCAGGGTGCACCCCTCGCGCAGCCCCCGGAAGATCGCCGCCGCGTCGGCGAATCCGGTCAGCACCGTGCCGTTGACCGTGCGGGTGGTGGTGTAGTTCGTCTCGGGCACCGGGGCGCCGTCCCTGACGAGCGCGAGGTGTGGGGTGCGCAGCAGGGGGTCGCGGATCGCCGCGTCGACGTCCCGCACGGTGAGCGGCGGTACGGGCGAGGTGCGGTACACACGTGGCGCCGTGCGCCACTGCCGCGCGAGGAAGGCGGCGGTCGAGCCGGTCCAGTCGTCCAGCGCAGTGGGGATCATGCTGCTCAACCCTCTCGATGGGGCGTGCGGTCTCACGGGTCAGGCCACCAGCAGGGCGCGGTCCCAGCCGGACCGGGGCGGCTCACCGGTGGCGTAGGCGTGGAGAGCGAGGGCCACGCCGGCCGTGCCGGACAGCAGCCCGAACGCGTCCTCAGGCGGCCGTCCCGGACGCGGCACCGCGGCGAAACGAGGGTCCGTGTCGCCGTCCGCGAGATCGAGGAGGTGCCGGGCGATGCTGTCGAGGCGGTCGCGGAGTTCGGCGTCACCAGTGTCGGCGGCCATGCGCGCGGTGATGTGCAGCAGCCCCGCCCGGCCGTGGCACAGGCCGGGGTCACCGGGCAAAAACGGCCCGGACGGCGTGGGCAGGACCGCCTTCAGGGCGGCGACGGCCTCCTGCCGCCACCGGGGCTGCCCGAAGGCGCTGCCTGCTAGATACAGGGCACGGGCGACGCCGGGGGTGCCGTAGCACCACGAGAGGCGGGCACCGCCCAGGACGGGCCCGGCCTCGGTGACCATCGCCGGCCAGCCGGGGGTGCCGGGCAGACGCTGCTCGCGCAGCCAGCGGACGATGGCGTGGACGGCGTCCCGCTGCCCCGCCACGCGCACTCCCTCGCGCCACGCGAGCGAGAGCAGTGCCAGGGGGCCGGCGATGCCGTGGGCGAGACCGAGGTTGGCGTGTCCGGCGTGCACGGGGGCCGGCGCGTAGTCGGTCGTGCTCTGGGCCACCCACCAGCCCGGGACGGGACGCATGCCGCCGGCCCCGCTCCGGCCTCCTCCGGCGCCGCTTTGCGCGATGCGGAGAGCGGTCAGCGGGCGGGTGAGCGCAACGAGCGCGTCGAGCACCGAGCGGGTCGGCCCGGCCGCCCCGCGGGACAGGGTCAGCGCTCCCAGCCCGGTGAGTCCGGTGATCACGTCGTAGGAGGCGATGCCGACGCAGCGGCCCTGCGCGAGCCGCCGGCTCTCTGTCTCGGTGCGCCTGCGCACCTGCGCGGCGATCTTCAGGTCCAGGCGGGCCAGGGTGTCCGCGTAGTGCCCCGTGCCGCCGGCGGCGGCCTGGGCCGCGAAGCACAGTGCGGCGGTCCCGTCGTACAGGCCGGCGGGCGGGGCGGCCGGCCGGGCACGCGCAGCCTGAGTGAGCCACCTGTGCGTCGTACGTGCGAAAGCCCCGTCGTGCCGGGACAGTTCGGCGAACAGCAGCGCCATCCCGGGCAGGCCGCCGGCCAGGCCTGTGGTGCGGGCGACCGAGCCGCGAGGGGTGGCATGCCAGGCCGCCGTGGTGGCGTCGACGTCGGAGAACTGCCGGGCGATCGAGGCGACCGTGTGTGCCGCGTCGTCCCTGAGGCTCATGCGAGCCGGTCCCCGACGGTCACCGCGCGGGAGCGGGCGGCGGCGGCCCGGCACGCTCTGGCGGCCAGCGCCAGCGCCTGTTTCTCATGGGCCCGGTCGATACCGTGCAGCCGGTTGTGGTGCATGTGCAGCACGGATGCGAGGACAGTGTCCGCCGTGGTGGCCTCGTCGGCCGTTCTTCCGGCCCGCAGCCGGTTGGTGAAGTCCTCCAGCGCGTCGCCCCGTTCGGCCCAGAGCCCGGTCAGGTGCTCGCCCCAGGGGGTCGAGCGCAGCGCGCTCCAGTCGTCGGCCGGGTCGAGGACCTTCTCGGCCCGCGCGCCCGGCGCGGCGGCGTCGCGGCCGGCCACGGCAGGGGACTCCGTGGAAGCCCTGTCGATCAGCCAGCGGTGCCCGCGATCCGGACCGAGCATGCGGTGGGCAAGGTTGATGTAATCGGCAGCCATGACGATCAGCGGGTCGATGTCCGCCGGCGGCCGGCGCAGCAAGCGGATCTCTTCGAGGCACGTACGGCTGTCGGCTTCGAAGAACGCTTCCGCGGCCGGCAGGGCGCCGGCACCACCGTACCGCTCGGCCTCCGGGTCGTAGGTGTCGAGGACGAGCCGTTGGGGTGTTCCGGTACCGGAGAGGCCGCGCGTCCAGGCGGTGATCCGGGGCAGCAGGCGGCCGGTCAGGGCGCCGGGGTCGCCGTGGAAACGGAGCCGCAGGTGGGGGGAGTCGTCGCGGTATCTGACGTAGAACCAGCGGTCTACCTCGGGCGGAAGTTCCGCCAGGAGTTCGGGCAGGCGTTCGGCGAGGATCTCGTCGTGGCGTTCGGCCGCGCAGTAGACCTTCGCGTAGAGCCACTCCGACCCCGGCGGGTGGACCGTGCGTCCGGGCAGGTACAGGAACGGCACGGCGGGGTCGGGCGAGGGGAGTGCGTTCCGGCGTGCGCCGGGGGTGCCGGACGGCGCGTGGGGCGTCTTCGGCAGGTCCCGGGACTCCAGCGGGCCGGGCAGCGACGGCACGGTCCCGGCCGGTGCGGCGCCCGGCTGCCGGACGAGTGAGAAGACGACCTCGGCGACGCCGTTCGCCTCCGCAGCGCCCCCGTCGGCGGGCGCCAGCCAACCGCATCCCGTGCTGCCCCCGGCTGGCAGCTCCTCCAGTACGACGGACGGACGCCGCCGCAGTTCGCCGCGCAGCAGGGCGAGGTGGGCCGGGGAGTCCAGGTCCAGTGTGATCCTGCGGTCGCTGTCGGCCACGCGCACTCGGTCCGGCAGCCGCCACCGCGTCCGCCACCGCCGGAAATCCGCCGCCCACTGCTCGTCGGAGGACGTGGTGTCGTGCAGGGACGGATCGACCGGTCTCCACCGCGCGGTGGACAGCACGGTTCGTCCGTAGCGGACCCGCGGCAGGTAGGGCAGTGCTTCGGCTGTTCCCCAGCGCCAGCCGGGGGCGGCCGTGTCACCGCTGCGCACGATGTCGTTCAGCAGGCGTACGGCGTTGGGGGCATGGGCGTCAGTGGCGACCATGCCAGCCAGGGTCGGCACGATCTCACAGCCAGTCGACAGAGCCACGGCGGCCAGCCGGCGGGGGGTCGCCACGACCGCGATGTCGTGCAGTCCGAGCACGTGCTCGCTCCCGCGGTCCGCGAAGGTCCCGGCCTCGATGCGGGTGGCGCCCCAATACGCCGTCCGTGCCACGTTGGCGGCCCTCGGTTGCAGGGGTGCGAACACCAACTGGGCGCGCACGGCGCTGGGTTGGCGGACGGGCAGGTCACGCAGCAGTTGGGTGTGGCCGTCCGGGCCCGTGGGCAGCAGGTGGGCGAACCGCCCGGCATAGGCGCCGGCCTGCGTCCTGACGCCCAGCACGACGAGCTGGAAGTCGCCACGGGCCAGACAGGCGGTGGAGTCGGCGAGCAGATGGGTCAGCAGGTCGAAGGACTGCAGAGTGGATCCGGTGCGGGAACCGCCGTCCGCTGACCCGGCCTCGCCGCACAGGGCCCGCACCAGGGTGTCGTCGAGCACTATTTCGTCCTCGCACAGCAGGCAAGTCTCCTGGGCCAAAGCGATGAGCAGCGCATCGATGCCGTCCGGCACCAACGGCCGGGAGACCGGTTTCCTGGCCGCGCCGCCAGGGTGACGGTACCCGGCCGGTGCGCCCAGCCCCCGGTCCGGATCGAGGAGTTCGAGGAGAGGTACCGCCCGTTGCGTGCCGTAGCGTTCGAGGAAATCGGCGTGGTACGCGGCGAGGAAGTCCGGGCCGGGCCGGCGGGCCGCCATCCGGGTCAGCACCTCTGCGGCGCGCTCCACCTCGGTGGCCACGGCCGGCGGCAGCGTGACGCGCACATCGAGGCCGAGGTCCACCTGGACCGGCTGCGCGCAGGCGCGCAGCGCGTCCATGCGCGCGGTCACCGGACCGAGGACCGAACGGCCCCGGCCGAGCGGAGTACCGGCGTACTCGGCCAGGCCACGTCGTACGGCGGCCAGTTCGGCCAGTGTGTGACGGCTGGCGGCGGTCGCCTCGTCGAGCGTCCCGGACAGCGATCCCAGGACGTGGCCCAGCGGATCCCGCGTGGCCGACGACGGCCGCAGGTCGGTGAGCAGGGCCCCCACGGCCACCAGCTGCCGCAGCAGGTTCGCCACCACCGCCTCGGTGACCGCAGGGAACTGGACGGCGAGCGTCTTCTCCAGGTGAGTGAAGGCCACCGGCCGGGCGGCCTCGGTGAGCGCCGCTCGCACGGCGGCGGTGTGACGCAGCGAGACCTGCCGTACGCCACGGCTGTCCCCGGCAGGGGCATGGGGGACGACGAGGCGGCCGCCGCGCGCCCAACACAGGTCGCTCGTCGTCACGTGCAGCATCCGCAGGACGCCCAGATCGCCTTCGAGTTCCGTCAGGACGTCCGTGAGCCATCCGGCGTCCGGGTACACGCTCTTGCGGTGGGCCCTCCCCCAGCGCACCTCCGGCTCGGGCCCGAAGCCGCCGGCTGCCACCCCGGCCAGGATGCCGAAGGGAGTGGACCGGCCGGCCAGACGAAGGCGGTAGCGGGTGATCGCCCGTACCGCGCGGCGGAGTTTGCGCGCCGGCACCGGCTGCCCGGCCTCCACCTTGTCCAGGGTCGCGCTGAGCGACGAACTGGACAGCAGGAGGGCCTCGCGGAGAAAGGCGTCGTGCGCCACGGCGCGCAGGAACCCCGTGTCGTCGGATGCCGTCTGCTCATCGGCCTCCTGCGGACGGAGGGACCGCGGAACGGCGGCCCGCAGCAGGACCGGGCCCGCGCGCCACAAGCCCGCCGCGGCCCTGCCGGTCCCGCTCGTCGCCTTCATACTCGCTCCATGCCGTGGGGGCGGGGGGGGCGGCCGCGGCCCCCCCCCCCGGGCCGGGGCAGCGCCGGACCCCGCGGGGGGGGGGGGGGGGGTGGGGGACCCCCCCCCGGGGGGGGCCCCCGCCC
>NZ_JBIRJA010000018.1:0-10363 GCF_044329325.1 Streptomyces sp. NPDC017676 | reverse complement strand
GCGCCGCGGCTGCCCGGCGCCGCCGCCCACCCCCCCCCGCGCGCCGTGGCGGGAGAGGCCGTCCTTCGACTCGCCCCGGGGCGGGGGGGGGGGGGGGGCGGCCCCCGCCCCCCCCCCGCCGGTGAAGGTCAGATGCAGTCACACGGGTTGGACGGGTAGCTGATCGTGACCACCGCCGTGTCGGTGCCCTCGTCCCCGGCCAGCTCGACAACGTCCAGCTCGAATTCCTCGGCCGTGGTGTTCATTGCTCGGCTCCTCACTCGTCGCCCGGGCGACGCTTGTCTCGGACAGGCGCGCAGCGCCCTGCCGGCTCTCTTTCTCGGGCGGACGCACGCATATGCCCGTCAACGGCGGGCCGTTCACTTTCGGACACCCAGATGTGCCCGTCCTTACCCGGATGACGAGGAGGACCGGACGTCATGGCGCCGGCGGATGCCTCACCGCCGGCCCCCGCGCACGGCGGGCGGTGCCGGGCCGGCACGTCCGGGCGTCGAAGCGACGGGGGCAGCCGGACAGGTCGAAGGTGCCGGCGAACGCCCCGAGGACGCCCCAGCCGGGCCGGCGGTCATGGCCGGTGAGGAAGCGCACGCCGTGCGCGTCGGGCACGTGGCGCTGGCAGCCGCTCTGCGGGCGGGCACGGACATCCCGTGCAGGCATACGAAGCGCGTGGCGGAGGTGCGGGCGCCGTCGGGGCGCTCCCGCTCACCGACGGCGATGCCGGTTCTGGAGACCGTCGGGAAGGGTATGACACGTACGGCGTAACAGAAAGCGCCGGGGCTCGCCCTCCACGCGCGGGAGGTGGTCGTCTCCGGGAACCGCGGGCCCCAGGGCCGGTGCTGGGGGCCTGCGGTTCCCGGGGGCGTGCCTAGTGCCGCATCAGGCAACGTTCGCCCTGTCCACGACGTCGCGAAGGCGCTCGCCTTGGGCATGTTTGTTCCGCCAGATGATGTAGCGGCGGATCATGCTGCCCTGCTCCTTATGGCTGGCGTGGTCGGTGCCGTCGAGGGTGAAGTAGCGCAGGGCCGTGAACTGGGCCTCGATCCGGTTCAGCCACGATGAATTGGTCGGGGTGTAGGCGATCTCGACGTTGTTCGCCTCGGCCCAGTCCGACACCCGACGGCACCGCTCCGTGGTCAGGTGCGGCGAGTAGTTGTCGCACACGATGGCGATGCGCACGTCGGCCGGGTGGAGACTGCGCAGGTAACGGCAGAACTCCAGGAACTTCGAGCGATTCTTGGTCTTCTTGATGTGCCCGTAGAGCTGGTCTTTGCCCAGGTCGTAGGCCGCGAACAGGTGCCGGACCCCGTGCGGGCGGGTGTAGGTGGCCCGGCGGCGCGGCCTCGGCTCGCGATCGGGGTCCTTGCCCTTGCCGCCGCGCTCAGCCCACTGGCGTCCGGGGTGGGGCTGCAGGTTGAGCGGGCCGAACTCGTCCATGCAGAAGATGACATCTGGCTCGCCGTTCTCGGGGACGACCTCGCCGTCGGCGATGGCGTAGAGGTGTTCGACACGGGCCTTCTTCGCTTCGTAGTCGGGATCAGGGCCCCGGCGTTTGCCCGGATCGCCCCAGCCTGGGCCGGTTGATCATGCTGGCGGGCCCTGTAAGCAGATGAACACGGCACCTGTGGATCATGGAGTTCTCTACGCTGCAAGATCCACGAAGGTGCCGTGTTCGTTCCTCCATCATCCCCTGCCGTCGTTCCCGTCTCTCCGGCGCCCCGCCTGGAGGCCCTCGGCTCGGATGCCGCGCGAGGCCAAGTCCGTGGCGCGGTTGCCGAGTTCGCGTCGGCCACCGATCCTCGCGGGGCGTGCGGGGTGCGCTACCGGGTCTCCTCGCTGCTGGCCCTGGTGGTCTGTGCGATGACCCCGGCGGGCCATGACTCCATCACCGCGGCGGCGGAGTGGTGCCAACGCGCCGACCCCGAGGAACTGGCCGCTTTCGGTCTGCCCTACCATCCGTTGCTCGGCCGCTACCGGATCCCGAGTGAGAAGACCTTGCGCACCGTTCTGGGGCGGCTCGATCCCGGTGAGGTCAGCGCGGCTGGCTACGACCACCTGCGGCCCTTGCTGTCCACGGTGTCCCACTCTCCCGAGCCGCTCATGCCCGACGGCGGTATCGAACGCGAACAGCGCCGCGCCCACCGGGCGGCCGCCCGCGCCGAACCGGTGCGCTCCCGGCGCCGGGCCATCGCGGTGGACGGCAAGTGCCTGCGCAGTGCGAAACGCCCGGACGGCAGCAGGGTCTTCGTGCTCTCCGCCGTCCGGCACGGCGACGGCATCACCCTCGCTTCCCGCGAGATCGGCGCGAAGACCAACGAAATCCCCGAGTTCCAACCCCTGCTCGACCAGCTCGACGACGCCGATCTCAAGGGGGCCGTCGTCACCGCCGACGCCCTCCACACCCAACGCGACCACGCCACCTACCTGCACGAACGCGACGCCCACTACCTGCTGACCATCAAGAACAACCAGCGCAGCCAAGCCCGTCAACTCCATGCCCTGCCCTGGAAGGAGATCCCCGTCATCCACCGTGACGACGCCCGCGGCCACGGGCGCCTCGAACAGCGTCGCGTCCAGGTCGTCACCGTCAACGGCCTCCTCTTCCCCCACGCGGCCCAGGTCCTGCGCATCCAGCGCAGACGCCGTCTCTACTGAGCGAAGAAGTGGTCCAGCGAGACCGTCTACGCCATCACCGACCTGCCCGCCGAGGAGGCGAGTGCCGCCGAGATCGCTTCATGGGCTCGCGGGCACTGGACGGTGGAGAACACCGTCCACTGGTGTCGGAATGTGACCTTCAACGAGGACAAGTCCCAGGTCAGGACCCACAACACGCCCTCGGTCCTCGCCGCCGTCCGCGACCTGGTCCGCGGTGCGCTCAAGCTTGCCGGGTACGTCAACACCGCTGCCGGCCGCCGGGCCCACACCGAACGCACCCTCGTCCTCAGCCTCTACGGCATCACATGATCAAACCGGATGACCCGGGCAAACGCCGGGGCCCTGTAGTCGGGATCGTTCGAGGACTTCCAGGTCTTCACGCGTTGAAAGGAGACACCCTCCTCGCGGAGCACAATGCGCAGACCCTCGTGGCTGATGTCGTCGACCACCCCCTCGGCGACCAGGAAGTCGGCCAGCTTGACCAAGCTCCAGGTCGAAAACGGCAGGCCGTGCTCGACCGGCCTGGACTTGGCGATCTTCTTGATCTCGCGCCGCTCAGGCAACGAGAAGGTTCTGGGACGGCCGCCCTTGTACTTCGGATACAGCGAGTCGAAGCCGTCCGCGTTGAAGTTATGGATCACGTCGCGGACCCGGTCCGCGCTGGTGAACGTCACCGCTGCGATCTTGTCTACCGGCATGCCCTGCGCGGAGAGCAGCACCATCTGTGCCCGCCGCCAGGTCACCACGGACCCGGTGCCCCGGCGAACGATCTGCAATAACCGCCGCCCCTCGTCGTCATCGATCTCCCGTACACGGACACGTTCAGCCACGTGATCATTCTGGACGCCTGAGCCTCCTCTGGAGGTCAACCGCAGCCCATAGCTCCTACGATTCGAGTCATGGCTCGTTCTGACGATGTGCTGCCCGCGTTCTGGGACGCCGGCAGCAACCATGGGGTGCAGCAGCCGCTGACTGATCAGGCTGTGCGGGACGCCGAGCGACTGCTCGATGTCACCCTCCCAGCTTCACTGATTGATCCGTTGCGCGTTCAGAACGGCGGCAAGGTGACAGGTGCTCGGAACGCTTTCCGGACAGACAAGCCGACCTCCTGGAGCGAGGACCACGTCCCGTTCGACCATGTGATGGGCATCGGCCACCGCGAAAGCACAGTCTCGTTGCTCGATAGTCCCTACCTGGTCGAGGAATGGGGTCTGCCCGCGCCTGTCGTGCTCCTCTCGGGCGACGGACCCTGCTGGATCGCGCTGGACTACCGGGCGTGCGGCCGACACGTGGAACCTTCAGTCGGATGGTTCGACGCTGACTTCAGCGTGGAGTTGGCCCTCGCCGCGGACTTCGGATCATTCGTCGAGGGCCTCACTTCCGCCAGCGACTTCGGCTGAAGCGCCACCGCGAGACATTCGGCTGACCTCGCGAGCAGCAGGACGGTTCCCGCCAACGTCACGGAAGGCGAACATTGCCTCATGCGGCACTAGGCCCTGTCGTCAAACTCCCGTCTGCCGCGCGACGCCATGCACGCACTCTCGCCGCACCGGCCCCAGACCCGAGTACGCCCAGTACGAGGGCCTGTGGCCGGCACGGCGAAAGCACGCACCTGACGCCGCACGGCCCGCCCTCCGGGCGGACGACGGGAGTTTGACGACAGGACCTAGTTGGCCACTCCGAGCGTGGCAGTTGGCCGGCGCTCTCTCCATCTCAGCAGAGAGAGCGCCGGTTAGAACAAGCACAGTCTCAGTGGTGGATCAAGAGTTCCCGCAGCAGTCGGAAGAGGTTCGTGGCGGCAGAGACTGCCACTAGAACCACACTCCACCGGGGCTTTGGGTTGCGCGGCTGCCGCGAGGTACCGTCAGGGGACACGAGGCGTCACCTCTCTGATGGTGATCTTCGGTGCCCGTCGGGGCGAGTCGAAGCTGTCCAGGCCACTCGCATCGACGGGCTTCTTGGTGCCCCTATGGAATCAATAGATCGGCGTTTCGCGAATTCCATCTTCGCTTTTCCGGCGCGGATATACCAAGCGGTGCCAGTGGTACTGGTGAGAGAAAAGATGAATCGAATCAGGCCACATCTGAATTGTGAAGTTACTCGTCGCGTCCGGTCTCTCCGCTCTCGCATGCCGGCCAAAGTAAGGCAAATGCCACATTTTTGTGGGCTGCTAGCACTTCCTCCACCTGCGCATTCGCTCATCAGAAGCGGCTTGAAAGTGGCTCAAGAGAGCGGCCGACACTCAGCGCGGGGTGGCCAACTGGAGCGTCCAACGGGCGTCGGCAGGGTAGCGCGGACGGGGGCCAAGAGTCGGATTTCGGGTGATCTCGTCGTCGGTACGGCGGGACTGCGGTGAGGTTGGCTCATGGAGTCCTCGGATCGCGGTGCTGTACGCGAAGGCGGGCCGGTGTGGTCGCACGCCTGCGCGCTCGACGAGCTGTTCCTGCCGTAAGCCGTGCCCGAGGAGGCCGTCGGCTGGCTCGATGATGCCCCGGACTGGCTGTGTACGTGGACGACGGTCTGGAAGGCGGGCAAGGTCGAGGTCATCGTGCCCGCACGCGACCTCGCCGACGGGCCGACGGGGTTGTCCGTTCCGGTACGCCGGTTCTCGTGGCGAGCTGGTCAGAGGCACCGGTCGGGGCTGGAGTTCCTGGTCTCCACCGGTCGCCAGCACGGGTTCGAGAGCCTGGTGGAGCGGCGGCTACTGTTGGTCCTGGACTTCGCCGGCGGGGTGGTCGAGGTGCTGTCGCAGCCGTTCCGCCTGCGGTTTCCCAGGCCGGCGGCGCCGACTCGCACATCCCGGACTTCCTGGCGCTCAGAACTCCTAACGAAATGATCTTCGAGGTGGTTGGATCACTCTGGGTCTGGTGATCTGGGGGTGCGGGTGGCTCGGCCGAAGCCGTGGGAAGTCGACGACGAACTGTGGGCGGTGATCGAGCCGCTGCTGCCGAAGGTCGAGCGTCGGATCCGGCATCCGGGTCGCAAGCGGCATCCGGAGCTTCCCGGCGCGGTAGCGTTCCGCCGTCCGGCGCGAGGCGCCCAGGCGCTTCCGCCAGGGAACGCCGTGAACGTGCCCGGACCCGCAGCGAGAAGGGCCTCCGGTGGGGCGGGCGACCGCTCGCCACTGCGGCCTGACCCACAGCACGGTTTGCAGCGTCGCCCTAATCTGGACTCGTCGTTCGACAGACCATCCGGGATGATCTCCGCGCCGTTACACGGTCAGGCCAGGCCGAACCATGGCAGGCACTCCGGCAACCCTTCCGTCTTCACGGGGACCAGTTGGTGTTGTTGCCACTGTTCAGCAGTGAGGCGGAGCCTGCGCAGCACGGCAGGCTTTGCGCGTACGGCATGACGCTCAGTGCCGTCCTCGCGATAGCCAAGCTTGCGGGAAACCGCCAGCGAGGCTGCGTTGTCTGCATATGCCCCAGAGACAGCGTGCTGTGCACCGAGTCCGGCGAAGGCCAGGTGGAGGACGGCCGCGCGCATCTCGGTCCCCAGGCCCTGGCGGTGGTAGGCCCTGCCCAGCCAGGAGCCCGTGCCTACTTCACGGCGGACCGAAAAGTCCCGGGCACCGATGCCCTGAGTACCTACGACGATCCCGTCACGCACGACCACCAGGTTCAGCTCCCAGTTCTCCGGCTGCCACTCGCCCCAGCAGCGCCAGTGGTACTGCAGGACACTCTGAGCACGCTGTTCGGGCCCGACATCGGTCCATGCCACGGTGAACGGCTGCACCGCCGGGTCGTGCACACCATCGGCGGCCAACGAAGCCAAGGCCGCGAGATCATCTAGGTTCGGCAATCGCAGCTCCAGGCGCGGCGTGGTCAACCGCAGGCCCGCAAGCGGCCAGTGGGTTAGCAGGGTCATGACCAGGGATTCTTCTCGCCCCAAGCCATCATGACCACTGGATTTCCGAGGGGCGCGTTGCGGATTCCTGAGCCCCCAACCCGGTGGACCTATTCGGTCACGGCACTAGCGACCCCGGGGCAGCGCCTCCTCGTCGGAGTCGGCGTGCAACTGGCAGAGCATGGTGGCCATCAGAGGCACTCTCGCCAGGTTCCGAACGCTGGGGATCCTGACGTGCTCCAAAAGGGAGGTGGTCCTCGCCTCCGGCTCCGGCAGGCGCAGGGCGGTGAACCAGGCGCGGGCGAACCCGGGCAGCTGCTGGGGGTCGAAGGGCAGCAATGAGCAGTAGCGGAACTGCGATTCCGGCGCATCCCGGACGTCAAGGGTGGGCCTGGTCGTCACGACGAACCGGAACTGGTGCGCGTATGCGTCCTGTTCCCGGATCGAGGCGAGCTTACCCAGGACGCGCTGCCACCCCTCCGGGCTCATCACCTCGTCCAAGCCGTCCACCAGCAGCAGCCAGTGCACGCCCGGTGCCGGGGGAGCGGCGAAGAGGTCCTCGCGCATCGGCCTGACCAGCCCGGCGCCGCTCAGCTCCCGGGAGACGGCGTCGTGCAGGAGGCTCACGAAGGGCCGGTCGCCAACCAGATCCGAGGCCCTGACCAGGACGGGGACCGAGTGGTAGAAGTGCTCATCAGTCCACCTTCGGGCGACGGTGATGATCCAGCACCGCAGCAGACTGGACTTCCCGAAGCCCGGTCCGCCGAAGACGATCACATCGTCGAGGCGGTCCAGGAGCGCGTCGGCGGGGGTCCGTGCCTCATCGTCCGGCACCGCATCGAGGCCGCGGTACGCCGTCGCGTGCTGGTGAATGTAGACGGTGGACAGAGGCGGCGGCAGCGTGCCGGGGACCACGCCTTCGCGTTCCTGCTGGTCCACCACGCGCTGCGGGACCTGATGCACCAGGCCGCCCCCAAGGCCGGGCACGATCCTGACCGGGTCTCCTTCACCCGCACCCTTCGCGTCGTCCGCCGCCATGTCACCGGGCAGGCGGCGCTTTCCCCCCTCGCGACTGGCCCGGTCCGTCACCCAGAGCCTGCGTGAGATCACCGAACGGCTGCTGCCCCCACGGCGGTTGCGCTCCAACCCGCGTGTGATCAAACGCAACATGTCCAACTGGGCCCTCAAACGAGCCAAGCACCACAGCCCACGACGGCCACACCCCCCGACGGCCACACCCCCCGACGGTCCGACTGGTCGGGCCAACCAGAGCCACCTCGACCAGCCGGAAAACAATCGGTCGCACAGACCATGCGATTAACGCATCGCGGGCGGACACGGTCCGGACCGCTGCCGGGTCCGGCGCATAACCCTGTCCCTGTCCGGGGGCTGTGAGTTGCGCCAGCCAGCGGATCAGGTCACATCGTCAGAGACGTTCCCATAGGTTGTAACCGTAAAGGTACTGACCGTTCTGGTACTGGGTCGGACCAGGGGAACAGTAGTAGAAGCCAGCCGAGTCACCGGAGTTGAGCCGGTTCGCATCCGCCTGGCAAGCGCTCTGTGCGCCGTCCCAGCTGGTCGCGTAGTAGGTCCGGATGAAGTAGTTGTTGGCGGCCGACGCGGTACCTGCGGTGAACGCCACCGCTCCTGCGGCGAGGGCTCCGGTGAGCCCCATACCGACCACGGCCCTTTTCAAGCGATTCATCGTTCTCCCTCTTCCCGGCCCACTGCTGTTCAGGAGAGCAGTCGGGCGATCGGGCCGGACGCTAACACGCCTAAGTGGCCCCCAACTGACTGCAAGTCACCGGCACTCGCGCACGGAACCCTCCGCTGACCTGCGAGATCGACGAACTCTTCGCCATTGTCTCGGCAGGTGGGCAGACAGTTAGGCCGAAACTCTGCACGAGGCGGCAACGTGTTTGCATGTACGTCCCTTGCCGCTCCGGACGGCTGGGGTCAATGGGCGGCGAGTTGAGGTCCGTGCCCGCTCGAATGGCGGGCCGGTCCGCCATTGAGACGTGGCCGACGACCAGGACGACCACCGCCGCACCCGGCGCGTAGCCCGCCGTGGGTGAGTGGCGAGAAGTGCGGACGCTCGGCCTCTCCGACGGGAATCCGCCCATGCCCAGCGCTCCTACCTGGGTACCGCGGGTCGGCGTAGTGGGAGGCCGTGCCCTGGCGGGAATCGGCCGCGCGCACCGCCAGGACCGCCAACTGCACCCGGTAGCGGGCCTACCGGTACAGGGAAGCGCCGGCGATGAACCCGGCAGCGCTCGCCGGGGCGATCTCGATCACCACGTCACCGCGTCGCTCGCGCACGTACGCCTCGGCCTGTGCCTGCCAGGCCCGGTAGTCCGGGCGGATCCGTGCGGAGGCCGTGCGCGGTTCCTCGCGCAACAGCTGCAGGTAGTCCGGGTGGGAGAACTTGAAGTCGTCGCTCGTGATGTGGGTCGGCCCAGCCCGCAGGCTGCGGCGGACCATAAGTTCGCCCGGCACCACATGCGCACCCCGGCCGAGATGCTGATGGAGGAGCCCTACAACTGGTACCGGCCGCTGACCGATGACGAGTGCATGCAGCCGTACCTGGTTGCCATCGACGTCAACATGGCGTTCGCAGCGGCAGCGAACGGGCTCACCGTCGGCCTGAACGGCCCAACCTACCTGCCGAACAACCGGCGTTCGACCCGGCGCTGCCCGGCTCGTGGCTGGCCGACCTGTCCCACGTCGACCTCTCCCGCGTCCCGGTGGGCGGCCGCACCGTCGATGCCGACCGGCTTCCCTCGCCGTTCACGCCGACCGGTGAGCGCCCCGAGGGACCGGCCTGGTACGCGACCCCGACCGTGGCCTACGCGGTGGAGCTCGGCTTCGACGTCGCGCCGATCGAGGCGTACGTGCGCACCCGGACCGGCCGCTACCTGGACCCCTGGTACAAGCGGCTGCGCGACGCGTACGTGTCGACGATGGCCGACCTCCGCGTCACCACGGACATGGGCGGCCAGGAGTTTCTGGACGCGATGGCCCGCTCGAAGGACGCCGACCCGGCCCTGGCCCTGGTACTGAAGGCGATCAGGGCCACGGCGAAGGGCGGGATCGGCAAGCTGCGCCAGCGCAACCGCGGCCAGGTGCCGTACTACGAGCCGTGGCCGGCCCGGGAGCGCAAGACGTGGCGCCCCGACATCCGGGCCGCCGTCCTGTCCTCGGTCCGGGTCAGCATGCATCGCAAGATGCTGAAGACCGCCGCCGCGGCCGGCGTCTACCCGGTTGCGATCGGCACCGACGCCCTCGTCTACCCCTCGCCCGGCCCGTCCCCGCAGGACTTCCTGCCGCACACGCCGGAGGGTAAGCCCGCCCCGGGCACGTTCCGGCTCGGTGTCTCGCCCGGGATGGTCAAGCATCAGGGCACCCAGACCGTGCTGTGGGCGGAAGCGCAGTTCGAGGAGCACGGCGGCGTGTTCAACATCGCCAACCTCATCAAGATGTAGGTTCTCAGATTCCGCGCCATGTTCTCTCTGACGATGTCATCTAAGTGGCATATATGACGCGGAGCTGAGAGGCGTTGCCCGCCTGTCCGGTCTCACTGGATCTGGTGGTGTCTCATCTGTCTCGGGTGGCAGTCGGTCGATTCCCAGCGTGCGTGGCTGGCCGTGCCCGGTTTTCGCCTTTCAGTGTGGATTGGATCTCATCTGAGCTGGCTTGTCTCACCAGAGCCGTGATGGTCGTTCCATTGGACACGACTGGAGGTGTCCAGCTTCGACGTGGCCTGGGTGGAGTGAGCTGCCCCGAGTTTCGTAGAGTCCGGTGATCTTGTTTCAGGCGGACTGTGGGGTGGCTTGCTGTTGTCGCCACCAGTCACGTTCGTACTCGG
>NZ_JBIRJA010000017.1:177438-244573 GCF_044329325.1 Streptomyces sp. NPDC017676 | reverse complement strand
GTGCTATTATTTTTTGTCTGGCGCGGTGGCGGGGCGGGGGCGGGCGGGGGGGGGGGGGGGGGCGCGGCCGGGGGGGGGGGGGGGGGGGGGGGCCCCCCCCCGCCCCCCCCGCCCCCCCCCCCGCCCCGCAACGCACCCGGAATCGAACAGCCCCCGGCAGGGCGTCTCACCGGGACACGACGACCTTGTCGCCGATCCTCACCTGCGCGAAGAGCCGGGCGATCGCCGTCTCGTCCCGGACGTTGACGCACCCGTGGGAACCGCCCGCGTAGCCGCGCGCCGCGAAGTCGTAGGAGTAGTGGACCGCCTGGCCACCGCTGAAGAACATCGCGTACGGCATCGGCGAGTGGTAGAGGGTCGACACATGGTGCCGTGACTTCCAGTAGACGGTGAACACCCCTTCGCGGGTCGGGGTGTACTGCGCGCCGAACCGCACCGCCATCGTCGACAGGGTCCGTCCGTCGACCATCCAGCGCAGGGTCCGGCTGGTCTTGCTGATGCACAGCACCCGCCCGGTCAGACAGCGCGGGTCCGCTGCGGCGGCCGGCCGAGCGGCCCTCGGGTACAGCTCCCCCCTGCCCGGCGGACGGGTCATCGCCACCAGCCGCTGCCAGGTGACGGCGTCCGTCGCGCCGGTCCGGGGCAGTCCGCGCCTGCCCTGGAAGCCCTTGACGGCCTGCTCGGTCGGGCCGTCGTACGACCCGGTCGGCCCCACGGCCAGCCAGGCCACCTGGCGCAGCCGCGCCTGGAGTTCCCGCACGGCCGGCCCGTCGTCCCCGCGCGACCACAGCACCCGCGGCGCGGGCACGGCGGGAACGGACGGTGTGACGCTCGGCGTGGCGGCCGGCGTGGCCGTCGGTCTGGTCGTCGGCGGGGTGGCCGGCGCCGTCCGGGCGGTGCCGGGCCCCGGACTGTTCCGGGCGGTGCCGGGACCTGGGCTGCCCGGCAGCTCCACGTGCACCGGCGGGCCTTGTTTCCCATCGGCGCCCGCCGGCTGCACGGTGCACCCGCAGAGCGCGGCGAGTGCGGCGGCCGAGGCGAGCAGAGCGGCAGATCTCCCCGGGATCCTCATGCCCGGGATGCTTCCCCGCGTGACCGCCGCCGAACTACGGGGCATGGTGAGGAGTACCCGTTCCACCGCACGGAGGCAGCGATGGCACAGCAGTCGGCACGTCAGTCGGAGTCGGGCCTGCCCATCGAGCCGGTCTACGGGCCGGCCGACCTGACCGGCTGGGACCCGGCCCGGCAACTGGGCGAACCGGGCGCGTACCCGTTCACCCGCGGGGTCTACCCGACCATGTACACCGGCCGGCCCTGGACCATGCGCCAGTACGCGGGCTTCGGCACGGCGGCGGAGTCCAACGCCCGCTACCGGCAGCTCATCGCCCACGGCACCACCGGCCTGTCCGTCGCCTTCGACCTGCCCACCCAGATGGGCCACGACTCGGACGCGCCCCTCGCGCACGGCGAGGTCGGCAAGGTGGGCGTGGCGATCGACTCCGTCGAGGACATGCGGGTGCTCTTCGACGGCATCCCGCTGGACCAGGTCTCGACGTCCATGACGATCAACGCGCCCGCCGCGCTGCTCCTGCTCCTGTACCAGCTCGTGGCGGAGGAACAGGGGGTGGCCGCGGACCGGCTGACGGGGACGATCCAGAACGACGTCCTGAAGGAGTACATCGCCCGGGGCACGTACATCTTCCCGCCGAAGCCGTCCCTGCGGCTGACCGCGGACATCTTCCGGTACTGCACCACCGAGATCCCGAAGTGGAACACGATCTCGATCTCCGGCTACCACATGGCCGAGGCGGGCGCGTCCCCGGTGCAGGAGATCGCGTTCACCCTCGCCGACGGCATCGAGTACGTCCGTACGGCGGTGGCGGCGGGCATGGACGTGGACGACTTCGCCCCGCGCCTGTCGTTCTTCTTCGTGGCCCGTACGACGCTGCTGGAGGAGGTCGCCAAGTTCCGCGCGGCGCGGAGGATCTGGGCGCGGGTGATGAGGGAGGAGTTCGGCGCGCGCGACTCCAAGTCGCTGATGCTGCGCTTCCACACCCAGACGGCGGGGGTCCAGCTGACGGCCCAGCAGCCGGAGGTGAACCTGGTCCGGGTCGCCGTCCAGGCCCTGGCGGCGGTCCTCGGCGGCACGCAGTCCCTGCACACCAACTCCTTCGACGAGGCCATCGCGCTGCCGACGGACAAGAGCGCGCGGCTGGCCCTGCGGACGCAGCAGGTGCTGGCGCACGAGACGGACGTCCCGGCGACGGTGGACCCGTTCGCGGGTTCCTACGCGGTCGAGCGGATGACGGACGACGTGGAGGAGGCGGCCGTCGACCTGATGCGCAGGGTGGAGGACCTGGGCGGGGCCGTCGCCGCGATCGAGCGGGGCTTCCAGAAGGCCGAGATCGAGAAGAACGCGTACCGCATCGCGCAGGAGACCGACTCCGGCGACCGGGTGGTGGTCGGGGTCAACCGGTTCCGGCTGGACGAGGAGGAACCGTACGAGCCGTTGCGGGTGGACCCGGCGATCGAGGCGCGCCAGGCCGAGCGGCTGGCCCGGCTGCGGGCCGGACGCGACCGGGCCGCGGTGACCGCGGCACTGGACGCGCTGCGGAAGGCGGCGGAGGGCGAGGACAACGTCCTGTACCCGATGAAGGAGGCGCTGCGGGCGCGGGCGACGGTGGGGGAGGTCTGCGGGGCGCTCCGCGAGGTCTGGGGGAGCCACGTACCGAGTGACACCTTCTGAGGCCCGGGCGCTCTTGGACGGGGAGGGCCGAATGTCGTACCCGCGTGCGACACTCCCTCCATGTTCGGCGTCATCGACCTCCCCACCTATCTCGCGGGCCTGATCCTGATCGTGCTGCTGCCCGGCCCCAACTCCCTCTACGTCCTGTCCGTGGCCGCCCGCCGCGGTGTGCGGGCCGGTTACACGGCCGCCGCCGGTGTGTGGTGCGGGGACACCGTGCTGATGACGCTGTCCGCCGCCGGGGTCGCCTCGCTGCTCCAGGGGAACGCGCTGCTGTTCGGGATCGTCAAGTACGCCGGTGCCGGATACCTGAGCTGGCTGGCGATCGGCATGCTGCGGGCCGCCCGGCAGATGTGGCGGACCCGGCGGGAGCGGGCCGTCGAGGAGGCCGCGCCCGCCCAGGGCACCGACGAGCGGCCCTTCCGCCGCGCCCTCGTCGTCAGCCTCTTCAACCCCAAGGCGATCCTCTTCTTCGTCGCCTTCTTCGTGCAGTTCGTCGACCCGGGCTACGCCTATCCGGCCCTGTCCTTCGTCGTCCTCGGCGCCCTCGCCCAGCTGGCCAGTTTCCTGTACCTCAGCGCCCTGATATTCAGCGGCACACGGCTGGCCGCGGCGTTCCGGCGGCGCAAGGGGCTGTCCGCGACGGCCACTTCGGCGGCCGGGGTGCTGTTCCTGGGCTTCGCGGTGAAGCTCTCGCTCGCCTGACCGCTCGCTGGAATCGCCGGAGAGGGGCATGTTCTCGGGCGCGGGTGCGTGGGAGCTGGTCGCGCAGTCCCCGCGCCCCCAGGGGGTTTCGCCTATGGCGTTGTGAAGGCTCCTGTCTTCTTCGCGTAGTCCCCCAGGCCCTCCGTCGTCTCTCCCGCCCAGCCCACATAGCCGTCCGGGCGGATCAGGAAGACGCCCTCGCCGTATGACCGCGGGGCCGTGGGGAGCGAGCGCACCCCCGCCATCGTCGCTCCCAGCAGTGTCCAGTGGGGGCCCCGGAACGCGTCGAAGAGGCGGACGCCTGCCACCGTGCCGTCCGGGGCGCGGTCGCCCGCGCGGAGGCCCTCCGTCCTCCCGCGCGTGTCCACGCTGAGTGACGACTCCCGGTAGCCCAGGCCGAGTTGTACCGTCGCCCGGCCCCGCTCGACCTCTCCCCGGTGGACCCCCGTCGTCAGGTCCAGCATGGCGGCGGCGTTCACGCGGCGCTCCTCCTCGTAGGTGTCCAGCAGGGCTTCGGGAGCTCCGCCCCGGAGCACCGCGCCCAGCTTCCAGCCGAGGTTGTAGGCGTCCTGGACGCTGGTGTTCAGGCCCTGGCCGCCCGCCGGGGAGTGGATGTGGGCCGCGTCGCCGGCGAGGAAGACCCGGCCCGCCCGGAACCGGTCCGCCAGGGCGGCGCGCGGGCGGAAGCCGGAGGCCCAGCGCAGCTCCGTGACGGCGTCGGCGTCCAGGTGCGTGCGGGTGGCGACCAGCTCGCGCACGCCGTCCAGGGACAGGTCGACCTCGTCCGCCTCCGGCAGGCGTGCCTGGAGTTGGAAGTAGTCCGTGCCGGCGAGCGGGCAGAGGGCGACGCCGCTGCCGCCGGTCCCCGGGAACGTGTGCCAGTGGTCCCGGTCCAGGCCCCGCACCCGTACGTCCGCCACCAGAAACGGCGCCGGATCGACCGTCTCCCCGGTCATGCCCACGCCCAGTGCGCGCCGGATTGCCGAGCGACCGCCGTCCGCCGCCACCACGTAGGCCGCGCGGAGGGTCGTACCGTCGGCGCACGACACCGTCACGCCCTCGGCGTCCTGTGCCAGACCGGTCACCTCCCGGCCGAAGACGACCCGGCCTCCCCCGTACCGTTCGGTCAGCCGGGTGTACAGCACCTCCTGCGTCCGCCACTGCGCGACCATCAGCGGATCGGTGTACGGCGTGCCCTCGTCCGCCGGGATCTGCTCGAACATCGGCTGTCCGCCGAGCCGCTCGCCGTCCTTCCAGATCAGCCGGGGCGGGTAGGGGCCGCCGGCCGCCCGGATCGCGTCCAGGACGCCCAGGTCGGCGAAGACCTCCTGGGTGCGGGGCTGGATCCCCTTGCCGCGCGAGCCGGGGAAGAGCGCCTCCGCCCGCTCCACCACCAGCGCGTCCACCCCGCGCCGGGCGAGGTCGAGGGCCAGCGTCAAGCCCGTCGGGCCCGCGCCCACGATCAGTACATCCATCACACATCTCCTTAACATCGTTAAGTGGCGTCGTCGACGAGCGTGCCCTTAACGTTGTTAAGCTGTCAAGCGTGAGTTCCGAGAAGCGCGCACCCCTGGACCGCGCACGAGTCGCCGACGCCGCGCTGCGGCTGCTGAACGAGGTCGGTCTGGACGGGCTGACCCTGCGCGCCATCGCCCGGGAGCTGGACGTCAAGGCGCCCGCCCTGTACTGGCACTTCAAGGACAAGCAGGCGCTGCTGGACGAGATGGCGACGGAGATGTACCGGCGGATGGCGGCCGGGGCCGTCCTCGATCCCGCCGACACCTGGCGGGAGCGGCTGCTGAAGACCCAGCGCGGGCTGCGGGCCGCGCTGCTCGGTTACCGCGACGGGGCCAAGGTGTTCAGCGGCTCCCGTTTCACCGGCACCGAGCACGCCCGGGAGCTGGAGGCGAACCTGCGGGTGCTGACGGAAGCCGGCCTCAGCCTCGCGCAGGCGGTCGACGCGGGCCGGACGGTGCACGCGTACACCCTCGGCTTCGTCACCGAGGAGCAGGGCGTGCGGCCCCTCCCGGGGGAGCGCCGGGAGGGGTACGACATCGAGGAACGCGCCCGGCGCATGGCCGGTTTCCCGCTCGCGGCCGAGGCGGGGAAGCTGCTCTTCGACGACTACGACCGGCAGTTCGAGGAGGGGCTGGCGCTGGTAGTCGCCGGCATCGGGGCGCGGTACGGGATCAGCTGAGGGCGGTCGTCGCGGGCGTACGGGCCTTCTTCAGCGCCCGCTTCAGCCGGGGGCCGAACGGCTTCTCCACGAACCGGTGGATCAGCCACGCCAGCGCCAGCATGCCCAGCACGGTCACGGCGAGCGTCGGCCACGGCGACAGCCCGAGTCCCCGGTGCAGCACCCGGATGACGAACCAGCCCAGGTGCTCGTGGACCAGGTAGAACGGGTACGTCAGCGCGCCGGCCGTGACCAGCCAGCGCCAGGAGGCCCACCGGGTCCAGCCCACCGCCACCGCGGCCACGGCGGCGAAGGCGAGGGTGACGACGGCGATGATGACGTACGGGCTGCGGTGGAAGTCGCCCTGCGCGCCGGCGTGCCACAGGCTCTGGGTGGCGGTGCTCTGCCCCAGCAGCCAGGACACCGCGACGATGCCCCACAGCAGCAGGTCGCTACCGAAGCGATGGATCAGGTACAGGGCCAGGCCGCCGACGAAGAAGGGGGCGTACTCGGGCATGACCAACTGGTCGGTGAGCGCGTTGCCGGAGGTGCGGCACACCACCGCCGCCAGCGTCCACACGGAGCAGAAGAGCACCACCCGGCGGTAGGTGACACCCCGAAGGACGACGAACAGGGCGAACAGGGCGTAGAAGCGGACCTCCACCCAGAGCGTCCAGCAGACGCCGAGGACGCGGGTGGCACCCATCGGCTGCTGCAGCATCGTCAGGTTGACCAGGAACTCGTCCGGCCGGACCGGGTGGACGACCACGGGCAGCACCACGGCCGCGGCGGTGACCAGCACCAGCGCGACCCAGTAGGCGGGGTAGAGGCGGGCGACCCGGGAGCGGAAGAAGTCGCCGAGGGTGCGGCCCCAACTGCTCATGCAGATCACGAAGCCGCTGATGACGAAGAAGAACTGCACCCCCAGACAACCGTAGGTGGCCATCTGGGACAGGGTCGGGAAGACATGGGCCGGGCTCTGGTGCCAGGACGCGGAGACCGGGCCGCCGCGTCCGGCGTAGTGGTAGAGGCAGACCATCAGCGCGGCCAGCAGCCGCAGTCCGTCCAAGGCGTGCAGACGGCTCTGGCGTTCATGGGCCGTTCCGCGGGTCGGAGGCGCGGGCACGGCGGCGAGGACGGGGGAGGAAACAGGCATGGTTCTCGGCACCCAACCCGACTGGCGTTAATCGTCTTTGTCTTTCTGGTGAAGATCTGACCCCAAGGGCAATCGTTTCATCAGCGCTGGGCGAATCACAGGAACGACTTGGTTGACAAGCCAACGATTCTCTTGCCGGACCAAGTTCGTTCACCCGCCAGTCGTTTTGCCTTCCTAGTTTCTCCATCCCCCCCACGTTTCGGTCAAAAACAGGAGAGCTATGACAAGGGTCCAAGCCCGGCGGGCACCCGTGCGTGGAGGGGAGCTCGACGACTGCCTGCGCGCCTGCGCCGTGCACAGCGGCAAACTCGTCGGCAGCCTCGACCGCCGCCGCACGGAACTGGCCGAGCAACTGCGCAAGGTCCTCGTCGTCGTCAGCACCACCGGCGTCACCGCCCCCGCACCCGCCCCGCCCGGCGGGGCGACCGCCCTGCTCAAGCGGGCCGTGAAGGGCGCCGCCGCCCCGTCGAGCGGGATCACCGGCGAACTGCTGGACGCCCTGCTGGCCGTCGGCAACAAGGCCCTGGAGTGCGGTTACGACGACGAACTGCACCTCGCCCTGCGGATCGGCGACACCGTCCTCGCCCACCGCAAGAACTCCCGCGCCGGCTGGCGGCTGCGCGCCCGCGTCCTGGAGGCGCTCGGCGAGGAGCAGGAGGCCGTCGCCGCCTACGAGCGCTACCTGGAACTGACCACCGAGGACGGATTCGGTGTCGCCGCCCGCGTCACCGGGCTGCGCCAGGCCGCCGAACGCGAACGTGAACTGCTCGACCTGCTGCGCCGCCAGTGCCCGCGCGCCACCGACTTCGCCGCCGGGCCCGCCACCGACGTCTGGGCCGAGGGCCTCGCCCTGCACGCCGCCGGCGACTGGGCGGCGGCCGAACCCCGGCTGGTCGGCGCGCTGCTCGCGCTCGCCGCCGATCAGGCCCCGGTCGCCGACCGGCAGGAACTCCTCAGCCAGTACCTGGACCTGCGCACCGGCATCCCCGGCGGCGACCTCGCCGAGGTCATCGCCCTCTACGCCGAGCAGCGCCGCTTCCGGATGCGCGGGCCCGTCGCCGACCCCACGATCGGCGGGGTCCGCTGGATCGGCCTCGGCGAGTTCCGCAACCAGATCGCCGGCAAGTCGATCTGCCTGATCGCCAACTCCGGCCGCGTCGGCGAAAGCGGGATGGGCGCCGAGATCGACGACTACGACCTCGTCGTCCGCTTCAACTCGTACCGGATCGACCCGAAGCACACCGGCAGCCGTACCGACATCCACACCACCATCCACAAGCACGCCTTCAACTGGGACAAGCCGGTGACCACCCGGCTCGTCTTCGGCGGGGTCTCCGGCGACTGGAAGCACAGCCTGCGCAACCGCCTGGTGCCCGGCGCCCAGCAGTACCTCGGCGACGAGTCGCTGCGCTGGCCCGTCCGCAACATCGGCCGCCTCGGCGCCGACGCCTGGTCGTCCATCCCGACCACCGGCTTCAACATGCTCTGGCTGCTGGACTTCCTCGACGTCAGCCCCCGGCTCGATCTGATCGGGTTCGACTTCTACGAGTCCGGTGCCTACCGGGTGCCCGAGGCGATGAAACTCGCCATCACCTCCGTGCACGAATACACCAGCGAGAAGGCATGGGTCATGGACCGGGCCCAGAGCGTCACCGACATGAGGATCTCCCTGCGATGACCACCACCGTCAGCCCGGTCGTACCGGACACCTCCGCGCAGGCGCTCACCGGCAAGCGCCGCATCGCCTTCGCGAGCTTCGTCGACGAGAACTACCTGCCCGGCTTCCTCGTCCTGCTGCGCAGCCTCGCCCTGTCCAACCCGGGCGTCTGCGAGGACTTCATCGTCCTCCACGACGATCTGAAGCCCTCCTCGATCGCCCGCATCCGCGCCCTGCACCCCCGGATCGTGCTGCGCCGGGTCGACGCCGGCCACTACGACTCCTACGCCAAGGGCGACCAGGACAACTACCTGGTCCGCAAGGCGTACTTCATCCTCGACGTCTTCAGGATCCGCGACTACGACACCGTCATCACCCTGGACACCGACATGGTCGTCCTCGGTGACCTGAGCGAACTGCTGAAGCTGCGCGAGGGACTGGCCGCCGTACCGCAGTTCTTCTACGGGCAGCACAAGCTCAACTCCGGGCTGCTGGTGATCCAGCGCGAGTACCTGACCGACGCGTTCTGCGCCAAGCTCGACCAGGTCGGGCGCAGCGGCGCCTACGAACTCGACAAGCACGACCAGGGCATCCTCAACGCCGTCCTGGACGGCGACTTCGTGCGCCTCGACGCCCGCTACAACTTCGTCAAGCGGCGCCTCTCCGGCGACCTGCCCGTTCCGGACGACACCGCGATCCTGCACTTCACCGGGCGGCACAAGCCCTGGCAGGGCGGCGAGGCCGGGTACGCGCAGGCCGAGGAGCGCTGGCGCGAGTTCGACCTGGGCGACGCCGAGTTCCAGGCCGCCTGCGTCGCCAGGGGCGGCCTCCACCACGACCTGCTGGTGCACTACGGCACCCCGCACGTGCGGCGCACGGGAGACGTCGAGGCCGCCCGGAAGGTCGCCGCCGCGCACATCGCGGCCGGCGAGTACCAGGACGCCGTCGACATCCTCAGCGGCGTCCGCATCCCGCTGGACGCGGCCTGGCCGCACGAGGTCCTCGGGCACGCCCTGATGAGCGTCTCCCGCTACGAGGAGGCGAAGACCCAGCTCCTCCTGGCCACCGCCGCCCCCAACCGGGCCGCCACCGCCTACGCCCGCCTCGCCCAGATCGCCTGGGTGCACGGCGACAACACCGAGGCGCTGCGGTACGCCACCGCCGGCCTCACCGTCGACCCCACCCACCGCTCCAGCCGGCTGTGGGCGCAGCGCGCCGCCGCCGTGCCCGCCCAGGAGCAGGGCGCCGCCGAGGACCAGCTCGCGCACGTCGCCTTCTACATGGACCGGCAGGGCAACGCCGGCGACAAGCTGCTGCCCGAGAGCGTCCGGCTCGCGTTCGGCGCCGACACCACCTCCCGCCGCTGGCACTCCGTCCACGCCCACCGGCTGTTCGACCAGGCCGCCCTGGAACGGGTCAACGCCCGGCGCGGCCTGGTCATCGGCGGCGGCGGGCTGTTCATCCCGGACACCATGCCCAACGGCAACAGCGCCTGGCAGTGGAACGTGCCCGACGCGCACCTCGACGCCATCGACGTGCCGATCATGGTGTTCGCGGTCGGTTTCAACGCCTTCGACGGACAGTCCTACCGGGCCCGGCGCTTCAACGAGAGCCTCCGGCTGCTGGTGGAGAAGTCCGCGTTCTTCGGCCTGCGCAACCACGGCTCCATCGCCAAGGTCCGCTCGCTGCTCCCGGCCGACCTGCACGACAAGGTGGTCTTCCAGCCCTGCCCGACCACGGTCATGCGGCAGCTGCTGCCCGGCTGGACCGACCCGTCGCACCGCGAGGACACCGTCCTGCTCAACGCGGCCTACGACCGCGCGGGCCTGCGCTTCGGCCACGACTACGGCCACTTCCTCGCCGAGATCGCGAAGGCCGTCCGCGCGATCGGCGCCCACACCGAGGTGCGGTGCGTCGCCCACTCCCTGGACGACGAGCGGATCGCCTTCGACCTGCGCCGCGAGCACGGCATCTCGCTGCCGGTCATCCCGATGTACGACTTCGACAACGACGGGATCCGCGAGACGTACGCCAAGACCCGGCTGGTCATCGGCATGCGCGGGCACGCCGGCATGATCCCCTTCGGGGTCGGCACGCCCATCGTCAGCCTGATCTCGCACCCGAAGATGGCGTACTTCCTGAGCGACATCGAGCGCCCCGAGTGGGGCGTGTCGGTGCACGAGCGGAACCTGGGCGCGGTCCTCACCGAGCGGGCCCTGCACATCCTCGACCACCACAGCCGGACCGTCGCCGACGTGCACGACCGGCAGGAGCTGCTGTGGAAGGTCACCGAGGAGAACGCGGCCCGGATCCGCGGCATCCTCCGCCGGTAACAGACGGGGCGGGCCCGGTTCCCGGGCCCGCCCCGCCGCGGGGGCCGCTCAGCGCCGTACGGCCTTGCGCAGACCGCGGGCCTTGCGCGCCACCCGGCGGACCGTCGCGTTGCGCGGGAGGAACGACAGCTGGGACGGCACCCCGCCCGGCAGGGCCAGCGAGGTCAGCCGCTTGCGCTTGAAGTAGCGCAGGGTCCGCTCGTCCAGGTTCTTCGCCAGCCAGCCCTCGGTCTCCGCGCGGAGGCTCGGCAGGATCTTCGGCTGCATCGCGAAGCCCACCGCACGCACCAGGGCGCCCAGCGTCCCCACGTCCATGCCCCGTCGCTGCTCGCCGACGGCCGCCTTGTCGGTCAGCTCGGGCAGCAGCGCGTCCACGATGGTGACCGGGACGCGGTTGCTGTTCTCGTACGGCGTCAGCCGCTCAAGCAGCAGATCGGTGCCGACCCGGGCGACCGGGAGGCCGTACAGCGCGGACGCGGTGAGCAGGGCCGTGGAGAAGCAGCCGACGACCAGCGCGGGACGCATCCGCTGGTACAGCACCTCCGCGAGCACCGGGGTGTCCAGCACGGTCAGCTCCACCTTCAGCCGTTCCGCCTCCTGCTCCAGGGAGCGGGTGAAGCGGGCCGGGGCCGACGGGTGCGGCTTGAACACCACCGTGGAGTGGCCGAGCGCGGCCGCGCCCTTCAGCATCCGCACGTGCAGGTTCTCCTCCTGCTCGGCGGTGAGGATGTCCAGCGCCGACAGGTACTGGCCGAGCAGCAGCGCGGGCTCCTGGACGTCCGGCAGCTCATCGCCGAGTGGCGCCAGTCCGGCGAGGACCTTGGTGAAGGCGGCCGTCGGCAGGACCTCGCCGGGCACCCCGAACTCGGTCAGCAGCAGCGGCTTCAGACCCGGCACCAGGTCCAGGTGGAGGACCCGGTCCACGCGGGTGCCGACCAGCGGGTCGATCTTGTTGCGGGTGGGGCCGTAACTCATCAGACCGTCGGCGTAGACGGTGACCGGAGCGCCGGTGAAGATCTGCGCGAGCGCCAGTGACGGGTTGACCTGGATCGACTCGACGGCCAGCTCGACGTCGTCGGTGCCGAGCTGCCACTCGTGGCGCACGTACCTCTCCCACAGCGGCAGATCCTCGCCGCGCGGCGCCCAGCCGCCCGGGTGGAACGGGAAGATCGCCTCGTTGTACGACACCACGTCGTCGAACCGGTCCCGCAGCCGCTCGAAGCCCGGCATCGCGTCCAGCGCCGGTGAGGTCTCGGGCGTGGCCGCGTTGTTGCAGACCACCAGTATCCGCCGGTCGGCCGGGCGGAAGCAGCCGGAGTCCAGGGCGGCGGCGAGCGTGGCCGTGCCGTACAGCGTCGACGCCTGGAAGATCTGGGTGGTCACGCGGCGGCTCCCGCGGGGGCGGGACGGCGGCGCAGCCGGCGCAGCCGGGAGGCGCGCTGGAGGTCCATGGAGTCCAGCGCCTCGTCCAGCACGTCCTGCGGCATGCGCCGCAGGGCGGCGGCGCTCAGGGATTTCAGTTGCTTCGCCACCGCCGGCTCGAACCTTTCGATGGATCCCAGATGATGGGAGATGATCGCGCAATAGGTGCGGACGGCCTTCGGCAGCAGGACGCCGGCTTCCCGGTCCGCCGCCGTCTCCGCGATGACCTGGTCGAACGCGCGGATGAAGTCCAGCTGCCGCACATCGCCGATCTGCGTGAGCGACGAGGCGACCCCGCGCCGGTAGAACACCCCCAGCAGGTTCACCACCGCGAAGGACTCCGCCTCCCGGTGCAGCTTCCAGATCCACGGCCGGTCCTCGGCCGTGCGCAGCCCGTCGGTGAAGTGCAGCAGCCCCTTGTCCAGCAGCCGGCGGTGGTAGACACCCGCCCACGCGTACGCGTAGTCCACCGAGGTGGACCGGTCGGCGGGCAGGATCGACTCCCGCGGACTGAGCACCGTGTTCCGCCGGCCCACCGGCACCCGGTGCACACTGCGCGCCCGGGCGGTGCACTGCACATGGTCGGTGCGCAGGAAGTCGCAGCCCAGCTCCTCGATGGCGGCGAGCAGCCTGGGGTAGTAGCCGGGGGCGAGCCAGTCGTCGCCGTCCAGGAAGGTCAGGTACTCGCCGCGCGCCCGGTCGATCCCGGTGTTGCGCGCGGTCGCCAGCCCCCCGTTCTGCTCGTGCCGGACCAGGACCGCGCCCGGCAGCTCGCGCTCCGCACGCGCGAGAATCTCAGGTGTCCCGTCGCGCGAGCAGTCGTCGACGAGAATGAATTCGAAGTCCTCACGCGCATTCGACTTCAGACTCCTGAGCGTGTCTGGCG
Organism: Streptomyces sp. NPDC017676; assembly: GCF_044329325.1. NCBI lineage: Bacteria > Bacillati > Actinomycetota > Actinomycetes > Kitasatosporales > Streptomycetaceae > Streptomyces > Streptomyces sp. NPDC017676. The sequence continues at coordinate 231,492 of NZ_JBIRJA010000017.1, read as the reverse complement.
CGTATTGCTGCACGTTGTAGAACGGCACGATGACGGAGAGCTTGACCACGTCAGGGACGTTAGGGCGCGGCCCGTCATTCGTCTTGACGGCCTGCTTGATGCCGGGTGAACGGCACGTGGCGAAGCTGTGAACCAGGCTGTTCCCGGCGCGGAAGGCGTCCCGATTCGCCATTCGGCGATGTGCTGTTAACCGTTTGTTGCATTCGGGTTGGGCGGAACCTCGGAATCGCTTCCTAGCGTCTTCGACGTGCCAGCAAGTGCGAAGAAGTCCCCGCGGGTCGCCGTCCTCGCGGACTCCGACACCCGGTGGAAGTGGGGCGCGCTCACCGCGCAGCGCCTCACTCCCACGGCTGCCGAGGTCCGGCTCGACGGCTACCTCCTGCGGGGACGCGCCACCCCCACCGCCCGCCAGCTGAAGGAAGTCGGCGTCCGGGCCGACTCCCTGCGCGAGGTCACCGGTGCCGAGTTCCTGCGCGCGATGAGCGAGGACCCCGACAACCGGTACGACGTCCTCGTGCTCGCCCTGGTCGGCGGCGGTGTGCAGGCGATGCTGCACGGACTGCGCGCCGCCTGGGGCTCCGGGAAGCGGCCCGTCGTCGTCACCGGCTATGTCGGCGTCGTCTACGAGAAGCTCACCGACGGGCTGCTGCTGCGGCACGGCGCGGACCTCGTCCTCGCCAACTCCCGTCACGACGCGGACCGGTTCCGGGCCGTGTACGAGGGCGTGGGCGCCGACGCGTCCTCGGTCACCGAGGTGGCGCTGCCCTTCCTCGGCGGTGAGCCGTACGCCGGTGAACACGACCCGTACACCGTGGTGTTCGCGGCCCAGCCGTCCGTGCCGGACAACCGCCGGGACCGTACCTACCTGCTGAACCGCCTCATCGAGCACGCCCGGAAGCACCCCGAGCGGGAGGTGCTGCTCAAGCTGCGCTCCAAGCCCGGCGAGCACACCACCCACATCGAGGAGCTGCCGTACCAGAAGCTGGCCCAGGGCCAGGACCTGCCGGCCAACTTCCGCCTGGTGTACGGGCACATGGGCGAGGTGCTGGACCGCACCGACCTGCTGGTCACGGTCAGCTCCACGGCCGCCCTGGAGGCCCTGCACCGCCGCATCCCGACGGCCGTCCTCACCGACCTCGGGGTCCGTGAGGTGCTCGGCAACCACCACTTCACCGGCTCCGGCTGCCTCGCCTCCTGGGACCAGCTCGACGCCGGGCACCGGCCGGTGCCGGACGGGGAGTGGGTGGCCCGGCAGGGCGTCGCGGCCGACGGCTCGTACGCCACCGCGTTCGACGGCGCCCGTGAGCGCATCGCCAAGCTGCTGGACCGGCCGGGCGGGCTGCCGCCCCTCACGCCCTACTACACCCCCGAGACCGCGCCCGGCTACCTGCCCGGCATCCTCGCCCGCCACCACCTCGGCCCCGACGGCGTACCGCTGCCCGGAGCGCCCGCCGCCGACAAGGCGCCCGGCCCCGTCCGGCAGATCGTGCGCCGGGCCGCGCGCGGCGCCTACCGGCACGGCGTCCAGCGGGTCGCCCCCGTGATCCGGCGGATGGGCGAGCTGTGACCTCACCCCAAGGAGTAGACCCCATGTCCAACTCGGCAGCGGGCCCAGGCGCTTCGATCCGCCGGGTGCTCGCGGTGATCCCCGCGCGCGGCGGCTCCAAGGGCGTGCCCGCGAAGAACCTCGCCCCGGTGGGCGGTGTCCCGCTGGTGGCCCGCGCGGTGCGCGAGTGCCGGGCGAGCCGGCTGGTGACCGACGTCGTCGTCTCCACCGACGACCAGGCCATCGCCGCCGCCGCCCGCGAGGCCGGCGCCGAGGTCGTGCTGCGGCCCGCCGCCATCGCCGGGGACACCGCCACCTCCGAGGCCGCCGTCCTGCACGCCATGGACACCCACGAGACGCTGCACGGCTCCCCCGTCGACGTGGTCCTGCTCGTGCAGTGCACCAGCCCGTTCCTGGTCCGTGAGGACGTCGACGGGGTCGCCGCCGCGGTCGCCGAGAACGGCGCCGACACCGCCGTCACCGTGGCCCCCTTCCACGGCTTCGTCTGGCGCGAGGCCGACGAGCCCACCGAGGGCGGCCGCGGCGTCAACCACGACAAGTCCTACCGCCCGCGCCGCCAGGACCGCCCCCAGGACTTCCTGGAGACCGGCGCCGCCTACGCGATGGACGCGGCCGGCTTCCGCGAGCACCGCCACCGCTTCTTCGGCCACACCGAGCTGGTCCGCACCGACCCGGCCCGGGTGCTGGAGATCGACGACCCGCACGACCTGGCCCGCGCCCGCGCCCTCGCGCCCCTCTTCGACGCGGACCGCCCCGGTTCGCTGCCGACCGCCGACGACGTGGACGCGGTCGTACTCGACTTCGACGGCACCCAGACCGACGACCGGGTGCTGATCGACTCCGACGGACGGGAGTTCGTCGCCGTGCACCGCGGCGACGGCCTCGGCATCGCGGCCCTCCGCAGGAGCGGCCTGAAGCTGCTGATCCTGTCCACGGAACAGAACCCGGTCGTCGCCGCCCGCGCACGCAAGCTGCGGATCCCCGTGCTGCACGGCATCGACCGGAAAGACCTCGCGCTGAAGCAGTGGTGCGAGGAGCAGGGCATCGCGCCGGAGCGCGTGCTCTACGTCGGCAACGACGTCAACGACCTGCCGTGCTTCGCCCTCGTGGGCTGGCCCGTGGCGGTCGCGAGCGCTCACGACGTCGTACGCGGCGCCGCACGCGCGGTCACCACCGTTCCCGGCGGTGACGGCGCGATCCGAGAGATCGCCAGCTGGATCCTCGGCCCCTCTCTCGATTCCCTCCCCAAGTAAGGACACCCCCTGATGAGCACCAACTCCCGTCTGCGCACTTTCGGTTCGCGCGAGGTCGGCCCCGGCAAGCCCGTCTACATCTGCGGCGAGATCGGCATCAACCACAACGGTGAGCTGGAGAACGCCTTCAAGCTGATCGACGTCGCCGCCGAGGCCGGCTGCGACGCCGTGAAGTTCCAGAAGCGCACCCCCGAGATCTGCACCCCCCGCGACCAGTGGGACATCGAGCGCGACACCCCCTGGGGCCGGATGACCTACATCGACTACCGCCACCGGGTGGAGTTCGGTGAGGACGAGTACCGCCAGATCGACGAGTACTGCAAGGAGAAGGGGATCGACTGGTTCGCCTCCCCGTGGGACACCGAGGCCGTCGCCTTCCTGGAGAAGTTCGACGTCCCCGCCCACAAGGTGGCCTCCGCCTCCCTGACGGACGACGAGCTGCTGCGCGCCCTGCGCGCCACGGGCCGCTCCGTCATCCTCTCGACGGGCATGTCCACCCCGCGCCAGATCCGCCACGCCGTGGAGGTCCTGGGCTCGGACAACATCCTCCTCTGCCACGCCACCTCCACCTACCCGGCCAAGGCCGAGGAGCTGAACCTCCGCGTGATCAACACGCTGGAGAAGGAGTACCCGAACGTCCCGATCGGCTACTCCGGCCACGAGACGGGCCTGCAGACCACGCTGGCCGCGGTCGCGCTGGGCGCCACGTTCGTCGAGCGCCACATCACCCTGGACCGCGCGATGTGGGGCTCCGACCAGGCCGCCTCGGTCGAGCCGCAGGGCCTCCAGCGCCTCGTCCGTGACATCCGCACCATCGAGGCCTCCCTCGGCGACGGCGTCAAGAAGGTCTACGACTCCGAGCTGGGCCCGATGAAGAAGCTGCGCCGCGTCACCGGCGTCGTCGCCGAGGCGGAGATCGCCGCGGCGGCGGGCGAGCCGGTCTCGGTGTGAATCCAGGTCACTTACGACGGGACGGTCGCACGCCGATGAGCCCCCGCGCCGGCCAGGCCGGCCACCCCGCCCGCACGCTCGCCTTCGTGGAGAGCCCGGTACAGCTGCTGAACGTACTGGAGTGGGCCCACCTGCACGGCCTGCACGACCCCGCCGCTTCCGGCCCGGCCACGCCGTCCGGCCCCGGCCGGGCGGATCCGGGTGCGCCGTTCGGCTCCGGCCGGGCGGATCCGGGCGCACCGTTCGGCCCCGGCCGGGGGGAGTCCGGTGTGCCGGGCGGCCCTGGCGGTGCGGGCTCGGGTGCGCCGCTCGGCCCTGGTGGCGGGGGATCGGGTGTGCGGTTCGACTCTGGCGGCGCGGGGCCGGCCACGGGCTCCGTGCCGACGCCGGCGCTGCCCACGCAGCCCGGGCCGGCACACGTCGGTCCCGGTCCCGCGCAGGCCGACCACGCCGGCGTCGATGCCGCGCACGCCGGCCCGGTGTCCGCCGTGCCCGCACAGGGGCGGCGGTTGCCTGCCGGGGCGGTGGCGGCCGGGGCGGTGGCGGGTGGTGCCGGAACGGTGGCGGGCGGTGCGGAGCTCACCGTCGTCGTGCTGTCCCCGACCGACCCCATGACCCGGGGCCAGCTGCGCCGCATGGCGGACCTCGCCCGCGACGAGGGGTACCGGGTGCGCTGGGAGGAGGCGCGGGGCGGCACGACCGCGCCCTTCCACACCATCGGCGGCCTGGCCGGCTCCCTGCGCCGGGCCGACCGGATCGTCATGGGAGACCCCTTCTCCCGCTACGTACAGCTGCTGCTGACCATCACCCGCGCCCGCGAGCTCGTGGTCGTGGACGACGGCACGGCGACGATGGAGTTCGTCGCCCAGCTGGCCCGCGGTGAGCGCCTGGTCCGCTGGCACCGCAAGGGCGGCCGGCCCGGCGCCCGCGACCTGCTCTTCGCGCCGGTCTCCTCCTCCGCCCGGCGCCGCCTCACCCCGAGCGACCGCCGGCGCGTCGAGGTGTTCTCCTCCATGCCGGTGACCGAGATCCCGGACGGCGTGACCGTCACCGCCAACGACTTCGCCTGGACCCGCGCCCGCTTCGGCCCCCCGCGCATCACCCAGAGCGCCGACCTGGTCGGCACCTCCCTGGTGGAGACGGGGGTCGTGGACGGTGACCGCTATCTGGAGGCCGTCCGGAACCTGGCCAAGGCCCACGGCGCCACCCGCTACTTCGCCCACCGCCGCGAGAGCGCCGAGAAACTGCACCGTCTGGCCGTCGAGACGGGCCTGGAGATAGTCCGCCCGGACCTCCCACTGGAGCTGATCGCCCGCCGCGGCCCGATCGGCCGGACGATCCTCAGCTTCCCCTCCACCGTCGTCCACACCCTGCCACTGGCCCTGGCCGGCACGGGCGTCCGCGTGGCGGTCTGCGACATCGACCCGACCTGGCTCACCGACACCGCCTCCCCCCGCGCCCAGGGCTTCCTGTCCGGCGTGACCGGCACGGCGCGCGACGTCCACCGGCTGGCGGCGGTGAGCCCGGCGTAACCGCCGGCACCGCAGGCATGAGTACGCGTACTCATGCGCCCGGTCACCACATCTCGGTAGGCTCCTTCACCTCGTGCACGCGACCTGCATGAGACGGTGGAAGAGCGCTGGAACCGGGGAATCGGGGAAACGGGGAGCACATCACGCATGGCGTGGGACGAGTGGGAGCGACTGAAGGCGGATGCCGCGGCCCGCGGCTCCACGGGGATGCGGCTGAACCACGTTCCGACGGATCCGGGCGGTAGCGGCACCGGTGATCTGAAGTCGGACAGGAAGGCCTGGACGAAGGCCGGCGAGGACACCAAGGGCCTGCAGGATGATATCGGCAAGGCCCTGGGCAAGCTGGACGACGGGCAGTCGGGGCTGGGGGACACCTCGGGCGTGCAGTCGGCGGCGGCGCAGCAGGAGCTGTACGCCTCCTGGAAGAAGTACGTCGGTGACGTGCAGGGCCGCTGCGGTGAGCTGGGCGGACTGCTGGAGCGCTCCGGGCACGACCTGGCGCTGTCGGACGCCGACGTGAAGGCCGAGCTGGACAGGATTAGCGCCAAGTACCACGACACCGAGGCCGTCGGCGGCGACACGAAGGGCCGGTGACGAGGGGTCGTGGACATCGCGACGTTGAAGGCCCTGAAGCCCTCCGAGTACGAGGAGGCGGCCGACGGGTACCGGGCCGTGAGCGAGATGGCGAGCAACGCCAAGGACACTGTGGAGAACCGGATCTCCGCCGGTATCCGCAACCAGCTGAAGGGCGAGACGGCCGACGCGGCCCTGCGTGAGCTGAAAGAGCTGGGCAAGGACTTCCACTACGTCCAGACCGAGTGCGCGCTGATCAGTACAGCGCTGAACGGGTTCGCGTACGACATGGCGGCGGCCAAGCGCAAGCTGGAGGCGGCCCTGGCGGACGCCGAGGCGGCGGGCTGCACGGTGGGCGCGGACGGCTCGGTCACCTTCCCGGCCGGCGGCACGGAGGCCGACGGCAAGGTGCCCGAGGGCGGCACCGTGTCGCCCTCGACCAGCCTGACGGATCCGACGGCCAGCGCGATCGAGCAGCAGGCCGTCCACCAGCACCCGAACCCGAACTTCGGCAAGGCCATCGGCTTCGCGAACCGGATCGGGGACGCCCTGCGAGAGGCCACGGAGGCGGACGCCAAGTGGGCGCCGAAGCTGCGCGCGCTGAAGGCCGACGACGACCTGGTGGTGTCCGACCGGGACTGGTCCGACGCCAGGTCCGACCAGGACGGGGTGAGCGAGGCAGGCAAGAAGTACCTCGACTCCCTGCCCCAGCCGCCCAAGGACGGCAGTCCGAAGGACAACGCGGCCTGGTGGAAGGACCTCGGCGACGAGGAACGCGCGGCCTGGCTCTCCCTCCGTCCGGACGCCGTGGGCAAGCTCGACGGGCTCCCCTCGGCAGTCCGCGACGAGGCCAACCGTGTCGTGTTCGACGAGACCCGGGCACGGCAGCAGATGGAACTCGACTCGATCCCGAAGCCGCCGGCCAACGAATGGGCCTGGATCACGGCGGGCGGGTATCCGTCCAAGGTGCACACCGACGAGTGGATGGAGTGGAGCAGGAAGCACGGGGACCGGTACGACTTCCTCACCAAGTCGCTGCACGGCATGCAGGACATCCAGAAGCGCTTCGACGCTACGGGCACGAACGGGCTGCCCGAGGCCTACCTCCTGGGGTTCAGCACCGAAGGGGACGGCCGTGCGATCATCGCCAACGGCAATCCCGACACGGCTGATCACCAGGCGGTGTACGTTCCGGGCACGACGTCCGACCTGAACGGCATCGGCGGCAACATCGACCGCATGGTCAATCTGTGGGGCGAGGCGCGCAACGAGGCCGACGGAAAGACCGTCTCCACGATCACCTGGCTCGGCTACGACGCACCGGACGACGTGGTCAAGGACGCGCCGTTCGAGCACTACGCGTACGACGGCGCCCCGGCGTTCACCAGATTCCTCGACGGTCTGGAGGCGTCCCACACGGGCGACACACCGCCGCACCGCACCGTGATCGGCCATTCGTACGGTACGACCCTGATCGGAGCCGCGGCCGAGAAGGGCACGCTCAACGCGGACGACGTCGTTCTGGCGGGCAGCCCGGGCGTCAAGGTGTCCCATGCCACCGAGCTGGACGTGCCGAAGGGCCACGTCTGGAACGAGGAGGCCGACGGAGACGCCGTTCCCGACATCGGCCGCTGGGGGCACGGTGGGGACTGGTTCGTCATCCCCAGTGACCCGGAGTTCGGCGCCCATCAGATGACCACGGACACGCAGGGGCACAGCGGGTACTGGAATCCGGGGTCCGACAGCCTGAAGAACCAGGCCTACGTCGTGACCGGGCACGGAGGCGACGTGCAGCTGAAGCCGCCGCCCGACTACTGGGCGCACGTGAAGTAGGAGAAGTCCCCCCACATGAAGATGACCGAGCGGGCACTCTTGCTCGCCGTACCCCTGGTACTCACCACCCTGACTGGATGCGGTATGACCGACAACAGCGCTGTCAGCGGCTCCGAGAGCAGTTCCGCCACCAGCCCTGGCGACACTTCCGGCGGTATCCGCTCCGCCGGCACCAGCACCTCGCGGGACGCGTCGGACGCGATGGAGGCGGTGTCCAGCGGCATCTACGACCTGATCAAGGTCAAGGGGAAAGCGTCCGACGGTCGCCCGGGGGTGCAGCAGTGCCCGGGCAAGGACAGGGACAAGTACTTCCAGATCTTCCATCCGTGGAGCTTCTACCCCACGTCGCCGGCCGATCTCGACGCCGCGATGGAGCACCTCAAGGAGGGGCTCCCGAAGCACGGCTGGAAGATCGTCGAGTACGGCCCCGACACCAGCCAGAACAAGAACCTGATCCTGCTCGCCGACAACGACGAGCAGAAGGCCGGGGTGCACATCACCCAGATGAAGAAGAGGAACCCGCCCAAGCTGAGCCTGATGGTCGTCTCCGGCTGCTACCAGGTCCCCGACGGCCAGGAGGTCGAGCACTTCTAGGCCCCGCCCCGCCTCACCCCCGGCGGGCCAGCACGAACCCCCGTGCCCGTTTCTCCTCCCCGGCCGGCTCGCGCAGCACCGTCGCCACCAGTTCCAGACCGGCGCCCGTCAGCGCCTCGGCGACCTGGTCCGGTGTGCGCCAGTAGTAGTCGAGGTCGATGTCGTGGCCGAACCGCTCGGTCAGGTGGAGCCGGCCGGGCTGGGGGCCGGACTGGAAGCCGAGCAGGGCGTGGCCGCCGGGGGCCAGGGTGCGGTGGAACTCCGCGCAGGCCGTCGGCAGCTCCGCGTCCGGCAGGTGGATGGTCGAGTACAGGGCGAGGACGCCGCCCAGCGTGGCGTCGGGCAGATCGAGTGCGGTCATCGAACCGACGTGGAAGCGCAGGGCGGGGTACGCCGCACGGGCCAGTGCCACCATCGCGGGGGAGAGGTCGACCCCGAACACCGGCACCCCCTGCTCGTGCAGCAGCGCGGTGACGTGCCCGGGCCCGCTGCCCAGGTCGGCGACGGGGGCGGAGCCGTTCGCCGTGACCAGTTCGGCGAAGGTCCTGATCAGGGTGCGGTCCAGCGGGTGGAGGTCCCCGGGAGGGAAGCGGGCGCCGTAGTCCTCGGCGATCGTGTCGTAGGAGGTACGGGTCGTCCGGAGGAAGTCCGAGGTCGAGTCGCTCACGTCGGCGGACCCTACCGGGAGGGCACCGCGGCGGGGTCCGGTTCGTGGACATCGCGCGCGTGACCCCCGTGAACCGTGGTATCCGTGGAAGAGGAAACAGAGGTTTTACCCACCAGAGTTCACCGCCATGCGTCCGCCGGTCAGATTTTCTTCCCCTAACGGACTGAACTTTTGTTGATCGTGGGGTAGTTGACCGGCCGGGCGTCCTACCCTTCAGAGGGTGAAGCAATTGATGTCCCTAGAGTCCGAGGCCGGCCTCCCGGGGGATGTGCTCCCCGGCGTGCTGAGCGAGTCCCTGCACGCCGAACTCGTCGCCTTCCGGCGCGACCTGCACATGCACCCCGAGCTGGGCAACCAGGAGTTCCGTACGACCGCCGCGATCAAGGAGCGGCTGGAGCAGGCCGGGCTCAAGCCCCGCGTGCTGAGCACGGGAACGGGACTCGTCTGTGACATCGGTCTCGCGGAGGGTGAGCAGCCGTCCGTACCCCTGCTGGCCCTGCGCGCCGACATCGACGCCCTGCCCATCCCGGACACGAAGAGTGACTGCCCGTACCGGTCGACCGTGCCGGACCGGGCGCACGCGTGCGGTCACGACGTGCACACGACCGTCGTCCTCGGCACCGGGCTGGTCCTCGCGGACCTGCACGCCAAGGGCCTGCTGCCCCGCCCGGTGCGGCTGCTCTTCCAGCCCGCCGAGGAGGTGCTGCCCGGCGGCGCCCTGGGCGCCATCGAGGACGGCGCGCTGACGGGCGTCGGCCGCATCCTCGCCGTGCACTGCGACCCCAAGGTGGAGGCAGGGAAGGTCGGGCTCCGGCACGGGCCGATCACCAGCGCCTGCGACCGGCTGGAGATCGCGCTCGACGGCCCCGGCGGGCACACCGCCCGCCCCCACCTGACCACCGACCTGGTCACCGCCGCCGCCCGGGTCGCCGTCGACGTCCCCGCGCTGGTCGCCCGCCGGCTCGACACCCGCGCCGGTCTCGCCCTCACCTGGGGCCGTATCGAGTCCGGCCACGCCCCGAACGTGATCCCGCAGCACGCGGAGCTGTCCGGGACCGTGCGTCTGTTGGACCTGGAGGCCTGGCGGGAAGCCCCCGACATCGTGCACGCGGCGATCGACGAGGTCGCCACCCTGCACCGGGCCAAGTCGGAGATCACCTATGTGCGCGGGGTGCCGCCGGTCGTCAACGACCGGGAGTCGACCGAGCTGCTGCGCCGGGCCATGGTCGCCCGGCGCGGCATGAAGTCCGTGGAGAGCACCGAGCAGAGCCTCGGCGGGGAGGACTTCTCCTGGTACCTGGAGCACGTCCCGGGCGCCATGGTCCGGCTCGGGGTGCGCCGGCCCGGTGAGCGCACGGTGCGCGATCTGCACCAGGGCGATTTCGACGCCGACGAACACGCGATCACGGTGGGTGTGGAGATGTTCACCGCCGCCGCGTTCCTCGACGTCAACGGGTCGCAGAGCTGAGCGGACGGCCCCCGGTGAGCCCGTTCACGGGCCGGCCGGGGGCCGATTTCCGCTCCGGCGCAACACGGATGCAAGCCAATCGTGCACTGTCCGCAACAGTGGTGTGAGAGGACCAAGACGCCGAGTTCAGGCAGTGTTTGCCTCGAATCGATAACGGCTTCGCGAGAGGGTTTTTTGCGACATCTACGCGCGTTACGATGCCGCGAAGCCGACGCCGCCGGGGCGTCTCGGCCGAAGCACTGACATGGTGCTCACATCAAGCGCCGCCAAGGCGCTCAGGTCAGGTGAAGGAGCCTTCCCGTGCGCCGGGTAGCCAAGCTTTCCGCTGCGTGTATCGCCTCCGCAGCTCTCGCACTGACTGCCACTGCCTGTGGCAGCACCTCCTCCGACAACGACTCCGGCTCGCCCGCCTCGGGCGACGGCAAGGGTGTCAAGGTCGGTCTCGCCTTCGACGTCGGCGGCCGTGGCGACCGCTCGTTCAACGACTCCGCCGCGCGCGGTGCCGACAAGGCGAAGAAGGAGTTCGGCGGCGACATCAAGGAGCTGACCGCGAAGACCTCGGACACCGAGGCCGACCGCGAGCAGCGCCTGTCGGACCTGGCGGACGCGGGTTACAACCCCGTCATCGGTGTCGGCTACGCCTACGCCGCCTCCATGACCAAGGTCGCCGCGAAGTACCCGAAGACCACCTTCGGCATCGTCGACTCGGTGGTGAACGGCAAGAACGTCGACAGCATCACCTTCACCGAGGAGCAGGGCTCCTACCTGGCCGGTGTCGCCGCCGCGCTGAAGACCAAGACCAAGCACGTCGGCTTCATCGGCGGTGTGGACGTCCCGCTGATCAAGAAGTTCGAGGCGGGTTACGTCCAGGGCGTCAAGGACACCAACCCGAAGATCAAGGTCGACACGCAGTACCTGTCCCACGGCTCGGACACCTCCGGCTTCGCCAGCCCCGACAAGGGCAAGGAGGCCGCGCAGGGCATGCTCGACAACGGCGCGGACGTCGTCTACTCGGCGGCCGGCTCCTCCGGCAACGGCGCCATAGAGGCCGTGGCCGGCAAGAAGGGCGCCTGGGCCATCGGCGTGGACTCGGACCAGTACAGCATCCCGGGCCTGGCCAAGTACAAGAACTCGATCCTGACCTCGGTCGTCAAGAACGTCGACGTCGGTGTCTACGACCTGGTCAAGTCCGTCCGCGACGGCAAGCCGCTGACCGGCACCAACACCTACTCGCTCGCCAAGGACGGCGTCTCGCTGGCCACCAGCGGTGGCTTCATCGACGACATCAAGGCCAAGCTGGACGCGGCGCAGAAGAAGATCGTCGACGGCTCCATCAAGGTCAAGACCACCCCGTGACCTGACGGGTCCCGTCGGACCCCGGCTCGGCGGGGGCGCCCTCCGGAGCTCTCCGCCGAGCCATAACAATGTGTCAACTCTACGCGTGTAGCACGGAGTTGCCGCGCTAGCGTCGCCGACGCCTGCCCCCTCCCCGCAGCCCCTTTCCCCGAGGAGAGTGCGCCATCAACGCGTCCAGCCCTCCCGCTGCCGTCGAACTGCGCGGCATCACCAAGCGTTTCCCCGGCGTCGTCGCCAACCGCGACATCGACATCACGGTCCGCACGGGCACCGTCCACGCCCTGTGCGGTGAGAACGGCGCCGGCAAGTCCACCCTGATGAAGATCCTCTACGGCATGCAGCAGCCGGACGAGGGCACCATCACCGTGGGTGGCGAACAGGTCGTCTTCCACAACCCCGGCGACGCCATCGCCCGCGGCATCGGCATGGTGCACCAGCACTTCATGCTCGCCGACAACCTCACCGTCCTGGAGAACGTCGTCCTCGGCGCGGAGAAGCTGCACGGCATCGGGGGCCGGGCACGCGCCCGGATCAAGGAGATCTCCGACGCCTACGGCCTGGGCGTCCGGCCCGACGCCCTGGTCGAGGAGCTCGGCGTCGCCGACCGCCAGCGCGTGGAGATCCTCAAGGTCCTCTACCGCGGCGCCAAGACCCTCATCCTGGACGAGCCCACCGCCGTCCTCGTGCCGCAGGAGGTCGACGCCCTCTTCGACAACCTGCGCGAACTCAAGGCCGAGGGCCTCACCGTCATCTTCATCTCGCACAAGCTGGGCGAGGTGCTCTCCGTCGCCGACGAGATCACCGTCATCCGGCGCGGCACCACCGTCGGCACCGTCGACCCGCGCGGCACCACCCCCAAGCAGCTCGCCGAGCTGATGGTCGGCAGCGAGCTGCCCACCCCGGAGACCCAGGAGTCCACGGTCACCGACGTCCCGATGCTCACGGTGGACGGCCTGCATCTCGCGCAGACCGACCTCGACGGCGTCGAGCGGATCATCCTGGACGAGATCTCCTTCACCATCCACAAGGGCGAGGTCCTCGGCATCGCCGGCGTGGAGGGCAACGGCCAGTCCGAACTGGTCGAGGCGATCATGGGCATGCGCCGGCCCGACGCCGGCGTCGTCACCCTCGACGGGACCGACATCTCCCAGGCTCCGACCCGCGACCGCCGCGAGTCCGGCATCGGCTACATCCCCGAGGACCGCCACCGCCACGGCCTGCTGCTGGAAGCACCGCTGTGGGAGAACCGCATCCTCGGCCACGTCACCGAGAAGCCCAACTCGCGCGGCGGACTGCTCGACCTCAAGGCCGCCCGCACCGACACCCAGCGCATCGTCGAGTCCTACGACGTCCGCACCCCCGGCATCGACGTCACCGCCGCCTCCCTGTCCGGCGGCAACCAGCAGAAGCTGATCGTCGGCCGGGAGATGAGCCACAGCCCCAAGCTGCTCATCGCCGCCCACCCGACCCGCGGTGTGGACGTCGGCGCGCAGGCGGCCATCTGGGACCACATCCGCGAGGCTCGCCGCGAGGGCCTGGCCGTGCTGCTGATCTCCGCGGACCTGGACGAGCTGATCGGGCTCTCCGACACCCTGCGGGTGATGTACCGCGGCCGTCTGGTCGCCGACGCCGACCCCGCCACGATCACCCCCGAAGAGCTGGGCTCCGCCATGACGGGTGCGGCCACCGGCCACCTGGAGCACACAGAGGACGACGCGCGATGAACAAGCTGACCTCACGGATCGACAAGGAGCGGCTGCTCCTCGGCGTCGCCGCGCCCCTGCTGGCGGTCGTCGCCGCGCTCGTCGTCACCACCCTGGTGATCCTCGCGACCGGCAAGAACCCCGGCGACGCCTTCAGCGACATGGTGACCTACGGCTTCGCCAGCGACAGCCAGGTCTACATCCTGAACAAGGCGACGACGTACTACCTCGCGGGTGTCGCGGTGGCCATCGGCTTCCGCATGAACCTGTTCAACATCGGTGTCGACGGCCAGTACCGGCTCGCCGCGTTCATCGCCGCCGTCCTCGGCGGGGCGCTCACCGTGCCCGGCTGGATCGCCATCCCGCTGATCATCCTCTGCGCCATGGCCACCGGCGCCCTGTGGGCGGCCATCGCCGGCGTCCTCAAGGTGACCCGGGGCGTCAGCGAGGTCATCGCGACCATCATGCTGAACTCCATCGCCACCGCGGTCATCGCCTACCTGCTCCAGCCCGGCAAGCTCGGCCAGCTCGACCAGGCCGGCACCCTCGTCTCCACCAAGCCGCTGCCGTCGTCCTCGTACTTCTTCAGCTTCGACACCGGCCCGGCCGGTGAGCTGTGGGGCTTCATCGTCATCGCCGTGCTCGTCGGCGTCGCGTACTGGTTCGTGCTCGGCCGCACCCGGTTCGGCTTCGACCTGCGCACCGTCGGCCAGTCCGAGACCGCCGCCGCCGCGAGCGGCGTCGGGGTGAAGAAGATGGTCGCGACCAGCATGATCATCTCGGGTGCGGTGGCCGGTCTGATCGGCATGCCGACCCTGCTGAACGACAGCCACCAGTTCAGCAACGACTTCCCGGCCGGCATCGGCTTCACCGGCATCGCCATCGCCCTGCTCGGCCGCAACCACCCGATCGGCATCGCCCTCGGCGCGCTGCTCTGGGGCTTCCTGGAGCGCACCACCAACCACCTGGAATTCCAGGGCTACGACAAGGAAATCCTCGGCGTCATCCAGGGCGTCATCGTGCTGTGCGTCGTCATCGCCTACGAGGTCGTACGCCGCTACGGGCTGAAGCGCCAGCAGCAGCGCGTCGGCGCCGAACTCGCCGCCCAGGCCGCCGCCCCGACGAAGAAGCAGGAGGTGGCGTGATGACTGCCACGATGACCGACGCGCCGCCGCCGGCGGCTCCCAAGGCGGCGGGCGCGCCGCAGCGCACCGGCCGCTCCCTCGGCCTGACCCTCATGATCGTCGCGGGCGCCCTGCTGCTCCTGGCCGCCGTCCGCGTGATCACCGGCGCCAACCAGCTCGACTCCGCCGGCCAGGTCGGCGCCGCCCTCGGCCTCGCCGTACCGATCGGCCTCGCCGGACTCGCCGGCCTGTGGTCGGAGCGGGCCGGCGTGGTCAACATCGGCCTCGAAGGCATGATGATCCTCGGCACCTTCGGCGCCGGCTGGATCGGCTGGCAGTCCAGCCCCTGGCTCGGCCTGCTGTGCGGCGTCGCCTTCGGCGTCCTCGGCGGCCTCGTGCACGCCGTCGCCACCGTCACCTTCGGCGTCGACCACATCGTCTCCGGTGTCGCCGTCAACCTGCTCGCGCTCGGCGCCACCCAGTACCTGGCCAAGCTGTTCTTCGCCGACGGCAAGGCCGCCGAGGCGGGCGGCAACCCCAAGCAGTCCCCGCCCGCGGACACGCTGCCCGACGTCACCGTCCCCGGCCTCTCGGACGGCCTCGCGTCGATCGAGAAGCACCACTGGTTCCTGGTCTCCGACCTCGCCGGCATCATCGGCGGTCTGATCACCAACCTGTCCGTGGTGACGATCATCGCCGTGCTGCTGTTCGTCGGCAGCTGGTGGCTGCTGTGGCGCACCCCGTTCGGGCTGCGGCTGCGTTCCTGCGGGGAGAACCCGATCGCCGCCGAGTCCCTCGGTGTCAACGTCTACCAGTACAAGTACGCGGCCGTGGCCGTCTCCGGCGGCCTCGCCGGCCTCGGCGGCGCCTTCCTCGCGCTGGTCACCTCGCACACCTACCTGGAGGGTCAGACCGGAGGCCGCGGCTACATCGGTCTCGCAGCCATGATCTTCGGCAACTGGCGCCCCGGCGGCCTCGCCATGGGCGCGGGCCTGTTCGGCTACTCCGACGCGCTCCAGCTCCGCAACGGCGGCGTGACCGTGCACGCCCTGCTCCTGCTGCTGGTCGTCCTGCTCGCGCTGCTGGCCGGCTGGAAGCTCTACAAGAAGGCCCTGGTGCAGGGCGTGGTCAGTGCCGTCATGGCCGCGCTGGTCCTCGTCTGGTACCTGCTCACCGACGAGGTCCCCAGCGACTTCGTCGGCGCCACCCCGTACGTCGTCACGCTGCTGGTGCTGTCGCTGTCCGCGCAGCGCCTGCGGATGCCGAAGGCGGACGGCATGCGCTACCGGAAGGGGCAGGGCAAGTGACCGGGCGAGCCGCCGACTTCGACTGGGAGGCCCTGCGCGCCGAGGCGCGGGAGGCCATGAGCCACGCCTACGCCCCCTACTCCGGCTACCCGGTCGGCGTGGCGGCCCTGGTCGACGACGGCCGCACGGTCACCGGCTGCAACGTCGAGAACGCCTCCTACGGCCTCGGTCTGTGCGCCGAGTGCGGCCTGGTCTCCCAGCTCCAGCGCACGGGCGGCGGCCGGCTGACGCACTTCACGTGCGTCGACGGCACCGGCGCCCTGCTGGTCCCGTGTGGCCGCTGCCGCCAGCTGCTCTACGAGTTCGGCGGCCCGGACCTGCTGCTGGACACCCCGGCGGGCGTCCTCCCGCTCTCCGAGATGCTGCCCCAGGCCTTCGGCCCGGACCATCTCACCCAGTAATGCCGTACGGCCCCCCTGCCCCGCCCGCAGGGGGGCCGCACACTTCGCACCTCCCGGAAGGAACCACACCCGCCATGGCCATGGACGCCATCTCCGTCATCCGCACCAAGCGGGACCGCGGTGAGCTGACCGACGAGCAGATCGACTGGGTCATCGACGCGTACACCCGGGGCGAGGTCGCCGACGAGCAGATGTCCGCGCTCGCCATGGCGATCCTGCTGAACGGCATGAACCGCCGCGAGATCGCCCGCTGGACCGCGGCCATGATCGCCTCCGGTGAGCGCATGGACTTCTCCTCGCTGTCCCGCCCGACGGCCGACAAGCACTCCACGGGCGGCGTCGGCGACAAGATCACCCTCCCGCTGGCCCCGCTCGTCGCCGCCTGCGGCGCGGCCGTCCCCCAGCTCTCCGGCCGGGGCCTCGGCCACACCGGCGGCACCCTGGACAAGCTGGAGTCGATCCCCGGCTGGCGCGCGCTGCTCTCCAACGAGGAGATGCTGAACGTCCTGGACACCACGGGCGCCGTGATCTGCGCGGCGGGCGACGGCCTGGCCCCCGCCGACAAGAAGCTCTACGCCCTGCGCGACGTCACCGGCACGGTCGAGGCGATCCCCCTGATCGCCTCCTCGATCATGTCGAAGAAGATCGCGGAGGGCACCGGCTCCCTGGTGCTGGACGTCAAGGTCGGCACGGGCGCCTTCATGAAGACGATCGAGGACGCCCGTGAGCTGGCCTCCACGATGGTCGGCCTCGGCACCGACCACGGGGTGAGGACGGTCGCGCTCCTGACCGACATGTCCACCCCGCTCGGCCTCACGGCGGGCAACGCCCTGGAGGTCCGAGAGTCGGTCGAGGTCCTGGCCGGCGGCGGCCCCGCGGACGTCGTGGAACTGACCATCGCCCTGGCCCGCGAGATGCTCGACGCGGCGGGCATCAAGGACGCCGACCCGGCGAAGGCCCTCGCCGACGGCTCGGCGATGGACGTCTGGCGCCGCATGATCGCGGCCCAGGGCGGCGACCCGGACGCGCCGCTGCCCACCGCGAAGGAGCAGCATGTCGTGAAGGCCCCGTCCACCGGCGTCCTGACCCGCCTCGACGCGTACGACATCGGCGTCGGCGCCTGGCGCCTCGGTGCCGGCCGGGCCCGCAAGGAGGACCCGGTGCAGGCGGGCGCGGGCATCGAGCTGCACGCCAAGCCGGGCGACACGGTGACCGAGGGCCGGCCCCTGCTGACCCTGCACACCGACACCCCCGAGCGCTTCGAGTACGCGCTCCAGGCGGTGGCGGGCTCCTACGACATCGCGGCCCCGGGCACGGCCTTCCAGCCCACCCCGGTGGTACGGGAACGTATCGCCTGACCTGCGCCCGCGGCCGTAGGCCGCTGATGTCACGGCCCTTTCGGGTGAACGGGACCGGTGGACCGCCGCCGGTCCCGTTCGGCATGCTGGGATCGGTGACGCACCGATAGGAGACCGCCATGAGCGCACTCACCGTCAGCCAGGACTCCGACCAGAACTGGGACGACCTCGTCCGGTACTGGGAGGAGATGGAATGGCCCGAGGGCAGCAAGGTGGAGATCATCGAGGGGATCATCACCGTGTCACCTGCTCCCGCATCCCGTCACAACGTGATCGCGGAACGTATCCAGCGTCGCCTCTACTCCGTGGTCCCCGAAGAGTGGGGGATCTTCCAGACACTGGCCATCGCCGTGCCGTCACGGCTGGGCATGCTCATCCCGGACCTGGTGGTGGCTCCGGTGCGAGAATGCGCCGAGGCCGACTCCCACATCCCCGCCGCCCTCGCCGAACTCGTCGTCGAGGTCACTTCCAAGTCCAACGCCGGCCACGATCGCGTCAGCAAGCCCGCCGCCTACGCCACCGCCGGTATCCCGCTGTACCTCCTGGTCGACCGATGGGCGCCCGGAGGCCCCACCGTGACGCTCTACGGCGAGCCGAAGGGCGACGTCTACCGGGTTCTCAAGGCGGTCAAGTTCGGCGACCTGATCGAGCTGCCGGAGCCGTTCGGCCTCACCCTCGACACCGGCGAGTTCCCGGTCGACTGACCGGCGTCATCCCGACACCGTCGCCGCCCCGCCGGCCGGACCGGCACCGCGGCCCCGCCACCGCCCCCGATGAGTTCCGCCCGCCCCGCCGGTCTACCGCACGTGGATGCCGAGACCCCCGCCGTGCTGGTGCTGCCCGGGCCCGTTCGTCGGGACGATGTGCCGGGGCTGTGTGCCGATGTGCGGGCGCTGCTGGAGGCCGGCGGGACCGGGGTGGTCGTGTGCGACGTGGGCGGGCTCGGGCCGCCGGGGCTGGCGGCCGTCGACCTGCTGGCCCGGCTGGAGCTCACCGCCCGCCGGGCCGGCGGGCGGATACGGCTGCGGGACCCCGACCCCGCGCTACACGGACTTCTCGGCCTCGTCGGACTCCGCTTCCAGGTGGAGGGGCAGACCGAAGAGCGGGAACCAGCGCTGGGTGTCGAGGAAGCAGTGGAATCCGGTGATCCGGCCGTCTGAGATCTCCAGCACCTGCACCGCCCACGGGCTGAACCCCCCGTTCTCCGGGTCCGGCTTGTAGTGCGCGAAGCCCGGCAGGCCGTTGGCCCGGACCGGCAGCAGCCGGGAACCGGCGCAGGAGGCGCCCAGGGTGGTCATGAAACCGGTGATGTCCGCCGTACCGCGCAGCCACAGGTCGAACGGCGGCATCGTCATGATGGCGTCCTCGTGCAGCAGAGCCGTGAGCGCCGTCATGTCGTAGCCCTCGAACGCCTTCACGTAACGCTCCAGCAGCTTCTGCTGCTCCTCGTCCAGGGGATCGGACACCGCCCCCTCGGCCCCCGCGTCCCCGCGCTCCGCGAGCGTGGCCCGGGCCCGCTGCAAGGCGCTGTTCACCGAGGCGACCGTGGTGTCCAGCAGCTCGGCCACCTCGCTCGCCTTCCAGGCCAGCACCTCACGCAGGATCAGCACCGCCCGCTGCTTGGGCGGCAGCTGCTGGAGGGCCGCCATGAAGGCCAGCCGGATCGACTCCTTGGCGACCGCCGCCTCCGCCGGGTCCTCCACGACCGGCAGCACGCGCGCGTCCGGCATCGGCTCCAGCCAGGTGTTGTCCGGGCGCGGGGAGAGCGCCGCCCGCGCGAGCGGGGTGGCCTCCGACAGGTCCATCGGCCGGGCCCGCTTGCTGCCCGCCGCCAGCATGTCCAGGCACACGTTCGTCGCGATCCGGTACAGCCACGAGCGCAGGCTGGAACGGCCCTCGAACTTGTCGTAGCTCCGCCAGGCCCGCACCAGGGTGTCCTGCACCGCGTCCTCGGCCTCGAAGGAGGAACCGAGCATCCGGTAGCAGTACCCGGTCAGCTCGGTCCGGTGCTTCTCCAGTGCGACGTCCAGATCCGCCGTCGCCGTGCTGTTGCCCATCGTCCACCCACCCCTGTGGCCGTCCCTGTAGCGCGCCGTCGCGCCCCAGCACTTGGGAAGCTACCGCAGCCCACTGACAATGGCCCCCGGAGTGGGAAAAGGACCAGCTCACCATGGTTGCTCGGGGAAGCCGGGCGGCGTGCGCCGGTTCAGTGCGCGCCCACCGGCGCCCGCCGGGCCGCCTCCGCCCGGGCCGCCCGCGAGCCGAGGACGGTGATCGTGACGACGCCGAGGACCGCGAGCAGACCGACCCCGACCGTGCCGGTCCAGCCGTTCGCGTGGAAGGCCAGCGCGCCGACCGTACTGCCGACGCTGGAGCCGATGTAGTACGCGGACTGGTACAGCGCCGACGCCTGGGCCCGGCCCCGCGTGGCCGTCTTGCTGACGGCCGAGGAAGCCACCGCGTGCCCGGCGAAGAAGCCCGCCGTGATCAGCACCAGGCCCGCCAGGACCAGCGGCAGGGAGGCGGTCAGGGACAGCAGCAGCCCCGCCGCCGTCGTACCGCCCGCCAGATACAGCGCGCCCCGGCGGCCGAACCGGCCCACCAGCCGGCCCGCGGCCGACGCGGAGACCGTACCGACCAGGTAGACCAGGAAGATCGAGCCCACGATGCCCTGCGGCAGTCCGAACGGCGCCGCCGTCAGCCGGTAGCCGATCACCGTGTAGACACCGCCGAACACCGTCATGAACAGCGCGCCGATCGCGTACAGGCGGCGCAGCAGCGGGTCGGAGAGGTGACCGCGGACGGTGCCGAGCAGCACCCGCGGGCGCAGCGAGCCCGCCGTGAAGTGCTTCGGGGCCGGCAGCAGCAGCCGGAACGCCACCGCGCAGGCGACCGCGAGTGCGCCGATCACCCCGACCGACACCCGCCAGCCCCACTCCTGCGCGACCCAGCCGGTGATCACCCGGCCGCTCATGCCGCCCACACTGTTGCCCGCCACGAACAGGCCGATCGCCGTGACCAGCGCCTTCGGCCGCACCTCCTCCGCCAGGTACGCCTGTGCCGAGGCCGGCAGTCCGGCCAGGGCCGCGCCCTGCACGGCCCGCAGCACCACCAGCGCGCCGAGCGACGGCGCGAACGGCACCAGCATGCCGACCGTGACGGCCACGGCCAGCGAGGCGGTCATCACCGCACGGCGTCCGAACCGCTCCGACAGCGCGCTCATCGGCAGGACGAACAGCGCCAGTCCACCGGTCGCGGCGGCCACGGTCCAGCTCGCCTCGCTCGCCGCGACCCCGAACTCCCCGGAGATCAGCGGCAGCAGGGCCTGGGTGGAGTAGAGGAGGGCGAAGGTCGCGACTCCGGCGAGGAACAGGGCGAGGCTCATCCGGCGGTAGCCGGGGCCGCCCGGGGTCAGCCGGGAGTCGGAGTCGGCGTCGGAGGTACGGACGGGCGGAACGGCGTCCACGCCGGTGGACGCCCCGGTACTGGCGGGAGACATGCCTCGAACGTAGACACGGCCCCACTCATGCGTCCAATGCATGGAAACGCCATAATCGTTCCCATGGCGCATCAGCAGAGCTCACAGGCGCGACTGTCACCGTCCAGTGACACAGAAGACATGGCGCTGTTGCTCGCGCCCCGCCTCGCGTACTTCGCCGGCGTGGCCCGTACCGAGCACGTCACCCGGGCCGCGCAGGAGCTGAACGTCCCCCAGTCGACGCTGTCCCGGGCGATGGTCCGCCTGGAGCGGGACCTGGGTGTCGACCTGTTCGCCCGCCACGGCCGCACGGTGTCCCTGACCACCGCCGGCCGCACCTTCCTCGCCTCCGTCGAGCGGGCCCTCGCGGAGATCGGGCGGGCCGCCGAGGAGGTCCGCGCGGACGCCGATCCGGCCACCGGCAAGGTCGCCTTCGGCTTCCTGCACACCATGGGCGCCGAGACCGTACCCGGCCTGCTGCACGCCTTCCGCGCCGACCACCCGCGCGTGCGCTTCAGCCTCGTCCAGAACTACGGCGAGGCCATGCTCGAAGGACTGCGCGCCGGTGAACTCGACCTCTGCCTCACCTCACCCGTCCCCGACGCCCCCGACCTGGTCGCCCGCCGCCTGGACGAGCAGAAACTGCGCCTGGTCGTCCCCGCGGACCACCGCCTGGCGGCCCGCCGCCGCATCCGCCTGGCAGAAGCGGCCGAGGAGATCTTCGTCACCCTGGAACCGGGCTACGGCCTGCGCCGCATCACGGACGACCTGTGCCGCGAGGCCGGCTTCAAGCCCCGCATCGCCTTCGAGGGCGAAGAGGCGGAAACGCTGCGCGGCCTGGTGGCGGCGGGCCTCGGGGTCGCCCTTCTGCCACCCCCGACCGTCCCGCGCCCGGGCGTGGTGGAACTGACGGTCACGGCCCCCAGGGCGGTCCGCGAGATCGGCGTGGCCTGGCCGGCCGACCGCCCGGACACCCCACCGGTGGCGGCCTTCAAGAAGTTCCTGCTCTCCAGGAGGGGCAACCTGCTGCCCACCTGAGGCCGCCCGGCCCTACCGCTTCAGCTTCCACGACCTGCCGAACCCCGCGGCCAACGGCATCCGCAGTCCGATCGGCGGCGGCGCCGCCAACGCGTCCTCCACGGGGCGGGACACGGAGTGTCCGAACAACGCGCCCATCACGAAATCCACCGCGAGACACCGCACTTCGTCCCGGTGCCCGTGCAACCCGTGCCCGTCGGAGTGCACTTCGAACCGGCACACCTCCCGGTTCACCTTCTTCGCCCGCGCCGCGAACCGGAACGACAGCTCGGGGTCGGTCCGTTCGTCGTTGGTGCCGTGGGCGATCAGCACCCGCCGGCCGACGAGCTGCTTCACCGGCTCGGCCGGCGCGGCGACGTCCTCCTCCGGCAGCCACGGGGCCAGCGCCACCACGGCGTCGACCGCCTCGTGCCCGCCGGCCCGCAGCGCCGCGCGTCCGCCCATGTCCACGCCCACCAGGCACACGGGAACGTCCCCGTACCGCCGTACGACCTCGTCGGCGGCCCACTCGGCATCCACCGCCAGATGCGCCTCGCTGCCGTTCCAGCCGCGGTAGCGGTACTGCACGGGATGCACGGCCAGCCCCTCGTCCCGGCCCGCGCGGGCCAGCGCGCGGCCCAGGGAGCGGACGAGGCTCATCGCCCGGACAGGGGACGGCCGGCGGACGGAGACCTCCTCCCCGCCGGGGAGCAGCAGCACCGCTCCGCTCACCGACGTCGGCTCCGCGCCGACTGCCTTCCCCAGCCCGGCCGTTCGGACCGGCGTCGCTTGCTGTCCCATGGCAGAACAGTGTCAGAAGGCGCGGTGTACTGAACCCGTGCGCCCGGTCACCGTTGCGTATCGACGGAAAAGCGCCGGGAATCCGTTGTCCCGCGCACCGGGTGCTCTACGCGCGTAGGAGTTAGAGTGCGGAAATGACGAGCCAGACCGCACCGACCGGGAACGCCCCCACCGCGGACCAGATCCGCCGGGCGCCCAAGGTACTGCTGCACGATCATCTCGACGGCGGGCTCCGCCCGGGCACCGTCGTAGACCTCGCCCGGGAGACCGGGTACGCCGACCTTCCCGAGACCGACCCGGACAAGCTGGGCATCTGGTTCCAGGAGGCCGCCGACTCCGGCTCGCTGGAACGGTACCTGGAGACCTTCCGGCACACCGTCGGCGTGCTCCAGACCAAGGAGGCCCTGGTCCGGGTCGCCCGCGAGTGCGCCGAGGACCTCGCCGAGGACGGGGTCGTCTACGCCGAGGTGCGCTACGCGCCCGAGCAGCACCTCGACCGGGGCCTGTCCCTGGAGGAGGTCGTCGAAGCCGTCAACGAGGGGTTCCGGCAGGGGGAGCGGCTCGCCCGCGAGAACGGCCACCGCATCCGGGTCGGCGCCCTGCTGACCGCCATGCGGCACGCGGCCCGCTCCCTGGAGATCGCCGAACTCGCCAACCGCTACCGGGACTCGGGTGTGGTCGGCTTCGACATCGCCGGTGCCGAGGCCGGCTACCCGCCCACCCGGCACCTGGACGCCTTCGAGTACCTCAAGCGCGAGAACAACCATTTCACCATCCACGCGGGCGAGGCCTTCGGGCTGCCGTCCATCTGGCAGGCGCTCCAGTGGTGCGGTGCCGACCGGCTCGGACACGGAGTGCGGATCATCGACGACATCGAGGTCGCCGAGGACGGCTCGGTGAAGCTTGGCCGGCTCGCCTCCTACGTGCGGGACAAGCGGATCCCGTTGGAGCTGTGCCCCAGCTCCAACCTCCAGACCGGGGCCGCGCCCTCCTACGCCGAGCACCCCATCGGGCTGCTGCGCCGGCTCCACTTCCGGGCCACCGTGAACACCGACAACCGGCTGATGTCGCACACCACGATGAGCCGGGAATTCGAGCACCTCGTCGAGGCGTTCGGTTACACGCTCGACGATCTCCAGTGGTTCTCCGTCAATGCGATGAAATCAGCGTTCATTCCTTTCGATGAACGACTCGCGATGATCAATGACGTCATCAAGCCCGGATACGCCGAGCTGAAATCCGAATGGCTGTTCCGCCAGACCGCGTCCACCAGGGGTTCTGCCGGTTCTGAGGCATAGCGGCCGGGTCCTTCCCGGACCGGAATGCGGGCGCGGTTTCACGCGGCGTCCGCATTTCGGTGTTTGCGGCGGACGGCCGGGGATGTTTACGGTCGTGGACCGCTCAGATCGTTCGTGATCTCCCGTCTCCGCATGCAAGGACGCATTCACCATGAAGCAGTCTGCTGCCAAGACCCTCGGTGTCGCCGCCCTCGGCGCCGCTTTCGCCGCCGCCGGTGCGGGCGCGGCCGACGCGGCCCCGGTCAGCCCGGACGCCGGCCAGACGCTGAACACCGTCACCAAGATGCTGCCGCCCGAGCAGGTCATCGAGGCGCTGCCGGACAGCGGTGCCGTGAAGACGGTGAAGCCCGTGGCCAAGCGGGGTGCCGCCGCGGCTCTGCCGACCGCCGGCAAGGGCGCGGCCGCGGCGCGGCCCGTCGTCGACAGCGTCCTCGCCAAGGGGCCTACCAAGCCGGTCGCCGGTCTGCTCGGCGGACTGCCGGTGCGGGGCCTGCCCACGCACGGCGTTCCGGTCAACGGCATTCCGGTCGGCTGAGCCGGCTTCCGTCCGACGCGCGCGGGGCGCTCCGGTGTGTCCGGACGCGCCCCTGTGGCGTGCCCGCGCCCGGGTCCACGCCCGGGCTCGGGCTCACCAGGCGGTGCGGGCCTTGTCCTCGGACGGGAGCAGCAGCCACAGCGCTATGTAGAGCAGGAACTGCGGGCCCGGCAGCAGGCAGGACACCAGGAAGATCACCCGCATCGTCGTGGCCGAGGTGCCGAAGCGCCGGGCCAGTCCGGCGCAGACTCCGCCGATCACGCGGCCGTGGGTGGGGCGGGAAAGGGCGGTCATGTCGGCTCCTCCGTGGTCGTCGGCTCGCTCGCGAGCCGGTGGCGGGTCCCTGGTCCGGGACCCCTCAACTGCCTTCAACGGTACGGAGACGAAGCGGACGAAGCATCACTCTAAGGGGCGATACCGACCCTGGGAATCGTCGGGGTACGGCCCTGAGACAGCTCCTCCTGGACGGAGAGCGCGGGTTCGGGAGTGCCGGGTTCCCGGGTGTCCCGGCGTCGCAGCAGGGCGCGGGCCGCCGGTACGACGGCCAGGTGGGCCAGGACGACCCCCGCCGTGTTCAGCAGCAGCGAGTCGACGTCCACGACCCTGCCCGGCACACCGGTCTGCAGCAGGGCGATGCCGAGGGAGAGGAGGGCGCCGGCCGCGGCCGTACGGATCAGGGACGCGACCGGGGAGACGGTGAGCCTGCCGTGCGCCATCGGGAGCAGCACGCCCAGCGGGGCGAGCAGTGCGAGTCCCTCGCCGAGGGGTCTGACCGCCCGGGGCCACCCCAGCGCCAGGTCTGCCCGGATGCCGGCCAGCGGGCGCAGGTTCGGGGGCATCACCCAGGGGACGTCCAGGGGGCGCAGCATCAGCCAGGCGACGAGGGCGAGATGTGCGACGAGGAGGACACCTCCCGTCACACGGATGCGGATCGCGGCGCTGCCGCCGATGGAGCCTTGACGCTGCACGACCCCCTAGACGCGGGGGCGGGACCGATTGGTTCCGCCGTGGAAACGTTTCGGCTCGTGCGGCGCGTGCGGTGGCCGGCCGGCGGGACCCGCTCACCTGCCCGGTACCGCTACGTCGGGAGCGCCCCGCAGGGGCGCGGAACGGCGCGACCGGCCACGACGGATCCGCAGCCGGGCGACGGACGCGAGCCCCACGGCGGGAACCCGCTCCCCCCGCCACGGCGCAGGGCAACGGTTACGCCGCCCCCCGCCAAGGCCAACCGCAACGACGCGCCACGACCGCCCCCCGGCGAAGGCCAACCGTTACGCCGCTCCGGCCCAGCACAGCGCTACGCGTCCGGTACCCCGCTCGACGGCGGCTGTGCGGTGCCCGGGTGGTCGCGGACCTCGTCCGTGCAGGCGTAGCGGCGGAGGGGGTCCGGGACGGGGCCGGCCAGGATGACCGAGCCGTCGTCCTCCGTCGCCGCCGAGTCGGACAGGGTGCACACCAGCTGGGCCAGGGCGTAGGAGGTGAGCCGCGACGGCGCCGTGCCCAGCCGGAGCGTGTCCTCGGGGTCCTTCGGGCCGGGCCCGCTCACCCGGAGGCCGCCCGGCACGTACGTCGTATAGCCCGCGGAGCGCTCCGCGGCGGACGGCGACGTGGCGAGCTGGTCCAGCAGTCCCTGCGCCACGATCACCCGCCGCCGGGCGTCCGGGGTACCCTCCGGGACCCGCACGGTCCGGTCGACGGCCACCAGGGACGCCCCGCACAGCAGGAACACCTGCACCGGCACCCCGCGCGCGGACTGCGCGGACGCGTCGGGCCCGGCCAGCGAGCACGGCACCCGGGACGGCGCAGGCCCGAAGTCGGTCGGCACCTCCGTGGCCCGGATGCCGCAGCCGGTGAGCAGCACGCCCAGGAGGGGCAGCGCCAGCAGGCGTCGTACGGTCATGACCCCTCCTTCCCCGAGCTTTCGCGGCCGGTCTCGCCGGCCTTGGTGTCCCCGCCGTCCTCCTCGGTCAGCAGGGAGGCGTCCCGTGGCAGCCGGAGTGTGAACACCGCGCCGCCGTCCGGGGAGTTGGCGGCGATGATCTCGCCGCCGTGGATGTGGGCGTTCTCCAGGGCGATGGACAGGCCGAGCCCGCTGCCCTCGGAGCGCGGCCGGGAGGCGCTCGCCTTGTAGAAGCGGTCGAAGACGTGCGGGAGGACATCCTCTGGGATGCCAGGCCCGTGGTCGCGGACCTGGATCTCGACCGAGTCGTCCGCCTCCCGGACCGACACCCGCACCGGCGACCCGCCGTGCTTGAGCGCGTTGCCGATCAGGTTGGCGAGGATGACGTCCAGGCGGCGCGGGTCCAGCCGGGCGTGGATGCCGCGCTCGGCGTCCAGCTCGACGGCGTCCAGCCAGGCGCGGGCGTCGATGCACGCGGTGATCTGGTCGGCGACGTCGACGTCGTCCAGGACCAGCCGGGCGGTGCCGGCGTCGAAGCGGGTGACCTCCATCAGGTTCTCGACGAGGTCGTTCAGCCGCCGGGTCTCGCTGACCACCAGCCGGACGGCGGGCTCGATCATCGGGTCCATGCTGCCGGTCTCCGCCTCCAGTTCCTCCTCCAGCACCTCCGTGACGGCGGTGATGGCGGTGAGGGGCGTCCGCAGCTCATGGCTCATGTCGGCGACGAACCGGCGCGAGGCCTCGTCCCGCGCGGCCATCTCCGCGACCCGCTGCTCCAGCGCCTCGGCCGCGTTGTTGAACGTGCGGGACAGATCGGCGAGTTCGTCGGTGCCGGACACCCGCAACCGGGTGTCCAGCCTGCCCTCGCCGAGCCGTCGCGCGGCCACGCCCAGGCGGTGCACGGGCTTCAGCACGGTCGTGGCGGCGGCCTGCGCGAGCAGCGCGGCGCCGATCAGCGCGAGCCCGGTGGCGATGCCCAGCGACCAGGCCAGCGAGTTGAGGTCCTTCGCCTCCGGCTCCAGGGACTTCGCCATGTAGCCGGTCGGACCGCCGCCGATCACGCGCGTACCGGCCACCAGGTACGGCGTGCCGTGGTCCACGACCCGCTGCCAGTACAGGTGGTACGGCTCCTTGTTGGAGTCGGTCACGGTCTGCCGCTTGGTCACGGCGGTCCGCAGCGACCGGGGCACGTCCTCCAGTGAGAAGCCGTTGATGCCGCCCGAGTTGCCGTACACGGTCTTGCCGTCGGCGTCCTGGGCGACCAGGAGCACGCTGAAGTGCTGGCTGCTGGCGGCCATCTGGCCGGCCGCGCGCTGCACCTGGTCCTGCGTCGGGTGTTCCGGCAGCGCGCCCGCGCGGTTCTGCATCTCCTGCCGGAAGTCGCGCAGCACCGCGTCCTGGGCACGGGTGAGCACGGCCTCCCGGTTGAGCCAGTAGGCGATGCCGGACGCCGACACGGCGGCCGTGAGGGCCACCAGCCCGAAGACGACGACCAGGCGCAGCCTGAGACTGGTGAACCTTAGCCGCGACAGACTTCCCTTGCGCCCCGCGGCCCAGCCGCGCAGCCCCCCTTGCTTATCGGTCACTGAGGGGCGTCCAGGCGGTAGCCGACACCACGGACGGTACGGATGAGCGTCGGCGACGACGGCACGTCCTCCACCTTCGCGCGCAGCCGCTGCACACACGCGTCGACCAGGCGCGAGTCACCGAGGTAGTCGTGCTCCCACACCAGCCGCAGCAGCTGCTGCCGGGACAGCGCCTGACCGGGCCGGCGGCTCAGCTCCAGCAGCAGCCGCAGCTCGGTCGGGGTCAGCTGGAGGTCCTCGCCGTTCTTCGTGACGGTCATCGCCGACCGGTCGATGACGAGGTTGCCGAAGGTCGCCGAGTCGCTGGACTCGCGCTCCCCGCGCCGCAGCACGGCCCGGATCCGGGCGTCCAGCACCCGCCCCTGCACCGGCTTGACGACATAGTCGTCGGCGCCGGACTCCAGCCCGACCACGACGTCGATGTCGTCGCTGCGCGCGGTCAGCAGGATGATCGGCAGCTGGTCCGTGCGCCGGATGCGCCGGCACACCTCGAACCCGTCGATGCCGGGCAGCATCACGTCCAGCACGATGAGGTCCGGCCGCTGCTCACGCAGCAGCTTCAGACCGTCCTCGCCGCTGGCAGCGGTGGCCACCCGGTGTCCCTGGCGCGTCAGGGAGAGCTCCAGGGCCGTACGGATGGCGTCGTCGTCCTCGATCAGCAACAGGGAAGGCACGGGCTCATTCTGGCCCATGGAGGGGTCGCCGTACGACCTGCCGGGACCAGGTCATCCGTAGCGCCACCGGCTGTGCGCGGTGTGTGACCCGCCTGGGCGGGACCCCTGTGACAGGTCTGTGACAGTCGGCAGACATGGCCATGAAGTCACCCCGGCAGTCTTTTGGGCACGGGCAAGGCCGCCGGCCGGAACCAGCCCGGGCAAGACGGAGTCACCGGAAGTCCACGACGGGGAGCGCGAGATGAACACGCTGCACAGCATCAGCACCAGCGCAGTGGTCACGCGTCTGCACGACGTGCACCGGGGACCGGAGAAGTCCGGTGCCGAGGGGGGTCCCTCCCGCGCGAGCGCGTTCGAGCGCGGGGGAGGGCGGGGGTGCGCTCGCGGCACCGGGCGTCAGCACACCGCGTACATGGCGGTGGTCGACACACGGGGGGAAGCTCACGGGGGAGCCGCGTACGGGGAGGACCAGGGGGAGCGCCGTTCGCTGACGGAGGCGGAGTTCACCGCCTACGTCCAGGAGCGCCGCGCCTCCCTGTACGCCACCGCCTACCACCTGACCGGTGACCGCTTCGAGGCCGAGGACCTGCTGCAGAGCGCGCTGTTCTCGACGTACCGGGCGTGGGACCGGATCAGCGACAAGGCCGCGGTCGGCGGATACCTCCGCCGCACCATGACCAACCTGCACATCAGCGCCTGGCGGCGCCGCAAACTCAACGAGTACCCGACCGAGGAACTGCCGGAGACGCCCTCCGACACGGACGCGATGCGCGGCACCGAGCTGCGCGCGGTCCTGTGGCAGGCGCTGGCCCGGCTGCCCGAACTCCAGCGCACCATGCTGGTCCTGCGCTACTACGAGGGCCGCACGGACCCGGAGATCGCGGAGATCCTCGGCATCAGTGTCGGCACGGTGAAGTCCAGCATCTGGCGCTCGCTGCGCCGGCTGCGCGAGGACGAGGTCCTCAGCTTCGGCCGTGACGAGGAGGACGCCTTCGGCGAACTGGTCGCCTGAGGTCCGGGGGGACGACGGGGGAAACGGGGGAAGGGCCGGGGACCACTGGGGGGTGGGCCCACGGGGGAAACGGGGGAGCAAGGGAACGGGGCTGGTGGGCCGGTGGCCTGCTGGCCCCGCTCTTGCGTGCGCAGGGGGTGGTCCGGGGGTCAGGCCGCCGTCCGCTGCCGTACCTGCCGGCCCGCCGCCGCTGCCGAGAGCCGGCCCAGCGCCTCGTCGCGGTCGCAGGGATGCGCGCCGAGCGACACCTGGCGGGCGACGATCGACCGCTCCGCGCGCATCAGCCGCCAGCCGCGGCGCAGCAGGAACGGCACCGACTTGCGGCCCTCCCTCAGATCGCGCAGGAAGCGCCGCCGGAAGGTGGTGACCGGCCCCCGGGACAGGCACAGCGCGTCCGCGAGCAGGCCCCGTTCCCGGCAGCGCTCGACGATCTCGGCGGCGAAGACGCCCTCCGCGATGAACAGCGGGGTACGGCCGATGTGCAGCGTCTCCTCGCCGGTCCGGGCGCTCAGCGAGATGTCGTACACCGGCACCGGCGTCGACCCCGTGGCGCACAGCCGGGCGATGGCCTCGACCGCGACGTCCGCGTCCCACGACTCCGGGTGGTCCCAGTCGATGTCCGAACTCCCCTCCACCAGGGGCAGAGTCGGATCGTCACCCTCCTTGTAGAAGTCGTCCAGGCGCAGCACGGGGAGCCCGGAACGGGCGGCGACGAGTGACTTGCCCGAGCCCGAGGGACCGCACAGCAGCACGACACGGGCGGGGGACGGAGGATGAATGCTCACGGAACACCAGTTTGACGCATGGGGGGCGCCCTGCCGACCCCGCGGGTCGGCTTTTGAGCGTGAGTCTCGCCTCAACTACCCTACGTGTCGACATCCTTACCCTGCGCACCAGAAGGTGGCATCAGCGATGGCCCGACACACCTCCCCCCAGCACTCCGCCGCGCAGCGCGCCCTGATCGTCCTCGCGACCGCCGGAGCGGCCCTGGGCGCGGGGGCGGCGACGGCGTCCGCCGACTCGATCCCCGGCGTGGGCCTCAACCACCGCCCCGTCAACCTCGGCAACGTCGACCCCCGGACGGGAGCGCGCGCCCTGACCGGCACGGTGGGTTACGTGACCGGCCCGGTCGCGGGACTCAAGCCCAACCCGCTCGCGGGCACGGGCGTGGACCCGCTCGACAACGGCGTGGGCACGCAGTTGGCCGACTTCAAGCCGGTCGGCTCCCAGATGCTGACGCGACCGGTCGCGGAGGCCGAGTCGCTGGGGAGCATTCCGGTGGCCGGACAGGCCCTCGGAGCCCTGGACCACTGAGGCGCCCCCGAAGAACCGCGCGGCGGAGTCCGATGCGACTCCGCCGCGCGGGCGCGACATGCCACTACGAATACGCGGTCGGCGAACCGCAGCAGTCCCCCGGCGGACCCGTCAGTAGGAAGACCCCGCCGCGCCCAGCGCCCCCGTCGGGTGCCACACCGTCTTCGTCTCCAGGAACGCCGTCATCCGCTCGGTCCCCGGCGTCTCGAAGTAATCCACAGCCTGTGGACGGAGCACCCGCTTCAGGTTGTCGGCCGCCGCGATCTCCAGCTCCTTCGCCAGGTCCTCGTCCGCGCCCGCGAGGTCGATCGCGTTGACGTCCTGGTGCGCGGCCAGCGGCGCCGCGATCTCCGCCGTACGGCCGGACAGGACGTTGACGACACCGCCCGGGACGTCGGAGGTGGCCAGCACCTCGCCGAGGGACAGGGCCGGCAGCGGCGCCTTCTCGGAGGCGATCACGACCGCCGTGTTGCCGGTGGCGATCACCGGGGCCACGACCGACACCAGGCCGAGGAAGGACGACTCCTGCGGGGCCAGGACGGCGACCACGCCGGTCGGCTCCGGGGAGGAGAGGTTGAAGTACGGGCCCGCGACCGGGTTGGCGCCGCCGATCACCTGGGCGATCTTGTCGGTCCAGCCCGCGTACCAGACCCAGCGGTCGATCGTCGCGTCCACGACGGCCGCCGCCTTCGACTTCGACAGGCCCTCCGCGTCCGCGACCTCCCGGACGAACTGCTCCTTGCGGCCCTCCAGCATCTCCGCGACGCGGTAGAGGACCTGGCCGCGGTTGTAGGCGGTCGCGCCGGACCAGCCGCCGAACGCCTTGCGCGCGGCGACCACCGCGTCACGGGCGTCCTTGCGGGAGGACAGCGGAGCGTTGGCCAGCCAGTTGCCCTTCGAGTCCTGCACCTCGTACACCCGGCCGCTCTCGGAACGCGGGAACTTCCCGCCGACGTACAGCTTGTAGGTCTTGAACACACTGAGTCGGTCAGACATCGAGGTACGCCTCCAGGCCGTGGCGGCCGCCCTCGCGGCCGAAGCCCGACTCCTTGTAGCCGCCGAACGGCGAGGTCGGGTCGAACTTGTTGAACGTGTTGGACCAGACGACACCGGCACGCAGCTTGTTCGCGACGGCCAGGATGCGCGAGCCCTTCTCGGTCCAGATGCCGGCCGAGAGGCCGTACTGGGTGTTGTTGGCCTTGGCGACGGCCTCGTCGGGCGTACGGAAGGTGAGGACCGACAGCACCGGGCCGAAGATCTCGTCGCGGGCGATGGTGTGCGCCTGGGTGACGTTCGTGAAGAGCGTCGGGGCGAACCAGTAGCCGGACGAGGGCAGTTCGTAGGCCGGCGACCAGCGCTCGGCGCCCTCCGCCTCGCCCTGCTCGGCCAGCGCGGTGATCCGGGCGAGCTGTTCGGCGGAGTTGATCGCGCCGATGTCGGTGTTCTTGTCCAGCGGGTCGCCGAGGCGGAGCGTGGACAGGCGGCGCTTGAGGGAGTCCAGCAGCTCGTCCTGGATCGACTCCTGGACCAGGAGGCGCGAGCCCGCGCAGCAGACCTGGCCCTGGTTGAAGAAGATGCCGCCCACGATGCCCTCGACGGCCTGGTCGATCGGCGCGTCGTCGAAGACGATGTTCGCGCCCTTGCCGCCCAGTTCGAGGGTGAGCTTCTTGCGGGTGCCGGCGACCGTGCGGGCGATCTCCTTGCCGACGGCCGTGGAGCCGGTGAAGGCGACCTTGTTCACGTCGGGGTGCGCGACCAGCGCGGCGCCCGCGTCGCCGTAGCCCGGGAGGATGTTGACGACACCCTTGGGCAGGCCGGCCTGGCGGCAGACGTCCGCGAAGAACAGGGCGGACAGCGGGGTCGTCTCGGCGGGCTTCAGGACGACCGTGTTGCCGGTCGCGAGGGCCGGGGCGATCTTCCAGGCCAGCATCAGCAGCGGGAAGTTCCACGGGATGACCTGGCCGGCCACGCCCAGCGGCTTGGGGTCCGGGCCGAAGCCGGCGTGGCCGAGCTTGTCGGCCCAGCCCGCGTAGTAGAAGAAGTGCGCGGCCACCAGCGGGAGGTCCGCGTCGCGGGTCTCCCTGATCGGCTTGCCGTTGTCCAGCGTCTCCAGGACCGCCAGCTCACGGCTGCGCTCCTGGATGATCCGCGCGATGCGGAACAGGTACTTGGCGCGCTCGGAGCCGGGCAGCGCGGACCACTTCTCGAACGCCTTGCGGGCGGCCCTGACGGCACGGTCGACGTCCTCGGAACCGGCCTGGGCGACCTCGGCGAGGACCTCCTCCGTCGACGGCGAGACCGTCTTGAAGACCTTGCCGTCGGCCGCCTCGGTGAACTCGCCGTCGATGAACAGGCCGTAGGAGGGCGCGATGTCGACGATCGCGCGCGACTCGGGGGCGGGTGCGTACTCGAATGCCATGGGGGATCAGTCCACCGTCACGTAGTCGGGACCGGAGTAGCGGCCGGTGGCCAGCTTCTGGCGCTGCATCAGCAGGTCGTTCAGGAGCGAGGAGGCGCCGAAGCGGAACCAGTGGTTGTCCAGCCAGTCCTCGCCCGCGGTCTCGTTGACCAGGACCAGGAACTTGATCGCGTCCTTGCTGGTGCGAATGCCGCCGGCCGGCTTCACGCCGACCTGGACGCCGGTCTGGGCCCGGAAGTCGCGGACCGCCTCCAGCATCAGGAGGGTGTTCGCGGGCGTGGCGTTGACGGCGACCTTGCCCGTCGACGTCTTGATGAAGTCGGCGCCGGCCAGCATGCCGAGCCAGGAGGCGCGGCGGATGTTGTCGTACGTCGACAGCTCGCCGGTCTCGAAGATGACCTTCAGCCGGGCGCTCGTCGCGCAGGCCTCCTTCACGGCGACGATCTCGTCGTACACCTTCAGGTACTTGCCGGCGAGGAACGCGCCCCGGTCGATGACCATGTCGATCTCGTCGGCGCCGGCGGCGACGGCCTCACGGACGTCGGCAAGCTTCACGTCGAGCGCGGCACGGCCGGCCGGGAAGGCGGTGGCCACCGAGGCGACCTTGACGCCGGAACCGGCGACGGCCTCCTTGGCGACGGCCACCATGTCGGGGTAGACGCAGACCGCGGCCGTCGTCGGCGTCGTGCGGTCGGTGGGGTCGGGGTGGACCGCCTTGGCGCCGAGCGCCCGGACCTTGCCCGGGGTGTCCGCGCCTTCCAGCGTCGTCAGGTCGACCATCGAGATGGCGAGGTCGATGGCGTACGCCTTCGCGGTGGTCTTGATGGAACGGGTGCCGAGGGACGCGGCGCGCGCCTCCAGGCCGACCGCGTCGACGCCGGGCAGCCCGTGGAGGAAGCGGCGCAGCGTGCTGTCGGACGCGGTGACGTCAGCGAGAGCGTGAGCTGTGGGTGCGGTAGTGGGCATGGTCACCAGACGAGCATATCTACGCGCGTAGCGGCTGTACACCCCCGTGCTCGTCACCGAGGCCGAGATCACGGATGAGCGCCGGTTCCCGGGCGCGTGGCCGCACCACGGACGGCGTCGTGCAGAATCGGGGCCATGACCACCCCGGACCATCCGTCACCCGCGTCACAGCCGCCGGCGCCCGTCGCCAAGGACCGCGTCTACCGCTCGCCCCTCGGGCTGGCGGGCGGCACGCTGCTGCTCCTGGTCGTCCTCTGGCTGGGCTTCGACGCCCTGTTCAAGGGTCACGGCCGGACCCCGTGGCTGGCGCTGGCCGGGATGATCCTGATCGTGCCGCTCGTCCTCGCCTTCACGCTCCGCCCGGCGGTGTTCGCGGGCGAGGACCGGCTGCGCGTCCGCAACCCGTTCCGGGTGATCACCCTGCCCTGGGGCGAGATCTCCGGCCTGCGCTCCGGCTACTCCAACGAGGTCCTCGCCAAGTCCGGCACCAAGTACCAGCTGTGGGCGATCCCCGTCTCGCTGCGGGCCCGCAAGAAGGCGCTCCGCCGGCAGCAACGGGCGGCGGCGGACGCGGCCCGGGGCGGGGCGCCGGGCGGCCGGGGCGGGGCGCTCGCACCGGGCGGCTTCGGAGGGTTCGGCGTGCGCGGCCCGGACGCGGGGCCGACCCGGGCGCAGACCGACCAGATCATGGCCGAGCTGGGGGACATGCTGGAGCGGCGCGGGCAGGCCGAGTCGGCGCAGGGCGAGATCACCGTGCGCTGGGCCTACGAGGTGGCCGCGCCCGCGGTCGCCGGAGCGGTGCTGCTGGCGATTCTGCTGGCTGTGGGCTGAGGGGCCCCGGGAGGCTTCTCCCGGTGCCTTCGGGGTCAGAGCAGGGGCCGGGGCCTGGGAGGTCCGGCGCGTAGTTCTCTTGTCCCGGGCCGTGTGCCCGCGGGGGTGTGACGGGGCCGGTCCGCCGCTGTGGGGGAGGGCGGGGCCCGGGGTGCTCCGTCTCCGTTCTCCCGGTCGAGGGCCGTACTTTCCGTGTGTCGAGGGTCGTACTTCCCGTGTGTGGAGGGTCGTCTCCCCGTGTGCTGAGGGTCGTACTCCCGTGTGACCCGTGTGACGTGCCCGGCCGGGTGGCTCGCCGGGACGGGGTGCCCGGCGAGCCCGGTGTGGCCCTGTGGGCCGTGGGCGGGCGTCGTGGTGGCCCTGCGACCGGAACCAACCGTTCGCCGCTGTCGAGTGTCTGGACCTCCATGAGTACGAATCCCGGACGGCCGCTGCCGCTGCCCGCCGCGACCGTGCCCGCCGACTGCACCTCCTGGAGCGGTGAGCGCCCCCGCCGCTGGCTCGACGCGCTGCCACCGCGCTGGGTGCCGCTGCCCACCCGGGCCGGGCACCTGGTGGCCGCGTCCGCCGCCACCGCGGGAATCACCGGGCTGCTGGCGCTGCCCGCCGGGTGGCGCCCCTGGGCGGCGGCCCTGCTGGCGTTGCACGGGCTGTGGCTGTGCGTGCGCCCGGAGATCGTGCCGGTGTCGGCGCCCGTGCTGGCGGTGCTGCTGGCCGTGCTGCGGCCCGGGAGGCTGTGGCCGGCCGCCGTGCTCGTCCTGGCGTCGGTCTGGGCGGTGGCCGTGCTGCGGCTGGTGGTGCGGGGCAGGCAGCGGGAGCGGATCCGCGACGCGGCCGGCGGCACGACCGCTCCGCTGCCGGACGCCGGCCGGTCACTGCCCCGTGGCCTGCTCCTCACGGGGTGCGGAGCCGTCCTGCTCGCGCTCGGGCTCGGTGCCGCCGCCGTCCTGCCCGCCCACGGCCCGGACGCGGGCGAGGGTGCGCGGGCGCTGCCGGCGCTCGCCTGGCTGGTGGCGGGGCAGGGCCTCACCGCGCTCGTCTCCGGGCTGCTGGGCCGGCGCCGGGCCACCGTGCTGCGCGCGGCGGCGGCGCCCGTGCTGCGGGTGCTCGTACGGGAGGGCGCCGACGGTGACACCGAGGTCTTCGCCGCCGACGACACGGCTGGCGCGCGTCCCCTGTTCCGCGTCGGGGTCACGGAGGTCCGCGACGCGGAGCCCGACGACGCTCACGACGACGCGCACGGCGAGGACAGCACGGACGACGAGGAGGAGCTGGAGGAGTTCCTGGAGCGGATCGACCGGGAGGGGCCGGGCCCGCTGCGGGAGGCCGTGCTGTACGGCGTGCCCTGCGACGGCGCCGAGATCCTGCTGGTCACCGCCGCCGAGAAGCCGGACGCGCCACCCGTGGTGGAACGGTCGTCGGGGCCCGTACGGCCCCTGTCCGAGGCGTCGGTACGGCGGCAGACGGCCGGGGAGAAGCGCCGGGCGGCCCGGCGGACGACGTACGCGGAGCTGAGCCGGTCGGCCGGGGAAGCGGTCGCGGCGGAGGCGGTCGTCGGGAAGGCGGACGGTGCGGCGCCGGCAGGAGTACGACAGTGGCGTGCGGGGCTGCTGCACCGGCTCTGCGCGCTGCTGCTCGTGCTGTGGGGCAGTGGCTTCTTCTGGGGCGCGACCGGCCAGTGGCGTGGTGTGCTCGGCGCCCTCGCCGGTTTCGCCGGGGCGCTGTGGCTGCCCCACTGGCTCGCCTGGCGGATCACGGCCGACAGCGAGGGGCTGTGGTTCAACGGGCTGCGCGGCCCCCGGCACCTGCCGTGGGACGAGATCAGGGCCGTCACGTGCACGAGCACCGAGCTGAAGGTGGACAGCCGGCGGGCCTCCTTCACGCCCTGGTCGGCAGCCGCTCCCCGCTGGCCGTGGCTGGAGCGCCGGTTCGGGCTGGTGCATCCGCACGAGCGGACCGCGAGTGAGATCACCGCCCTGTGGCGCGACCCGTCGCTGCGCCCGTCCGTACCCGCCGACGCAGGCCGCCGGGGCAGGCCGCTGTGGCCCCTGGCACTGGTGCTCGCGGCCGGCTGGACGGCGGCCCTGCTGTTCCTGTGGTGAGGACGGCGGGCCAGCTGTTCCTGTGGTGAGGACGGCGGACCCGCTGCTCCTGTGGTGAGGACGGCGGACCTGCTGTTCCTGTGGTGAGGACGGGCGGCGGCTGCCACGAGGACGGGGGCCCTGCTGTCGTCGCTGTCCTGGGGACGGACAGCAGGGCCCCCGGACCCTCAGATGCCGGCGGCCGCCGACAGGTCGCGCTTGACGGCCGTCAGCAGCTCCGTCGCGCGGGCGCGGGCGGCCGGCAGGTCGGCGTGCGCGGAGACCGGTACGACGACCTCCAGGTAGCACTTCAGCTTCGGTTCGGTGCCGCTGGGGCGGACGATGACCCGGGCGCCGTCGAGGGTGTAGCGCAGACCGTCCGTGGGCGGCAGCTTCTCCGTGCCCCGGGCCAGGTCCTCGGCCCGGACGACGCGCAGGCCCGCCAGCCCGGCCGGCGGCTGCTCGCGCAGCCGGCGCATCGCGTCCGCGATCAGCGACAGGTCCTGCACGCGGACCGAGAGCTGATCGGTGGCGTGCAGGCCGTGCTCCACGGCGAGGTCGTCGAGCAGGTCGAGGAGGGTACGGCCCTCCTCCTTCAGCACGGACGCCAGCTCGGTGATCAGCAGCGCGGCGGTGATGCCGTCCTTGTCGCGCACGCCCTCCGGGTCCACGCAGTAGCCGAGGGCCTCCTCGTAGCCGTAGCGCAGGCCGTCGACACGGGCGATCCACTTGAAGCCGGTCAGGGTCTCCTCGTACGGCAGCCCCGCCTTCCCGGCGATCCGGCCGAGCAGGGAGGAGGAGACGATCGACTCGGCGAAGGTGCCCTGGGCGCCGCGGCGGACCAGGTGGGCGGCGAGCAGGGCGCCGACCTCGTCGCCGCGCAGCATCCGCCAGTCACCGCCGTCGTTCACGGCCACCGCGCAGCGGTCCGCGTCGGGGTCGTTGGCGATCACCAGGTCCGGGTCGGTGGCACGGGCCCGCGCGAACGCCAGGTCCATGGCGCCCGGCTCCTCCGGATTCGGGAAGGCGACCGTCGGGAAGTCCGGGTCCGGGTCGGCCTGCTCGGCGACCAGCATCGGCTCGGGAAAGCCGGCGCGGGCGAACGCGGCCAGCAGGACGTCCCGGCCGACGCCGTGCATCGCGGTGTAGACCGTGCGGGCGGTACGGGGGGAGGCGGGGTCCAGTACGGCGTCCGTGCGGGCGAGGTAGGCGTCCAGGACCGACTCGTCCAGGGTCTCCCAGCCGCTCTCCGGACGGGGTACGTCGTGCAGGGAGGCGATCGCGTCGATCTCGGCGGCGATCTCCGCGTCGGCGGGCGGGACGATCTGGGAGCCGTCGCCGAGGTAGACCTTGTAGCCGTTGTCCCGGGGCGGGTTGTGGCTGGCGGTGACCTCGACGCCCGCGACCGCGCCCAGGTGCCGTATGGCGAAGGCCAGGACCGGGGTGGGGAGGGGACGGGGGAGTACGGCCGCGCGCAGGCCGGCGCCGGTCATCACGGCGGCGGTGTCCCGGGCGAAGTCGGCGGACTTGTGGCGGGCGTCGTAACCGATGACCACCAGTCCATCGGGGTGACCGCTCTTCTTCAGGTACGCGGCGAGGCCGGCGGCGGCGCGGATGACGACGCCGCGGTTCATGCGCATCGGGCCGGCGCCCAGCTCGCCCCGCAGGCCGGCGGTGCCGAACTGGAGTGTGCCGGAGAAGCGGGCCGACAGTTCCTCGACGGCACCGGCGTCGATCAGCTCGGCCAGTTCGTCGCGGGTCTCCTGGTCCGGGTCCTCGGCGAGCCAGGCCTTTGCCCGGGCGATGAGATCGTCGTGCACCTTGGGATCAACCTCTCCTGTGTCTGCCTGGTCCAACTGGGGGCTCCGCCCCCAGCCCCCCGTCCTTCGCCCACCCACCCGACTCGGTCGGCCGAAAGGCGGACGAACGGCCCGCCGCCGACCCCCCTGGGAGCCGGCCGCGGCATGGAAGGGAGCTTGCCGCATCCACGCCGCCCGGGCCCGCGCACCGCGCACGGCCGCTTGCACCACCGCGCCCGCTGTGAGCCGCCGGCCGTACAGCGAGCCGCTCGGCGGCTGCTCGCCGTACCGCGACCGCGCCGTACCGCGACCGCGCCGGGCCGCCGACGGCGCTGTCGCCGCACCCCTAAGAGCCGGCCGCCGTACCGCTCCCGCTCAAGCCGGCCGCCGTACCGCTCCCGCTCAAACCGAGCGCACTGCCGGAGCCGAGCCCAGCGACCCCGGCCGAAGCCGAGCCCGACGCCTGCCCGAAGCCGGGCCCGACGCCGTGCCGAGCCCGACGCCCGCCCCTGGCCGAGCCCGGTGCCTCGCCCCGAGCCGGCCGGGGCGGTTCCCGGTCGGAGCCGGGTGCGGGGGTTCCTCAGATCCTGCCCAGTACCCGTGCCAGCAGTTCGCCCATGCGGGCTGCCGAGTCGCGGCCGGCCTGGAGGACCTCCTCGTGGTTGAGGGGTTCGCCGGTCATGCCCGCGGCCAGGTTGGTGACCAGGGAGATGCCGAGCACCTCGGCGCCGGCCTCGCGGGCGGCGATGGCCTCCAGGACCGTGGACATGCCGACCAGGTCCGCGCCGATGACGCGGGCCATGCGGATCTCGGCCGGGGTCTCGTAGTGCGGGCCGGGGAACTGGGCGTAGACGCCCTCCTCCAGCGTGGGGTCGATCTCCTTGCACAGGGCGCGCAGGCGCGGCGAGTACAGGTCCGTCAGGTCGACGAAGTTCGCGCCGACGATCGGGGACGTCGCCGTCAGGTTGATGTGGTCGCTGATCAGCACCGGCTGGCCGGGCCGCATGCCCTCGCGCAGACCGCCGCAGCCGTTGGTCAGCACGATGGTCTTGCAGCCGGCCGCGACGGCCGTACGGACGCCGTGCGCCACCGCGGCCACGCCACGGCCCTCGTAGTAGTGCGTGCGGCCCAGGAAGACCAGGGCCCGCTTGTCACCGAAGGAGTACGAGCGGATCTTGCCGCCGTGGCCCTCGACCGCCGGCGGCGGGAAGCCGGGCAGCTCGGTGACCTGGAACTCGGCGTCGGGTGCCCCGAGGGCGTCGACGGCCGGAGCCCAGCCGGAGCCCATCACGAGGGCGACGTCGTGGGTCTCGGCGCCCGTGAGGGCGCGCAGGCGCGCGGCGGCGGCGTCGGCGGCCGCGTAGGGGTCGCCCTTGATGTCGTCCGGAAGAAGAGATGCGTTCACGCCGATGAGGGTAGCCGGTCTTCGCCTACGCGCGTAGATGACAGAGCCCACGGGTTTGCCTTCGTTGTCTTGTCGGTTTCCACAAGCAGCCGTAAAAATCGGAGCAAAACGCGGCACAGGGGATGCGCGGAGGATCAGCAGGGGCGCTTGCGGAGCTCCATCACATAGTCGTGCGGAGCCCCCGCCGACTCCGCCGCGTCGGCGATCTCGCCCAGGTAGCGCGCCGACGGCAGCCCGCCCTCGTACGCGTTGAGGACGTACGCCCAGGCCGTCTCCTCACCGTCCAGGGTGTGCACGCGCACGCGTACCCGACGGTAGATGTCGAGGCCCACGCCCTCCCACCGGTCGAGCGACTCCTCGTCCATGGGTGCGATGTCGTACAGGCCGACGAAGACCTCGGCCAACGGGTCCTCGACGATCGTCGCCAGCGCGCCCTCCCAGCCGAGCTGCTCGCCGCCGAAGGTCAGCCGCCAGCCGTTCAGCCAGCCGGTGGCGCGCAGCGGGGAGTGCGGGGCGCGGCGGGACATCAGGCGCGCGTCGAGGTTGCCGGCGTACGCGGCATAGAGCGACATGGGGAGAGGGTACGGCAGGCGCACCGCGCGCCCCGGGCGCCCCGGGCGCCCCGGGAGCGCCCCGGTGGCGCCCCCGGGCAGTAGCACCTTGAAGCGTGCGGGACAATGGAGTACGTGACTCGGATCGTGATCATCGGTGGCGGACCCGGCGGATACGAAGCGGCGCTGGTGGCCGCTCAGCTCGGCGCGGAGGTGACCGTCGTCGACTGCGACGGTCTGGGCGGAGCGTCGGTGCTGACCGACTGCGTGCCGTCGAAGACCCTTATCGCTACGGCCGAGGTCATGACGACCTTCGACTCGTCGTACGAAGAGCTCGGCATCATCGTCGCCGACGACACCCCGCCGCTGGAGCAGGCGGCCCGGGTGGTCGGCGTGGACCTCGGGAAGGTCAACCGCCGGGTGAAGCGGCTGGCCCTCGCCCAGTCCCACGACATCACCGCCTCCGTCACCCGTGCCGGTGCCCGGGTCATGCGCGGGCGCGGCCGGCTGGACGGCATGCAGGCGCTGGACGGGTCCCGGAAGGTCGTCGTCACCGCCGCCGACGGCACCGAGGAGACGCTCACCGCCGACGCCGTCCTCATCGCCACCGGTGGTCATCCGCGCGAGCTGCCCGACGCCCGGCCCGACGGCGAGCGCATCCTCAACTGGACCCAGGTCTACGACCTCACCGAGCTGCCGGAAGAGCTGATCGTCGTCGGGTCGGGCGTGACCGGTGCCGAGTTCGCCGGCGCGTACCAGGCCCTGGGGTCTAAGGTCACGCTGGTGTCGTCCCGCGACCGCGTGCTGCCGGGTGAGGACCCGGACGCCGCCGCCGTCCTGGAGGACGTCTTCCGGCGCCGTGGCATGAACGTCATGGCCCGCTCCCGCGCGCAGTCCGCCAAGCGCGTCGGCGACCGGGTCGAGGTGACGCTGGCCGACGGCCGGGTCATCAGCGGCACGCACTGCCTGATGGCCGTCGGCGCCATCCCGAACAGCGCGGGCCTCGGTCTGGAGGAGGCCGGCGTCAAGCTGCGCGAGTCGGGCCACATCTGGACGGACAAGGTCTCCCGGACGACCGCTCCCGGCGTGTACGCGGCCGGTGACGTGACCGGGGTCTTCGCTCTCGCGTCCGTCGCGGCCATGCAGGGACGTATCGCCATGTACCACTTCCTGGGCGACGCGGTGGCCCCGCTGAACCTGAAGACGGTGTCGTCCAACGTCTTCACCGACCCCGAGATCGCCACCGTCGGTTACACCCAGGCGGACGTGGACGCGGGCAAGATCGACGCGAGGGTCGTCAAGCTCCCGCTGCTGCGCAACCCGCGCGCCAAGATGCAGGGCATCCGGGACGGCTTCGTGAAGATCTTCTGCCGGCCGGGCACCGGGATCGTCGTGGGCGGTGTGGTGGTGGCTCCGCGCGCCTCGGAACTGATCCACCCCATCTCGATCGCCGTCGACAACAATCTGACGGTCGAACAGATCGCGAACGCGTTCACGGTGTACCCCTCCCTTTCGGGGTCGATCGCGGAGGTCGCCCGGCAGCTGCACACGCGCAAGGCGAGCGCGGAGGCCTGACGGCCGCTGTCGACTTCCCCCTGGTCAGGGGGTGTTGTGGCGCATGCGGTCGGCATAGTCGGGGCGGGCGGGTTCTATACCACTTCCCGCCCTGCCATGCGAACAACTTCTGCTATTCGGCGCAAACTGCTGAAAGCAGACGGTCGCTGGGGTTACTGTCAGTTTCGTGTTCGCTGCTGAACGTCGCCAATTGATCCTAGAAATGGTGCGAGCGAACGGTGCCGTGTCGCTCCGTGAGCTCGCCCGCGTCGTCCAGACCTCCGAAGTGACCGTACGGCGGGACGTGCGGGCA
The DNA here is from genome assembly GCF_044329325.1 of Streptomyces sp. NPDC017676. Taxonomy (NCBI): domain Bacteria; kingdom Bacillati; phylum Actinomycetota; class Actinomycetes; order Kitasatosporales; family Streptomycetaceae; genus Streptomyces; species Streptomyces sp. NPDC017676. The sequence goes on along the minus strand of NZ_JBIRJA010000017.1, from coordinate 188,271 downwards.
CTGGAGGCAGAAGGACTCCTCGACCGCCGGCACGGCGGTGCGGTACTGCCGGGCGGGTTCACGCGAGAGTCCGGCTTTCCGCAGAAATCCCATCTCGCGACCGCGGAGAAGACGGCCATCGCCGATCTCGCCGCGGGTCTCGTCGAAGAAGGCGAGGCGATCGTGGTCGGGGCCGGTACGACCACGCAGGAGCTGGCCCGCCGGCTCGCGCGTGTGCCGGGGCTGACGGTCGTCACCAACTCCCTCCTGGTCGCCCAGGCGTTGGCCCATGCCAACCGGGTGGAGGTCGTGATGACCGGAGGCACCCTGCGCGGCTCCAACTACGCCCTCGTCGGCTCCGGCGCGGAACAGTCCCTCCAGGGTCTGCGCGTGTCGAAGGCGTTCCTCTCCGGAAGCGGTCTGACGGCCGAGCGCGGCCTGTCCACCTCCAACATGCTCTCGGCATCCGTCGACCGGGCCCTCGTCCAGGCCGCCGCGGAGGTCGTGGTCCTCGCCGACCACACCAAGCTCGGCACGGACACCATGTTCCAGACCGTGCCGACGGACCTCATCACCCGACTCGTCACCGACGAGCCGCCGCCCCACGACGACCGCGCCGCCACGGAGTTGCAGGCGCTCGCCGACCAGGGCGTGCAGATCGCCGTCACGGGGGCGAGCGGGAACCCGGGGGGTGACCAGGTCCCGGCGGGCCGCCGCGCTCCCCTGCCGGGACCGCGCAGGGGCCACGTACCAGGCGCTTCCGCCCTCCGCTCCGCCGCCGGCCTGGGCGAACCGACGACCACAGACCGAGGCCGCGTCGCCGACCTGCGCCGCCGTTAGCGCCGACGGGGCCCCGGGACCCGGTCGGTCCCCGGCGACCGGCAACCGGTGACCGTGACCGGTCCGGCGTCTCGCCGGACCGACGGGGAATCGTTCCCTCGGTCACCGGCCCCGTACCGGTCGGGCCGCTGGTTCATCCGCCCGGGGCATACGGCCGTGTGCGGCCCGCCCGTTCTCCGGACGGGACGGCGCAAACGCCACGCCCGGCGGACCGGGGCGGTACGCCGGGCGTGGGGACGGGACTCGGATCGGGTCAGTCCTTGATCTCGCAGATCGCCGCGCCCGACGTGATGGACGCGCCGACCTCGGCGGTCAGGCCCTTGATGGTGCCCGCCTTGTGGGCGTTCAGGGGCTGTTCCATCTTCATGGCCTCCAGAACGACGACCAGGTCGCCCTCCTTGACCTCCTGGCCCTCCTCGACGGCGATCTTCACGATCGTGCCCTGCATCGGCGAGGCGAGGGTGTCACCGGAGGCGACCGGGCCGGACTTCTTCGCCGCGCGGCGCTTCGGTTTGGCACCGGCCGCGAGGCCCGTGCGGGCCAGGCTCATGCCCAGCGACGACGGCAGCGAGACCTCCAGGCGCTTGCCGCCGACCTCGACGACGACCGTCTCGCGGCCCAGCTCCTCCTCCGCCTCGGCGTCGGCGGGCGCGGTGAACGGCTTGATCTCGTTGACGAACTCGGTCTCGATCCAGCGGGTGTGGACCGTGAAGGGATCCGTGGAGCCGGTCAGCTCGGGCGCGAACGCCGGGTCCCGCACGACCACGCGGTGGAAGGGGATCGCCGTCGCCATGCCCTCGACCTGGAACTCGTCCAGCGCGCGGGCGGCCCGCTCCAGGGCCTCCTTGCGGGTACGGCCGGTCACGACCAGCTTGGCGAGCAGCGAGTCCCAGGCCGGGCCGATGACCGAGCCGGACTCCACGCCCGCGTCCAGGCGGACGCCGGGGCCGGACGGCGGGTCGAACCGGGTGACCGTGCCGGGGGCCGGGAGGAAGTTGCGGCCCGGGTCCTCGCCGTTGATGCGGAACTCGAACGAGTGACCGCGCAGCACCGGATCGCCGTACCCGAGCTCCTCGCCGTCGGCGATGCGGAACATCTCGCGGACCAGGTCGATGCCGGCGACCTCCTCGGTCACCGGGTGCTCCACCTGGAGGCGGGTGTTCACCTCCAGGAAGGAGATCGTGCCGTCCTGGCCGACCAGGAACTCACAGGTGCCGGCGCCCTCGTACCGGGCCTCCTTCAGGATGGCCTTCGACGCGCGGTACAGCTCGGCGACCTGCTCCTCGGACAGGAACGGCGCCGGGGCCTCCTCGACCAGCTTCTGGTGGCGGCGCTGGAGGGAGCAGTCACGGGTGGAGACCACGACCACGTTGCCGTGCTTGTCGGCCAGGCACTGGGTCTCCACGTGCCGCGGACGGTCCAGGTAGCGCTCGACGAAGCACTCGCCGCGGCCGAAGGCGGCGACCGCCTCGCGCACCGCGGAGTCGTACAGCTCGGGGACCTCTTCGAGGGTGCGGGCCACCTTCAGACCGCGGCCACCGCCACCGAAGGCGGCCTTGATCGCGATCGGTAGGCCGTGCTCCTTGGCGAAGGCCACGACCTCGTCGGCGCCCGAGACCGGGTCCGGGGTGCCCGCGACCAGCGGCGCGCCGGCGCGCTGGGCGATGTGCCGGGCGGCGACCTTGTCGCCCAGGTCGCGGATCGCCTGCGGCGGCGGGCCGATCCAGATCAGGCCGGCGTCCAGGACGGCCTGCGCGAACTCGGCGTTCTCCGAGAGGAAGCCGTACCCCGGATGGACGGCGTCCGCGCCGGACTCACGCGCCGCGTTCAAGATCTTCTCGATGACCAGGTAGCTGGTGGCCGGGGTGTCACCGCCCAGAGCGAACGCCTCATCCGCGGCGCGGACATGCAGAGCGTCCCGGTCCGGGTCGGCGTAGACGGCCACGCTCGCGATCCCGGCGTCCCGGCAGGCCCGGGCCACGCGGACAGCGATTTCGCCACGGTTGGCGATGAGCACCTTGCGCACGATTGAGGCTCCCTCCTTGAAACAAGCCGAGTTTAGGGACTGCCGACACGGCACTTCGACCCGTCCCCTGTGGTGAGCTTGCCCACACGGAGCGTGATGCGAGGCCCGCGCGACCCGCGAAAGCCCATGTCGCACCTCGGTACGCAGGACTCCTGCGGAAAACCCTAGCCCTGCCATGTGGCCAAGGTCTCTGTGAAGGCGTGCTGCGGCCCACTCGGATTCTTTGTCGAGTCCCTACGAATGGCCCAATGATTCTTTGCTGCGGCCCGAACCCTTGTCCCTGGGTTTACCCGTTAGTAGCGTTCGCGCTGTCCCGAACGTACCTGGGGTAACAGGCTGCTGGTGTGAGAGTGGGTGGGACCGGTGGTGCGCAGACCGGTGGCAGGGGTCGTCGCGGTCGTCCTCCTGGCGGAGGCCGTCTTCATCGCCGCGCTGAACTGGTTCCTCGGAGTGGTCGTCGACCGGCAGGACATGTCGCTGGCCGGTCTCGACCCGGACGTCATGTCGACGTCCTCGAAGATCGGCGGAGTGGTCTTCGGCCTCTACTTCGCGCTGTGCGCGCTGGTGGCGGCGCTGGTCGCGGTACGCGACCGCGCCCCGGCGGGCCTCGGCCGCGTCCTGCTGATCAGCGCGGCCGTGGTGCACGGCCTGCTCGGCGCGTTCGCCTGGGGCCTGGTCGGCTGGACGGCGTTCCTGTTCATGGTGGTCGTCCTAGGGCTGATCGTGCTGCTCCTGATGACGTACGACCGTGCGGGCGGACCGGAGGGCGTGGCGCCCGGCGGCACGCCCGGGGAGGGTGCCGGGCCGCTGGCGCGGGCGGAGCCGGGCGCGGCCCCCGCCGGAGCGGGCGCGCCGGTGAGCCGTCCGGACGAACCGCAGGACGGGGACGGGGACGGCGAGCCGCAGGACTCGGTCCCCGCCCAGATCAGCGCTCCGGTGCCCACAACTCCGTGATGCCCACGCCCAGTTCGGCGAGCAGCTTGCGGAGCAGCGGCAGGCTGATGCCGATCACGTTGCCGTGGTCGCCGTCGATGCCCTCGATGAACGGCGCCGAACGGCCGTCCAGGGTGAACGCGCCGGCGACGTGCAGCGGCTCCCCCGAGGCCACGTAGGCGGCGATCTCCTCGTCACTGGGCTCGCCGAACCGGACGACGGTGGACGCGGTCGCCGACACGTACCGCTTGGCCTCCGTGTCCCACACGCAGTGCCCCGTCTGGAGCACTCCGGCCCGCCCGCGCATGCTCTTCCAGCGGGCGGTGGCCTCCTCCGCGTCGGCCGGCTTGCCGAGCGCCTGCCCGTCCAGCTCCAGCACCGAGTCACAGCCGATCACCAGGGCGCCCCGGACCTCCGGCCTGGCCGCCACGACGCTCGCCTTGGCCTCGGCGAGGGCGAGGGCGAGCTCCGCCGGGGTGGGGGCGGTGACGGCGTCCTCGTCGACGCCGCTCACGATCACCTCGGGGGCGAGGCCGGCCTGCCGGAGCAGGGCCAGCCGGGCGGGGGACTGGGAGGCGAGCACGAGTCGCCTGCGGCGTTTGGCAGTCATGCGGTCAGGTTAGTCAGGGTGCGCCGTCCGGCTCACCTCAGACCACTGACGATCATGAACAGCACCATGGCCAGGGCCACGAGAAGACCGAGCCGCCGGAGCATGTCCTGCGCGTCGCGCAGGTCCTTCGGCGGCTCGTTCTCCGGATCTGACCACAGCACTCCACCAGCGTGGGGCCTCGGCCGGGGAGGGCGCCTGAGTACAGCTACTCAAGTTCGCGCCCGGCGTGGTTCCCGCGATCCCTCAGCTCGGCCAGTAGGTGCGGGTCCAGGACGTCGGGCCCGGCCGGGGGACGCGGTGGGCGGCGATCCTCGACGGGTCGGACCACGCGTCCCTCGGGGGCTCCGCGCCGGACGGCGTCACCGCTGCCGCCGCGGCGCGGGCGCGGACCACCGCCAGGGCGGCGGCCAGCTCCTCCGGGGTCGGGTTGCCTCGTACGACCTTGATGTTCATGACCGCTCCCGGGGTCCGCGGGCCTAGAGGGGGATGTTGCCGTGCTTCTTCGGAGGGAGGGATTCCCGCTTGGTGCGCAGCTGACGCAGCCCGCGGACGATGTGCGCGCGGGTGTCGGACGGCATGATCACCGCGTCGATGTAGCCGCGCTCGGCCGCGACGTAGGGGTTGAGGAGGGTGTCCTCGTACTCCTGGATCAGCCGGGCGCGCACCGCCTCGGCATCCTCACCGCCCGCCTCCGCCTCCGCGATCGTGCGGCGGTGCAGGATGTTGACCGCGCCCTGGGCGCCCATGACGGCGATCTGGGCGGTGGGCCAGGCCAGGTTGAGGTCGGCGCCCAGGTGCTTGGAGCCCATGACGTCGTAGGCGCCGCCGAAGGCCTTGCGGGTGATGACGGTGATCAGCGGGACGGTGGCCTCGGCGTAGGCGTAGATCAGCTTGGCGCCGCGCCGGATGATGCCGTCGTGCTCCTGGTCGACGCCCGGCAGGAAGCCCGGCACGTCCACGAAGGTCAGGACCGGGATGTTGAAGGCGTCGCAGGTCCGCACGAAACGGGCGGCCTTCTCGCTCGCCGTGATGTCGAGGCAGCCGGCGAACTGCATCGGCTGGTTGGCGACGATGCCGACCGGGTGGCCCTCGACCCGCCCGAACCCGGTGAGGATGTTCGGCGCGAACAGGGCCTGGGTCTCGAAGAACTCGCCGTCGTCCAGGACGTGCTCGATCACCGTGTGCATGTCGTACGGCTGGTTGGCGCTGTCCGGTACGACGGTGTCCAGCTCGCGGTCCTCGTCGCTGGGGGAGAGGTCCGCCTCCTCCGGGAAGACCGGGGGCTCGGAGAGGTTGTTGGACGGCAGGTACGACAGCAGCTGCTTGACGTACTCGATGGCGTCCTTCTCGTCCCCGGCCATGTGGTGGGCCACACCGGAGGCGGTGTTGTGGGTGCGGGCGCCGCCCAGCTCCTCGAAGCCGACGTCCTCGCCGGTGACGGTCTTGATGACGTCCGGACCGGTGATGAACATGTGCGAGGTTTGGTCGACCATGACCGTGAAGTCGGTGATCGCCGGGGAGTAGACCGCGCCGCCCGCGCAGGGCCCGACGACGAGCGAGATCTGCGGGATGACACCGCTGGCGTGGGTGTTGCGCCTGAAGATCTCGCCGTACGCCCCCAGGGAGGCGACCCCCTCCTGGATGCGGGCGCCGCCGGAGTCGTTGATCCCGATGACCGGGCAGCCGGTCTTCAGTGCGAAGTCCATGACCTTGACGATCTTCTGGCCGTAGACCTCGCCGAGGGCGCCGCCGAAGACGGTGAAGTCCTGCGAGAAGACCGCGACCGGGCGGCCGTCGACCGTGCCGTAGCCGGTGACGACGCCGTCCCCGTACGGGCGGTTCCTCTCCAGCCCGAAGTTGGTCGACCGGTGCCGGGCGAACTCGTCCAGCTCGACGAACGACCCTTCGTCGAGCAGCAGTTCGATCCGCTCACGCGCCGTCAGCTTGCCCTTGGCGTGCTGCTTCTCGACGGCGCGCTCCGAGCCGGCGTGCGTCGCCTCGTGGATACGGCGCTGGAGATCCGCGAGCTTCCCCGCGGTCGTGTGGATGTCGATCTCTTGGACCTCGTGACGCTCTTCCGGCTCGGACATCGGGATGCGGCTCCCTGCCTGCTCAAAAGGGGGGACGGTTACTCATCCGTAGAGTAGTGGCGGGCCTACGGATCAGCAGTGCGTCGTTTACCACACCTAGGGTGGCTTGCATGACGCCGCAGAATCCATCAGACGACAGCCGCTGGTCCGACCTGGACCGTCCACCCCTGAACGGCGCCGCCCTGCGCCGCGGGCTGGTCAGGGAGCAGGGCCTGTACTGCGACATCGAGGTGGTGCAGCGGACCGGCTCCACCAACTCCGACCTGGCCGCCCTGGCCGCCGCCGGGAACGCCGACGAGGGCGCCGTCCTCGTGGCCGAGGAGCAGACGTCGGGCCGGGGCCGGCTGGACCGCCGCTGGACGGCTCCGCCGCGGTCGGGCCTGTTCTTCTCCGTCCTGCTCAAGCCCACCGAGGTGCCCGTGGCCCGCTGGGGGTGGCTGCCGCTGCTGACGGGCGTGGCGGTGGCGACCGGGCTGGCCCGCGCGGCGGGCGTCGACACGGCGCTCAAGTGGCCGAACGACCTGCTGGTGACCGTGGACGGGGAGGAGCGCAAGGCCGGGGGCATCCTCGCCGAGCGGGCCGGCGACGACGGCGTCGTCATCGGCGTCGGCATCAACGTCACGCTCAGGGCGGACGAGCTGCCGGTCCCGCAGGCCGGCTCCCTGGCCCTGGCCGGGGCGCTGGGCACGGACCGCGACCCGCTGCTGCGGGCGGTGCTGCGGTCGCTGGAGGACTGGTACGGGCGCTGGCGGGCCGTGAGGGGCGATTCCTCGGCGTGCGGGCTCCAGGAGACGTACACCGCGGGCTGCGCGACCCTCGGGCGGACGGTGCGGGCGGAACTGCCGGGCGACCGCTCGGTGGTGGGTGAGGCCGTGGCGCTGGACGGCGACGGGCGGCTGATCATCGCCACGGAGAACGGGGTGCAGGAGCCGGTGGGGGCGGGCGACATCGTCCACCTGCGGCCGGCGTAGAGCGCACCGAAGAGGCGCGGGGAACTGCGCGACCAGCCACAATGGAGCCGCAGCCGGGCACGGCGATCACGCGCCGTCGGACCACGCCGGTTCGCTCGACCGGTGCCCGGGACGCGTGCCGTCGGCCCAACCCGACGGAGTGAGCTGGCGCACACCTGCCGTAGAGTTGAGGCCGGTCGATACCTGACCGCGGCAGATCGGAAGGGCAGCAGGCGTGACCGTCGACGACACGGGCTCCGGCGCTGGCGGGGACGGCCGGGTGGACCCCCACGCCCCCGAGACCGGCGATGACCCGCTGGCCCTGCGTCTCGAACAGCTCATCCTGGGGGCCGAGCGCCGCTACACCCCGTTCCAGGCCGCGCGCAGCGCCGGCGTCTCCATGGAGCTGGCGTCCCGGTTCTGGCGGGCGATGGGCTTCGCCGACATCGGCCAGGCCAAGGCCCTCACCGAGGCCGACGTCCTGGCCCTGCGCCGCCTCGCCGGCCTGGTGGAGGCGGGACTGCTGAGCGAGGCCATGGCGGTGCAGGTGGCGCGGTCCACCGGGCAGACCACCGCCCGGTTGGCGGAATGGCAGATCGACTCCTTCCTGGAGGGCCTGACCGAGCCGCCGGAACCGGGGATGACCCGCACCGAGGTGACGTACCCGATCGTCGAGCTGCTCCTGCCCGAGCTGGAGGAGTTCCTCGTCTACGTCTGGCGGCGCCAGCTCGCCGCGTCGGCCGGCCGGGTCGTCCAGACCGCCGACGACGAGGAGATGGTCGACCGGCGGCTCGCCGTAGGCTTCGCCGACCTCGTCGGCTTCACCCGGCTCACCCGCCGCATGGAGGAGGAGGAGCTGGGCGAGCTGGTCGAGGCGTTCGAGACGACCGCGGCCGACCTGGTGGCGGCGCGCGGCGGCCGGCTCATCAAGACCCTCGGGGACGAGGTGCTGTACGCGGCGGACGACGCCGGTGTGGCCGCCGACATCGCGCTGCGGCTGGTGGAGACGCTGGCGAACGACGAGACGATGCCCGAGCTGCGGGTCGGCATGGCGTTCGGCACGGTGACCACCCGCATGGGCGATGTGTTCGGTACGACGGTGAACCTGGCCTCCCGGCTGACCTCGATAGCCCCGCGCGACGCCGTCCTCGTGGACAGCGCGTTCGCCGAGGAGCTGATCCGCAGCGGCGAGGCGCCCGCCTCGGAGGCGGAGATGGCGGAGGCCGCTGCGGCGGCCGAGAAGGAGGGCGAGGACCCGCCGGTGTACCGCTTCGCGCTCCAGCCGATGTGGCAGCGCCCGGTGCGCGGGCTCGGCGTGGTCGAACCGTGGCTGCTCACGCGCCGCGACGGCCAGCCGTAGCCGTCGGCCGCGAGGGCCCGTCGTCGCGTTCCCGTCCGCCCCGCGAAGCCTGACGGGCCCGCCCCCTGCCCCGGGGGCGCCTCACTCGACCGCCCGGGCGCGATTCCCATGTGCGCCGGGCCCTGGGCCCTGTCGTCGAACTCCCGTCTGCCGCGCGACGCCATGCACGCACTCTCGCCGCACCGGCCCCAGTCCCGAGTACGCCCGGTACGAGGGCCTGTGGCTGGCACGGCGAGAGCACGCACCTGACGCCGCACGGCCCGCCCTCCGGGCGGACGACGGGAGTTCGACGACAGGACCTAGCCGTGCCGGTCGCCGAGTACGTCCACGCACAGCCCGATCACCGGCACGCACACCCCGCCCGGACGGGGTTCCGGCTCATCCGGGCCGTGGCTCGGGGGCGGAGTCGGGGCCGGGGTCGGTGTGGTGGTGGCCGGGTCCGGGCGCGGGGCGGAGGCCGTCGGCGCGGGCGGCCGGGACGTGCCGCTCGGCCGGCCCGGGGTCCGGCCCGGCCGGGCGGTCGGTACGACGGGGTCGCCGGGCGCCGGCGTGGCCGTTCCCGGGTCCGGTGCCGCGGGGAGCGGGGAGCCGGTGGGCGTCGGCGCGGGGCTCCTGCCGCCCATGACGGAGGTCGCCGACGGCAGTGCGGTCGGGGCGGCGGCGATGGTGGCCGCGGTGTCGGCGGAGCGGCCCGTGGGCCCGCCGCCCGGGCCGACCCGGGGCTCGGCCTCCGCCGTGCCGGGCGCGCCGACCCCCGCGTCCGGGGCGGCCCGGACCAGGCTGAGCACGCCCGCGGCCAGGGCGAGGCCACCGGCGGCGAGCAGCACCTTGCGCGGTCGGGGCTTGCGATGCCGGCCGCGCCGTACTCCCGGCGCACGCTCCGGCGCGCGTTCCCGCTCCGCGTCGGAGTGTGCAGGTATCGGTGTCATGGGTCCCGCACGCTATGCGCTCGTGTGGGCGGTGTGCGCGGAGAAGGCCGGGATGTCACTCGAACGGGTGTAGCCCCCTGGACTTCACGAGAAAGGGCACGGCTGCGATGATCGGGTCGACGGCAGTTAACCCGCGTTAACCGGAGGGTGTCATGGGTGAGGAGCGGTTCGGGGAGTTCGTGCTGGTGCGGCGGCACGGGCATGTCGCGGAGCTGGTGCTGGACCGGCCCAAGGCGATGAACGCGGTCTCCACGGAGATGGCCCGCTCCCTCGCGGGCGCGTGCGCCGCGCTCTCCGTCGACCGGGACGCCCGGGTGGTCGTCCTGACCTCGTCGCACGAACGCGCGTTCTGCGTGGGGGCGGACCTGAAGGAGCGGAACTCCTTCACGGACGCCGACCTGGTACGGCAGCGGCCGGTGGCCCGTGGGGCGTACACCGGGGTGCTGGAGCTGCCGATGCCGACGATCGCGGCGGTGCACGGCTTCGCGCTGGGCGGCGGGTTCGAGCTGGCGCTGTCCTGCGACCTGATCGTGGCGGACCGTACGGCCGTGGTGGGGCTGCCGGAGGTGTCCGTGGGCGTGATCCCGGGCGGTGGCGGCACCCAGCTGCTGCCCCGGCGGGTCGGCGCGGCCCGCGCGGCGGAGCTGATCTTCTCGGCGCGGCGGGTGGAGGCGGCCGAGGCGGCCGAGCTGGGCCTGGTGGACCGGCTCGTGGACCCCGGCCGGGACCGCGAGGAGGCGCTGGCACTGGGCGAGCGGATCGCCGGGAACTCGCCGGTGGGGCTCCGGGCGGCGAAGCGGGCGCTGCGCCTGGGGCACGGGCTGGACCTGCGGGCCGGACTGGAGGTGGAGGACGCGGCCTGGCGCTCGGTGGCCTTCTCGGGCGACCGGGCGGAGGGAGTGGCGGCCTTCAACGAGAAGCGCAAGCCGGAGTGGCCGGGGGAGTAGAACCGCCCTGAAGGGGCGCGCCGCCGGTGCCGACGCCAGCCGGCGCCCGGAGGGGCGCGGGGAACTGCGCGACCAGCCACACCGCACCCCGCACCGGGCAACGGTCTGGGCCCCCGAGTCGCTGGCCGCACGCCGCAAGCCACACCGCACCCGCACGCGGCAACGGGGA